>JBPGZF010000020.1:0-40089 GCA_052033095.1 Collinsella sp.
ATGTCTGCCCGGATGCGACACTGAATGTGTCCATCCTCGCAGTATCCGGTTCTCAAGGTGCACGCCCCGCGGCTCATCCGGTTCCACCGGGCCGCGCGGCAAGGAGATATATTGCCAGACTGCGAAGCCCTGTGGGACGTCAATTCCACTCTTCACAAGTCCTACACAATATATGGCTTTCTATATAGGAAGTAGAAAGTCAAGTGCAGCAAGACCGCACGTATCAGATGATGACCCTTTGGTTCAGGAATATATAGAGATCGGTCACCTTTAAGGATTAATCTACCCGCGCTTTTAGCAATGTAAACCGCGTTTTAGATAAAAAGAGGGAGCGCCGCGTACAACGCGACACTCCCCTAGCGATTCAAGAGAATCTATTAGGCCTCGAGAGCCTTCTTGGCGATGGCAGCCAGCTCGTTGAAGGACTCGATGTCCTCGTAAGCCATCTGGGCCAGGACCTTGCGGTCGAGCTCGATACCGGCAACCTTCAGGCCGTGCATGAACTGAGAATAAGAAATGTCGTTCAGGCGAGCGGCGGCGTTGATACGGGTGATCCAGAGAGAGCGGATCTCGCGCTTCTTGTTGCGGCGATCACGATACTGATACTGCAGGGAGTGCTGGACCTGCTCTTTAGCATGCTTGTAAGTACGCGAAGCGGCACCGTAGTAACCCTTCGCACGGTGCATAACGGTACGGCGCTTCTTCTTGGCGGCAACAGCGCGCTTAATACGTGCCATGTTCTATCAACTCCTAGACGGTTAAACAAAAAACGGGAACGCGAACTTAGGCGAGACGCGACTTGATGACCTTGCGGTCGGCAGCGGCGATCTCGGTCTCCTGACGGAAGCCACGCTTACGCTTGGTGGACTTCTTGCTCAGGATGTGGCTCTTGAAAGCCTTGGCGCGCATAAGCTTGCCGGTACCAGTCTTGCGGAAACGCTTCTTGGTGCCGCTGTGGGACTTCATCTTAGGCATGAAATACTCCTTAATCGGTTACAGAACACTAGTTACTTGGTATCGCTTGCCGCTTTATCCTCATCAAAGGCGCCCTTAATCGGGGCGAGCAGCATAAGCATGTTACGGCCTTCCATCTTAGGCTTGGACTCGACCGTAGCGTAAGGCTTGAGATCCTCGGCGAGGCGCTCGAGAACGTTAAGGCCCTGCTCCGGGTGAGCCATCTCACGGCCGCGGAACATGATGGTGATCTTAACGCGTGCGCCCTTCTTGAGGAAGCGCAGAACGTGGCCCTTCTTGGTCTCGTAATCGCCAACGTCGATCTTGGGTCGGAACTTCATTTCCTTGACCTCGACCTTGGACTGGTTCTTACGAGCAGCTTTGGCCTTCATGGCCTGCTGGTACTTGAACTTACCGTAGTCCATGACCTTGCAGACCGGCGGCTCCGCGTTGGGAGCGATCTCGACCAGGTCGAGACCCTGATCGTCGGCGACGCGCTGGGCATCGCGGATGGCGAACAGGCCGAGCTGAGAGCCATCGACGCCAATCAAACGGCACGAAGATGCAGTGATCTCGTCGTTGATGCGGGTGTCATCAGACTTAGCTATTTTCCCTACCTCCATTCATAAAAAAATAACCCGGCGCTTTTCAGCAACCAGGTCGTACACATAGACATCCTCAATTTGAGGAAGGGAATCTAAGTTGTATGACCAGTCAGCTGCTCATTGGCGCCAAAAGGTGGGAGCCCTCGGGTTCCTCTTTAGGGCATTGCGGGAACAACGCCTTGCGAATAATAACACGTACAGCGCGTTATCACATTACGTACACGAAAAAGGAGGTCTTGACCCCCTTGAAGCGCAGATGCATGTATGGTGCCCGAGGCGAGACTCGAAGGGCCTTCGCTTCGCGAAGCCCCGGGCTTCGGGCATATGGCGCCCTCGCCACGCTCCGCTACAAACAGGCCACAGGCCTGTTTGCTTAACGCTCCGCGCGCTCACGCGAGTTCGGCAGAAAAAAGGGGGCCTTGACCCCCTTGAACGCTCACTTGCATGTATGGTGCCCGAGGCGAGACTCGAACTCGCACGTTGTTGCCAACGGTGGATTTTGAGTCCACTGCGTCTGCCAATTCCGCCACTCGGGCACGTAATGCGTGAGTTAGTTTATCACAGCTTTCTGTTGATTAGTCCGAAAATGGTACTTCGAGCATTTCGATAAGTTCGACCGAGCGGAGCATCTCGCGCCGGCGGCACCCGCGACCGTCGACCGAGGCTTCGCCCATCTGGTTGTCATAGGGATCATCGCGCATGCCATCGAAAGCAGGCACAAATTCAGCCTGGAATCGATTGTTGGTCACCATGCGCCACGGGTCGAGATTGCCAAAGTAGTGACGACGACGCCACTCCTCCCCCATCCTGCGTGCCGAGGAACCAAACGATACGTCGGCGTTAAGCCAACCGGTCTGTGGCGTATAGAACTCAGCCCAATCGTGCGGCCCCACCGAATCGGGCGCAACATACAGGCCGCTCTGCCAACGGGCAGGAACGCCCGCAATGCGGCACATGGTGATAAACGTGAGCGCCATAACGCCACAATCGCCGCGGAGCGAGTGTGCACAGTCATCGGCAATAGATCCCAAAAGCAGGTACGGTGGCTGATAGCGATAGTCGATATGCTGTGTCAGGTAATCATAGATAGCACGAGCGCGGTCGAGCTGATCCTCGAGCCCGTGAATAACACGCTCCGTCAGCTGTCGCAGGTACGGCGTAAACGCAATGTGCGGACGGTCCTCGGAAGTGTCCTCGGGCAGCGGCGTGTCCATGCACGCATGCAATGGGAGCGCACCACCGTAGATATCGCAATAGACGGCATCGATGTGATAGCGATAGGTCACCGAGAATGAATGTTCAGTCGAAGATGTCCAAGAGGCAGTACGAGCCGAAACGTTTTCAGAGGCAACAGTACCCTCCGATGTCATATCGAGAACCTCGATATGAGACTGTTGACGACAGGCGGCGGCAACGGGTAGCCACGCGCGAACAGCCTCTCCCTCCAGAGCCCCGGGTACAGACACAGATGCCTTAAGCGTGATGACGCGAGTCAACCCGTTTTGCGACTCCATCTCCCTGAGCATCTGGTTACGCAGCGCTATGCCGTCCGTAGAATCGGGACGCAGGCCCGGAACCTCCTTGGGGTACACGCGAAGCGAATCGAGGAAGTTGTCGAGAACAAACAGCTCGCCATCGATAAAGCGCCAGTCAATACGATTGCGATTAATCAGGTCATCGAACTGCTCTTCGGTAAACTCAGGCCACTCCTCGCGAATCATCGCAATGGCCCGATCACGCGACGCCGAAAA
Organism: Collinsella sp.; assembly: GCA_052033095.1. Lineage (GTDB taxonomy): Bacteria > Actinomycetota > Coriobacteriia > Coriobacteriales > Coriobacteriaceae > Collinsella. The sequence goes on from JBPGZF010000020.1 coordinate 3,311, forward strand.
ATGAAGCGGCGTCTCGAGCATGCGATACCGCTCCGCACGAACACAAGCAGCCAGCGAAGGCTCAGGGTTCTGCTCCAAAAGGCGATCGCAGGCAGCAACAGCCTGCGTCAAATACCCGGCATCCTTAAGACGAAGGATCTCGGGCGGCAGTCCAACATCGAGATGACGAAAGTCATCACAGCAAACATCAACAGAGCAACCAACTGGACCCTCGTCAATAACCTTCCCATCCGAAGGCAGTACATTAATAACAGCCATACCAAAACTCCAAGTCACTAGAACGCTTGAAGCCCATTGTAGCGAGATAAAAAAGAAAGCCCCAATAAAGGAGCCCTCAACACCGATAAGCGGTACCTCTAAAAATGAATTCAGCCCAGTAACCCTGTAGCGAGTTAACAAAGGAGGCCCCGTTTCCCCGGAGCTGATTCCGTCGCGCGACTTCTGGCGAAGCCAGGTGAGCGCGAGGGAAACAGCGTAGGGGAAACGGGGCCTCCGGCGGGAAAGTTAAACCGCTACTTACGCCTTGTTGACGGAGCCAAACTCCTCCATGAGCTCCTTGGTGCGGGCAACGATGTTGTCGCGACCAGGCTTGAGGAGCTTGCGGGGGTCGAAGCCCTTGCCCTGCTGATCCTTGCCAGCCTCGATGTACTCGCGGACGCCCTTGGCGAAGACGAGCTGCAGGTCGGTGTTGACGTTGATCTTGGAAATGCCCAGGGAGATGGCCTTCTTGATCTGATCCTCGGGGATGCCGGTGCCGCCGTGCAGAACGAGGGGCAGGTCGCCGGTCTGGGCCTTAATCTCGCCCAGACGCTCGAAAGACAGACCAGCCCAGTCGGCAGGGTACACGCCGTGGATGTTGCCGATGCCGCAGGCGAGGAAGTCGACGCCCAGGTCAGCGATCTGCTTGCACTCAGCAGGATCAGCGAGCTCGCCGCTGGAGGTCACGCCGTCCTCGGTGCCGCCGATGCCGCCGACCTCGGCCTCGATGGACATGCCCTTGGAGTGGGCAAGCTCAACGAGCTCCTTGGTGCGGTCGAGGTTAAGCTGGAAGGTCTCCTCGTGAGAGCCGTCATACATGATGGACGTGAAGCCGGCCTCGATGCACTTGAAGCAGTCCTCGTAAGAACCGTGATCGAGGTGAAGGGCGACGGGAACGGTAACGCCCGTGGCCTCGACGGCAGCCTTGACCATGTCGGCGCAGACCTTGAAACCGCCCATCCACTTAGCGGCACCAGCGGTGCACTGAAGGATCAGCGGAGACTTGGCCTCCTCGGCGGCCTGGAGAATAGCCAGGGTCCACTCGAGGTTGTTGGTGTTGAAGGCACCGAGACCGTACTTGCCGGCCTCGGCCTTCTTGAGCATGTCTGCTGCGTTGACGAGCATAAAAGAAACCTCCTGTAAGGTTGCTCCGATAACGCCTGAGATTTTACCACGGTGTACCCGAGCATAAACGTTCGTTTGTTCACGAATATCGTCCAAACAGACTTTTTTTGACCGTTTGCCCTACGGAATCGACCCGTTGGGGAAAAATAGCTTGACGTTTGGACGTTCCTCGTGCTTTGGAAGCTGGCTATAAAGCTACACCTGCATGAAAGGGTTCTGCATGCGCTCGCGTTCCATGGTGGTCGAATCGCCATGGCCGGTTAGGCAAACGGTATCGGGCGGGAGAAGCCGGGCGAGCTTGGAGAGCGAGCGCAGAATCGCCGCCTCGTCTCCTCCAGAAAGATCGGTGCGGCCGTGCCCGCCGGGAAAGAGCGTGTCCCCCACGAAAGCAATATTTCCCTGCTCTGTTGCGGCGAAAAGAACGATGCCGCCCGGCGTATGCCCAGGCACCTCGATAACCTGCAGACAAATGTCGCCTAGCTCAATGGTATCGCCCTCGGCAAGCAGCCGCGTCGGCTCGCCTGGATCGGGCGTCTCGATGCCCCACATCGCTCGCTGCTCCTCGATATTCGCATGCGGCACAGCCGCATCTTTGCCGCACAGCTCGTACAGGGCGTCAGCGCCAACGGCGGCACGAACTCCAGCGACACCGCCAACATGGTCGGCATGACCATGCGTACAAACGGAGCCGAGCACATGCACATCAGGGCGTTCGGCTCGGATATGCGCAACGAGGCTTTCGCCTTCCCAAGCGGGGTCGATAATCAAGCATTCACCACTCGAAATAACGGCATAACTGTTGGTCTGGATAGGGCCGTTTACAAGCGCCTCAATCGAAGCCGTACCCTGAGGGGTTAAGTCCAAAGCCGCAGCGTCCATGCGTGCGCCCTCCTTCTATAAGCGTCGAGGCATCAATCGATGCCTCGAACGTAGCCAATATCATTACTGTCGCGCGCTCGTTACGCCTATACGCGACGCTTGAGCTGAGCCCCACCCTCGCCAGGCATCAAACGGCGTGCGTCATAGACCGAGTCGACGCTGCTAATGGATGCCAGTAGCGGATCCAGGCCGCTCGCATCCGAAATCTCGACCATAAAGCGCAGGGTTGCAATACCCTCGCGGTTAGTCGAGGTGGCGGCGGAAAGAATATTGCCGCCTGCATCGCCAATGGCGATGGTGACGTCTTTGAGCAGACCCATGCGGTCCAGGCACTCGACCACAATCTCGACCTGGAAAAGCGTATCGGCAGCACCATCCCACTCTACGTCAATCATGCGCTCGGGATGTTCCATAAGGCCCTTGACGTTGGGGCAGTTGGCGCGATGCACCGAAACGCCACGACCGCGCGTGATGAAGCCGACGATGTCGTCGCCCGTCACGGGGTTGCAGCAATGAGCCAGACGGACCAGCAAGCCGCTGTTGCTCTCGCCCTTGACGATAATGCCGTTACTGGCGCTCTTACCGCGCTTTTGCGGCTTGCGGTTGGAGCCGCGAGCGGGCTGCTTTACGACCTCGGCGATAGCCTCGGCCTTGGTGAGCTGTTCCTCGGGCTTGGGGTCCAAGATTTGCTCGACCTTATTGCCCACAGCGCGCGGGGCAACCTTACCCGCGCCAACGGCTGCAAACAGGTCCTCGAGCTGCTTGAAGTTAAACTGCTCCGCCACGGCGTTGAGCGCACGCGTGGATCGCGGCGTAGAGATGCCATACCCGCGCTTGCGCAGGTCCTTAGCCAATATATCGCGGCCGGCAGCAGCGTCGTCGTCCTTGGTCGCGGCGGCGAAGTAACGGCGGATCTTTGACTTGGCGGAAGGCGTCTTGACGATCTTGAGCCAATCACGCGACGGCTTGGAGCTCTTGTTGGTCAGGATCTCGACACGATCGCCCGTCTTGATCTCGTGCGTGAGCGGGGCCACCGCACCGTTGATCTTGGCGCCGACGCAGTGGTTTCCGACCTCGGTGTGAACGGCATAGGCAAAGTCGAGCGGTGTAGAACCGGCACGAAGCGCCATGACCTCGCCCTTGGGCGTAAAGACGAAGATCTCCTGATCGAAGAGGTCGACCTTCAGCGAGTGCAGGTATTCCTTGGCGTCGGTGATCTCGTCAGACGCCGCCCAGTCGAGTGAGTGCTTGAGCCAGTTAATCTGATCGTCCAGACGCTGCGCATCGTTGGTCTTGGAGGCAGACGATCCGCCCGACTTCTTGTACAACCAGTGGGCGGCGATGCCGTACTCTGCCTGCTCGTGCATCTCGTAAGTTCGAATCTGAATCTCGAGCGGACGGGCAGTGGGACCGATAACCGTCGTGTGAAGCGACTGGTAGTTATTGACCTTGGGCATGGCAATATAGTCTTTAAAACGACCGGGCATGGGATGCCACAAGGTATGCACGGCGCCAAGCGTGGAATAGCAATCACGTACCGAATGAGTGATGACGCGCAGCGCCACCAGGTCGTAAATCTCGGAGAACTCCTTGCCCTTGCGCTTCATCTTTTGATAGATGGACCAATAGTGCTTGGAACGACCGTTAATTTGAAAGTCCTCAAGACCAATGCGATTGAGCTCATCGGTGAGCGTCTTGATGGTCTCGGCCAAATAACGCTCGCGAACCTCGCGCGACTCGGCTACCATGCGCGCGATGCGCTGGTAGGCATCGGGCTCCAAGTAGAAGAAGGACAGGTCCTCGAGCTCCCACTTGATAGAGCTCATGCCCAGGCGGTCGGCCAGAGGCGCGTATACGTCCATGGTCTCGCGCGCCTTAAACAGACGGCGGTCCTCGCGCAGGGCGGCAAGCGTGCGCATGTTATGCAGGCGGTCGGCGAGCTTGACGATGATGACGCGAATGTCCTTGGACATGGCAAGGAACATCTTTCGCAGCGTAAGCGCCTGTTTCTCGTCCATGCTGTCAACTTCGATGTTGGTGAGCTTGGTCACGCCATCGACGAGCTCGGCCACCGTATCGCCAAACAGGCCGGAAACATCGGTAAGCGAGGTCTCGGTGTCCTCGACGGTATCGTGCAGCAACGCGGCGCACACCACGTCGCAGTCCATCTTAAGATCGGCCAAAATGATGGCAACCTCGACGGGATGGTTAATGTACATCTCGCCCGAGCGGCGCTTTTGGTTGCAGTGCTTCTCGGCGGCAAAGCAGTAGGCCTGCTCCACCTTGGAGAAGTCATCCTCATTCATATATTTGAGGCACAGGCGCTCCAGCTTGTCGTAGCTGTCCGCCATAATCTCGGGCGGCAGCTCATCGGCATGCTTATAGTGCTCCATCTCCGAAAAAGGCTGGAGGGTGGAATCATGGGCGGTACGGGCTGCGGCATCCATCGAGGTCCCCTTCCCCTAGGCCCGCGGTACGATCGGGCGGTTAACTTTGGCTAGCATATCAGAAGCGCACGAATCGAGCGCCCAACTCCGGAAAGCCGAGAACTCCATGCGCGAGCGCAAGCCCTCCAAATAGCGAATCGACCTGCTTAATTGCACGCGACCGGGGTTTTCGGCCATCGCGATGCGACGCGTATCGTCAAACCCCGAAACGCGGCAGAAACCGAGTTCTTCGAAGATTCCCAGGCCGCTTTCCACCGAGCGCTCATCGACCGGCGTGCGCGCGTCGATTGCAAGGCACATCTGCGCAATGTCGATATCGCTTGCGCAGAATGAATCGTCCCCCGTCTTGCCACGGTTGGAGCGCCACATGGTCTGCAGCGCTCGATAGAGCGTGACAAGCTCATCGCGCTCGGGCGCGTAACAATCGAGCAGGCGCTCATTAATGCGAGCGTCGCGCGACGAATAGAGCAGGTGAATCACGGCGGGCTGTCCATCGCGGCCGGCACGGCCACTCATCTGGTTAAACTCAATCGCACCAAACGGCATGTGGTAGAGCACGACATGGCGGATATCGGGCAGGTTGACGCCCTCACCGAAGGCCGAAGTTGAAACGATGCAGCTGAGGCTTCCGTCTCTAAAGGCTTCCTCAACACGGCGGCGATCGGAGCGCGCAAGCCCGGCGTTATAGAACGCGATATGGGTCGCACAGTCGGGCACGCGTTTGCGCAACGTCTTGGCAAGCGCCACGGACTGGTCGCGCGAATTGACGTAAATGACGGTCTTCTCCCCCGTTGCCACGATCGACACCAAACGGTTCTCGCGGCTCGCAAGGTCGCGGTCGTCCTCGAGCTGCAGGTTCTCGCGCACCGTCTCGTCGACCACCGTGCGAGTAATCGGCAATACACGAGCAAGCTCCGCCACGACCGGGGCCGTCGCGGTAGCCGTTGCCGCCATGACAACGGGGTCGCCCAGGGCTTTGAGAATATCGGGCATGTCGAGGTATGCGCTCCGGTCGCCGCCTTTGGCAAGACCGGCATGGTGTGCCTCATCGATAACGACAAAGCCAATACGTCCAGAACGTGCAAAGCGATCGCGATGGATAGACAGGAACTCCGGCGTCGTGAGAACGATGCCGGTGCGGCCCGAAGCCAGGCCGGCAAACACGTCATCGCGCGCCGCCTCCACGGTCTCGCCAGTCAGCACGCCAACGCCAATGCCGAGCGCGGCCATCGTCGAGGAAAGGTGATAGGCCTGGTCGGCAACGAGTGCGCGCAACGGATAGACAAAAATGCTCGCACGCCCGCGAAGGACCGCCTCGCGTGCGGCATGTACATGGAAAATCAGAGACTTGCCGCGACCCGTTCCCATAACGGCCAAAACGCTCTGGTGGTCGGCCAGGGCGTCAAGCGCCTCGACCTGTGCGCGGTGCGGCTGGTTCGATCCGATAAAGCTGTGAATGAGCGAGCGCGTGAGCTCGGTATAGGAAAGCTGGGCAAGCGTCTCGCGCTTGCGCGACTCCAGGCGCAGGTCGGAGTCCGCCGGCTGTACGCCGCGGCGAAGCTCACATGCCGGATCGTCGATATTGGGCGCCGTGGCATCGCGCACCAAGACGTCTTTGATCATGAGCTTGGGCTTCACACGTCCCTGCCAATGCTCGGCAACGGCCTCGAACACCAAGTCGACGGCGCTGTCGCAATTGATAAGCCTGTCGATCTGCGGCACGCGAAACATGATGGCCGGCACACTCGCGGCGCCATCGGTCGCCACAAAGCGCATGTGCTCGCCGGTTTTGCCCACCACGGCGCGATCACACATCGTCACGCCCTCGGCAGCCAACAGCGGCACCTTATTACCCTGGCCAAACGGCTCAAGGCGGGAAATCTGCTCGATGGTCTCGATATTCAATTCGGAAAGGTCGACCGTGGCGGCAACCTCGTCGGTGTCCTCAAAGTCCTCGGCGGGAAGCTCGGACAACACGGCGGAAAGACGTCGACGAAACTCATCGAGCTTAGACGCCTCGATGGTCACGCCCACCGCACCGGCATGTCCGCCGCGGCGAATCAGCAGGTCGGAGCAGCGCTCGACGGCTTCGAACAGATTGACCTTGCCTACCGAGCGGCCCGAGCCACGTGCTATACCGTCCTCGATAGAGAAAAGCAGCGCCGGCACGTGATATCGGTTGGTAAGGCGGCTCGCCACGATGCCCTTAACGCCCTCGTGCCAACCTTCGCCGCCCACGACAATCGCGCGCCCGCCGTCATAGGTCTCCTCGACCTTTGCCATGGCATCGCGCGTGAGCTCCGCCTCGATCTCGCGACGCTGGCGGTTGATCTCCTCAAGCTCGGCTGCCAGTGCGCTTGCCTCGATAGGATCACGGGCAAGCAGCAGGTCGAGCGCCAATTTTGGATCGGCCATGCGGCCGGCGGCGTTTAAGCGGGGAATAAGCGAGAACGATAGACCGTCCGCCGTAATGGTAGTCAGATCGGCCTTGGCGAGCGCTGCAAGCGCGATGTAGCCGGGACGAGCCGTCACGCGCATCTGCTGGATGCCCTCGGCGACCAGCGCGCGATTCTCGGGCGTCAACGGCATCATGTCGGACACGGTGCCCAGCGCCGCGACCTCAATCAGCGAACGCCAATACGACGGCTTGCCCAGACGCTCACCCAAAACCTGCACCAGCTTGAGCGCCACACCGGCACCGGCAAGTTCACGCGAGGGCCCCTCATCCTCGAGTTTGGGGTCGGTCAGGGGCACGCCCTGCGGCACCTGGTCGGACGGCTCATGGTGGTCCGTAACCACCAGATCGATTCCCAGGCTCTCCAGATAGGAGACCTCATCCTTGGCCGCGATACCGTTATCGACGGTCACGATCAGATTGGGTTGGGCGAGCTCGTTAACGCGGTCGAGCGCCGCGCGCGAAAGACCGTAGCCTTCGTCAAAGCGATGCGGAATAAACGGCGTGACATCGGCGCCAAACGTCCGCAGCGCCTCGGTCAACAGACAAGTCGACGTAATGCCGTCGACGTCAAAATCACCAAAGACGGCGATGCGTTCGTGGTTGCGAATGGCGCGCTCGACACGATCGGCAACAACCGACATGCCCGGAATGACGAGCGGATCGGCCCAATCACGGTCGAGCGAAGGCGTCAAAAATAGCTGTCCTTCCTCAATTGAGGCAATGCCGTGCGCAACCATAATGCGTGCCACCAGCCCGGGTATGCCCAGACCAGCCGAAAGCTCCTTTTCGAGCTCGGGATTTTGCTGAGCGACCGCCCAGCGATGCGTCGTCTTAAGCGATGACATAGGCGCCCACCCCCGATAGGGGCAGGTCGCCGCGATACCTCTCACGGTTCATAGCGATGAGTCCTCTGTGTATGCCCGCTTCGGCAGGCAGATCTGTTGAACGGATTTATTATACCGTGCGGCACGGACGCAGAGCCTCGCAGCACGTCGTGGTTTCGGTAAACGATGCCGGTAATACCCTCGAAATAATCGAGCGTTTCTGACGCACGGGCGCATGCGAGCGTCTAGCATATCCATTCAAAACGGATTCGCGAGCAAAGGGAGTCACGGAGCACATGAAGCAATGGATTGGACTGGGAAAGTTCCTCGCGGGGCATATGCAGGTCATCGTTCCGGTTTGCGTAACGCTCGGCGTGCTCTTTCCCCAGCAGATCGGCGTACTCAAGCCCATTGTTCCCGCTCTTTTCGCCTTTATGACCTTCCAAGGTGCGCTCAGTAACACCTTCCACCAGGTAGCTGAGGTGTTCCGCCGTCCCCTGCACCTGATTTTGGCATTGCTCGTCTCGGCGGTGCTTATTCCCATAGCAGCTTATGCCATGGGATCGCTGTTCTTTGGCTCCAACCCCAACCTTGTCTGCGGCATCGTGCTCGAGTACAGCGTACCCGTGGCGGTCACTGCCTTTATGTGGATTAGCATGTTCGGCGGCAACGGCCCGCTCGCGCTCACCATTATCCTGACCTCCTCGGTTATCTCGCCTGTGACGATTCCGCTCACGCTGAAGCTCTTGCTGGGTGCCACCGTCTCGATCGATGTGCCGAGCATGATGCAGGACATGGCCTTTATGATCGCCATCCCCGCCGTGCTCGGCATCGTGACCAACGAGCTCACGCGTGGATGGGGACACGAGAAGCTCTCCCCCGCGCTCTCGCCCGCCTGCAAGTTCATGATGATGGGCGTTATCGCCTCCAACTCCACCGCCATGAGCGAGTACGTTCTGCACATGAACGCGATGCGCCTGGAAGTCGCCCTCTTTATTTTGACCTTCGCCATCAGCGGCTTTGTCGTGGGCATTCTGGTCGCCCGTGCGCTGCATCTGCCATATAGCGAGACGACTACCATGTGCTTTACCTGCGGCATGCGTAACATCTCTTCGGGCGCCGTCATCGCTACGCAGTACTTTCCGGGCGAAGTCGTGTTTCCCGTCATGTGCGGAACGCTGTTTCAGCAGGTACTCGCCTCGTTTATCGGGCATCTCTTTGAGCGTCTAACCGGCGAGGAGCGCGCCGCCCAGCGCAAGCGGGTCGAGGCCGGCCGCGACGCCATGGCGCGCTAGGCTGTCCGCATTACACGGGTGTTAATCTTGCTATACGAGCGTTTCCAGATGCGCACGCAAGCGCTCAGCATCGATATCGAGCGTTGTCTCGGCATTAACCTGGGCCAAACGATAGCCGACAAAGTAGGGCGAAACCACCCAACGCGGCAGTGCCTTGGCAATGGTCCGACCGCCCAGGTGATAGAAGAACAAGTTGTACGACTCTGCGCGACCACCGTGGTGCCCGTTTAGGATATAGCGCAGAGCTACCTGGATCGCATCGGCGAAGAGATCCGTCCCGGCTTGATCTCGTATGTCATCGCTGGCGGCGATTCCCTGCGGGGCTGAAACGTTGATCTCAAAGAACCCCATGATCGGTTCGATTGAGATGTTGACCGCGATTCTCCCCTGTTGCCAGACATTGATGCCTTCGAAATTGGCGGAAGTCAGCGAAGCATAACCGTCCTCCTGCTCCAGACCCACAATCTGCATGTGCGGATGAACGAGACTACCGCCCGAGAGCGGACCTTTGTTCTTGTACATCAGCACGCTTCGATACTGCTGTGAATCGATCATCTGCTGCCAGCAACCCAGGGCAAACCTCATTACATGGTGGAGTTCATCCGGCTCATAGGTCACCAGGTCTGCGTCGTGGTCGGCCGACTCGATCAGCACAGTTTGACGGGTGGCGCGCAGAGTCTTGAACTTATTCTCGAGCCAGATGCAGTCACCATCGCGTCGGATGATATTGGCAAGTTCCTCGGTATCGCAAAAGGGGCACGCGGTGCCAGGGCGCCGGTTGTCGTCGGGCTTACCGTTCGCCTGCTGAACGTCAAATACCAGCGCCACGGGTTACGCCTCCAGCGGCACGATCTTGGTGCCATGGAGCTCGGAGACGCCAAGTGTCGCCGCCACGGTATCGCGGTTGGCCGTGGAAATGCCGCCGCCGGGAAGGATGGTCAGGCGGTCGCCCGCATACTCGACAAGACGCGACAGGTGCTCCAGGTTGTCCTCGATCGGCGTTCCGGCAGCACCACCATGCGTCAGGATGCGCGTGATGCCGCAGTCGGCGAGTGTGTCGACAGCATCGATCTGAGCCTCGGGCGAGAGCTGGTCAAAGGCCATATGGAAGGTGATATCGATGGCCCCGCGCTTGCACTCCTCGGTCGCGCAGCCCGCAGCCATCACGAGGGCGCCGAGGGTGAGCTCGTCGAGCGCCCAGCCGCCGGCACAGGGCTTGCAGCAGCCAAAGACCAGGCCGTCAACGCCGGCGCTCACGGCAAGACCCAAGTCCATCTCCATCATGCGCAGCTCGTCCTGGTTGTAGTGAAAGTCACCGCCACGCGGGCGAATCATGCACATCACTCGCGCGTCATGCTCGTGAGCATAGCTGACCGTAGTGCTGATAACGCCGGCCGAGGGCGTGGTACCACCGACGGCAAGGTTGTCGCACAGTTCGATACGCCTTGCACCGGCATCGATAGCCGCCGGCACACGCTCAAAGTTCTCGGCACAAAACTCGTACAGCATAGATAGCCCCCAGGAGACATTTCGATTTCCACACGGCATTGTCGCACGTTAAATAGCAACCCGCACGATGGAACAAAACCTTGACAAGGAGTGTCCCAAAGTGCCGGCACATAAGGAACGTCCCCAGGTGCCACCTTGAGCGATGGGTACTCATTTAAGTACGTCCCCAATGAGTACCCGCAGGGGACAGACAGACCGGACTCCCTATACGACAACTGTTGACATCATATACTATGTGTCATATAGTAGGTGTTACACAGTATACTACGAAAGGAGGTGTGCGGATGGAGGCACAGATGAAGCGCGGCTTCCTCGAGGCCTGCGTGCTCGCGGCCGTCTCGGGCGAGGAATCCTACGGCTATCAGATCGTAAAGGACGTGCCCGCGAGTATGGGGCTCACGGAATCCACGCTCTATCCGTTGCTCAAGCGCCTGGAGAAGGCGGGCTGCATCACCGCGCGCTCCGCCGAACACAACGGGCGGCTGCGGAGGTACTACCGCATCACGGACACCGGGCGCGAGCGTATCGCCGAGTTCCTCGCCGAATGGCCATCCGTGCAGGAAATCTACCGTTACGTGGAGGGGACGCACCATGACGCGCGATGAGTTCTTGAACCGGCTGGGCGAGCTTCTGGCCTGCCTGCCGGCAGATCAGGTAAAGGAAACGCAGGAGTTCTACGCGGAGGCCATCGCCGACCGTATGGAGGACGGCATGACGGAGGCCGAGGCTGTGGCCGCCATGGGCACGCCCGGTGAGGTCGCCGAGGCAACGCTCGATGAACTGCCCGCCGTGCCGCGCGCGATCGCGAGGACCAAGCGCAAGAGCACGGCACTTCTATGGGCGCTCGCCATCGTGGGCTCTCCGGTATGGATTCCGCTGCTGCTCGCGTTCGTCGCCGTTGCCGCTGCAGTCTACATCTGTATTTGGGTTCTTGCGCTCTGCGTGTGGATCGTGGCCGCGGCATTCGGGGGCGCGGGCCTGGTAGGGCTCCTGTTCGCCGTGGACGGCATCATTATCGGGCATGTTCCGTACGTTTTGGCCTCGATGGGAATGGGATTCGCTTCCATCGGTGTGGCGCTCCTCACGGGAGCCGGCGCCTGGACGGCGTCCAAGCAGATCGCGCGCCTCTCTGCCCTTTGGGCGAAGAAAGCCGTTTCGCCCTTCTGGAAAGATCGAGGCAATAAGAGCCGCATGGGCGCTGAAGCGGCGCCGCTCACGGCATAGGAAGGAGTGCAAACATGTCCAGCGTAAAAAAGATTTACCTTGCCGTAGCGGGTGGGCTTGTTGCCACGGGGCTCGTCCTGGCTGCTATCGGATTTGTGGCCTCCGGCTTTAACCTCGCTGTGTTCAACACGCAGATCGACCTGCGCGATGACACCATCATTCTGGGTGGTGTTGAAATAGACGACCCGACAGGGCTTCCACTCATCGAGCAGCTTGCCGAGGTCGGCGAGATCCATATTGGATCTGCAACGACTGGTTCGTCTTCTCCTCGCAAATGATCGAGCTCGTAGCAGCCGCCCCCCCCTTCGGGCGCACCACGACGGGCATGAGCACGCCGCGCTCGGAGCCTTTTTGCGAGACCTTCCGTCACGCTCTTCCTGCGTGGTGAACCGGTCATCGACCGACGAGAGGCTGATGGGAATCTCTCGACTTCGGGCCAATCCCGCTCACCGATCTGGTCTTCCTTCGTGATGCGCACATAAGCGAGCAGACACCGCGCAGAGCTTCAGCGCGGCCGCACTTCCACGTCTATGACGGAGGTGCCCGGCGGCGTCTTGGCGATCCCCTTGTTTGCAGGCGTTAGCGCGTGGGGATCGCCCACTCGGGGGCCGAGGCCGCCGAGGACGGCGGCGAACCTCGCGGTGTCATTCGACATCGCGAGGTTCCCGGACCATGACCACCTGGCCTCGTACCGCGGCATAGCCCCAAGGGTGAGGAGCTTCGGCACGTCGATCAGGGCGCCCGCGCAGCATCGGCCGGTCCGCCGTTCGGCAGAACGGCGGAAGTCCCTAGCCGCCCAGGTAAGCCTTGCGGACGTTGTCGTCGTGCAGGAGCTCTTGGCCGGTGCCGGTCATGGTGATCTTGCCGGTCTCGAGCACGTAGCCGCGCGTGGCGATCGAGAGCGCCATCTGCGCGTTCTGCTCGACCAGAAGCACCGTGGTGCCGGCCTTGTGCAGGTCCTCGACAATCTGGAAGATCTGCTCAATCAGAATCGGCGCCAGGCCCATAGAAGGCTCATCGAGCATAAGCAGCTTAGGGTTGCTCATAAGGGCGCGGCCCATAACGAGCATCTGCTGCTCGCCGCCCGAAAGGGTGCCGGCGACCTGGCGACGACGCTCCTTCAGGCGCGGGAACTGCTCGTAGACGCGCTCGAGGCCCGGAGCAACCGTGGACTTGGGCTGCGTGTAGGCGCCCATCTCCAGGTTCTCCTCGACCGTCATCTGCAAAAAGGCGCGACGCCCCTCGGGGACCTGAGCCAGACCCTTGCCCACCAGCTTGTCGGCAGGCGTATGGGTAATGTCCTCACCCATAAACTTGATGGAGCCTGTCTTGGAACGCAGCAGGCCCGAGACAGTTTTAAGCGTCGTGGACTTGCCGGCACCGTTCGCGCCGATCAAGGCCACGATCTCGCCCTCGTTGACGGTAAAGGAGATGTCCTTGATGGCGTGGATGGCGCCGTACCAGACGTTGATGTTGTAGACGGAAAGCATCGGCTCTGCCATTTAGTTCTCCCCCTTATCCTGCTTGCCCAGATACGCCTCGATAACGGCGTCGTTGTTCTGGATCTCCTCGGCCGTGCCCTTGGCGATGACCTTACCAAAGTTGAGCACGCAGATGCCCTCGCAGATATTCATGACGAGCGACATATCATGCTCGATAAGCATAATGGCGATGCCGAAGGTGTCGCGAATCTTGACAATGTTCTCCATGAGCTCCGCGGTCTCGGACGGGTTCATGCCGGCGGCAGGCTCGTCGAGCAGCAGTAGCTTGGGGTTGGTGGCAAGCGCGCGGACGATCTCCAGACGACGCTGAGCGCCGTAAGGCAGCGATCCGGCCTGCTCGTTTGCCAGATGCTCCATATCAAAGATGGACAGCAGCTCCATGGCGCGCTCGTGGGCGGCCTTCTCGTGCTTCCAATACGTCGGCAGGCGTAGCACGCCCTCAAAACCGGAGTAGCGCTCTTGGTTGTGTAGGCCGACCTTAACGTTGTCCTCCACCGTCATGGTGTTGAACAGGCGGATGTTCTGGAAGGTACGGGCGATGCCCATGCGGTTGACCTGATAGACCGACTTACCCGAGGTGTCCTCGCCGTCGAGCAGGATGGTGCCGTGCGTGGGCTGATACACCTTGGTGAGCAGGTTGAAGACCGTGGTCTTACCGGCACCGTTGGGGCCGATGAGACCGGCGATCTCAGTCTTGCCGATGGTCAGGCTAAAGTCGTCGACTGCCTTAAGGCCGCCAAACTCAATGCCCAAGTGGATGCACTCGAGCGCCGGGCGCTGACCCAGGTCGCGGTCGGGAACGATGGCGCCAGAAGGATACGGGACCATCTTGCCCTTGTTGAACTCAAACTTACTGGGCATCGGCTGCCACCTCCTTCTTGGAAGCAAAGCGGTCCTTAATGCGTGCGAAGAACGCCTTGAGCTGTGGGTTGTTGGTAAAGATCATGACCAGGATCAGCACGATGGCGTAGATGAGCATGCGGTAGTCCGAGAACTGACGGAGCAGCTCGGGAAGCACCGTGAGCAACGCCGCCGCGATGACGGAGCCGCGCATATTGCCCAGACCGCCAAGGACCACGAACACCAAGATGAGGATGGACGTGTTGAAGTCGAACTTGGTAGCGGAAAGCTGCGAGAAGTTTCCGCCGAAGAGGGCTCCGGCAGCGCCGGCGAGAGCGGCGGAAACCACGAAGGCGATCATGCGGTACTCGGTGACGGAGATGCCCACGGACTCGGCAGCGATCTTGTTGTCGCGCACGGCCATAATGGCACGGCCGGTACGGCTGCGAACCAGGTTGAGCACGATCACGAGTGCGACCATGACCAGGATGGCACCGGCGAGGAAGGTCGAGTACGTCGACACGCCCGAGGCACCCTGAGCGCCCTTGATGATGGCGGTGCCGTCCTCGAGCAGGTGCAGGTCGTTAATCGTGGAGTTACCCGTGATGTTAAAGATCACATGCAGGCCGCGGGAGTCGACGCCCACGATAAGGCAGGTGACGATCTCTTTGATGATCTCGCCAAAAGCCAGGGTCACGATGGCCAGATAGTCGCCGCTCAGGCGCAGGACCGGGATACCGATCAGGAAGCCCAAGATGGCAGCGGCGATAGCGCCGACCACAATGCTGATGATCAGGCGCATCGGATCGGACGGGACGGCGCTCTCCAGCGCGACGGCGGTGACGATTCCCGTATAGGCACCGACACTCATAAAGCCCGCGTGGCCCAGCGACAAGTCGCCCGCGATGCCGACGACGAGGTTAAGGGAAATGGCCATGACGATATAGGCCGTGATAGGAACCAGCTGACCGGCGATCATGCGCGGAATCATGTGGTTGGACTGCATAAAGAACACGATGGCAAATGCCACGATGCACATGGCGTACGTGACAAAGTCGTGACGCGTCTGCTTGTCTTTAAGAAACTTCATAACGCTCACCTACACCTTCTCGGGGACGTACTTGCCCAAGAGGCCGGCAGGCTTGACGAGCAGGACGATGATCAAAACACCAAAGACGATGGAGTTGGCAAGGCTCGTGGAAATGTATGCCTGCGCCATCGCCTCGATGATGCCGATGAGGATGCCACCGACAAAGGCACCGGGGATGGAGCCGATGCCGCCGAAAACGGCAGCGTCGAAGGCCTTGATGCCAGGCATGGCGCCCGTCGTGGGCTGCAGCACCGGCGAGTAGGAGCACAGCAGCACGCCGGCGATGGCGGCAAGGGCGGAGCCGATGGCAAACGTCATCGAGATGGTGCGGTTGACGTTGATGCCCATGAGCTGAGCGGCGGCCTTGTCCTCGGACACGGCGCGCATGGCCTTGCCCATCTTGGTCTTACCTGTAAAGAACATCAGGCCGGCCATGATAACCAGGCAGGCGACGATGGTGACGAGCGAGACGGCGCTTACGTTGAGCTTGGCCAAGAACTCCGGCACCGGGAAGGTGACGAGCGAAGTGAAGTTCTTGGGCGTGGCGCCCCACAGAAGCTGTGCGGCATTCTGTAGGAAGTAGGACACGCCGATAGCCGTGATCAGAACGGCCAGCGGGCCCGCCTGACGCAGCGGCTTGTATGCCAGACCCTCGATGAGAACACCGAGAACGGTACAGACCACACAAGAGAGAATTACAGATGCCCAGCCCGGGAGGCCGAGATACGACGTGGCACAGAACGAGACATAGGCACCGACCATGATGACGTCGCCGTGAGCGAAGTTGAGCATCTTGGCGATACCGTAGACCATGGTGTAGCCCAACGCGATGATGGCGTAGACGCTGCCCATGGAAAGGCCGTTGACCAGGTATTGGATAAAGACCGTCATGTTCCACATCCCCCTTTCGAATAGGTTTCCAGTTGATGTATGAAACAGGGACGTTACATCGTCCCTAGATACCAAGCAAGCAGGGAAGGCCAAACCTCCCCTGCTTGGGATCAAAACCGCTCTATGTAAGGCGGCCTATTAGGCCTGTACGTACTTGCCGTCGGTGATGACGTACGCCGTGGGCTCCTTCTGGACCTGGCCCTTATCGTTCCAGGTGAGCTTGCCGGTCAGACCGTCAACGGTAATCTTGAGCATAGCCTTGGGCAGCTTCTCGGCGACCTCGGTCGGGTCGGCGTCGACACCAAGACCGGCCTCCTTGAGGGCCTCGGCCACCGCGTGCACGCCGTCGTAGGCGTCGGCGGCAAACTGGTCGGGGGTATCGCCGTACTTATCCTTGTAAGCGTTGACGAAGTCGGCGTTCTTCTCGTCGTCGGCGGAGAACGGGGTCATGAGCAGCAGACCCTCGGCAAGAGAGGTGTCGAAGCCCTCAACGCCCAGGATGCCGTCCATGCCGTCGCAGCCCATCATCTTGACGTCGTAGCCCATATCCTTGGCGTTCTTGAGCAGGACGGACGCCGGCGTGTAGTAGATCGGCGCAAAGATCATGGTGGCGCCGGCCTGCTTGGCCTTGGTCAGCTGGTTGGTAAAGCTCGTGGCGGAGTCGTCCTTAAAGGTCTCCTCGTCAACAACCTCGAGCTTGGACTCAGCGGCCTGGGCCTTAAAGGAATCCGCGATGCCCGAAGAATAGGCGTCGCCGGAGTTATAGAACAGCACGAACTTCTCGTCCGCATACTTCTGCGCCAGGAACTTGGCAGCGTTGACACCCTGGTTGGGGTCGGTGAAGCAAACCTGGAAGACGCAATCCTTGCCGTCGGTGACGTCCTCGGAGGACGCGGACGGGGTGATCATGAACGTCTTGGGGTCGTTACCACACTCAGCGGCAACGGCAACCGACGCACCCGTGGTGGTCGGGCCGACGAGGGCCTGCATGCCCCAGTCGAGCAGGGTGTTGAAGGCGTTGACGGCCTTCTCGCCATCGGCCTGGTCATCCTCGGCCTTGCTGGCAAGCGGCAGCTCCTTGGTGGAGAAGTCCTTGCAGCCAAGCTCGACGCCCTGGGTAACGGACTTGCCGTAAGACGCGTTGGCGCCGGTCAGCGGACCGATGGTGCCGACTTTAAACGAAGCGTCGCTCGAAGCGGAACCGCTGTCGCCGCCGTTGGAGGAGCAACCAGCTAGAATGGACATCGCCCCCAGACCTGCTGCGCTCGCGATAACGCTCCTGCGATTCATAACAGGGTTCAATGACTTACCGGTGAGGCTCGACATGCGGCTCTCCTCTCAAATCTCGTCGGGTTTCGGTTACCCGACAGGCCATCCTTCG
Source organism: Collinsella sp. (assembly GCA_052033095.1). Taxonomy (GTDB): domain Bacteria; phylum Actinomycetota; class Coriobacteriia; order Coriobacteriales; family Coriobacteriaceae; genus Collinsella. Next base: position 21,034 of record JBPGZF010000020.1, read on the forward strand.
CCGTGTTCGGCGTTCGCAAAATAGTAGACGCTTTAGTTGAGAAAAGTGGCGATTATTTCAACTTTTCTTTTGTTTTGTCCATTTATCCATAATTATGCGTATTTCTATCGTTTTATACAGTTTAGCCACTTTATTGTGTGAAAGTAATATTTCCATTCTGTTACAAGCGCCCCTGCCCTGATTAAAACTGCCTCACCGGTCGCGTTTTGTACGCACCTAGGCGGCGATGTACTTGCCGTCCTGAATCACATAGGCCGTAGCGGGCTTTTCGACCTGGCCCTTGTCGTTCCACGTCAACTCGCCCGTCAGGCCCTCGATCTTGATCTTGCGCATGGCCTTGGCAAGATCGCCGGCAATGTCGGCACCGTCGGCCGTAATGTCGATGCCTGCCTTATCGATTGCCTCGACAATCGCGTGGACGCAATCGTAGGCATCGGCGGCAAACTGGTTGGGCGTCTCGTCGTAGGCGTCCTTATATGCCTTGACAAAGTCGGCGTTCTTCTCATCGTCGGCAGAGAACGGGGTCATGAGCAGCACGCCCTCGGCAAGAGAGGTATCGAAGCCCTCAACGGAGAGCAGACCGTCCATGCCATCGGTGCCCATGAGGGTCATGTCGTAGCCCATGTCCTTGGCGTTTTTGAGCAAAACGGACGCCGGCGTGTAATAGATCGGTGCAAAGATGAGCGTGGCGCCGGCCTCCTTGGCCTTGGTGAGCTGGTTGGTAAAGCTCGTGGAGGAGTCGTCCTTAAAGGTCTCGGTATCGACGATGTCGAGCTTGGATGCCTTGGCCTGCTCGGCAAAGGCATCGGCAACGCCCGAGCTGTACGTATCGCCGGAGTTGTAGAACAGGGCGATCTTGGCGTCCGCATACTTCTCGGCCAAGAACTTCGCAGCGCTGGCGCCCATGGTGGGATCGGTAAAGCAAACCTGAAAGACCGTGGTCTTATCCTTGGTGACGTCGAGCGACGAGGCCGAAGGCGTGACCATGAGCATATCGTCGGCGATCTCGCCCGAGACGGCGACAGCGGCACCAGTTGTGACGGGGCCGACGAGCGCTTGCATGCCCCAGTCGCACAAGGTATTGAAAGCGTTGATGGCCTTCTCTCCGTCTGCGACATCGTCCTCGGACTTAAGCGAAAGCTTGAGGTCCTTGTTCGAGAAATCCTTGGCGGCAAGCTTGGCGCCCTTCTCGGCCGAGACGCCATAGGTTGCCGCGGCGCCGGTCAGAGGGCCGATGACACCGATCTTGAAGGTCTTGCCGTCATCGGCGGACCCGCCGTCCGAACCGCCCGACGAGCAACCAGCGAGTGCGGCGGTGCTGCCGAGCGCCGCGGCGCCGGCGAGAAAATTTCTACGGCTGAGCGTGCTGTTGATGTTGAACATGGTGTCCCCCTTTTTCGCTGGCCGCAGTGCGGCCGTCTTGCGGTACGGGGCAAACCTTATGGCGCAAACGTTGACAGTTTGTTACGGAGTTCCGTTTGTAGCGAGCATGTTTCCAATATTTCCGCAGCGTTTCGGGGGTGCCGTTTTGTGCGACTCCTGTTGCCTGGCGAGCACGCGCCCTCGGTTCACGCTAGAATGCACTCAACCTTTAAGCAGTTAATCCATCCATAAGATGCACGAAGGAGCTATCTATGAGCGAACCCCTGCGCACCGTGAACCTCGGTCTAATCGGTCTGGGAACCGTCGGCGGCGGCGTGGCCCGTCTGATCAAGAGCCACCACGATGAGTACCTGGCAGCCTACGGCATCGACCTTAAGCTGACCCGCGCCTGTGCGCTTGCCTGGGAGCAGGCCGAGGCGGCAGGCATTGAGCGCGAGGCTTTTACGAGTGACTGGCACGATGTCGTCACCGACCCCGCCGTCGACATCGTCGTCGAGCTGATCGGTGGCGAGCATCCCGCAACCGAGATCTTTACCACTGCCTTTGAGCACGGCAAGCACGTCGTCTCCGCCAACAAGGCCCTGCTGGGCCGCCATGTCGAGACGCTCGCCGAGAAAGCGCGTGAGTGCGGCGTGCAGATTAAGTGCGAGGCCAGCTGCGGTGGCGGCATCCCCATCGTGAGCACGCTCGAGCACGACCTGGTGGGTAACAAGATCCTGACCATCGCCGGCATCCTCAACGGCACCACCAACTATATCCTGTCGCGCATGGACGCCGAGGGCGCCGATTACGCTGACGTGCTTGCCGACGCGCAGGCCAAGGGCTATGCCGAGGCCGACCCGTCCGCCGATGTCGACGGCTTCGACGCCGCCAGCAAGACGGCCATCCTCGCCTCCATCGGCTTTGGCACCCGCGTTACCACCGACGATGTGTACCAGCAGGGTATCCGTACCATCGGCGCCGAGGACATCGCCCAGGCCCGCGAGCTCGGCTACACCATCAAACTGCTCGGCATCGCCCGCAACACCGACGCTGGCGTCGACGTTCGCGTGCATCCCACGCTGATCCCCGCAGACCATATGCTCGCCAAGGTCAACGGCGCCATGAACGCCGTCTACGTGGTAGGCGACGCCGTGGGCGAGACCATGTTCTACGGCGCGGGCGCAGGCTCCTTCCCCACCGCGAGCGCCGTCGTGGGCGATATCCTGTCGCTCTCCGAGCAGATCAGCCGCGGCGTGGCTCCGCTGCCCGAGATTGAGCCCTATGGCCACAACCTCACCTTTAAGCCCATGGACGAGCTCCAGACCAAGTACTATGTGCGCCTGAAAGTCGCCGACCGCGTGGGCGCCCTGTCCGAGACGGTCGACATCTTTGCCAAGCACAACATCTCGATCTCGCTCATCAACCAGGTCGAGGACGGCAAATCGGGCGTCAGCGATGCCTGCTCGGTCATCTTCCTGACGCACCGCGCGCTCGAGAAGGACGTCCAGGCCGCCGCCGCCGAGCTTGCCAGCGTCGGCTGCGTGGCCGAGGTCGCCAACGTCCTGCGCATCGAGGACGTTGAGGCTTGGACCGAAGGCGTCATGGCGAACTAGCCCAACGCTCGCCTAGCAATACGCGCCTTGAGGGCTCCCGTCCGATGTGGGACGGGAGCCCTTTTGTCACCTGCCCTAAGCACAACGGCAAAGCATATTTGCGCGAGCCGCTCATCGGTAACGCGGGCTACCGTTCACCGATATGCAAACGCGGCCGATTCCGACTACCGCTACGCTGTGCTGCGAATGTCCGCCCGCGATGAGAGGAAGCACCATGTTGCTCGAGGGCAAGAAAGCAATCATCACCGGAGGCACACGCGGTATCGGCTATGCCATCGCCTGCCGTTTTATCGAGGAAGGCGCTGCCGTCACCGTCTTTGGCTCGCGCCAGGAGACTGCCGACACGGCCGTTGAGAAGCTGACAGCCGCCTATCCCGACGCCAAGGTCTGGGGTCGCTCCTGCGATCTCACCTCGCTCGAGGCCGTGACTGAGGCCTTTACGCAGACTGCAGCCGACATGGGCGGCTTGGACACGGTCGTCAACAATGCCGGTATCTCCCAGCGTTCACCCCTCTTGGACTACACGGCCGAGGAGTTCGCAAAGGTCATGGACCTTAACGTCGTCGCCGTCTTTAATGGCCACCAGGCTGCCGCCAAGATCATGACCGAGGCCGGCCACGGCGGCACCATCACTACCACAAGCTCGATGGTCGCCAAGTACGGCCAGCCCTCCGGCGTCGGTTACCCCACGTCCAAGTTTGCCGTCAACGGTATGGTCCAGTCGCTCTCGCGCGAGCTCGCTCCCATGGGCATCCGCGTCAACGCCGTCGCCCCCGGCGTGACTAAGACCGACATGGTCGCCAACCTGCCCGAAGAGGTCATCAAGCCCATCATCGCCACCATTCCGCTGGGTCGCATGGGCGAGCCCGAGGATGTCGCCAACGCCTTTGTTTTCCTGGCGAGCGACATGTCCTCCTATGTCACGGGCGCCGTGCTCCCCGTCGACGGAGCCGCCCGCTCCTAAGGAGCCACAAGCTTTGGCTTCAAGCTTCAACATAGCTCAACCAAAAAGGCGCGCCGTCTGAATCAACTGCAGACAGCGCGCCTTCTCCTGTTATGAAAGGGAAACTATGTCCCAGTATTTCGGATCAGAACGGGGCACGGTTTCCCCCAGGACCTCCTTGCGGAAACTGCATCCCACTCTGAGCGCCCATTCCGGGACACAGCTTCCCAACGGCCCCCGTTTCGGAAACCACATCCCGTTCCGAGCCTTCAAAGCGGGACGCGGCTTCCCCGAGAGAGTATCGACTACTTACCGTCGTCGTCCTCGGCTTCTTCTCTTGCATAGAGCTCCAGCATGCGGCGGCGGTATTCGCGCACGGCGAGCTTGGCGCGCTCCAGGCGGCGGCGCTCACGCGGAGTCAGCTCGGACGGGTCGACCTCGTCTCCATAGGTCTTATCGGCAAGCAGGTGCGCCGCGTCCACGATGCGGGCATCAATGTGGCCGCTCGCTGCCTCGGCGGAAAGACGCTCGGCAATCGTATCGAGCGTAGGCAGGCCCTCGAATACGCGACCATGGCCATGCGAGGTCAGCAGCTCGTGCTCGCGCGCGAGCAAGCTCGCTAGGTCGTGGTGGGCGCGCAAGATGTCGAGCGCATCGGATGGATGCTCGGCAACCTCTGCCACGGCGGCGACCGGTGCGGCATCCACCACGCGGTAGAAGAGCTGCGCGAGCAATGGCATCAAGAACACCGTGATGGCACCGGCGGCAACCATGACCGACGCAATATCTTGCGACAGCGCGCCCGCGTTGACGGCAACGCTCGTAACGGCAACGATGATCGGCAGCGCCGTGGTGCAGTACAGGGCCACGGTAATGCGACCATACGCCGACACATCGCGCGTCGCAGGACAAATGCTCATGGAAATAAGAATGGGCACGGCACGAATAATCAACAACGCCACGATAAAGCCCGCGAGCAAGCCCGGGCGCGACGCCACGGCCGTCAGGTCGATCTTTGCGCCCGACACGGTAAAGAACACCGGAATCAAAAAACCGTAGGCCAGACCGTCGAGCTTGGTCTCGAGCGTATGGTTGCCCTCGGGGATGATATAGCGCAGGACAAAGCCAGCGGCAAAAGAACCCAACACGATGTCGAGATCAAAGACAGCCGAGAATGCCACGAGCGTGACCAGGATGAGCACCGTCAGGCGCACGAAGGTCTGCGACGTGGTATCGGCGCGTTCCTCGACAAATGCAAAGAAGCGGCTGCCGACGCGCTTGGAGCGGCTCGGGACCACGGCCAGCAACACGCAAACCACCGCAAACAAGCCAAGGATAACGAGCGTTTGGATGCCAGTGCGGGCAGACAACAGCACCGACATGGCGAGCACGGGACCGAGCTCGCCCCAAGTGCCATACGCGAGAATCGAGTCGCCCACGCGCGTGCCGGTGAGCGAGCGCTCACGCATGATGGGCACAAGCGTACCGAGCGCCGTCGAAGTGAGGGCAAGCGTCACGGCGATACCGTCGAAATGACTGACTGAGAACCACGGGGTAAAGCGCACGGCAAGCCAGGCGATACCAAACGTGACGACCCACGTCGCCAAGCCGTAGCGCCCCTCGACGCCTGTGATGCTCTTGGGGTCGATCTCAAAGCCGGCAAGCAGGAACAAAAAGGCCAGGCCCAGCTCGGACACAAGCGAGACCTCAGCATCTACATGGATGACGCCGAGCATATGGGGTCCCAGCACCGCGCCGAGCACGAGCAAAAAGACCGTCTCGGGAACGGGTTTTCCGGGAATCGCCGAGGCGATAAAAGGACTCGCAAAGGCCACGAGTGCGATGATGGCGAGCGAAACGAATGCCATGTGATGCCTTTCTCTTGTTTGCGCTTCACTGTAGCACCCTCGCCGTCCTCAACGCGCCGCGAGCTGTCGTATCATAGTGAGGTTTACAAACATGTGGCTCAAGGCGACCGCAGGGCAGACCCCGCAAACCGACCGCTGCCGCATACCGTACCGTACGCCCAACCGATCAGGAAGGCAGGAACCAATGGTCTCTCGTATCTACGTGGAGAAGAAACCCGGGTTCGACGTCGAGGCTCAGCAGCTCAAGGGCGAGCTGACCGAAATTCTCGGCATCAAGGGCATCGAGGCCCTGAGGATTATCAACCGCTACGACGTCGAGGGCATCGACAAGGAGCTTTTCCGGTCCTGCGTGCCGACCGTCTTTAGCGAGCCCCAGGTCGATGTGACCTACGACGAGCTCCCCGCAAGCGATGGCGCCGTCTTTGCCGTCGAATTCCTGCCTGGCCAGTTTGACCAGCGCGCCGACTCCGCCAGCGAGTGCGTGCAGCTCATCAGCCAGGGCGAGCGCCCCGCCGTGCGCTCCGCCAAGGTCTATATGATTTCGGGCGCTCTGGACGAGGCCGCCATTGATGCCATCAAGCACTACGTGGTGAACCCCGTCGAGGCGCGCATCGCCTCGCTCGACCTGCCCGAGACGTTGTACATGGAGACCCCCGAGCCCCAGCCCGTCGAGGTGCTCGACGGTTTCCGCGAGCTCGACGAAGCCGGCCTTGCCGCCTTTATTTCCGAGCGCGGCCTTGCCATGGACGAGGCGGACATCGCCTTCTGCCAGCAGTACTTCCGCGATGAGGATCGCGACCCCACCATCACCGAGATCCGCGTGATCGACACCTACTGGTCCGATCACTGCCGCCACACCACCTTCGGCACCGTCCTGGACGACGTGACGATCGACGACGCCGTGGTGCAGCAGGCCTTCGACCGCTACATGGAGATGCGCCACGAACTCGGTCGCGACACCAAGCCCGTCTGCCTCATGGACATGGGCACCATCGGCGCCAAGTACCTCAAGAAGACCGGCGTCATGACCGATGTCGACGAGTCCGAGGAGATCAACGCCTGCACCGTCAAGGTGAAGGTCGATGTCGACGGCGAGGACCAGGACTGGCTGTTCCTCTTTAAGAACGAGACCCACAACCACCCGACCGAGATCGAGCCCTTCGGCGGTGCCGCCACCTGCGTGGGCGGTGCCATCCGCGACCCGCTGTCGGGCCGCAGCTACGTGTACCAGGCCATGCGTGTCACCGGCGCCGGCGACCCCACCGTCCCCGTGTCCGAGACGCTCGAGGGCAAGCTGCCGCAGCGTAAGCTCGTGACCACTGCTGCCGCCGGCTACTCCAGCTACGGCAACCAGATCGGCCTTGCCACCGGTCAGGTCAACGAACTCTATCACCCCGGCTACGTCGCCAAGCGCATGGAGGTCGGCGCCGTCGTGGGCGCTACCCCGGCAAACCACGTGCGTCGCGAGTGCCCCGCCCCCACCGACAAGATCATCCTGTTGGGCGGCCGCACCGGCCGTGACGGCATCGGCGGTGCCACCGGCTCCTCCAAGACCCAGAACACCGAGTCCATCGAGACATCGGGCGCCGAGGTCCAGAAGGGCAACGCCCCGGTCGAGCGCAAGCTGCAGCGCCTGTTCCGCCGCGGCGATGCCTGCCGTCTGATCAAGCGCTGCAACGACTTTGGCGCCGGCGGTGTCTCGGTCGCCGTAGGCGAGCTTGCCGACGGCCTGTATGTCGACCTTGATACCGTGACCAAGAAGTACGACGGTCTTGACGGCACCGAGCTCGCCATCTCTGAATCCCAGGAACGCATGGCCTGCGCCGTCGCCGACGGTGACGTCGAGGAGTTCATGGGCTACGCCGCCGAGGAGAACCTCGAGGCGACCGTTATCGCCGAGGTTACCGCCGAGCCGCGCATGCGCATGGCCTGGAACGGCGTCGCCATCGTCGACCTGTCCCGCGAGTTCCTCAACTCTAACGGCGCACCCAAGCACCAGGTCGCCCACGTGTGCGCCCGTAGCGTGTGGCAGCCCAGCTGGGCCGGCACAACGCTTGCCGAGCGCATGACCTCGCTCGTCACCGACCTCAACGTCGCTTCTAACAAGGGCCTTTCCGAGCGCTTCGACTCCACCATCGGCGCCGCGACCGTGCTTATGCCTTTTGGCGGCAAGACGCAGCTCACCCCGAGCTCGGCCATGGTCGCCAAGTTCCCCGTGGACGGCGAGACCACCACGGCGAGTGCCATGGCATGGGGCTTCAACCCCTATTTGATGGAGGCCGACCAGTTTGCGGGCGCCTACCTGTCCGTGGTCGAGTCCATCGCCAAGCTCGTTGCCGCCGGCTTTGAGCACAAGCGCGCCTACCTCTCCTTCCAGGAGTACTTCGAGCGCCTGCGCACCGAAGCAGAGCGCTGGGGCAAGCCCATGGCTGCCGTCCTGGGTGCCCTTATGGCCCAGGTCGACCTGGGTGCCGGCGCCATCGGCGGCAAGGACTCCATGAGCGGTTCGTTTGAGGACGAGGCCGGCGAGCTCAACGTTCCGCCGACCCTGATCAGCTTCGCCGTCGCCGTGGGCAAGGCCGCCCGCGCCGTCTCGCCCGAGTTCAAGGGCCTCACGCACCGCGTCGTCCGCATCGCCCCCGCCACCTATGGCGAGGACTACCGCCCCGATGCTCAGCAGCTGCTCGCCGCGTTTGACGCCGTCGAGGCGCTCACTGCTACCGGCAACGCCCTGGCCATCTCCACGCCCGGCTACGGCTGCGGCGCCGAGAGCCTCTTTAAGATGTGCGTCGGTAACCAGATCGGTATCGAGCTTGCCGAGGATGTAGACGTGGAGAGCCTCTTCACCCCGCTCTACGGCAGCTTTATTGTCGAGCTCGCCGAGGATGCCGAGCTGCCCGAGGTCGCCGACGGCGTTGTCGTCGAGCCCCTGGGCACCACCGTCGAGGGCTATGTCATCGACACCGGTTCCGAAGTCATCGAGCTCTCCGAGCTCCAGGAGGCCTGGGAGAGCGGCATCGAGGGCGTCTTCACCTACCGCAGCGCCGGCGAGACCCCCGAGGTCGAGACCATCGACTTCCGCGCCAAGGATATCCACGTGTACGGCGGCGCCAAGATCGCCCGCCCGCGCGTGATCATCCCCGTGTTCCCCGGCAACAACTGCGAGTACGACAGCGCCCGCGCCTTCCGTGCCGCCGGTGCCGAGGCCGACACCTTCGTGATCAACAACCTCACGCCCGAGGCCGTCGCCGAGAGCACCCACGAGCTTGCCCGCCGCATCCGTGCAAGCCAAATCGTTATGATCCCCGGCGGCTTCTCGGGCGGCGACGAGCCCGACGGCTCCGCCAAGTTCATCACGGCGTTCTTCCGCGCTCCCGAGGTCACCGAGGCAGTCCGCGACCTGCTCAAGGCCCGCGATGGCCTGATGCTGGGCATCTGCAACGGCTTCCAGGCCCTGATCAAGCTCGGCCTGGTGCCCTACGGCGACATCGTCGACGCCACGCCCGATGCGCCCACGTTGACGTTCAACACCATCGGTCGCCACCAGAGCCGTCTGGTGCGCACCCGCATCTCGTCCAACTTGTCCCCGTGGCTGTCGCAGTGCAGCCTGGACGACCCCTACACCGTCGCCATCAGCCACGGCGAGGGCCGCTTTGTCGCCAATGACGAAGTGCTCGCCCAGCTGATCGCCAACGGCCAGGTCGCCACGCAGTACGTGGGCGAGAACGGCAAGCCCAGCATGGATCTCTCCGTCAACCCCAACGGCTCCGCACTCGCCATCGAGGGCATCACGAGCCCCGACGGCCGCGTCCTGGGCAAGATGGGCCATGCCGAGCGTCGCGGCGACAACCTGTACCGCAACGTGCCCGAGCATGTCCCCGGCGATAAGTTCATGCCGATCTTTGAGAGCGGCGTGGCCTACTTCGCTTAAACCTTTCCCATCGGGTACAATCCCCTCGGGTAACAACACCCGCCACCGACACATCCGGTGGCGGGTTCTTTTTTTGCTTCGCGCATGCAGGAAGGACATCATGGAAAGCCGCAAGCCGTATCTCGCCACCCTGCCCGGACTCATCCTGGGCTGCCTCGTCTGCTGCGCGCTCTGGGGATCGGCTTTTCCCTGCATCAAGATCGGCTACGGCCTCTTTGGCATTCCCGCACACGACAGCGCCTCGCAGCTGCTCTTCGCGGGTCTGCGCTTCACCCTTGCCGGCATGCTGGTCATTGTTGGCATGAGCGCAGCCCAACGCCGCCCCCTCATTCCGCAGGCTCGCGACATCAAGCCCATCTTTGTCTTGTCGCTCTTCCAGACTATCGGGCAGTACTTCTTTTTCTATCTGGGCCTCTCGCGCGCCAGCGCCATGTCGAGCTCCATCATCGAGGCCAGCGCCAACTTCCTCGCAATCCTCTTTGCCGCCCTGGCATTTCACACCGAGAAGCTCAATACGGCCAAGGTGCTTGGCTGTGCGCTGGGCTTTGCCGGCGTCGCGCTCGTCAACCTCTCGGGCGCAGATGGCACCTTTGGCTTCAGGCTCGATGGCGAGGGCTTTATCCTAGCCTCCACTGTCGCGGGTGCTCTTTCGACCTGCCTGATCGGCATCTTCTCGCGCAAACACGACGGCGTCTTGCTTGCCGGGTGGCAGTTCTTGGTCGGCGGCCTGGTCCTCACCGCCATCGGCTTTTTGATGGGTGGCGCGCTCTCCCCCACGGCGATTGCCCCTGCCATCGCGCTCATCATCTACATGGCGCTTATCTCCGCGGTCGCCTACTCGCTGTGGTCGCGCCTGCTTGCCGTCAACCCCGTCAGCCGCGTCTCGGTCTTTGGGTTTATGAACCCCGTCTTTGGCGTGCTGCTGAGCGCGCTGCTGCTCGGCGAGGGTGCTGGCACGAGCCCCGTCACCGTCATGGTGGCTCTGCTCTTGGTCTGCGGCGGCATCATCATTGTCAACAGGCCCAAAAAGGTCTAACGAACTACCCCTATTTAGCAGCGGGGGTTCACATGCTTTAGCTTAATGGAGTACATCGGAGAGCCGAGGGCCGCCATGCACGCCAGCGTGCGCCCCTTTTCCTAGCGTATCTGAACGCCGGCTTTCTTCTTCTCGCGCTTTACGCGGTAGAGCTCCGCGTCGGCAGCACGAAGCAAGTCTTGCCAGGTATCGACGCCATCACCAACCCGTGCGTAGCCGATGGACATCCGCAACAGATACGAAACCTCGGCGCGCGCGAGCTCATCGTTGATTGTCGCGCACAGATGCATGATATCCTGTTCCGCCACTGCCTTTTGGAGCACCACGAACTCATCGCCACCATAACGTGCGATAAAGCCGCCAGACGCCGAGCAGACTTCTTTGAGCGCAGCGGATATGACCTGAAGAGCGTGGTCGCCCTCCACATGCCCATAGCGATCGTTAATCTGCTTAAAGCCGTCGGCGTCCATCATAAGCAGATATACATCTTCGGCCTGATCCACATTTGAGAAGAGCGACAGCATATAGGTCTCAAAACGGTTGCGATTGTTAAGTCCAGTCAACGGGTCGGTCGAGATGAGCTGCTCCTGGTAGATGATGTAGAGCAGCAACATGCTAATCATTATGCCGACACAAAGGCCGGGCACCGAGTATACGACCTGAAAGGTACCGCCCACCAGGGCCGGAATGGCGAAAAATGCCAAGGTTCGATAGATGGCCTTCGTCTGCAGGCTCTCGACCCTGCGAGATTGCACAAATGCATGCAGGGACGTATGTATAACGTAACAGTAGCTGACGATGGGCTGGATCATATAGGCAAAGCCGCGACGATACACGCCCTGCGAATCGATATAGAACAGGGCGTGCGTCCAGTAACTGGTAAACGCCAGCACGACCACCAGAGCCGTAGGCAACGCTACAAGCACCACCCTATAGCGCGAGGTCAAAAGGCGAGAACCCTGCACCGTCTCGGAATAGATAAACCAAATGAGACACGCGATAGCAAAGAGCGAAAACGAAACCGCGTTGGAAATCCAGTTGGCCGTGATGCCTACAGGAGTGCTCAAGCCATCCGAGAGCGTCCAGATCATATCGAAGAAAATGTAGGCAGCAGACGTGTAGCCCAGCATGCTAAACAATAGCTGCTGGGTGCTCGAGAACAAGGAGCGACGACTTCGCACGGCAAGCCCGATAAGAACAATCATGCATAGCACGAATATCTCAATCTTGAGTGCCTTAACCACTAGCGCCACCCCTTCAATACCCAAGTGGTCAGAATCGCCCAATTCGAATCAGGGCAATAAACACCCCTTTACTCCGCAGGGGTAAAGGGGATAATAGCAGAGCGCCCGAACATCACTGCAAAACAGTTTCTGTTCGGGCGCCCATACGGCGCGAATTGCACACGCCGGCATCATTGATGGGTATCGATTGCTACTCGCCATCGATGTCAGTCGCGACGGCCTCCTCGATGGCCTCGACACCGACAGGCGACAGATCCTCCTTGCCTTGGCAGAACTTCTTGTCGACCCAGCCAGTCAGAATCGGAGCCATGATCGCCGTGATGATAACGGCGGTGGCGATCTGAGCGTACGCGATGGGCGCAAGCTCGGCGTAGCGCGGTGCGACCTCGGCGAGGGCAACCGGTGTGGTCATAGCCGTGCCGGCAATGGTGGAGCAAGCCACAGCGGCCTTGCCATTGCCGCCGCACAGACGCTCGAACGCAAAGGTGATGGGACCGACGACAAACAGCGTGACAAGGCCCAGCAAGATGCCGGAAATACCGCCGGTGATAAAGCTCGACAGGCTCATGGACGCACCGAGCTGAAATCCGATGACGGCAATCGCGGGATTGGCACCGGGAACCAGCAGGTTCTTGATAAACGGGAACAGGCTGCCCAGAACCATGCCAATAACGAGTGGCAAGATGGAGCCGATAATGGTGCCAATGGGAATGTTGGCGAGGCCGGAAACACCGAGGATGATCATCGTGACGGCGGGGCCAGCCGTAAAGAACAGGATACCGACGGCGCCCTGCTCAGACTCATCACCGAACTCGCCCATGATGCCCGTATAGAGCGCCATGTTGCAAAACGTGATGCCGCCGATGATAGACACGGAGCTCAGACCCAGGAAGTTGTCGTTAAAGAAATATGCCACGCCCAGGCCGAGAGCCGCTGCGACGACCAGCTTGGGGATCAGCACGACGATACCGGTCTTGATGGCACCCGGCGTGGACTTAAAGCTGATGCCGGCGCCCACAAACAGCAGGATCGCGGCGACGATGGCATTGGAGCCACCGCGGCAGGCAGCCGTAAAGAAGCCGCCGATCTCAAAAACCTGCGGGCAGAAGGTGTTGAGCAAAAGACCGACGATCATCGGATAGATCATGATGTCGCCCGGGATGCGCGGGACCTTGAATTTCTTTTGCTCGTTGGCGGTCGCTTCCTGTGCCATGAAACCCCCATTTCCGCTGACGGGGTACAAAAGCCCACGTCACGCTTTGCTACAGTAAAGTTTGACCATGGTACCAGAAGAAATAGACCAGCTCGGTGAGAAATTCGATTCGTTGGACAGGGGCGCTAAACGTGCCCCGCTCTTATATGAGGCTCAAAACGATATAGAACACGATGCCCGAAACACAGCACCACAGCATCGATTTTGTCTTGACCGCCACGGCCACGACGCCGGCAGCCGCAATCCAGGGAACCAAGGCAGGCCAGGGTCCCGCGTCGAACGCGCCGGGACTCACCAAGTCGTTGGCGACCAGCGCGGCAAAGGCAGCGGGCGGGATATAGCCCAGGGCCTCGGTAATGCGGGGCGACAGGGTCCGCCCGCGCAAGGCGAACGCCGGCGCGATGCGAAAGAACGCGATAGCAGCCCACGACGACAGCCACAGAACCAAGAACTCGTTAACGGGCATCGCGGGCACCTCTTCCGTCTAATACAGCATCGCACGCCAGCGCAATGGTAATGCCGACCACGACGCTTGCCGGCACGGCAATATTCGCGAGGCCCAAGAACTTGCATACGGCGACGGACACCGCGCCCGAAACCGCCGCGACAACGTTGCCGCGCGACAGCCGCTGCGAAAAGAGCAGGCAGATAAAGAGCGAGGTGCAGACAAAGGCTGCAATGGCAGTGGGAACATCGACAACGGCGCCGACGATGACGCCCATCGTACACGATACGCCCCATGTTGCGATAAGGATCACGTTGAGCACAAAGGACTCGCGCGGGCCCCAATCCTCCCCCTCTACCAGCTTGGCAAGCGAGATGCCGTATGCCTCCTCGGTGAGCGTCGCGGCAACAGCCAGCGTCTGACGCTTCGAGGCGCCCGCCAGATGGGGTGCGATCGATGCCGAATAAAGAGCGAAGCGCGAGGAGATGGCGGCGACGCTCGCGATAATCGAAGGTGCCGGTACGCCCGCCAGCCAAAGATTGCAGATCATAAACTGGCCGCTGCCCGTCACAAACGTGCTGCTCAGAGCAAAGACCATCCAGGGCTCCATTCCCGTCTGTCCCATGATCATTCCGCACGGCGCGCCTATCGCAACATAGGTAAGCATCACCGGCCAGACGGTTTTAAAGATCCTAAGGACCATGCCACTCCCATTCTGGTAAGTCGTCTGCAGCGCGCCTCGCAACGCAGCAGAAATATCAACCGGTGGCAATAAAGTTCGCCTACAATTGCCACCGGATCGAAAGACACAACTTTTTAGGAAGTCATTATGACAGCTATCGATCGAGACCGGGCGCGCGCGGCCTTCAAAAGCTACACCGATGCCTACGACGCCACCAACCCACGCATCGCGCTCAAAATCGAGCATACGTACCACGTGGCCGAGGCATGCGATGCCGTAGCGCGCGAGCAGGGCTGGTCGTCAGAAGATATTGACCTGGCATGGCTTTGCGGCCTGCTGCACGATATGGGCCGCTTCGAGCAGCTGCGACGCTGGGACACCTTTAAGGACGCCGAGAGCATGAGCCATGCAACGCTGGGCATCGAGGTCCTCTTTGGCGAGAATCCCGCCGATGCACCCGCCGTAACGAGCATCCGCGACTTTATCGATGACCCGGCAGAAGATGAGCTCATCCGAGCGAGCATTGCCTATCACAGCGATTTCCGTCTACCCGCGCAGCTCGACGAGCGCACGCGGAGCTTCTGCGATATCGTGCGCGATGGTGACAAGATCGACATTATGCGCACCATCGCCGACAGCACCGTCGAGACCATCCTTAAGGTAGATGAGGACGCATTTCTCGCCAGCCACTTCTCGGCACCGACGCTGGCCGCCTTTGACGAACACCGCTGCGTCACGCGCGATGAGCGCGATGAGCCCGCCGACTTCTTGGTGGGGCTTATCTGCTTCATGTTTGAGCTCGTCTATCCGGCAAGCCGCGCGCTGGCGCGCGAGCAGGGCGATATCTACCGCCTGCTTGACGCGCCCTTTGGCATTACGCGGCCCTTTACCGACCCCGCCGCGCAGGCAACCTGGAGCCGCCTTAAGGACGAGCTGCGCCGCTGGCTGGCAAGCGCTTAGCACTCGAGCTGAGCCAGCAGCTCCTCAACGATCTCAACGGCATCGCCGACGACCTTGTACTGGGCGGCACCAAAGATGGGGGCATCCGGGTCCTCATTGATGGCGACAATGCACTCCGCCCCACCGATGCCGGCGAGATGCTGGATAGCACCCGAGACACCGATGCTCACGAGGAGCTTGGGCGAGACCGATACACCCGTCTGGCCAATTTGGTGGCGATACTCCAGCCAGCCGGCCTCCACCACGGGGCGCGTGCAACCAAGCTCGGCACCCAGGGCATCGGCGAGCTTTCGCATCAGGGGCAGATTTTTCTTGGAGCCGATGCCGCGGCCCACCACGACCAGACGCTCGGCGTCGGCAATCGATGCCTGCTGCCCCCACTCCTCGGCGGGAATCGAGATCTCGACACGGGCCTTAACGTCTTCCGCGAGCATCACCTGGGTGATCGTGCCGGAGCGGCTATAGTCAAACTCGGGCGCCTTAAAGATACCGGGGCGCACCGTTGCCATCTGAGGACGGTGGTTGGGGCAGATGATGGTGGCCATCAAGTTGCCACCAAACGCCGGGCGCGTCTGCTGCAGCAAGCCCGTCTCCGTATCCATAGAAAGCACCGTGCAATCGGCCGTAAGGCCCGTCTGCAAGCGCACGGCCACACCGGGCGCCAGCTCGCGACCAAAGGCGGTCGCGCCGTACAGAATTGCCTCGGGCTTGCGCTCGGCCACCAGATCGCAGATCAGCCGGGCGTAGACCTCCGCATCGTTCTGGCGCAGGCGCTCGTCGCGGCACACTAGGACCTCGTCCGCGCCGGCACAAACCAGGTGTTCGAGGTCCCCGAGCGAGCCCTCGGGGCTCATGCCGACCAGTGCCACCAGACGGCAGCCGCGGGCATCGGCAAGCTCGTGCCCCTTGCCCATGAGCTCGTAGGCCACAGGAGCCACGGCGTCGCGCTCGTCAGTCTGCACGAAGACCCAAATGTCTCGATATGCGTCAAGGTCTGCCGCGCCGGCGGCCTCGTCGCGCTCAATCGAGATGGCGTTGACGGGGCAGGCGTCGACGCACCCACCGCACAGGATGCAGCCGTCGGTTACGCGGGCACAGCGATTGGGGCGCTCACCCTCCACCACAATACCGCCCGAAGCGCAGGCGCGAACGCAGCGACCGCAGCCGATACAGGCTTCGCTATCGATAATCAGTCCGCTCATCTATGCCATCCCCTCGATAATCTTGGCGAGTTTTACCGCCTGCTCGGACGCCGTCCCCTCAACGGCCTCGCACGTTTGGTCACGGTCGGGCACAAACGAGCGCACGACCTGTGTCGGCGACCCGGCAAGGCCGCAACGCGCGGGGTCGGCGTTCACGTCGGCGGCACTGACCACGCGCACATCTGCATCCTCGGCCGCGCGAATACCGGCAATACTCGGCATACGCAGCTGGCCAATCTCCTTGGCGGTCGTCATCGCACACGGCATCTCCAGGTACACCGTCTCCTCGCCGGCATCGCAGCCGTGGACGAGCGCCAGCGAGCCGCACGTCGTAAATCCCGCGCTCTGCACACAGCTCACGTCGGTCACGCAGGGGATCTCAAAGGCGCCGGCCAGCTCGGGGCCGATCTGGGCCGTATCGCCGTCCACTGCCATCTTGCCGCAGATGAGCAGGTCAAAGTCCTCGTCGAGTGCCTCGATGCCGCACTTGAGGGCATAGGTGGTTGCCAGGGTATCGGCACCTGCAAAGGCGCGATCGGTTAGCAGCAGTGCGTCATCGGCGCCTCGGGCGATGCAGTCGCGCAGCAGCGATTCGGTCGCGGGGATGCCCATCGACACCACCGTCACACGCACGTCCATGCCAAAGCCGATAAAGTCGTCCTTCAGCGCTAGCGCACATTCGAGGGCACTTGCATCGAAGGGATTAATGACCGCCTGCTTGCCATCACGCACGATAGTATTGGTCTTGGGGTCCATCTTGACCTCGGTGCTTCCGGGCACCGCCTTGACGCACACCACCATATGGAAATCACTCATCTTCACGCGCCCCCTTTCTGGACGAGTTCATCCAAGAGCTTCTCCGCAAACAGGTTGCCGCGACCCAGCTGGCCGGCAGGATCGAGCTGGAGCTTGAGCCGCGCCGACTCGACCATGGCCTCGTGGCCGTACATCGTCTCCAAGAAGCCCGCCTTGATCTTGCCGACGCCGTGCTCGGCAGAAACGGCACCGCCCATGGCCGTGACCTCGGAAGCCCACTGGGCAAAGAGTTCTCCACCACGACGGTAGTCCTGCGCGTCGCGCGGCAGGATGTTCACATGCAGATGGTTGTTCCCGATGTGTCCCCAGGCGGCAGACTCAAGCCCGCTTTCGGCCAGCGTGCGACGATAGAGGGCCACGACATCGGCAAGGCGTGCATTGGGCACCGACATATCCGATCCCAGCTTGGTAATGGTGGGGTCGGTGCGGCGACGCTCGTCAATGAGCATGTTGACGCTCTCGGGCACCGCGTGGCGGAAGAACCGCTGGCACTCGCGATCGACTTCGGTGCGGGCGACCCATGTCGCATCGTCGCGGCCGCCCGCAAACTCCAGCACCCATCCCAGGTGGTACAGCTCCTCGGTCGCCTGCGCCTCGTCATCGCAGTCGAGCTCCACGTAGACACAGACCTTTGCCTCGTCGTCGAGCGCCGGCAGCGAGGCAAACGCTGTCGACTGCTCGCGCTGGCGACGCAGGATATCCAGGGCGCCAGCATCGAAATACTCAATAGCGGCGGCATGGGACAGCACGGGACGCACGGAATCGGTAAAGGACACCGCCTTGTCTTCGCTATCGAAAAAGCAACTCACACCCCATACGACCGAAGGTGCCGCCTGCAGGGCGATCTCGAGCTCGGTAATGACGCCGAGCGTGCCGCACGCACCGATAAAAAGATCGATGGCGTCCATATCGTCCGCAACAAAATAACCCGAGGCATTTTTGGTCTTGGGCATGGTGTAGTCAGGAAGATCGAGCTCGAGTGTACGGCCCGCTGCCGTCACGAGCGACAGGTGTC
This sequence comes from Collinsella sp., assembly GCA_052033095.1. GTDB lineage: Bacteria > Actinomycetota > Coriobacteriia > Coriobacteriales > Coriobacteriaceae > Collinsella. Next base: position 39,367 of record JBPGZF010000020.1, read on the forward strand.
GGCCCTGGGCAAAAGCCTCGCCGCGCTGAAGCTCAAGCAAATCGCCATCAGCCAGCGCGACGTGGAGTCCCGTGATATGCGGGCGCATGGGGCCGTAAGCGTAGCTGCGGGCGCCGGAGGCGTTGCATGCCGCCATGCCACCCAGACAGGCAGATGCCTCGGTGGGATCGGTGGGAAAGAACTGCTCGGGGGACTCTTGGAACTCCTCGTAGGCCTCAAGCGATGCCTGGTCCCAACCAGCGGTCGGCAGTACCTTCTTGCTCAGCTGCTTACGCAGCTCCGAGAGCACAACGCCCGGCTCCACGCGCAGCAGAAATTGGCCTTGTTCATCGCGGCGAAGGCTCAAGTAGCGATTCATACGGGAAGTATTGAGGATATGCCCACCGTGGGGCACGGCACCGGCGGCAAGGCCGGTTCGGGCGCCCTGAACCGTTACCGGGACACGCTCGGCATGGAGCGTTTCCAAAATGGCACGGACCTCGTCTTCCGTTGTCGGAAACGAGATGCTCGATGCTTCGCCCGATGCACGAGATTCATCGCGGCCATACTCTTCGAACTCATCGGTGAAGGGTTTAATGGTTGCAGACACGCGAACTCCCCCTTTAGCTAACTACAGTGTTTGCAGGGAGATGTTACCGCATCGTTTCGTCGACGTGTTCGAGACCGTCTCCATAATTGGCGATTTTTACGTTTGTGCAATTCGGCGAACGGCAAGGCTTCCTC
>JBPGZF010000021.1:0-34419 GCA_052033095.1 Collinsella sp.
GAGTTGGTCCATAAGAAAGAAAGAATTTCCACCGGTAAAATATATCACATCCGCATCTTCAAAAACAGACTGTATCGTTGAATAAGCCTCCGTTGAAATATCAATTTCAGTTACGATTGCTCCCAACTTTTTGAATAATTTTCGAGCCGAGCCGACATAACCGGTGTAGCCTTCACGCAGCGAAGCTGTTGGAATAAATGCGACTTTTTTATTTTCAATTTCTTCCTTTATCAGACTTCCTACACTTGAAAAGTGCGAACATAAAAACATTTCCATCAATATTCTCCTAAGTATATAAATTCTTATTTGTTGAACTAAGCCGTGTATACCATACTCACCAATGAAAGAACGCCCTGATATAGCGTAATTTGCTGTTTTCCTGCGTACGTGCGTACACACTCCACAGGAATTCTAAGGGCCCTGCCCCCTTAGCACACGGACTTTGGAACAAAGTCTAGCGTGTTACGCCTTGCCAGAGGTGTACAGGCTCCCGGTACGCACGTACGCAGCAATTGCCATCAATGTGCCATATAAGTGGCGATCAAGTTCACATAAAGCGACCTTGGTTCCGCAAAACAAAAGGCAGGATACCATCACCACGATGGTACTCTGCCTCTGTTCGTTTCTGTTTACCGTTCCGAGTGGTCCTTCCGCAGAATTACCGATAAACAAAAAACGTACCCGGACCCTTTCTCGTATAGAATCGGGTTCGAGTGCGAACTGAATGTTGGAGCAATAAAAAACCACCACAAAGGTGCTTGTCCCCTTTGTGGTGGTTTTGGGTTAGGCAAGGAGCGTGTGGCCGTAGGCGTTGGCGGCCTTGATGGCGGCGGCGAACTTTTCGTCGGTGAAAGGTTCGGGGTTTCCCTGCTTCCATTCGTTGGTGCCATGCGCGTGCTCACATAGGGCAGGGATGTCGGCCTCGGAAAGACCGACCTGCTCAAGCGTCACGGGCAGCCCCATCTGCTTGTTAAAGGCAGCGTAGCGCTCAAGGTTCTCGGTATCGCCCGTATAGGCAAACAGCACGAGCACGCCCAGGCTCACGACCTCGCCGTGTAGGTAGGAGCCCTCGCGCGGAATGCTGCAGGTGGCGTTGTAGAACGCATGCGCCACGCTCGAGTTGTAGTAGTAATCGTTTTGGTTGGTCAGGTTCGAGACATAACCCGTGTTGACCACGATGTCGAGCGCGATCTGCTTGACGGCCTCGGTCGACTGGTCCTGGCGCACGTCCTCAAGACCCTGCACACCATAGGTAAACAGCGGCTCGGAGCAGGTGTGGGCGAGTGCCAGGCCAAGACCGGCGGTGTGCTCCAAGTTGCCGGCGCTCGTGGCGTACTCGACCTCGGGCTGCTTGGACAGGGCATCGCCCACGCCGGCCCAGAAGTACTCCGCTGGCGCCTCGGCGATGATCTTGGGGTTGATGAAGATGTGCGCGGGGCGGTTGGGGTACGAATAGCCCTCGAGCGAGCCGTCGTCATTGTAGACAACGGCAATGGCGGTCGCGGCGGAGCAGTTGGAACAGATCGTCGGTACCGTAAAGACGATCTTCTTGAGCTCGATGGCCGCCGTCTTGACGGTGTCGAGTGCCTTGCCGCCGCCGCAGGCAATGAGCACGTCGGCTTCCTGGCAGGCGGGGGAGTTTACGACCTTGGCGATATTGGCACGCGTACTGTTGGTACCGTAGACGCGCGTCTCCAGAATCTCGACGTCGGTACCTGCCAGTGCAGCTTCGATGTCGGGAAGTGCTGCGGCCAGTGCCCGCTTGCCACCGATGATCGCGACCTTGGTCGCTCCGTATTCGGCCAGCGCGCCGGGCAGCTCGTCAAAGCAATCCTCGCCGACGGTGTAGTCGCTCATTCCAATCGTGCGCATAGCAACCTTCTTTCGTTCGATAGAGTGCTTTCAGGTATTTTGCTCCTAGAGAAGGGTTGTAATAGCGAGAAATTTCGAACGTATAAAACCGGTGTTGAGGGTTTTTCGCCGCCGCGGAACGTGCTAGCATACTCCGCATAAGCGTTGATGGGGACGAGTAGTCGGCCGTCCGCATGCTACAGAGAGCGGGGAGCGCTGAGAACCCGTGCATGCGACCGATGAAAATCACCCCGGAGCTGCGGTCCCAACGGACGTGCCGTGCAGGTTCGTCTTAGTAGACATCGCCGAGATGGTCGTCGATACAGGCCAGCCGAGTAACGGATGCGAGCGCGCGGCGACGCGGGCGAGGGCATCTAAGCTGGGTGGTTAAGCGAAGAGCTTTTGCGAGCGTACAGCCCGTTTTGTGGCGCTTCGTCCCAGCTTGTAGGGACGGGCGCTTTTTTTGGTGCCCAGAGGGCGTGCGCGCCCACGACATGAAAGGGGTACCGTGGCAAACGAGTACAAGCAGACGATGAATCTGCCCAAGACCGGTTTTCCCATGCGTGCCGGTCTTTCCAAGTCCGAGCCCAAGCGACTCAAGGACTGGCAGGACAACAAGGTCTACGAGCAGGTTCTGAAGAAGAACGAGGGTCACAAGAAGTTTGTGCTGCACGACGGTCCTCCGTACGCCAACGGCCCGATCCACATCGGCCACGCCATGAACAAGATCTCCAAGGACATGATCAACCGCTACTGGATGATGCAGGGCTATGAGGTTCCCTATGTCCCCGGTTGGGACTGCCACGGCCAGCCGATCGAGCACAAGGTCGAGGAGAAGCTCGGCACCGAGAAGTTCAACCAGACCCCCACGGCCAAGATTCGCGAGCTCTGCAATGAGTTCGCTGTCGAGAACATCGAGCTGCAGAAGGCCGGCTTCCGTCGTCTGGGCGTGCTCGGCGACTGGGACAATCCCTACCTGACGCTCTATCACCAGCACGATGCCGCCGATATCGAGGTCTTCAAGGCCATGTTCGATAAGGGCATGATCTATCGCGGCCACAAGCCGGTTCACTGGTGCAAGCACTGTCACACCGCGCTGGCCGAGGCCGAGATCGAGTACTCCGACGAGACGAGCCCTTCCATCTTCGTTCGCTTTGAGATGACCTCCAAGCCCGCCGGCCTCGAGAACTTCGACGGCCCGGTCGACTTCATCATCTGGACGACTACCCCGTGGACCATCCCCTCCGACCAGGCCGTTTCCCTCAAGCCCGGCGCCGCCTATGTCGCCGTTGAGCACGACGGCCGCGCCGAGGTCATGCTCGAGGACCTTGCTCCCAAGTGCTGCGAGGAGTTTGGCTGGGAGTACACCCCGGTCATGGTCGACGGCAAGCCCTACGTGGTTCCCGCCGAGACTTTCCACCACATCCACTACAAGCAGCCGATCTTTGCCGGTATTGAGGGCGTGGCGCTGCTGGCCGATTACGTTGGTGTCGATGACGGTACCGGTATCGTCCACAACTCGCCCGGCCACGGCGTCGACGACTACTTTGCCTGCCTCAAGGAGGGCATCACCGACATCTGCATGCCGGTCGATGACGACGGCAAGTTCTACACCGGTGAGGAGTTTGGCACAGGTGGCCCCTTCAGCGGTATGGATACCGATGAGGCCAACCCGCACATCATTGAGTTCCTGCGCGAGCGCGGCACCCTGGTCCTCGAGAAGAAGATCACGCACAGCTATCCGCACTGCTGGCGCTGCAAGCACCCGGTGCTCTTCCGTGCTACCGATCAGTGGTTTGTCTCGATGGACAAGACCGGTTTGCGCGAGCAGGCTGGCAAAGAGGTCCGCGAGAACGTCAAGTGGTATCCGACCCACGCGGCAAACCGCATCGGCGCCATGGTCGAGCAGCGTCCCGACTGGTGCATCAGCCGTCAGCGCAACTGGGGCGTGCCTATCCCCAGCTACACCTGCGCCGACTGCGGCGAGAAAGTTATGAACGACGCCACGCTCGACGCCGTCATCAAGCTCTTCCACGAGAAGGGCTCCGACGCCTGGTTCACCGATGCTCCCGAGAGCTACCTAGGTGAGGCCTGCGTCTGCCCCAAGTGCGGCGGCCATCACCTCAAGGCCGATAAGGACATTCTCGACGTGTGGTGGGACTCCGGCGTTTCCTGGAAGGCCGTCTGCGAGTATCGCCCCGAGCTGGAGTATCCGGCGGATGTGTACCTCGAGGGCTCCGACCAGCACCGCGGTTGGTTCCAGAGCTCGCTTCTCACCTCGGTGGGCGCCAATGGCCATGCTCCGTACAAGGCGGTCGTCTCGCAGGGCTTCACCCTCGATGGCCAGGGCCGCAAGATGTCCAAGTCTCTCGGTAATGTCATCGACCCCAATAAGGTCTGTGACGAGATGGGCGCCGACATCATCCGTCTGTGGGTTGCATCCGTCGACACCAGCTCTGACGTGTCCATCGACCACGAGATCCTTGCTCGAACGTCCGATGCCTACCGTCGTTTCCGCAACACGCTGCGCTTCCTGCTCTCCGAGCTCGAGGGTCAGTTTGAGCCCGAGACCGACGGCGTCGCCTTTGCCGACCTGCTGCCGCTCGACAAGCTCATGGTTGCCCGTCTGACCCAGGTCCAGGCCGAGGTCGACGATGCTTACGCCAGCTACGAGTTCCCGCGCGCCTACCGTGCGCTCTACGACTTTGTTGTTACCGAGCTTTCCAACGTGTACCTCGACGCCTTGAAGGACCGTCTGTACTGCGACAAGCCCGGCTCGCTCGAGCGCCGCAGCGCCCAGACCGTGCTCGCCGAGCTCTTCTCGATGCTCATGCGCGATCTGCAGCCGATCCTGTCCTACACCGTCGATGAGGCCATGGCCTATGCGCCCGCCGGCTGCGTCGACCACCAGAAGTACGCCGCGATGCTCGATTGGTACAAGTCGCCCATCACGGTCGACGAGGCCAATGAGTTTGAGGGCGTGCTCGAGGCTTCTCTTGAGCTCCGTGGCGCCGTGACCAAGGCCCTTGAGGATGCCCGATCCGCCGGCACCTTCACCAAGAGCCAGCAGGTCCGCGTCAAGGCGGTCGTTCCCGCCGAGATGTACGCGCTGCTGACCGGCGACAAGGCGGTCGACCTGGCCGAGTTCTACATCGTCTCCGATGTTGAGCTGACCCAGGGCGAGGAGCTTTCCGTCGCTATTGAGGCTGCCGAGGGCGAGTGCTGCGACCGTTGCTGGAACTATCGCACCACCGTCGGCGAGTACAACGGCCACGCGCATATCTGCAAGCGCTGCGCTGACGCCCTTTAAGGCACAGTAACTCGGCATTTTAGTTATAGGGAGAATTTGGACGCCTTCGGCCCATTTGCCCCGTTGAATAAAAGCGACATTCTGTTATCCGGAATGTCGCTTTCTTTTATGCTGGTTATTTATCTGACGTTAGCGAATATGTCGTGCGCTCTGCGTGTGGCAATATAAGATGGTTAATTGCATTAAACGTAATTCGATGTTCTTGAGGGTAGGGGATTTCTTTGGGTCGTACTGGGGATATGACGCCGTCTTTGCGTTGGCGGTTGGGTGTTGCTGGTGGGGTAGCGCTCGTTGTGCTGCTTGTTGACCAGCTGGCCAAGCTTGCGGTTCGTGCCGTGGGCGATGCTCTGCATGTGACCGTTATCCCCGGTGTGATTGACTTTCTGTTTGTCCGCAATATCGGAGCTGCCTTTAGCATGGGCGAGGGCCATGGCGTTGCGTTCGCCGTGCTGGCGCTTGCAGTTATCGTCGCCATTGCCGTGTACCTGGTTCGTGCGCCTCAACTCGCACGCCTAGAGGTTGTGGGCATGGCTATGGTTGCGGGCGGTGCTATCGGCAACGCGATCGATCGCCTGGCCATGGGCTTTGTGACTGATTTTATCGCTACTACCTTCATCGACTTTCCCGTCTTTAATGTCGCCGATATTGGCATTACGGTCGGTGTCGTGCTGGCGCTCATCGGTTATATCTTCTTGAGCCCCGCTGCTCGCGAGGTCGATGCGACCGCCGAACTCAACGCCCGTGACGAGGCCCGCGCCAAACGCAAAGCCAAGCAGCGTGGGGAGCGTGCCCGCAAGATTCGCGAAAGGAATGAGCGTTAATGGCCGACATCCACATTCTCGTTGCCGATGATTCCGCTGGTCAGCGCCTCGACGCCTATCTGGGCGCCAACGATGGCTGTCCTACGCGCTCTGCCTGCGCGCATCTGATTGAGGGCGGTGCCGTATGTGTCAACGGTGAGACCTGCCTGTCAAAAAAGTATGCCGTGCGCTCCGGTGACCGCATCTCGGTCGACCTGCCCGAGCCGCATGATCCCACCGATGTGATTCCCGAGGCCATCCCGCTCGACATTCGCTACGAGGACGACTACCTCATCGTGCTCTCCAAACAGCGCGGTCTCGTGTGCCATCCCGCCCATGGCCACGAGAGCGGCACCCTTGCGAACGCCCTGGTCTACCACTGCGGCATCGATCATCTGGGTACCGTGCAGGGTGAGGACCGCCCCGGCATCGTGCATCGCCTGGATCGCGATACCTCGGGCCTTATGCTCGCGGCAAAAGACGACGACACCCAGCGCGCGCTTCAAAATCTTATCCGCACGCGCACGCTCGACCGTCGCTATATCACGCTCGTTCACGGGCACATCGCCATGGACGAGGGCACTATCAACACCGGTATTGCTCGATCGACGCGCGACCGCGTGAAGATGGCGGTTTCCGATGACCCCTTTGCCCGTCAGGCCATCACGACCTTCAAGGTGCTCGAGCGCTTTGATTCCACGCGCTTCGACGACGGCTATACGCTTGTCGAGTGCCACCTGTTTACCGGCCGCACGCACCAGATTCGCGTGCACATGCGCCATATCAACCACGCCTGCGTGGGCGATCCGCTCTACGGTAAGTGCGATGCGCGCGCCGATCAGGGCCTGACCAGGCAGTTCCTCCATTCCTGGCGTGTGGCGTTCGACCATCCCGTGACGGGGGAGCGCATTGAGTGCCGTGACGAGCTGCCGTGGGACCTTGCGGCGGTTCTGGATGATCTGGCCCCGCGTTCGCTCGGCCGCACTGCTGCCGGTGACGAAATCGTCCCGCAGCTCGGTCTGCTCGAAGCCTAGCCAGTATTAGGTGGTTTCTTGAACTCGGTAAGCCTACGGTAAGATATACGGTTGTTTACGTAACGCGTTGCTGGGAGCCTGCATGCTCGCCTTTTTACATACCAACACACCCATCGTGATCTTCAACCAGATTGTCGTCACGCTGCTCACGGTCTGCTTTCTGTACCAGGTGGTCTTCTTTGTCATTGGCGCCCTCCGTGGCGAGGTCGCGCCTCCTAAGGCCAAAAAACTCCACCGTTATGCCTTCTTTATCGCGGCGCATAACGAGGAGGCCGTGATCGCCAACCTCGTTCGCTCCATCAAGGATCAGGACTATCCGTCCGAGCTTATCGAGGTCTTCGTGGTCGCCGATGCCTGCACCGACAACACGGCGCAGCTCGCGCGCGAGGCGGGCGCCATCGTTTATGAGCGCAACGACCTGGCCCGCAAGGGTAAGAGCTGGGTCATGGACTTTGGCTTTGACCGTATCCTTAACGAGTATCCCGATACCTTTGAGGGCTACTTTATTTTCGATGCCGATAACGTCATCTCCCGCGATTACGTGTCCAAGATGAACGATGCCTTTGACCAGGGCTTCCATGTGGTCACGAGCTATCGCAACTCCAAGAACTTCGGCAGCTCCTGGATTTCGGCGGCTAATGCTACGTGGTATCTGCGCGAGGCGCGCTTCCTTAACAATGCGCGTAATATCTGCAAGACGTCCTGCGCTGTCTCGGGTTCGGGTTATCTCATTTCCGCCAACGTAATCGAGGGTATGCACGGCTGGCAGTTCCACACGCTGACTGAGGACATTCAGTTCACCACGTTCTGCGCCATTCACGGCATTCGCATTGGCTATGCGCCGGCGGAGTTCTTTGACGAACAGCCCGTGACGTTTAAGGCGTCCTGGAAACAGCGTATGCGCTGGACCAAGGGCTTTTACCAGGTGTTCTTTACCTACGGCAAACATCTGGTCAAGTCGACGTTCCGCTATCATCGATTTGCCGCCTACGACATGTTCATGACGATCGCCCCGGGTATGCTGCTATCGCTGATCTCGATGCTCGCTAATGCGACGTTCTTGATTGTGGGTGGCCTTTCGCATGGTTTCTTGGCTACCGAAGTCGAGATGCAGGCGTGCGCCGCTTCGCTCATTATGACCTTCGCCATGATGTATCAGACCTTCTTTATCCTGGCGCTGCTCACGACTATCTTTGAGTACAAGCACATTCACTGCGCGCAAAAGTGGCGTCTGGTGACTAACCTGTTTACCTTCCCGATCTTTATGTTCAGCTATATCCCCATCACGGTGGCTGCGCTGTTCCTGAAGGTCGACTGGGTGCCGACACAGCACGCCGTAAACGTCACCCTCGACGAGGTCATGCAAGGCGCCAAATAACCGCCACCAAAACCATCGCAAAGGGGGCAGGCACCTTTGCGATGGTTTTTGCTTTTGAGCAGCTGTTCATGGAGGTGCACGATGTTCTACATCCCATTTTGGATTTGCATCTTTGCCGGCGTGGCAATTGATGCCCGAGAGCGACGGTTTCCCAATGGGCTTGCCGGCGCATGCGCCGTGGCGGCGTTGGCGGGTGTTTGGCTCGACCTCGGTTTGAACACAGCGCTTGATCACGCCGGTTTTGCCGTCATCGTGTATCTTTCCCTTGTGCTGACTGAGTCGCTCTGGCGTCGACTTCGCCAAACCCCGGGCATCGGCATGGGAGATGCTAAGGCACTCTTCGCGCTTTGCACGCTCGACCCTATGGGTGGCATCGTGTCATTTGCCGCCGCGCTCCTGGTCCTTGCCCTCTCCTGCCTCATCACGAAATCGCGCTCCCTGCCATTGCTCCCTTTTTTGGTGCCGATTTTTGCCATAATCGAGGTCGTGGGCTGCACTTTGTAACCGATTGCGCATCCTTCTTAAGGAGCATGCCATGGCAACTAATCAAGAAACGGCCGTCATTAAGGCGCGCATGGACCGTATTCCCTCGGCGTTGTCGCCCGAACTTGTCGAGCGCATTGCCGCCGATCGCGCTTCGGGCTATGTCAACCCGTATCGTTGCAACGACGATCAGGTCATTCGTCGTATTGATCGCGCCGCCGACAAAGGCACGCTTATGCGTCCGGCGTTTATGCGCGATACCGAAAAGATACTTCATCTTCCGGCGTACACCCGTTATGCGGGCAAAACGCAGGTCTTTAGCTTCCGTAGCAATGACGATCTGTCGCGCCGCGGTTTGCACGTGCAGCTTGTCTCGCGCATTGCGCGCGATATCGGTCGCGCCCTGGGGCTCAATTGCGATCTGATCGAGGCGATTGGCCTGGGTCACGACTTGGGACACACGCCTTTTGGCCATGCCGGCGAGCGCTTCCTCAACGATATCTATCATGAGCGCACGGGGCGTTATTTTTTCCATAGCGTGCAGTCAGTTCGCGTGCTCGACTCACTGTACGGCCGCAACGTGTCGCTCCAGACGCTCGACGGCGTCTTGTGCCATAACGGCGAATACGAGCAGCGCGTGTTTGAGCTCTCGGACATGAGCTCCTTTGACCAGTTTGACCAGAAGGTTGAGGATTGTATTGCCACGGGTTATAGCGCAATTGAGCACCTGCGTCCCATGACGCTCGAAGGCTGCGTGGTCCGCATCTCTGACATCCTTGCCTACGTTGGGCGCGATCGCCAAGACGCCATTGCGGCGGGCCTGCTGTCACCAGACGCCTTTGATGATGGCCGGGGCGGTGCCTACAACAGTTGGATCCTCACGAATGCCTCCATCGATATCGTTGAGCACAGCTATGGTAAGCCGCGTATCGAGATGAGCGAGGACCTGTTTGAGGAAATTCGCCGAGCCAAGCGCGAGAACTACGAGAAGATTTATAGCAAGGGCGGCATCGAAGGCGATTCCGAGGCGGAGCTGCGCGAGGCGTTCGTAAAGCTCTACGACCGTTGCCTGCGGGATCTAAACAGTGGCGACGAGTCCTCTTACATCTTTAAGCACCATATTTCGCGCATTGAGCAGCAGCTTTCCTACTACGATCGCACCTATGCCTGGCAGGACGACAAGGATCAAGCCGTGGTGGATTATATCGCGAGTATGACGGACGGTTATTTCTGCGAGCTGACGAGCAAGCTGTTCCCGGGTCTAAAGTTTCCTCATCGTACCTATATTAACGAACGGTAGTTCGTATCCTTTCGGTATACTGTTGGTCAACAACGATTTTGATTGATGTACAGGATGGCTATGGACGACCTTTTTTCTGCTTCGACGCGCGAGCGTTCCTTTCAGAATGCGCCGCTTGCGGTGCGCATGCGCCCCAATTCGCTCGACGAGTATGTGGGCCAGCAAAAGGCCGTCGGTAAGGGCTCATGGTTGCGTGCCGCGATCGAGCACGACGTGCTTTCGAGCGTGATTCTGTACGGGCCGGCCGGTACGGGTAAGACGACGCTGGCCCACATTATCGCCAACCATACCAAGAGCGAGTTTGTCGAAGTCAGCGCCGTGACGGGCACCGTAAAGGATCTTCGCCGCGTGATTGACGAGGCCAAGACGCGTCTGAATACGTACGACCGTCGCACCATCCTGTTTATCGACGAGATTCATCGCTTTTCGAAGTCACAACAGGATGCATTGCTGCATGCGGTTGAGAACCGTACCGTCATTATGATTGGCGCTACGACGGAGAATCCGTACTTCGAGGTCAACTCGGCGCTGCTCTCACGTGGTCGAGTCGTGGAACTCGAACACCTTAAGGACGAGGACATTGCCACGCTGATCGAGCGTGCGCTCGAGGCTCCGCATGGTCTGAACGGTAAGTTCTCGGCCGATGAGGATACAGTCAAGACCATTTGTACGCTGGCTGCGGGCGATGCACGCTCGGCCCTGACGACACTCGAGCTGGCGAGTGAGATTGCCGTCACGCGTCCTGATACCGAGGGGACGCCGGCTCCGGCGGCGGGGGAGCGATATCCCATCACCGTGGATGACGTAAAGATTGCCAACCCGCGTCGCGGTTTTACGTATGACAAAAACGGCGACATGCACTACGACATTATCAGTGCGTTCATTAAGTCCATGCGCGGCAGCGACCCCGATGCCACCATTTATTGGCTCGCGCGCATGATTGACGCGGGGGAGGATCCTAAGTTTATCGCTCGCCGCATTATGATCCATGCTTCCGAGGATGTTGGCAACGCCGATCCACAGGCGCTGCTGGTGGCACATGCCGCATTTAAATCTGCCGAGGTCATCGGCTATCCCGAGTGCCGCATTAACCTGGCTCAGGCTGCACTCTATGTGTGCTTGGCGCCTAAATCCAACGCGTGTGAGGCTTCGATCGATGCGGCGCTGGCCGATATCCACTCTAGTGGGCTTCGCGAGGTGCCGAGTTATCTGCGCGATCGCCATCGCCCGGGCAGCGATGAATACGGTGTGTATAAGTATCCGCACGATTATCCCGAAGGCTGGGTCGACCAGCGCTATTTGCCCGAGGGGCTGGAGCGCGGTGCGTTCTGGCAGCCTGCCGGGCGCGGCTGGGAAGAGTGGCGCGTAGAGCAAAGCGAACGCGACCGCAGCGGGAATGCACCGAAGTAGGTCCTTGGCACCTCGCACATTCCCTTTGGGTATCTTCCCCCTTCTTTGGGGTACCATGAAAGGCGTCTGTATTTCGATTCCTTCGGGAGGCTTGTATGAGTCCCATTCAAATCGCCCTGCTGGTGCTTGCCATTGCCGGCGTGTGGGCTATTGTCGAGCTCGCGCTTACCCTGCGCAAAACCCGCACCGTTGTCGATTCGCTCGACAAGACCGTGAACGACCTCAACAACACCATCGCCGAGGCTCAGCCTGTGGTGGCAAAGCTCGATGGCGCTGTCGATGAGCTTACGCCGGCGCTTGCCCAGATGGAGCCGCTGCTTAAGTCGAGCAAGACGGCAGTTGATGCCCTTACCTCCAATCTCGTAGAGGTCGAAGCCGTGGTTCGCGACATTTCCGAGGTTACGGGCAGCATGGCCGAGGCCAGCAATGCTGTGTCGAGCGTGACCGACTCTGCCGCCGGTGCTGTGCAGAAGCTCTTCAATAAGGTGAAGGCTCCTGCAGCTGAAGCCGACCGCAAGCTTTCCGCTGCTGCCGAAGAAGCCGAGCAGCCAACCGAGCGCGTCTTGATTGGCAGGGCGGAGGACGAGGCCGCCGATGGCGCAGATGTGGCTCAGAAGTCTGCATCCAAGCGGGCTCAGTATTACACCTATACACCCTCCGAGACCTTTGAGGAGTCCTGCGATGAGTAGCGAAGCAACCTGCCCCATCACGCTGACCGTTGCCGGCGACCCGCGTCTCGCTCGCCTTGTGCGCATGACGGCAGCCAACGTTGGTGCCCTGTGTTCCATGTCTGTCGATCGCATCGAGGACATCCGCATGGCTGCCGAGGAAGCCTTTATCTTTGGCTGCACGGCTGTTGATTCCGACGACATCTCAATCAAATTCGATGTCGATGAATCTCACGTTGGCATGACCTTTACCTTTGGCGATCAGGCCACTGTCGACGAGGATGACCAGGCTGCTGTTTATGCCGAGCTTATTTTGGCGAGCGTGTGCGACTCCTACGAAAAGACTGCGGCGCCCCTGACGCTTTCCCTCGACCTCAAGGCGGATATCTAATATGACCGAACGTTCCCGGAGCGGTAAGACCGCTTGGGACAAGGAGAAAACCCGCGAGCTGTTTCGTCGCTATAAAGAGACCGGTGACCCGGACGCACGCGAGCAGCTCGTCATGTCCCACATGAACCTGGTAAGGTTTCTTGCCAACAAATTTAAGAACCGCGGCGAGCCGCTCGATGACCTTATGCAGGTTGGCTATTTGGGCCTGCTCAAGGCTATCGACCGCTTTGACCCTGAGCGCGGACTCGAGTTCACCACGTTTGCCACGCCTACCATCTTGGGCGAGATCAAGCGTCACTTCCGCGACAAGGGCTGGAGCGTGCGCGTGCCCCGTCGCTTGCAGGAGCTCTCGGCCAAGGTCAACCAGGCTACCGATAAGCTCACCAACGAGCTACAGCGCTCGCCCAAGGTTGAGGAGATCGCTGAGTATCTAGATGTGACTGTCGATGAGGTCCTCGAGGCTATGGAATCGTCTTCGGCTTATACCTCGGTACCCATCGAGGCTCCCGGAGCGTCCGATTCCGATGATGCACCCTCGATTCTTGACCGTTACGCCGACGACGACAACGAGCTCGACTTTACCGATGACCGCCTAGTGATCGAGGAGGCCATCCGTGATTTCTCGCCGCGCGAGCGCGAGGTGATCGAGCTGCGTTTTGTGAAGGGCATGACCCAGATCGAGATCGCCAAGAAGCTGGGTATTTCTCAGGTGCAGGTTTCGCGTCTGCTGCGCCGCACGCTTAAGAAGATTCAGGACAAGATCGACCCCGACGGAGTGATGATTCGTTCATGAGTGAGCACCCCCAACAAACCGATCGCGTGCTGCGCGACACCCGCATTCTGACGCTTCGCATTTGGGCTGTTGTCGGCTGCATTGTCATCGCCGCTGTCATCTTTAACCTTATGGGCATCTTGGCGCCGGTTATCGAGTTTCTCGCTGTTGGTTCCATCATTGCCTTTGTGATGTCCCCGATCACCAACTGGCTCGAGCACCATGGCGTGAATCGCGGCATCGGTTCGCTTATCGCGCTTATTGTTGTTGTTGCCGTGCTCGTCGGTGTCGTTTGCATCTTGTCGCCGATTCTCTTTGGTCAGATCATGGAAGTCCTGAGCCGCCTGCCCGAGCAGCTTCGTGTTGCGGGTGGCGATCTCAATGAGATGATCTCGCATGCCAAGACGCTCAACAACACGCCGCTCAAGGAGTATCTGGACGATAATCTTTCGTCGCTGGTTGCCGTGGCATCGAAGTATGTGTCTCAGATTGCTGCCGAGCTTGGCCGCGGTGTGTTCCCGCTCATCACCAATACGGCCTCGCAGTTGTTCGTGATCTTTCTTGGTCTGGTGCTTGCGTACTGGATGGCCTGTGACTACCCTCGCATGCACCACGAGATTTGCACCATCATCGGTCAGGAGAAGGAGACCTCGTACCGCTTTATGGTCGCCATTCTGTCGCGTTCGGTTGGTGGCTACATGCGCGGCATGGTCGTAACGTCTATCTGCGGTGGTTTCCTCGCCTTTATCGGTTTTATGATCATCGGCCATCCGTATGCGGCGCTCATGGCTATCTTTACCGGCATCATGCATTTGGTTCCGGTCGTCGGTCCCTGGGTGAGCGCAGCAATCGCCACAGTGCTCGGTTTCATGTTCAGCCCCATGTTGGCGTTATGGACGCTCATCGTGACGATGGTCGCACAAAATGTCACCGACAATGTTATTTCGCCTAAGGTCATGCAGAGCTCAGTGCAGGTGCATCCCATTATGAGCCTTACGGCCCTCGTTATTGGTTCGGCACTCATGGGGCCCATCGGCATGATTATTGCCATCCCGCTGTGCGCGGCCCTCAAGGGTATTTTCGTGTACTACTTCGAGAATGAGACCGGCCGCCAGCTTGTGGCCTATGACGGCGCCGTGTTTAAGGGCACACCGTACCGCGATGCCGATGGCAACCCGGTCGCTGCCTACGACGCGCTTGGAGACGATACGTTCATTTACGAGTCCGAGCTCATCGGCAACGAGACTGCTCCCGAGGCCAAGGCCATGCCCAAGCCCGAGCTCGATAATCCCTGGATCAAGCTCTCGGGTTTGCAGCCCGATGCGACGGGTTTCTTCAAGAACCCCTTCGCCAAAGACGACGATTCCAACTCGGACGACGATACCAAAACCGGCATCGACGGCTCCATGGACGATGACGACAACTAGCGGGGTAATTCGGGTTAACATTCATACGCGCAACATGCAATTTCGCTGAAGGGCCGGCATTGTGCCGGCCCTCTTTTTTGCATGGGCGCGGTGGGATGGTAATATCGTTACGTTTGAACTGTTTCGATGTGAAACCGAGGAGATTCCCTCTATGAGTGCTGACTACCCGTCAATGACTACGGCCGAGATTCGCTCCAAGTTCCTCAACTTCTTTGAGGAGCGCGGTCTTAAGCTCTATCCTTCTTCGTCCCTCGTCCCCGACGATCCTTCACTGCTGCTTGCCAATGCCGGCATGAACCAGTTTAAGGAGTACTACCAGGGCAAGAAGACCATGAAGGAGATCGGCGCGATCTCCTGCCAGAAGTGCGTCCGCACCAATGACATCGATTGCATCGGCGAGGACGGCCGTCACCTGTCCTTCTTCGAGATGCTCGGCGATTTCTCTTTTGGCGGCGTCTCCAAGGAGCAGGCTTGCGCCTGGGCCTTTGAGCTCATCACCAAGGAGTTCAAGCTGCCGCTCGACCGCCTGTACTTCACCGTCTTTACCGAGGACGACGAGACCCACGACGTGTGGCGTTCTCTGGGCGTTGCCGAGGACCACATCTCCCGCTTGGGCGAGGACGACAACTTCTGGGCCGCTGGCCCCACCGGCCCCTGCGGTCCGTGCTCCGAGATCTACTTTGACATGGGCGAGGAGGTCGGCTGCGGCAGCCCCGACTGCAAGCCTGGCTGCGACTGCGACCGCTTCCTTGAGTTCTGGAACCTCGTGTTTACCCAGTACGACCGTCAGGAGGACGGCTCCATGCCGGAGCTGCCGCACCGCAACCTCGATACGGGCATGGGCCTGGAGCGCATGGCCGCCATCATGCAGCACAAGACCGCCAATTACGACGGCGACTTGATGCGGCATCTCATCAAGCTGGGCGAGGAGATCAGCGGCAAGACCTATGACGCCGACGATTACTCCGGCGCCAGCCGTTCTCTTCGCATCATCGCCGACCACTCCCGTGCCGTCGACTTCATGATCTCTGACGGCATCCTGCCCGGTAACGAGGGTCGCGAGTACGTCCTTCGCCGCCTGCTCCGCCGCGCTGTGTTCCACGGTCGCCTGCTGGGCATCGAGGGCGCCTTCCTGACCAAGTTCATCGACGAGGTCAACGCTCAGATGGGCGAGGCCTATCCCGAGTTGCTCAAGAACGTCGCGCTCGTCAAGGGTATCGTTGCCTCCGAGGAGGAGCGCTTCTCCACGACGCTCGACAACGGCCGCGTTTACCTGGACGAGGCCCTGGCCGCGCTTGCCGAGGGCGCTGTGCTTCCGGGCGATGTTGCCTTTAAGCTTCACGACACCTTTGGTTTCCCCATCGACCTGACCGTCGAGATCACCGGTACCGCTGGGCACGACGTCGACATGGATGGCTTTACCGCTTGCATGGAGGACCAGAAGGCCCGCGCCCGCGCCAACGCCAAGGGCGATGCCTGGGGCAGCTTCAACGACGTGTGGGTCGAGCTTTCCGACAAGGTCGCCGCGACCGAGTTCGACGGCTATGACAACGATGTGATCGAGGGCGCCAAGGTCGTCGCCATCGTGCGCAACGGCGAGTCTGTCGATTCCGCTGCCGCCGGCGAGGACGTCGAGGTCGTGCTCGACCGCACCCCGTTCTACGCCGAGATGGGCGGCCAGCAGGGCGACGCCGGCAAGCTTTCCGCCGAGGGCGTTGCACTGACCGTTTCCGATACCAAGAACCACAACGGCCTGTATGCCCACGTCGCCCACGTTGCCGAGGGCACGCTTTCTGCTGGTGCCGCTGTGACCGCCGCTCTCGACGCCGAGCGCCGTGGCTTCCTGCGCCGCAACCACACCGCCACGCACCTGCTCGACGCTGCCCTTAAGCAGGTCCTGGGCGAGCACGTCTCCCAGGCCGGCTCGCTGGTGACGCCCGAGCACCTGCGCTTTGACTTTACGCACTTCGAGGCCCTTTCCTCCGAGCAGCTCAAGGCTGTCGAGGACCTGGTCAACCAGCAGATCTTCGCCTCCAAGCCGGTGGTGACCCGTGTTATGGGCATCGACGAGGCTAAGGCTGCCGGCGCTGTCGCTCTGTTTGGAGAGAAGTACGGCGATGTCGTCCGCGTCGTCTCCGTGGGCGCCGAGGACCAGCCGTTCTCTCGCGAGCTCTGCGGTGGCACGCACGCTGCCAATACCGCCGAGATCGGCCTGTTCAAGATTATTTCCGAGTCCTCTACGGGCTCGAACGTCCGCCGTATCGAGGCCGTGACCTCTAAGGGTGCTCTCGACTATATGGCCGACCGCCTGGCGCTCGTTGACGCCGCCGCCGCTGCGCTCAAGTGCCGCGTCGACGAGGTTCCCGCTCGCGTGGAGAACCTGCAGGCCGAGCTGCGCGAGACGTCCAACAAGCTCAAGAAGGCGCTGACCGGTGGCTCCTCCGACGCCATCTCCAGCGCCATCGAGGGCGCCGTCGAGCTCGATGGCTACAAGCTCGTCGTCGCCGAGCTACAGGGCCTTGAGGCTGCCGACCTGCGTAACGTATGGGATACCGTGCACCAGAAGGTCGCCGGCCCTGTCGCCTGCGTCGTCGCGAGCGTGACCGAGAAGGGCACCCCGGCCCTTCTCGCCGCTGGTTCCGATGACGCCGTCAAGGCCGGTTTCCACGCCGGCAATGTGATCAAGCAGATCGCGGGCCTGGTCGACGGTCGCGGTGGCGGCCGTCCCAACATGGCCCAGGCCGGTGGCAAGAACGCCGCCGGTATCGCCGATGCCCTCGCGGCCGCCAAGACCGCGCTCGGCGCCTAAGAATCTAAGAAGTCACTGTGGTCGCGCTTGCGTTGGACATAGGGGAGACCAGGATTGGCATCGCCGTCTCGAGCCGTGATGGCAAGATGGCGATGCCCGTCAAGGTGCTCCCGGCCGCCGAGGTCACCGGTATGGCCAAGACGTTCCGCTACCTGGTCGAGGACTATGAGCCCGACATCCTGGTAAGCGGACGTCCCCTGACCATGGCCGGTGAGCCCGGCCCTCAGGCCGAGCGCGTTGCCGCTGTGGCGCAAAAGATTGCCGACGAGCTCGATCTTCCGCTGGAGTTTGAGGACGAGCGTCTGTCCTCGCAAGAGGCCAAGCGTATCCTGCGCGAGCAGGGACTCAACGAAAAGCAGATGAGGGGCAAGATCGACATGATTGCCGCCAGCCTGTTTTTGCAGACGTGGCTCGATCGTAAAAACGAGGAGGTTTCGCATGCCTAGTGCTTCCGATCCGCGCCAGCCGAATCGTACACGTCAGCCGGAGTCGCGCCCTGCCCAGCCTGGCCAGCGTCCGGCACAGCCGACGCAGCGCGCAGCTCAGCCTGCCGCGCGCCCGGTGCAGCCCTTCTCTCGTTCGGCCCAACCTGTTCAACGGACGGGTCAGCAGCCTTCTGCTCGTTCGGTTCAGCATCCGGCTTCTCATGCGGCTCAGCAGCCTTCTGCTCGTACGGCCCAGCCTGCAGGCGGCACCCGCTTTAAGCAGCAGGTACCTACCCAGCGAACGCAGACCCCCCAATCGCATTCGCATCACGCTCGCGGTTCGCATGGCGTTGCTCCGGCGACCCGTTCGAGCTACAACACGCATGCTCGTCGCGGTGCTCAAAAGAAGAGTTCTCCGGTTCCCATGATCATCGGCATTGTGGTGGCGGTGCTCGCGCTTGCTGCGATTGCTTTCTTTGTCGTGCCGGCCGTCAAGGGCTTCTTCGCCGGTGGGGATACGAAGGTCACGGCTGGACAGCAGGTTACGGTGACCATTCCCGACGGTGCTTCGGGCGATACTATCGCCTCGATTCTCTCCGAGAACCATATCGTCGAAAATCCCAAGGATTACTATGCGGCGGTGAAAAAGCTCAACGCCGATATGTCGCTCAAGCCTGGTACCTATTCGTTCACCACACTCATGGATGCGACCAAGGTTGTTCAGCAGCTCATGGAAGGTCCCAACGCGGGCTCCAATGCGCTGACTATCCCTGAGGGCCTAACGGTCGATCAAGTCGCCGACCGTGTGGCCCAGGCCTACGACAGCATCTCTAAGGAAGACTTCCTCAATCAGGCCAAGGCCTCCAACTACGTGGATGACTATAGCTTCCTTAAGGGCGCGGCTAACGACTCGCTCGAAGGTTTCTTGTTCCCCAAGACCTATTCGCTGGGCGATTCGCCTACGGCCGATGACGTGATTCGCGCTATGCTCGATCAGTTTAAGACAGAGTATAAGTCGCTAGACTTTGCGAGCTGCGAAGCCAAGATCAAGGAGCGCTACGGTGTGGAGATGTCCGACTACGACATCGTCAACTTGGCCTCTATCGTTGAGCGCGAGGGCCTCAACGCCGATCAACGTGCGCACGTGGCCTCGGTCTTCTACAACCGCCTTGCCGGCAAGCTCGACGGTCTGCGCTATCTCAACAGCGATGCGACCATGATGTATGTCACCGGTGGAGAGGTTACCGCCGACGACCTGCAAAGCGATAGCCCGTATAACACCTATAAGCACGAGGGCCTGCCGCCCACGCCCATCTGCTCTCCGTCGCTCGAGGCGCTCAAGGCCACGCTTGAGCCGACCGACTCCGATGACCTGTATTTCTACATTACGCATGACGAGGAGTACTTCTCGCAAACCTACGAAGAGCATCAACAGTCTTGGAATTAGCATGAGGATTTTTAGCCCCAAACGATACGTTGCCTCGGTCGATCGCATCGACCTCGATACCCTCTGGGCCGACGGCAAACGCGCCATTCTGCTCGATCGCGATAACACCCTGGTGCCGCGCGACACCGAGCAGGTTCCCGCCGCGGTTTCCGCTTGGCTCGATGCCGCCCGCGCCAAAGGCTTTAAGCTGTGCATGGTGTCCAACAACTGGCATCGCGACCAGGTCATGAGCTCTGCACGCGAGCTGGGACTCGAGGCCATCAGCCACGCCATGAAGCCGGCGCCGTTTGCCCTCAAGGCAGGTCTTAAGCGCCTCGGCGCCACGGCCGACGAGGCGGTGCTGATCGGTGATCAGCTCTACACGGACGTGTGGAGCGGCAACTTCGCCGGCGTCGATACCATCTTGGTAAAGCCGCAGGCGACGCAGGACCTGTGGTATACGCAGATCTTCCGTATCTTTGAGCGCCGGGCCCTGCGCGACCTTCCCTGCGAGGATTAGGTCTCGCTATGTCCCAGCACACCAAACACGGCTGCGACCATATCTTCTTTATCGGCTTTTTGGGCGCGGGCAAATCGACGCTCGCGCGCAACGTCGGCACTATGTTTAAGCGGCGTTTTGTCGATACCGACCGCCTGGTCGTGCGCCGTTGCGGCAAGTCGGTAACCGAGATTTTTGAGACCGAGGGCGAGTATCGTTTTCGTGAGCTCGAGACCTCGGCGCTCCGTTCGCTCCAAAGCGAGCGCAGCCTGTTGGTTTCGTGCGGGGGCGGTATTGTCGAGACGCCGGTGAATATTGAGTTGATGCACGAAATGGGTACGTGCGTTTACCTCGAGGGCGACTTCGAGGATTCGATTCGCCAGATTCGTCGTTCCGACACGCGCCCCGATTTCCGCTCGCCCGAGCATGCCGCGCGCCTGTTTGAGCATCGCCGTCCGCTGTATCGACAGGCCGCCGACCTTACCCTTGATATTCGCAACAAGTCCTTCGAGGACGTTTCCTATCTTTGTGCCGAGATGCTTTTGGAGCGTGGACTGCTATGATTCGCCGTCAACTGATCAATTTCCAAAACCGCAGCGTCGATGTCCGTGTCGGATTGGGTGCGTTCGATGAGCTTTCGCGCATGTTTGCCTCGGCCGTGGGCAAGCCTAAGCGCGCGATGGTGGTTTGGAACTCCGCCTCGTCAGAACGTTTTGATGAGGTCGTCGAGCATGCGCTGGTCGACGCCGGCTTTGCCGTGTCGCTGCTCGTCCTCGAGGTTTCGCCTGCCGGTGCTACGCTGGCCGATGCCGATACCGTCTTTGGCGCCCTGTCGGCTAACGGCATTACCTGCGACGATCTGGTTGTCGCCGTTGGCGATGTCGCAACCTGCTCGGTTGTTAGCTGGTGCGCCAACCAGTGGTGCGGTCGCACCGAGTGCGCGCTGCTGCCGACGACGTTCGACGCCATGCTCACGGTCGCGACGACCATGAAGCCGCTCTTCGCCTCGTCGGTCAATGCGCTTCCCGCTATCGCGTTTCGTCCCGAACCGGGCTTGGTCGTGTGTGACCTCGACCTTGTTCGCGAGACGGACCCCGAGGACCTCAAGCTCGGCTTTGTGGTACTTGTTGGCACCATGCTTTCGAGCAGTAAGTCCCGCTGGAATCAGTTTACTGAGACCGTCCCCGAGATTCTCGCGGGCGAGGAAGTCGCGCTCGTCAATGCTGTTCAATGGTCTCAGACTGCCCGCAAGGACGTACTGATGGCCACGAACCCGAGCGCCCGCCATGCGCTCGATTTTGGCAAGACGGGGGAGCGTACCCTGCGCGCTTGCTTGGGCGATGCCGCCTCGCAGGTCCCTGCCTACCAGCTGTTGTCCGAGGGCATGCGCTTTGAGGCGCGCCTAGCACATGATGCCTGCGACTTCGATATCGATTACGTCTTTGAGGTCGATGACTGCTTGGAGGACTTTGGTATCGAGGAACTTGCCTTCGATCTGGAGCCTGCCGCATATATCGAGGAGTTCCGTAGGCAGCAGTTCGCGCGCTCAAACCGCAGCGTGCTGCCGCTGCCCGCGGCACTCGGCGCCATTCGCCTAACGAACGTTGAGGACGAGGTTCTTGAGCGCCATGCTCACGCCTACTTGGCTTCTCGCAAAGAACTTCTCTAAGATTTATTGACTTCCATCGTCTTTCGTATCATGTTGAGGGGCGGGTTTCCAATCGGTTGCGGATCGCATGCGATTCCGTCGTTCGGTTGAGACCCGTCCCGTCTATATAGAGACAACAAGAAAGGAATCTGCATGTCTGAGTTTGCTGCCGGTCCTGCCGGTCGTATCGAGCGTGTCCGTGCCCTGATGGCCGAGCGTGGCTACGACGCCATCGTGGTGCGCGACGAGGCCAACCTTCGTTGGCTTACGGGCGTGAAGGGCGTCTTCGACTACACCTTCGAGTTCCCGCACGCTGCGTTTATTACGGCCGACCAGTGCCTGTTCCATACCGACTCGCGCTACCTCAACAGCTTTGAGGAGAACACGCCCGCCGGCAGCCCCTGGGTCTACGACATGGACGAGGGCACCATCCCCGGTTGGGTCGCCGGCAAGATCGCGGCCAACAAATGCCGCGTTTGCGCTGTCGAGGACGATATGCAGATTAATTTCTATCAGGGTATTCAGCGTGGTCTGGAGGATCGTTCCGTCGCCTGCATGCTGCCGCTGATGCATGCCGACATTCGCAAGATGCGCGCCATCAAGGACGCTGAGGAGATCGAGCTCATGCGCCATGCGCAGTCGATCACCGACGCCGCCTTCCAGCACATGCTCGGCTTTATTAAGCCCGGTATGACCGAGAAGCAGGTACGCAACGAGCTCGAGAACTTTATGTTCGCCAACGGTGCCGACAGCCTGGCCTTCGGCTCCATCGTGGCGAGCGGTCCCAACACCGCCAACCCGCATGCCGTACCGAGCGACCGCGTGATCGAGAAGGGCGATTTCGTTCTCATGGATTATGGCGCGGGCTATTGCGATTACCGCTCCGACATGACGCGCACTGTCGTGATGGGCGAGCCCACCCAGGAGCAGCTCGACCTGTACGCGCTCGTGCGCCGTACGCACGAGGAGTGCGTCGCCGCCATCCATCCGGGCGTCGAGGGCAACGACATCTTCAAGCTCTCCAAGAAGATCATCGGCGATGCCGGCTATGGCGATTACTATAACCATGGCTTGGGCCACGGCGTCGGTATCGATATCCACGAGCTGCCCAACTTCAACCGCAGCAAGAATACCATCGAGATCGGCTCGGTTGTCACCATGGAGCCCGGCGTGTACCTGCCCGGTGTGGGCGGCGTGCGTCTGGAGGACTACGGCGTGGTCACCGAGAACGGCTACGAGCCCTTCACCAAGACGCCGCATGACCTTCACGTCATCGATTGCTAGTTTACTTCAGTAGATAGTTTGGGGCGGGGCGTCCGGATTGATTCGGACGCCCCGCGTTCTCTTTTTATGCGCTCGCCGCAGGCGCCGTCTGCAAGTGTATAATTTCTGTCGTATGTAATTTGGACGCTTGTGCGTTCTGCCCATAACAAGAAAGGTCGCTATGCCTACCATTTCTACCGCCGACTTCAAGAACGGCCTCGGTCTCCGTATTAAGGACAAGGTTTATACCATCGTCGAGTTCCAGCACGTCAAGCCGGGCAAGGGCGGCGCGTTTGTGCGCTACAAGACCCGCGACATCAAGAGCGGCCGCGTCGTCGAGAACACCTGCAACGCCGGTACCAAGTTCGAGAGCGTCATGCTCACCACCCGTGAGTTCCAGTACCTCTACAACGATGGCACCGACTACATCTTCATGGACAACGAGTCCTATGAGCAGGTTCCCGTTCCCGAGGACATGGTGGGCGAGAACTCCAAGTGGCTGCGCGAGAACGACATCTGCCAGCTGCTCTTCGCCGACGATGAGCTCATGGGCGTGACTCCGCCGATGTTCATCGAGACCACCATCGTCCAGACCGACCCGGGCTTTAAGGGCGACACCGTCCAGGGTTCCACCAAGCCGGCCACGATCGACACCGGCGCTGTCATCCAGGTCCCCATGTACCTCAACGAGGGCGAGGTCATCAAGGTTGACACCCGCGACGGCAAGTTCGTCTCCCGCGTCTAGCAACCAACTCTTCTAGGAGGACTCATGCCCCAGGAAATCAAGATTGACGGCATCGGCATTTCGCCCGATGTTCTGACCGCCATCGTCTCGCGCGCCGTGTCCGATGTCGAGGGCATCGCCTCCGTTGGCGTCAAGGACCTTGCCACCAACCTTGTCTCCATGATGCTCTCGTCCAAGGCCCCGGCTTCCGAGCCGGCGGTCGAGGCCGAGGTCGTCGGCGACAAGCTCGCGCTCACCGTGCGTGTCGTGGTGTTCTTTGGCTATCCGTTCAAGAAACTCGCCGAGGCCGTTCGCGCCGCTGTAGTCGCCGCCATCGATGCCCAGGTGGGTGTCGAGGTCGAGCGCGTTGACGTTTGTATCGACGGCCTCGTTTTCCCCAAGGAGTAACCTTTGAGCCTTAAGGTTTATCGCGGGCGCACGCTTGCCCGCAGTCAGGCGCTGCAGCTGCTGTTCCAGGCCGAGGCCACGGACAGCCCGCTCGAGCGCGTCCTCGAGGGCGATTTCCTGATTTCGAAAGGTCCCCTCGACCCCTATGCGCTGGAACTGTGTCGCGGTGCCTACGAGCATATCGACCGTATCGACTGCGCTCTGCGTTCCGTTGCCAAGAACTGGGATCTTATGCGCATGCCCGGCGCCGACCGCAATCTGCTGCGTATCGCCGTCTATGAGATGCGTTTCCTCACCGACGAGGAGGTCTCGGACGCCATCGTGATCAACGAGGCCGTCGAGCTTGCCAAGGCCTATGGCACCGACCAGTCCGCGTCGTTCGTCAACGGCGTGCTGGGCAAGATCGCCCGCAGCGAGGAGCTGCCGGGCGAGGACCTGTACCAGGAACTTCTGGCCGAAGATCGCGCTCGCGAGGAGGCCGAGGCTGCCGAGGCTGCCGCTAAGGTTGCTGTTGCTCAGGCTGAGGCTGGCGTGCTGGCCGAGGATGCGGACGCCGCCGAGGCTGTCGTCGACTCCTTCGAGGAGTAGTCATGCCAGAGGGTTCTGTCCGCAACTTTGACGAGATCTCGGACCGTCTGGACCAGATCATCGCTACCGTTCGCTCCAAGGATACGTCCCTGGAGCGTTCGCTCGATCTGTTTGACGAAGCGATTGAGCTGGGTTCCCGCGCGGTCGATATGGTCGACAAGTTTGAGTTGACGCCGCGTGAGGCCGATAAGCTCGAGCAGGAATACGATGAGGATGCGGCAAACGAATCCCAGGATAGCTAGGCCGCATCTCCGGATACGAATGGTTGATGGCATTCATGAAACGCGTGCGTCTTGATGACGAACTGATTTCACAGGGCATCTGCGCCGATCGCGCGGATGCCCTTCGCACTCTTATGGCCGGCTTGGTCTCGAGTGGCGGCGAGCGCTTGACTTCGCCTGGCCTTAAGGTGACGCCGGGCCTACCGCTGCACGTGAAGGGGCGTATTCCCTATGTCGGCCGTGGCGGGCTTAAGCTCGAAGGCGCGCTTGATGCGTTTGGCATCAATCCGACGGGACTTGCTTGTCTGGATGTGGGCTGCTCTACCGGCGGCTTTACCGATTGCCTGCTCAAGCGCGGAGCTGCGACCGTTGTCTCGGTGGACGTGGGTCGCGCCCAGTTCGATTGGTCGTTGCGTCAGGACGATCGCGTGACGCTGCATGAGCGCACCAACGTGACGCAGCTGCCTGAGCTTGGCTATGCCGGCGCCATCGACCTGGCTGTTTGTGATGTCTCGTTTACCAGCATCGCGAATATCATCGACGCCGTGCTGGCGTGCCTGGCGCCTACGGGTGCATTCTGCACGCTCGTAAAGCCGCAGTTTGAGGCTCCGGCTGCGCTGGTGGGCGAGGGCGGCATTGTGACCGATCCCGTCGTGCGCCGCGATACACTTGTGGCGGCGGTTGAACTCTTTGCTGCCAAGGGCCTGTTCCCGGTCGATGTGTGCGTGTCACCCATTCATGGTGCCAAGGGCAACGTTGAGTTTTTCCTGTACGGCACGAGATTTGACACCGGCGACCGCACGCAAGACGAGCTGCAATTCCAGGTATCGGTTTTGAGCGAGAAAGCTGCAACGCTATGAAGGTCTTTCTGGTTCCCAATTACTACAAGCAAGAGGCGGTCGAGAGCGGCCTGATGCTCGAGCTTTGGCTGACGCGCCAGGGCTATGAGGTCGCATGGGCTGCCGACCAGCGATCGAAGATTCAAAGCACGCCTGATATTGACGGCTCCGATCTGGTCATTACGCTCGGCGGCGACGGTACGTTGCTGCGCGCTGCCCGCATCCTCAACCATCGCGAGATTCCTATCCTCGGTCTTTCCTATGGTCACCTGGGCTTTTTAACTGCTGCGAGCCCCGAGGAGCGCGACATTCTGCAGGTCGTGAGCGACGCCCTTTCCGGCGAGCTGCACGTGAGCCGTCGCGCCACCATCGCCGCGGATATCGTGTCCGTGCGCGACGATGGCACGAAGGATGTCGTGCGCACGTTCGCCCTCAACGACATGGCGCTCACGCGCGGCCCCCTGTCCGATATGGTTGAGTTCGACATCACGGTGTCGGGCCACCATATCGATCGGCTGCGTGGCGACGGCGTGGTCGTGTCCACGGCGACTGGTTCTACGGGGTACGCGCTCAGTGCAGGTGGCCCCATTGTGAGCCCCGACTATACGGGTATGGTCTGCGTACCCATTGCGCCGCACACCATTCAGGCCCGTGCCTTCTTGACTTCGCCGAGTGATGTCGTCGAAATCTTTATGTCCGATGACCGTCCGAGCGTTCCGGCGATCGCTATCGATGGACAGTTTATTACCTGCGATGGCACCGTTGAGAGCGTGGCTGTGCGCCGCGGGCCCGGAGATGTGCTGCTGCTCGATTACGGCCCCGAGAGCTTCTATAACTCGGTGAGCCGCGTATTCTACGGAGTCCGTCATGATCGATGAGCTGCAGGTTTCCAACATTGCACTTATTCGTGAGGCGACGTTGGTTCCGAGCGCGGGCCTAACGGTTCTGACCGGCGAGACCGGCGCCGGCAAGACTGCGCTGCTCTCGGCCCTCAAGCTTATTTTGGGCGAGCGTGCGGATTCGTCGACGGTGCGCGAGGGCGAGGCGGTTGCCAGCGTCGAAGCGCGTCTGTTTGACGGGCCGCACGACACGGAGGGCTTCACGGTCCAGCGCAGCCTTTCTGCGGAGGGCCGCAGCCGCGTAAAAATTGACGGTCGCATCGCCAGCGTGCGTGAACTTTCGGAGCGCGTCGGCGTGATGATGGATCTTTGCGGCCAGCACGAGCACCAGCGCCTCCTCGATCCGGCGCATCATATTGCCATGGTCGATGCCTGGGCAGGGCGCCCTGCACTCGAGGCGCTCGAGCACTACCGTGCTTGCTTTAAAGCCTCGCGCGCGGCCGCTAAGGAGGTCCGTCGCGTTGAGGAGGCCTCGCGTGCGCAGGGGAGCCGCGTCGAGGAGGCGCGCTTTGCCCTCGAGCGCATCGGTGAGGTCGACCCCAAGCCGGGCGAGTACGAGGAGCTCGAGGAGCTGCTGCCGCGCTCCGAACATGCCGAGGTACTGGTTGCCACAGCTAACGATGCCCATGCATCGCTTGCCGCCGAAGGCGGAGCGCTCGATGCCGTGAACAGCGCCGTGGCAGAGCTTTCCCGTATGGCTAGCGTCGATCGCAAACTGGGTGACATTGCCGATGCGCTTTCGGATGCCTGTATCTCCCTTGAGGACAGCGCGAACGAGCTTCGTGCCTATCGCGATGGCGTCGCCTTCGACCCTCGCGAGCTCGCTCGCATGCGTGAGCGGTATTCCGACCTCAAGGGCCTGTTGCGTCAGTGGGGTCCCACCATGGACGATGTCTTTGCCATGCGCGACCGCTCGCAAGAGCTCCTTTCCCTGGTCGATGATGGCGACGAGCAGATCAAAAAGGCGCGCGAGGCACTCCGGAGCGCCGAGCGCGAGCTGTTTGCTGCTGCCAAGGCGCTCAAGCGCGCGCGGAATACCGCCGCCCCGCGCTTCTGCCACGAGGTTGGTCGTCAGATGGCACGCTTGGAGATGGGCGGCGCCGAGCTCGTTTGGGAGTCGCGTGATCTTCCGCGCGCCGAGTGGACACCTGCGGGCCCTTCAAGCTACGAGCTTTTGTATCGCAGCGGTGCCGGCTTGACGCCGCGTCCCCTGCGCCGCATTGCCTCGGGCGGCGAGCTCAGCCGCGTCATGCTGGCGAGCAAGGTGGTCTTGGGTAATGCTGACGGCGTCGACACACTGGTATTTGACGAGGTCGATGCCGGTGTCGGCGGCTCCACGGCTCGTGCACTCGCGGGCGTGCTGGCGGATCTCTCCGCTACGCATCAGGTCATCGTCGTAACCCACTTGGCGCAGGTCGCCGTCATGGCCGACAAGCATTATGTTGTCAGCAAGGAGCCGGGCGATGTTCCCCAGACGCATTTGGACGAGGTAACCGGCGAAGCGCGTACCGCAGAGATCGCCCGCATGTTGAGCGGCGATCAGTCGGAGGCAAGCTTGGCCCACGCAAAGCAGATGCTCGAAGAAGCTCGAGGCTAGGTCGTATCAGCGGTGTTGGTGGGACAAAAGAGACTGAAATTTTGTCCCACTTCGCGTTTTACTCCACAACCTTATCCGGCTGGATGAGCTCCTCGTAGTAGCTGATATGTTCGCGAGCGTCTTCAATCTCGGGCAGCAGGAAGTTGTAGATGACTTCGATGATCATCGTGGCGCTGATCTTGGAGAACGCAAAGTCGCCCGTCGTCAGCAGCGCTTCATGGTTGACGGTATTAAAAGTGTAGTCTGCCAGGCGCGCGAGTGGAGACTTGCTGTCGCTGCTGATGACGACTACGGTGGCACCGCAGTCGCGAGCCGCTTTTGCCATGCGATTCAGTCGGCGCGATTTGCCGGAGTTTGAGATGAGCACGATGACGTCACCCGGGCGCAACGTGAGCGCAAAGCCGATTGATGTCTCGCTAATGGTGCTCGCCATGCAACGCAGGCCCAGCTGCGAAAACTTAAACGTCGCATCGAGCGCGACCGCGTTCGTATTGCCCACAGCCGCAAACTCAATAACCCCTGCATGCTTAAGGGCATGTACAACAGCCGCCAGCGTATCGTGGTCGATCCCGTCGATGGTCGCATTAAGCTCGCTCACCTTGGCAGCCAGGATGTTCTTAAGGCTCTGCTCCATATTGTCGAGTGAGACTTCGTCAGTCAGGCCCTCGTTGCGCTGGCTTTCCAAATCCCTCGCCAGCGAAAACTGAAAGCTGCGGAAGCTGCCAAAGCCAAGTTTGCGGCAGAAGCGCGAAACGGTCGCCTCGGACGTGGCGGCGGCGCGCGAGAGCTGAGCCGCCGTGAGGCGTGGCGCCTCGGACTGGTGCTCCAATATATAGTCGACAATGCGCTGCTCTGACTCGCTGTATCCCTGATGGGTACTAATGAGAGAAAGTGCGCTCTTGCTACTATCGGTCATGGATGGCTCCTGGTTGGCATGAAAAATGGACTCGTTTGTAATGTCATAGTATAGGGGGATTTTCAATTACAAGATACACCTTGCCGTTTCAAGTGTTGATGGTAAACTTTCACCTACCGTTTACGGTTATGAAAGAACCTTTCACCGGAGAATTGCGCCTTGTCTCTTCTCACGCGGACGGTAGGTTGGTATCTTTCAGTTGTGGAAAAGCGCGCAAGGACGCGCGTGTAGGGGAGCGCCTGCGGGCGCAAAACTTAAAAAGGAGGGACACATGGCTAAGTTTGACATCATCGCCGCCACCGGTTGCCCGACCGGCATTGCGCACACCTTCATGGCGAAGGAGGCGCTGGAGAAGGCAGCTGCCGAGCGCGGTCTGACCATTAAGGTCGAGACTCATGGCCAGGTCGGTGTCGAGAACGAGCTCACCAAGAGCGAGATCGCCGGTGCCAAGGCCGTCGTCGTCGCAGCCGACAAGGATGTCCAGGCTGAGCGTTTCGCCGGCAAGCCCATGGTTTCCGTTGGTGTTTCCAAGGCTCTGTCCGTTGAGGCCGCCGGTAAGCTGATTGACCGCGCGCTCGCCGCCAAGGGCGACAACACGGTTGCAGCCGCTGCCGATGTCGAGGACGAGGTCGAGGAGAAGGAGTCCATCGGCCACGTCATCTACAAGCACCTTATGAACGGCGTCAGCCATATGCTGGTCTTCGTCGTTGCCGGTGGTGTCCTGACCGCCGTCTCGTTCCTGTGGGGCATTACGTCTTTCGATTCGACGGCGTCTGACTACAACAGCTTTGCTGCGATGCTTAAGATCATCGGCGGCATCGCCATGAACCTCATGGTTCCCGTGCTTTCCGCTTATATCGCCGAGTCCATCGGCAAGCGCCCGGCGCTCGTCCCTGGTTTTGTCGCCGGTATGATCGCCATTCAGGGCCTGCCTGTTAACGCCGAGACCGGCATGATCGACGCCGGTGGCGCCGGCGTGGGCTTCGGCTTCCTGGGCGGCATCGTTGGCGGCTTCCTCGCCGGCTATGTCATCCTGCTGCTCGAGAAGGTCTTTGCCGGCCTGCCCAAGAACCTGGACGGCCTTAAGGCTATCTTCCTGTACCCGCTGTTCTCGACGGCTATCGTCGGCCTGGTCATGCTCGGCATTTCCGGCCCCATGGCTGCCATCAACACCGCCATGATGGACTTCCTCAAGGGCCTGTCCGCCTCTGGCGCCGTTGTCCTGGGTCTTGCCATTGGCTGCATGTGCGCCTTTGACATGGGTGGCCCGGTCAACAAGGCTGCTTACGTTACCGGTACCGCTATGCTCACCGAGGCCCTGGCTGCTGGCGTTGGCACCGACACCTACAACTTCGGTACCAACTTCATGGCTGCCGTCTCCGCCGCTTGCATCGTTCCGCCGCTGATCACCACCTTCGCCGTCGTTGTCGGCAAGAAGTACTTCAGCCAGGAGGATCACGACGCCGGTGTCGTCAACCTCATCCTTGGCTGCACCCACATCACCGAGGGCGCCATTCCGTTCATGACCAAGAACATCTGGCCCGTCATGCCCATCATGATGCTCGGTTCCTCTATCGCTTCGATCCTGACCATTATGTTCAACGTTCACGATCCGGCGCCTCACGGTGGCTTCCTGGTCCTGCCCGTTGTCGAGAACGGTCCGCTGTGGGTCCTCGCGATCCTCATCGGCGCTGTGGTCGGTGGCATCCTGTTCGTGGCCTTCAAGAAGTACGACTTCGAGAAGAACCAGAAGGCCGCTCCTGCAGCCAAGCCGGTTGAGGCTCCCAAGGTCGCTGCCGTCGAGGCCCCCAAGGCCGAGGCTGCCGACTTCGTGAAGGTCGAGAATGTCTTTGTCGCCGAGGACTTCGCTTCTCGTGACGAGGCTCTGAGCTTCGTTTCCAACCAGGCCGTCAAGGCCGGTATCGCCAGCGACGCCGACGCCGTGATGAACGCCTTCCTGGCCCGCGAGGCCGAGGGCACCACGGGCATGATGGAGGGCTTCGCCATCCCGCATGCCAAGTCCGACGCCATTATTGAGGCTGCCGTCATCGTCGTCAAGGACGAGTCCGGCGTGACCGGTTGGGACACCATGGACGGCGCTCCCGTCAACGTGGCTATCGCCCTGCTCATCCCCGGTGCCCAGGCCGGCACTACGCACCTCAAGATCCTGTCCAAGGTCGCCGAGGCGCTCATGGACGAGGACTTCCGTGCCACCGTCAAGGGTTCCACCGACGCCGCCGAGATCGCCAAGACGATCAACGCCCGTCTGGTCTAACCCCACAGCAAGCGGTTTCAATCGCCCCCTGTAACAAAGGCGGAGACCTTCTCCAGGGTCTCCGCCTTTTTCTACCTCTCCCATAAGTTGCGGTGAAATAGAGACTGTTTAACCGTTTCAACCCAAAATTCAGTCCCTATTTCACCGCAACTTACAAAAGGGCATAGAGGGGACTACCTATCGAGTCTTTGTTGCGTACAGATAATCAGCCAGAATTACTTTCGCACGATATTTCTTGGACGGAAGCATGTTCCCGCAGCTCGCCTGCCGGGCTGGGCGGTTAAGTTTGTCGCGAGTTCCGCACGCAAAGGAAAGCACTTAATGTGCTTTCCGTCTTGCGCAGGACTGTAGAGCAGCAAACTTAACCCCCGCCCTCAGCCCCGGAAGCCCTCCCGGATGGCCCCAAAAAATTTTTCAAAAAAGTTGTTGCGCGCCGGACAGACTTCTGTGTATACTAATCCCCGCAGCGCACGCGAGCGGAAACAAACGCGAACGTCTGCCTGGGGAGTTAGCTCAGTTTGGTTAGAGCGCCGGCCTGTCACGTCGGAGGTCGCGGGTTCGAGCCCCGTACTTCCCGCCAACGCAATTAAAGCCACGTCTTCGGACGTGGCTTTTTGCGTTTGATGCACTTTGTTTCGATAGAACGATCGCCCTGGTGTATCTTCGCCCAGAATCCCCGCGCCTTCGGGAACGCAAGTAAAATCTAATAAGTATATCTGTCTGAACAACAGCTTTGTTGCGCAACACCTGTTCTACGAGACAGGGGGTTAGGTTATACTAAATTGCACTGTGCGCCGCATCTGATGCATTTCGCTCCAAGCGCGGCACTCAGTGGATATCCGATTTACCATTTGGATGTCCTGGCGGTCATTTAGCGTCTCGACACAAGCTCGGCCCCGGAGCTCGTTCGAGCTGTTCGTATTCCTTGAAAGGGGAAAAATGGACATATCGAGGAAGACTGATTACGCCCTTCGAATGCTGGCGATGCTTGCTGAGGATCCGGAGTGTTTGCTTTCTGTTCGCACCGCTGCCGAAGAGGTCAATATCCCGTATTCGTTTGCCCGCTCGATTCAGCACGGTTTGGTCCAGGCCGGTATTGTGGAGAGCCTGCGTGGCGTCCACGGTGGCATGCGTCTCAAGGTCAGTCCGGACGACGTCACTATCCGCCAGGTCGTCGAGGCCGTTCAGGGTCCTATGGTTATGAACGATTGCACCGCGCCCGATGGTGACTGTGCGCGCATGGGCGCGTGCTGCTATCATCCCCTGTGGGCCGGAGCTCAGGCGTTGATGCGCGACTACCTCGATTCCGTTTCGCTCGGCGACATCGTCGCTCACCGCCAGTTCCCGGCCGTCGATCCCAAGTTCGCCGACCGCGAAGCGTTTCCCGAGTACGCCACCTGCGCGTGCGCTTACCGGGAGGAATAGCGCCGCATAAGGAGCATAGCCATGATTCAGGACCCCTTTCGTTCGATGATTCGTTCGGAAGGGGTCCTGCGTTATCGCGACCTTCCGTGGCGCCGCACACGCGATCCGTACATCATTTGGCTTTCTGAGGTCATGCTGCAGCAAACACAGGTGCCGCGTGTGGAGGCGCGCATGCCGGTGTGGCTCGATCGTTTTCCGACTGTGCAGGCGCTTGCCCAGGCCGCGCCTTCCGATGTTTTGGACGCTTGGCAGGGCATGGGCTACAACCGACGCGCTCTGGCGCTTCACGGGGCCGCTCAGCGCGTTGTAGAGGACTGGGACGGGGAGTTTCCGCGTGAGACGCGTGACTTGGTCGCTCTGCCTGGTATTGGCCCGGCAACGGCGCAGGGTATCCGTTCGTTTGCGTTTGATCTTCCGGGCGTGTATTTGGAGACCAATGTGCGCACGGTCTTTTTGCATCATTTCTTTCCCGATGTGCCGGCCGTTCCCGATTGCGAACTGGTGCCGCTGATCCAAGCTGCCTGTCCGGCGGTCCCCGGTGCGGCGGCGGACGAGATCGCGCCCTTTGCCGCGCCTCAAGACGATGCCGACACGCCGCGCGCGTGGTATTACGCATTGCTGGATTACGGCGCGTATCTTAAAAAGACACTGCCCAATCCGTCCAGGCGGTCGGCGGGCTATAGTCGTCAGTCCAAGTTTGAGGGCTCGCGCCGCCAAAAGCGCGCGCATATCGTGCGTATGTTGTTGGCAGCGCGCGATGGGCAGCCGGCGGGGATTACGCTTGCTGATGCCGTGGTGGGCGTTAACGAGATGGAAGCGGCAGCCGGTCGCGGGCCGGTCGAGTGCGACTTGATCGCGGGCATTCTAGCTGACCTGGAGCGCGAGGGCTTTTGCCGAGCCGAGGACGATCGTTGGTTGAGTGTGTAGCCCGCTCAAATCTGAAGAACGGGATTGTAAGGTTTAAATTCGCGGCTTGAGGGCATCCTAAAGACAAGGTCGCTCAAAGCCTATGGGCGGCACGTGTTGAAGGGAAGTACACCTATGGATTTTGAGAATTCCCAAACCAAGAAGAACCTCGAGACCGCTTTTGCCGGTGAGTCCCAGGCACACACCAAGTATCGCTACTACGCATCTAAGGCCAAGAAGGATGGCTACGTTCAGATTTCGAATATCTTTGCCGAGACGGCGGGCAACGAGTCCGAGCACGCCAAGCTGTGGTTTAAGTATCTGCACGACGGCGCCGTTCCGGGCACTCTGGACAACCTGCGCGACGCCGCCGCGGGCGAGAACTACGAGTGGACCACGATGTACGACGAGTTCGCCAAGACCGCCGAGGAGGAGGGCTTTGCCGAGATCGCCGAGAAGTTCCGTGGTGTCGCCGCCGTCGAGAAGGCCCACGAGGAGCGCTACAACAAACTCGTCGAGCGCATCGAGTCGGGCGAGGTGTTTGAGCGTGAGGGCGTGAAGGTATGGAAGTGCCTGAACTGCGGGCACCTGCACGTTGGTGCCGAGGCGCCTGAGGTGTGCCCGGTGTGTAACCACCCGAAGGCGTACTTTGAGGAGCAGGTGGTGAACTACTAGCGCGTGGCGCTGGCATGAGCTGGGCCGGGAGGGCGGGATTACCTTCCCTCCC
>JBPGZF010000022.1:0-33152 GCA_052033095.1 Collinsella sp.
CCTTCGTCTAGCTTGTCTTACTGTTTGGCTGTATTTTGAGTCCTTCTTTTGTATTTGCGCGATAATAACTCCCATTGGCGTTAGGGAGGACTTGATGTTTACCGTATTTGTCTTGGGCAATATTGCTTCGGGTAAATCGACTGCCTGCCGCTATCTCGAATCTCATGGCGCCATGCTTATCGATCTTGATGAGCTTGCCAAATCGCTGTATGTGCCAGGCTCCGACATCGTCAATGCCCTCGCGGAAGAATTCGGTTGGGACATTCTGGACGGGGAGGGCGGCGTTCGCCGCAATGTACTCGCTGCTCGAGCTTTCGCCTCTCCTGATACTGTTGCGCGGCTCAATGGCATCGTTCATCCAGTCCTCATCGAACAACTGTCACTGAGGATTCTTGATCCGGTTTGCTGCACGGTTTCGTCCCCCCGTTATCCCTTTGCGGTTGTCGAGGTTTCTGCTCCGACTGGTTTTGAGGATGCTTTTGGCCTGGCTGATGAAATTCTGGTTATCAGCGCTCCTTTAGCAATTCGTCGCGAGCGTGCCATTCGCCGTGGTATGGAGTCTTCTGATTTTGATGCTCGCTCTGCATGCCAACCTGATGAGGCTTCGCTTTGCAATCTCGCTACGACGATAATCGATAATGCGGCAGGTGATAATTTGCTCTTTGAACAACTGGACGCATGGCTTGCGCGCCATGGCTTCGGGGATGTAGCGGATAAGGAGGAGGCCGATGTCTAAGACACGTTTCTTTACGTGGTATCGCGTGGCGTCACTTGCCGTTGTGTTCGTCTTCGGCCTTATTTCGCTCGTCTACTCGTATGCTCCTGCCGCCTTCTTTAAGCCTTTGTATCCGATTGACTACGAGGCGTACGTAAAGCAATCGAGCATTTCGCACAATCTTGATCCGTATCTGGTGTGTGCTGTCATAAAGTCTGAATCGAATTGGGATCCCGAGGCTGAGTCGAATCAAGGCGCTCGGGGATTGATGCAGCTGATGCCTGAGACTGCCCAGGATATGATTGCCTTGGGTCTTGTCGATGGTAGTGAGTTTTCACCCGACAATCTTAACGATCCCGCTACGAATATCGAGTTTGGCTGTGCATATCTTTCGTATCTTCTAACGTATTTTAACGGGTCGACGGACAGCGCTATTGCCGCATATAACGCCGGCATGGGCAATGTAGATGGTTGGGCGCAGCAGGACACATCGCTTCACAACGCGATTACCTTTCCCGAGACGCAGGCTTATCTGATTCGCGTCAATAATGCCTGGGTTCGCTATAAGACTCTCTATCCCGATCGGTTCGTATAGGACTAAGCCCACCGCCTGCGTATACTGCAGATATATGAGTTAGGAGTATCCATGGCGGAATTTGAAGTTGAGCGTGTTGGCGGTGAACTTAAACGCTTTGGCGTTGAGGGCTCTGAGGTGCCGTTTGAAGTCGTTTCTCCCTATGAGCCTGCCGGTTCCCAGCCCAAGGCCATTGAGTCGCTTGTGCAGGGCGTGAGGGACGGAGATCGCTATCAGGTTTTGCTGGGCGTGACTGGTTCGGGCAAGACCTTCACGATGGCTAAGACTATTGAGGCCCTGGGGAAGCCGACGCTGGTCATGGCTCCCAATAAAACGCTCGCTGCTCAGCTTGCGAGCGAGCTCAAAGAGTTCTTTCCCAACAACGCTGTGGTCTACTTTGTCTCGTACTACGACTACTATCAGCCCGAGGCGTATGTGCCGCAAAGCGATACATATATCGAGAAAGACTCCTCGATTAACGAAGAGGTCGAGATGCTGCGACATCAGGCGACCGCATCGCTGCTATCTCGACGCGATGTGATCGTCGTCGCATCGGTTTCGTGTATCTATGGCATCGGTTCTCCCGAGGACTATGCGGGCCTAGCTCCGAATGTCGACAAGAAAGTGCCGCTCGAGCGTGATGACTTTATCCATGCGCTCATCGATATTCAATACGATCGCAATGATTATGACCTGGCGCGCGGTACGTTCCGCGTGCGCGGCGATGTCGTCGACGTGTATCCGCCTTATGCCGAGCATCCGTTGCGGTTTGAGTTCTTTGGCGACGAGGTCGAGCTGATTGCCGAGATCGATGAGGTCACCGGTGAGATGCTGCGTGAGTACGAGGCCATCCCCGTATGGCCGGCATCGCACTACGTGACCGAGAAGCCGAAGGTCAAGGCGGCTCTGAAATCGATCAGCGAAGAGTGCGAGAAGCGCGTGGCGGAGCTCAAAGCGACCGACAAGTTGCTCGAGGCGCAGCGTCTGCAGCAGCGCACCGATTATGATCTTGAGATGCTCGAGACGATGGGCTTTTGCAACGGCATCGAGAACTACTCGCGTCATCTGGACGGTCGCAAGCCGGGCGAGCCGCCATTTACCCTAATCGATTACTTTCCCAAGGATATGCTATGCATCATCGATGAGAGCCATGTGACGGTGCCGCAGATTCGCGGCATGCACGAAGGTGATCGCTCGCGTAAGGTGACGCTGGTGGAACACGGTTTTCGCCTGCCCTCGGCGCTCGATAACCGCCCGCTCCGATTTGATGAGTTTGAGGCGAGGATTCCCCAGTTCATCTATGTTTCGGCAACGCCAGGTGATTATGAGCTGCGTGTGAGTCAAAACGATGTGGAGCAGATCATTCGACCGACCGGTCTACTCGACCCCAAAATTGACGTGCGCCCGGTTCGCGGCCAGATCGATGACCTCGAGGATGAGATTCGCGAGCGTGTTGCCCGCAAGGAACGCGTCTTGGTGACCACGCTGACCAAGCGCATGGCAGAGGACCTTACCGACCACCTGCTCGATGCTGGCATTAAGGTCAACTACATGCACTCCGATACGGCGACGATGGACCGTGTCGAAATCCTGCGAACGCTGCGCGAGGGCAAAATTGATGTTCTGGTGGGCATCAATCTGCTACGCGAGGGTCTGGACCTCCCCGAGGTCTCGCTGGTGGCGATTCTCGATGCCGACAAGGAAGGCTTTTTGCGCAACCGCCGTTCGCTGATTCAGACGATTGGTCGTGCGGCCCGTAATGCCGACGGCGAAGTCATTATGTATGCAGACGTCGTGACTGACTCGATGAGAGAGGCAATCGACGAGACGCAGCGCCGGCGCGAGATCCAGATGGCCTATAACGAAAAGCACGGCATTGTGCCCAAGACGGTTCGCAAAGCGATTAATGACATTTCGAGCTTTATTGCCGAGGCGGAGAAAACCGTTGGTTCCAAGGGGCGTTCGAAGGGCGATTCGTTGGGCCACGGCGCATTCTATACGCCCGATGAAAACGGCGAGGGTGCTGCGCCGGAGACGGTGTCGTCCGAGCAGACGCTCGCTGAGCAGCTCGAGGAACTGCCACATGATGAACTTGTGCGGATCGTTGAGACCATGGAGGAAGATATGCGCAATGCTTCTGCTGCCATGGACTTCGAGGAGGCAGCGCGTCTGCGCGATGCAGTCGTTCAGATTAGGGCGATGCTTGAGGGTGCGACTGAGGACGAGACGATTGAGCGCTTGCGCTCGCAGGCCCGCAAAGGCTCTACGTTCGCTTCGGGTAGAAAACGCCAGGGTGCGCGGTTTAAGAAATAAAAGCACTGCCCCCGAGCTCCTCGCGGAGTTCGGCGGCCGTGCTTTTTAGCGACCTAGAGATCAGCAATGAGGGCTTTGGCGCAACGGATGCCATCCGTAGCGGCGCTCATGATTCCGCCGGCATATCCGGCCCCCTCGCCGCAGGGGTAGAGCCCCGGGGTCGATACAGCGTGGCATTCTCGGTCTCGAGTAACGGTGACCGGAGAACTCGAGCGTGTCTCAACACCGGTGAGGACGGCATCGGGATGGTCGTAGCCACGCAGTTTTTTGCCGAGCAAGGGGATTCCCAGACGAAGCGACTCGATGATATGTTGCGGCAATGACTCATCGATTGCTGTCCAGGTCACGCCGAGCGGATAGGTGGGCTTTACCTTGCCGCATGTCGTGCTGGCGCGTTCTGCAAGGAAATCGCCGACGAGCTGTGCCGGTGCGTTCCAGTTGGAGCCGCCAAGGCGATAGGCAGCCCGCTCGCAGATGCGCTGGAGTTCTACGCCTGCAAGAGGATCGTCACTGGGGAGATCGTCGGGCGTGACGTTAACGAGGAGGGCGGCGTTTGCGTTGCGGCCGGCGCGGGCGTTGAGGCTGGCGCCGTTGACGCACAGATGGCCGGGCTCTGAAGAGGCGGCGACAACCTGTCCGCCGGGGCACATGCAGAATGAGAACACGCTGCGACCGTTGGGAAGATGGGCAACGAGCTTATAGGGGGCTGCCCCGAGCGCGGGATGACCCGCTGCAGGGCCATATTGCGCCCGATCGATATCACGTTGCGGGTGTTCGATGCGAACGCCCATGGCAAACGTCTTTTGAGCGAGGGCGACATCATGGGTTTTGAGAACCTCGAATACGTCACGTGCAGAATGACCGCAAGCGAGAATGAGATGCTTTGTGTTGATTGACTCGCATGTCGTGTCCTGGGACGACTGGATATCGATACCGACAATGGCACCAGATGTATCAGTGCGAATGTCAACGAGTTTCGTTCGATAGCGAACGGTCCCTCCGAGCTGTTCAATGCGCTGGGAGATGCTGGTAACGACGGCGGGGAGGATGTCGGAGCCAATATGCGGCTTGGCATCCCATAGAATATCGCGGGGAGCGCCCGCTTCGACGAAAGTCTCAAGGACCAGCCGATGGGCTGGATTCTTGGTTCCCGTATTGAGTTTGCCATCCGAGAACGTGCCCGCGCCACCTAAGCCAAATTGGATATTGCTCTCGGGATCTAGGATGCGTTCTTTGAGAAAAAGATCGATGGCCCGTGAGCGGCGAAGGGCCGGATCGCCGCGCTCGATGAGCAAGGGCTTAAGACCCGCTTCGGCGAGCGTAAGCGTAGCGAAAAGGCCGGCGCAGCCGGCGCCGACAACGATGGGGCGTTCGTTAGGCGCTGCGACAACGGAGGTGGGGAACGAGGGCGGTTCGGCTTCTATCATGCGGATGTGCGAGCGGTCATGGTCGGAAATACCACCGATAGCGATTTGTTCAAGACGAGGGGTCGACAGCTCGACGCGAAAGCTCAGGATAAAATGGACGTCTCGTTTTTTGCGAGCGTCGATTGACTTGCGGTGGAGCTCGATGGACTTGATCTCGGAGTCCTTGCAACGTAGGACGCGCTTGGCGACTCGCTTGCCAACAATGAGACAGGCATTCTCATCGCCGGCTTCATCGAGCGACGCGTTGACTTGGGTGATTTCGATCATCGAGGTCTCCTTAGAGGCAAGAAAGAGGCCGTCCGGTATCCCAGACGGCCCGAATGCATTTTTGATTATAGACTGCGCGGCTACAGGCTGCTTGCAGCACGAATCCCCGATATCCAAGCCCATGCAAGGTTGAAGCCGCCGCAGTCGGCGTCGATGTCGAGCGCTTCTCCGCAGACGTAAAGCGGGGCGCCTGTGGCGCTGCACACGCAAAGACTGGCTGCCGAGACGCATTCGATAGATATGCCGCCTCGCATGACCTGTGCCGAGCGCTCCTCTGCCGTCCCTTCGACGGACAGCTTGAAGTGCTTGAGGATTGAGACCAGGTGGATGACATCGCGCGAGCCGGGATGGCACCGCTCGAATGCCGCACAGACGATGCGTGAGAGTTGCGGAGCGAGCATGCCGTCAAGCCAGTGGGAGTTTCGGGGCGAAAAATCGCCGAGCACTTTGGCGCGCCAATTGAGCGTATCGAGCAGCTCGTCTTTGGAGAAATCTGGAAAGAAGTCGAGCAGAACAGTGTCGCCCTGGTTGATACGGCGAGAGAGATTGAAGGCGGCGACGCCTGAGATGCCGAAGGCACGGAACAGCACTTCGCCATCTTCTCGCCAGAGCTCTTCATGGCCGCGCGAGAGCGTTAAGCGGGCTCGGACGCGCAGGCCGTCCAGAGTTTCGAGCGCCGTCTGGTCACCGACGACAGATGCCGACACGGGGCACAGGACGGGACGCAGGGGCGTCAAGGGAAGGCTAAATACCTCGGCGATGCCGGTAGGGTTACCGCCCGTAGCGATAACCACGGCTCTTGCCTGGAGGGTATCGCTCGTGCGAGGAGTATCGGCTAGCGCCTTTCGAAGCGAACGGAGCTCCGTCTTTCGATCGCCGTGCTTTTTGGGTTTGAGTACATAAGCGGGACGGTCAATCTGAAGCGCCCAACCTTCGGGAGCCTTATGAGCCGCAATGACGTTAG
Source organism: Collinsella sp. (assembly GCA_052033095.1). Classification (GTDB taxonomy): domain Bacteria; phylum Actinomycetota; class Coriobacteriia; order Coriobacteriales; family Coriobacteriaceae; genus Collinsella. The sequence goes on from JBPGZF010000022.1 coordinate 6,261, forward strand.
TCCCGCAGAGCTGGGTGATACCCAGGCGCCCGCATGCATTGAGAAGTGCATCGCGAACCGACTCGGCGCGAAGGGAGCGCGGGTATAGGCGGCCTTCCTCGCGGATTGTCATGATGCCCAACGAGGAGAAAAAACTCTCGAGATCTTGCTCGGGCTGGGGGCCCATGATGGATTCGACAAAGGCGGGGCGGTTATATCGCCGAATGTCGATGGATTCGTTTGAGAGGTTGCAGCGGCCGTTTCCGGTTGCGAGCAGCTTAAGGCCGCAGGCGACATCGCGCTCGACGACGCAGACGCTTTTGCCGACACGCGCCGCCGTAATGGCGGCAGCGAGGCCCGAGGCCCCGCCGCCGACCACCAAGACGTCATAGAAGGCGCTTGCGTTCACTTAGGCCTCGTCTGTCTCGTGCGGGGCGACGGCCTCAACGGCGGAGACGGCTTGGGGCAGCATGCCAGCGGGCAGCGCAGTTTCGACCTCTCCCTTGTCGCAGGCTTCGGCGAGCGCGGGATCGATAGGCAGCTGGCCAAGGACGTCAAGATGATAGGTCTCGGCGACTTCGGGGAGCTTGCTCTTGCCGAAGACCTCGATCTTCTTGCCGCAGTCGGGGCATTCGATATAGCTCATGTTCTCGACAATGCCCAGAATGGGGACGTTCATCTTCTCGGCCATGTTAACTGCCTTGGCGACGATCATCGAGACCAAGTCTTGCGGGCTCGTGACGATGACGATGCCGTCGACGGGCAGTGACTGGAAGACGGTAAGGGCGACATCGCCCGTTCCCGGAGGCATGTCGACCAACAGGTAGTCGATGGGACCCCAAGAGGTTTCGCTCCAGAATTGCCTGATGGCGCCGGCGATGACCGGACCACGCCAGAGGACGGGATCAGTTTCGTTTTGAAGCAGCAGGTTGGAGCTCATGACCTTGACGCCGTGCTCGGAGATCTCGGGCAGCATGAGGTTGCCGAGGGCATGGACGTGGCGTCCGCTCATGCCGAACATTTTGGGGATGGAGGGGCCGGTGATGTCGGCGTCGAGAATGCCAACCTTGTTGCCGCGGCGGGCAAGCTCGGTTGCGATGGCACCTGTCACAAACGACTTGCCGACGCCTCCCTTGCCGGAAAGCACGGCGATAACGCGCTTGACCTCTGACAGCGTATTCTCTTCAAATTGCGACGGCGTTGTTTGTCCGCCGGCTGCTTGTGCGTGCTCGCAACCCATATAAGACTCCTTATGAATTTTGCTGGGACCAGGGTCCCACGATGTGACACGAGCGTCATTGTACCCTCGTTTGCGAGCAAGAGTCATTCGTGGTGAGCGGTGTGCGGGTGGCGTGCCTGGAGGGGACGCGGGACAATTAACCTACGAGCCTACGGAAGGAGACAAAGCAAAAGGTCTGCGAATCTTGTATTACGAACATCTGTGCGCGTTGAGTGCGCTAAACTCATCGACAGTGTGATTTGAGGTTATAGGAGGCAAGGAGCTTCCATGTCTGATTCTTCTATCGTTATCCGTGGTGCGCGCGAACACAACCTGCGCAATATCGATGTTTCCATCCCGCGCGACGAGCTCGTGGTCATTACCGGTCTTTCGGGCTCGGGCAAGAGCTCGCTGGCTTTTGACACGATCTATGCCGAGGGTCAGCGCCGCTACGTGGAGAGCCTGTCGAGCTATGCTCGCCAGTTTTTAGGCCAGATGGACAAACCCGATCTGGACTCAATCGACGGCCTTTCGCCGGCTGTCTCGATCGATCAGAAGACGACGTCCAAGAATCCGCGCTCGACGGTGGGTACTGTAACTGAGATTTATGACTACCTTCGCCTGCTTTTTGCACGCGTGGGCACGCCGCACTGCCCCGAGTGCGGTCGTGTTATCGAGCGCCAGACCACCGACCAGGTTGCTGATAAGGTCCTGGCGGCGGGGGAGGGCCGTCGTGCGTTTGTGCTGGCACCGGTGGTGCGCGGGCGCAAAGGCGAGTACACAAAATTGTTCGAGGATCTTCGCGCCGAGGGCTTTAGCCGCGTGCGCGTTGACGGCGAAGTGCGCTCGCTCGATGACCCTATCGATTTGGACAAAAAGTTCAAGCACGATATCGAGGTCGTAGTCGACCGCATCGTGATTCGAGAAAACTCTCTGGGCCGCATCGCCGAGGCTGTTGAACAGGCGACTGCCTTGGCACACGGTAATGTGAACGTATACATGCTGCCCGATCGCAATGCTCCCGAGGGGACCGAGGGCGAGTTGCTGGAGTATTCGTTGGCTCTGGCGTGCCCGGAGCACGGGCACTCCATCGACGATCTGCAACCTCGCGACTTTTCGTTCAACGCGCCCTACGGTGCGTGTCCCGAGTGCGATGGTCTGGGCTTTAAGAAAACGGTCGATGCCGAGGCGCTGATTGAGGACCCGTCGAAGTCGATTGCCGATGGAGTCTTTGGAAGCCTGTTCGGCAATTCAAACTACTACCCGCAGATCTTCGCCGCGGTCTGCAAGCACTTTAAGGTAAGTGCCGATACGCCGTGGGAAGACCTGCCTCCGCGGGTGCGCCGTGCGTTTTTGGATGGCATGGGCGACAAGAAGATTTCGGTGGACTATCAAAAGCTCGACGGTCGTCGCAGCCAGTGGGACACCAAGTTTTCGGGCGTGCGCAATATCCTGTACGAGCGCTATACCGAGACGACCAACGAGAACACTAGGGCGCGCCTGGAGAAGTACATTCGCGAGGAGCCGTGCTCGAGCTGCCATGGCGCTCGCCTGCGCCCTGAGATGCTCGCCGTCACCGTGGGCGGCAAGTCCATTTATGAGGTTTGCTGCCTGTCGTGCCGCGAGTCGCTCGAGTTTTTTGAGGGTCTTGAGCTCACCGAGCGTCAACAATTCATCGGCGGTCGTATCGTCAAGGAAATCTTGGAACGCCTGCGTTTTCTGGTTGATGTCGGCCTTGATTATCTGACGCTCGATCGTGCCTCGGCGACGCTTTCCGGCGGTGAGGCGCAGCGCATTCGCCTGGCTACGCAGATCGGTGCTGGCCTCATGGGCGTTCTCTATATTCTGGACGAACCTTCGATTGGTCTTCACCAGCGCGACAACGAGCGGCTGATTAAGACGCTCGAGCGCCTGCGCGATATCGGCAACACCGTTATCGTCGTTGAGCACGATGAGGACACGATTCGCGCTGCCGACTATGTGATCGATATGGGGCCGGGCGCGGGCGTCAACGGCGGGCACGTAGTCGCCGCGGGAACGCCCGCTGACATCATGGCGTGCCCCGAATCAATGACGGGTGCCTATCTGACTGGCAAGCGAATGATTCGAGTTCCCGATGAACGTCGTAACCCCGGACGTGGCTGTCTTAAGATTACGGGCGCATGTGCCAACAACCTCAAAAACGTTACCGCCAAGATTGAATTTGGCACGCTTACCGTCGTTACCGGTGTTTCGGGATCGGGTAAGAGCTCCCTGGTCACCGATACGATTGCGCCCGCGCTTACGAATGCCATCCATCGTTCGACGCGTCCCGTGGGACCGTACAAGAAGATTGAGGGTATCGAGTGCATCGATAAGGTGATCGATATCGACCAGTCACCGATTGGTCGCACGCCGCGTTCGAACCCTGCGACCTATATTGGCCTGTGGGATGATCTGCGTGCGCTATTTGCAAGCACGCCGGAGTCGAAGGCGCGCGGCTACTCGCCGGGACGTTTCTCCTTTAACGTAAGCGGCGGTCGCTGCGAGGCGTGCAAGGGCGATGGCCAGATCAAGATCGAGATGCACTTCCTTCCCGATATTTATGTTCCCTGCGAGGTTTGCGGCGGCAAGCGTTATAACCGCGAGACGCTTGAGGTTACCTACCGCGGCAAGACTATCTCGGACGTACTCGACATGAGCGTGACCGAGGCACTGGCTTTCTTTGGGAATATCCCGCAGATTAAGCGCAAACTGCAGACCCTATATGACGTGGGTCTGGGCTACGTGAGCTTGGGCCAGCCCGCTACGACGCTTTCGGGCGGCGAGGCGCAGCGCGTGAAGCTTGCCAAGGAGCTTCATCGTCGTCAGACAGGCAAGACGTTCTACATTTTGGACGAGCCTACGACCGGTCTTCATTTTGAGGACGTTCGCCAGTTACTTGATGTGTTGCAGCGTCTAGTCGATGCGGGCAATACGGTGCTGGTGATCGAGCACAACCTCGATGTCATCAAGGTCGCCGACCGCCTGATCGATATGGGTCCCGAGGGCGGCAACGGTGGCGGAACTGTCGTGGTCTCGGGTACGCCAGAGCAGGTTGCGGCATGCCCGCAGAGCTATACCGGCAAGTTCTTGGCGCCGTTGCTCAAACGCGATAAGGAGCGTCAAGCGCAACTCGATGCCTAATACATAGGTGTTTTTTGAAACATGAGCGCCGCCGACTCCTTGCGATTCGGTGGCGCTCTCTTTGTCGAGATAGCGTATGTCGCGCAAATGGACATATACTTAAATATTGCGTTCGTATATGAGGGAAAGGACATGCCATGCCGAAGGCCGTGAAGACGCCAAAGACCAACGCCATGCGTGAGCTGGAAAGCGCCGGCATCCCCTATGTTCTCCATACGTACGAAGATGATGGCGATGAATCAGTGGGCCTTGGCGTTGCGATTTCCGAACAGCTTGGTGAGGAGCCCGGCCAGGGATTCAAAACTCTGGTCTGTGTCACGCCGTCAAACGATCACGTTGTGTGCTGCATTCCTGTTGCCGATGAGCTCGACCTCAAGGCCGCCGCGCGCGCCGCAGGCGAAAAGTCGCTGACCATGATGCATGTCAAAGATTTGCTTGCCGCGACTGGCTATGTGCGCGGTGGCTGTAGTCCTGTCGGTATGAAAAAGCGCTATCGAACGCTGATTGATGAGACATGTGTCCTTTGGGATACCATTTTTATTTCGAGAGGCAAGCGCGGCTACCAGCTTGAGGTTGCACCCGACGACTTAGTTGCTTTTTGCGGGGCCACGGTCGCCCCGATTACGAGAGAGGACTGAGCGATGCCGCAGGAAGAATCAAAGCGCGGGGCTCATTTTGCAAAGGGGCCGACCCCCTCGGCGTCTTCGCCTGAGCTGGCTTCGGTCGAACATAAGATTCGTAAAGCCTGGTCGGCTGCCGCCGATCCGGGTGAGACGGCGGTGTATTTGCGTGCCGCCGGTGCCGGTCCGGTGCCTTCTCGTTCGCCTCTTTCCTCGACTCGACCCGACGAGACGGCAGTGTTTTTGGCCGCTGCTCGTACAGGCTTGGATCGGACGTCCAGCACTTTGGATACGCCTCATGCCCCGCGTCCCGATGAGACTGCGGTGTTTTTGATGGCCGCACAAGGGAAAAGTTCGCATCAGGGCGCGGCCGCCGTTAGCCCTGCAACGCAGGATGCTCCCGATGACGGCGAACTGTTGCTTTCTGATGATGAATGGTCACCGCTCGGTTCAGTTGATCTCGTCGAAGGCGTGACGGTCGACGACGATGACGATTGGGATCCCTTGTCGTTTTCTGGTCGAGGTGCTGCCATGCAGGAAGTCGATACGGTGTTTGGGGATTATGCCGCGTCTGGCGACAATGCGATCTTAGTCGATGATCCCTTTGCGGCGGATGGCCCTCTTTCCTCTGACGATGAGATTGAGCCGCAGTCCGAGTCTCGCATGGGATCTCAGGACGACGTGGACGATATGGGCTCGTCCGACTATTCCACGGTGGGTCGGTCTGCCGGCCTTATGACCGTGCTGACCATTGTGTCGCGTGTCACCGGTTTTATCCGCACGTGGGCTATGGCTGCCGCTATCGGCATGTCGCTGCTCTCGTCTTCCTATCAGGTCGCCAACAACCTGCCCAACATGCTCTACGAGCTCGTGATGGGCGGTATGTTGGTTACCGCCTTTTTGCCGGTGTACATGGGCGTCCGCCGCGAGCAGGGGCGCGAAGCCTCAAATGAATATGTGGGCAACCTGCTTGGCATCCTGCTCTTGCTGCTGGGCGGCATTTCGGTCTTGGGTACCGTGTTCGCTCCGGGCTTTATTTGGACGCAGTCTTTTCTTTCGGGTGACGGCGGGAGCATGGATACCGCCGCGTTCATGTTCCGCTTCTTTGCAATCCAAATTCTGTTTTATGGCTTGGGCTCGGTGTTCTCGGGCGTTCTCAACGCACACCGCGACTACTTCTGGTCGACGTTTGCCCCGGTTCTCAACAATGTCATCGTCATCGCCAGCTTTATGGGTTTTGCTCCCGTGTCTGCACAATTTGGCGAGCAGGCCGGTATTATCTTGATCGCAGCTGGTACGACCCTCGGCGTCTTTGTCCAAATGGCCTGCCAGATTCCCGCGCTTGGCAAGCATGGCGTGCATCCTCATATCCATATCGACTTTAAGGACCCCGCGCTGCGACAGACGATCGCGCTTGGTATCCCGACGCTGCTCGCCACGGTGTGCATGTTTGTCTCGACCTCCATTACCAATGCCGCCGCACTGGTGGTGCAGCCCGAGACCGGCCCTTCCGTCATCGCATATGCGCGCCTGTGGTACACATTGCCCTATGCGCTGATCGCCGCCTCGCTTTCGACGGCACTCTATACCGAACTCTCTCACGATGCGCAGGAGAAGGATTATGACAGCGTCCGCACGGGCATTTCGCGCGGTGTCGCCCAGATGCTCTTTTTCCTGATTCCGTTTGCGCTGTACCTGATCGTCTTCGCCCGTCCGCTCAACATGATTTACTGCGCTGGCAAGTTCGATGCATCCGGTGTGGCGCTGGTGTCGGAGTTCCTTATTTACCTGGCGTTTTCGTTGCCGCTCTATGGTGTGGTCGTGCTCATGCAGAAGAGCTTCTCGGCCCTGCTCGATATGAAACCTTATAGCCGCTATTGCCTGTACTCCGCTATCGGTCAGGCCGGTTCGGTGCTGCTGTTTGGCGTGGTGCTGGGCTACGGTATGCCGGCTATTGCGCTTTCGTACGTCGTTGACTACGTGGTCTTGGTCGGATGCTCACTGTGGTGGCTGCGCCGTCATCTGCATGGTCTTCAGGTCAGGTCTATCCTGCACGGCGGTTTCTTCGGCCTATTTTTCGGTGGCTTGGGCGCCGCCGCGGGTGCCGGCGTCATGTGGGCACTCGAGCACTTTGTCGGAGTGCTTGGCAGCTCGATCCTAATTACCCTGGGCTACGTTTGTGTTGCAGGCGTCGTTTCGCTCGCTGTAACTTTTGGTCTTGCCTTCGTCTTTAAGATGCCCGAAGTCTCGGCGCTGCTTCGTCGCGAGTAGGTGCGTGTGGCCGGCCACGACAACATACCAACACTTGCCGAGCAGGTTTCGCGCGTTCCCACGCAGCCCGGATGTTACCTTTGGAAAGATGCCAAGGGCGATGTCATCTACGTTGGCAAGGCGAAAAACCTGCGCTCCCGTATGCGCCAGTACGTGACGCTGCAGGATGAGCGTCAAAAAATACCGCTCATGATGCAATTGGTTGCGAGCTTTGACTACATCGTTGTCGAAACCGAGCATGAGGCACTTGTGCTCGAGCGCAACCTGATCGGCCAGTACCATCCGTACTTTAATGTGGACCTTAAGGACGACAAGAGCTATCCCTTTATCGCTATCACCAAGAGCGATCTGTTCCCGGCTATTAAATATACGCGTGAGCGCCATAAGCCGGGAACGCGTTATTTTGGTCCCTACACTGACAGTCGCGCGGCGCGTGAGACCATTGATACGCTGCGCAAGGTGATCCCGATCTGTTCGGCTTCTTGTGCGGAGTGGCGTCGATGCCGCCGTATTGTCGAGTCTCACAAGGGCGAAGAAGATATCGTCAATATGATTTGTGCGCAAAACGGGCGGCCTTGCTTTGACTATCATGTCGGCCGTGGGCCGGGCGCGTGTGTTGGTGTGATTTCTCCCGCCGACTATGCCAAGAACGTTAAGCGCGTCGAGCGCTTTTTGTCTGGCCATCGCAAGGATGTCGTCGACGAGCTCACGGCCGAGATGGCAGAGGCTGCCGAGGCGCTCGATTTTGAGCGTGCGGCACGCGTCAAGCGTCGTCTAGATGTCATCAGGGGCCTGGATGATCGCCAGCAGGTCGTATTTCCGTCCAGTGTCGATATCGATGTCATTGGCTTTTATCGCGAGGAGACCATCTCGGCCGCCTGCGTCTTTGTCGTGCGCGAGGGCCGAACGGTTCGAACCTGTGAGTTTATTCTCGATAAGGGCCTCGATGTCGATGAGGAAGAACTCCAGTCGGGTTTTCTTAAGCGCTATTACGAGGAGACGGCTGATATTCCAGCCGAGATCAACCTTTCTGTTGAGCTTGAGGACGCAGAGGCGCTGGGGGAGTGGCTTGCGGCCAAGCGTGAACGCTCCTGCCATCTCCATAGACCTCAGCGCGGCGAAAAGCATCGATTACTCGATATGGCATCCAAAAATGCCCGTCATGCCCTTATGCGCTACATGATGCGCACGGGTTATGCCGACGATCGCACCAATCAGGCACTTTTGGAGCTCGAGAGTGCTCTGGCACTGCCCGAGCCTCCGATGCGTATCGAGTGTTTCGATATTTCCACGCTGCATGGCACCTTCACGGTTGCGTCGATGGTGGTGTTTACCAACGGCCGTGCCGACAAGAGCCAGTACCGACGCTTTAAAATCCAGGCCGAACTGGACGAGGCGAACGACTTCGTTTCGATGTCCGAGGTTCTTGGTCGGCGCTACGCTCCCGAGCGCATGGCCGACGAGCGCTTTGGCTCGCGCCCTGATTTGCTTGTTGTCGACGGCGGCAAGCCGCAGTTGACGGCAGCTATCAAACAACTTGAGGCCCTGGGACTCGATATACCAGTTTGCGGCTTGGCGAAGGCCGATGAGGAGGTTTTCGTTCCTTGGGACGAGACGCCTGTCGTGCTGCCGACAGGGTCTGCTTCGCTCTATTTGATCAAACAGGTGCGAGACGAATCGCACCGTTTTGCCATTACATTCCATCGCGAGCTGCGCGATAAGGCAATGACGGTCTCGGTGCTCGACGATGTTCCAGGTGTGGGACCCACCAGAAAACGTGCTATTATGCGCCATTTTGGCTCGATGAAGCGGTTGCGCGCGGCGAGCGAGCAAGAGATCGCGGAAGTTCGCGGCATACCTGCCGATGTCGCAAGATCGGTCCATGAGGCTCTTGCTGCCTGGAATGAAGAGCGAGACAAGGCCTCCACAAGCCGATCCGAAAACTAAACACACCCTAAACAACTGATATATGATTGCGTGAATTTCAACCTTTTATTTCACTGTGATTGCCTGCTGATTTCGCGTTTTATTAACGCTAAAACGTTTGACTACGTCGAAGGAAAAGCGCTGCTATCCTGCGGATTGACGATGACTGATATCTCACCTCGTGAATGCATACTGTCTGCCATTTTGTTTGTCAACGATTTCGGTAAACGGTAGTAAATACCGTTCAAGCGGATGTGCGTATCGGTCGCTGAACGCGGCGCCCAAGCTGGGTTTGTTGGTGGGTAAGGTATATCGTCCGCAAGTTGCGCGTGGGCCGTTGTCGTCGGCACCGCCATCACGCACCCCACGAGTATTACGAGTTGGTTCAAGGCTGCGCTTGAGGCGTAAGACGGGCCTCGTATCCGCTTGGGGCGGTATACTCAATAAAGGCAATTGATCGCGCGGGATCCGCTGGCCGGGTCCCGCGCTGTTTTAGGAGGCACACATGCAAAAGGGAGATGCCATGGATGCGGCGGAGCGCTCGGAGCGTATCCCCGATATCGTCATCATCACCGGAATGTCCGGATCGGGCCGAACGCAAGCTATGCATGTGTTTGAGGACATGGGCTATTTTTGTATCGACAACCTCCCCCCGCGCCTGATCGCCCAGCTTGCTGAGCTCGTTGGCATCAATACGGGCGTGGGCAGGCACCTTGCCGTCACCTGTGACCTTCGTAGCCAGGGCTTATTCGATGAACTGCTCGATGCGGTCGCCGCGCTCGAAGAGCGCGAGATGAGCTGCGACATCGTGTTTCTCGAGGCGTCTGACGAGGTGCTGATTCGCCGGTATAGCGAAAACCGTCGCCGGCATCCCATTGCAAAGCCGGGGGAGACCACGGCCGACGCTATTCAGCGTGAACGTCTGCAACTGCAGGGCGTTCGCGATCGAGCCGATATGATTATCGACACAAGTCGCTTGCGCACTTCTGCCTTACGAAACAAGCTACGCATGGCTTTTTCCGAGTTGTCCGACCAGCAACTTATGGATGTCCACGTGTTCTCGTTCGGTTTTAAGCACGGCATGCCCGTCGAGGCGGACATCATGATTGATGTTCGCTTCTTGCCCAATCCTTTCTACGATCCCGAGATGCGTACCATGACCGGTCTCGATAAGAGGGTCTCCGATTTTGTCTTGGACCACCCCAAGACCCAGGAGTTCTGGAAGGCCTGGACCCAGCTGCTCGATACAGTCATGCCGGGTTATATCGCAGAGGGCAAGCCGCAGCTTTCTATTGCCATCGGTTGCACGGGCGGTCAACACCGCAGCGTTGCCATCGCCGAGGCCACGGCACGTTATTTGGAAGGCGCCCAGTATCACGTGAGCATTTCCCATCGTGACCTGTCGCGCGCCAACACGAAAGCCTAGGTCTGCATGTCGTTTACCGCCGAGGTGCGTGACGAGCTCGCGCGCTGCGAACCCGAATGTGAATACTGCGATTTGTCGACGCTTGCCGCCCTGACGCGTGTGAGCGGTACGCTTTCGCTGGCCGGCTCCGGGCGGTATCGTTTGACGGTCGCGACCGAGACGGGCGCCGTCGCGCGCACGATGATCACACTGACGCATCGCATCCTTAAGCTCAAAACGGAATTCACCGTTCGTAAATCGGTCTTGCATAAGGTCCGTAACTATCTCATTACCCTGCCCGATCAACCCGACCTGGACAAGGCTCTGGTGCTGCTGGGCATTCTGGACCGTATGGGAGGGCTCGTCGCAGGTGTGCCGCGCCACATCGTCGCCCGTCCTTGCTGCAGGCTCGCCTATGTTCGCGGTGCGCTGATTGCCGGAGGCTTTGTTGCCGACCCGCGTGGCGATTTTCATTTGGAGATCGCGGTCCAGGGCGAGGAGTATGCAAAGGGGCTTTGCGTCCTTCTGGAGCAGATTGGAGTCCACGCCCGCGTCAATGCGCGTCGCGGCTCGTATGCCGTGTACATCAAGAGTGCCGAGGAGATTAAACGTCTGCTGCAGCTGGTTGGCGCCAAGCGCAGCGTTGCCGAGATTGAAGAGGCCCGCGCAGTCAAGCTGGTGAAGAACGATGTAAATCGTCGCGTGAACGCAGAGCTTGCCAACCAGACCAGAAGTGCCGGTGCCGCTCAACATCAGCTTGCGCTCATCGACGAGCTTAATCGGCGCGGTTTGCGCGAAACGCTGCCGGACGCTCTGGCAGTTTTTTGTGACTTACGCGAGCGTTACCCCGATCTCTCGCTGCGAGATTTGGGGGAAATGGCCGACCCTCCTTTGTCGAAGTCGGCCTTGTATCACCGTGTTTTGCGCCTTGAAAAGCTCATTGAAGCGAGCAGGTAGTTTAACGCAAGAGCTTATATGGTGGTTGAACTGCTGTTTTAAGCATTAAAGCGTTTTAACGCAAATTTGATTTTCAATTTCGAGCATTCTCGTGAAATTCAAGTCAAAAAAAAGGTATATTAGGCGAGTGGTTAGTTTGTGGGCCTCAACGGCGGGCGCTGTAGCTTGCGGGGGCCTTACGAAAGGAGACACAATGGCAGTAAAGGTTGCTATTAACGGCTTCGGTCGCATCGGTCGTCTGGCTTTCCGTCAGATGTTCGGTCATGAGGGCTCCGAGATCGTCGCTATCAACGACCTCACCTCTCCCGATATGCTCGCTTACCTGCTGAAGTACGACTCCACGCAGGGCAACTATGCTCGCGATCACGAGGTCGTTGCTGGCGAGGATTCCATCACCGTTGACGGCAAGGAGATCAAGATCTACAAGGAGGCCGACGCCAACAACCTGCCTTGGGGCGACCTCGACGTCGACGTCGTTCTCGAGTGCACCGGCTTCTACACCAGCAAGGCTAAGGCTCAGGCTCACATCAACGCTGGCGCCAAGAAGGTCGTCATCTCCGCTCCGGCCGGCAGCGATCTGCCTACCATCGTGTACAACGTCAACCATGAGACGCTGACCGCTGAGGACAACATCATCTCCGCTGCTTCCTGCACCACCAACTGCCTCGCCCCGATGGCCAAGGGTCTGAACGACTTCGCTCCCATCGTGTCCGGCATCATGACCACCATTCACGCCTTCACCGGCGACCAGATGCCGCTTGACGGCCCGCAGCGCAAGGGCAACTTCCGTCGCTCCCGCGCCTGCTCCGAGAACATCGTCCCGAACACCACGGGCGCTGCCAAGGCCATCGGCCTGGTTCTCCCCGAGCTCAACGGCAAGCTCATCGGTGCCGCCCAGCGCGTCCCGACGCCGACTGGCTCGCTGACCAACCTCTACGCCGTCGTTGACAAGAAGGTCACCGTCGACGAGGTCAACGCTGCCATGAAGGCCTACGCCGAGACCATCCCCGAGACCTTCGCCTACAACGAGGACCAGATCGTCTCCCGCGACATCGTCGGCGAGACCCACGGCTCCATCTTCGACGCCACGCAGACCATGGCCTCCGACCTCGGCAACGGCCAGACCCTGGTGCAGGTCACCTCTTGGTACGACAACGAGAACTCCTACACCTCCCAGATGGTCCGCACCATCAAGTACTTCGAGAAGTTCGTTGCTTAATTTGGCTTTTAGCGAATAGCTCGTTGAGCGTCTAAAGAAGGGCGCGGCCTCATAGGGCTTACACCCTAGGGTCGCGCCCTTTTTATAAGAAATCGTCTGCCGTAATGGGAGGCAGACACGTACGAAAGGTAGAAGCAAACATGGCCTTTACCAAGAAGACCGTCCGCGACATCGATGTCGACGGCAAGCGCGTTCTCGTCCGCGTTGACTTCAACGTGCCTATCAAGGATGGCGTCGTTGGCGACACCACCCGCATCAAGGCTGCCCTGCCCACCATCAACTATCTCGTTGAGCACAACGCTCGCGTCATCCTCATGAGTCACCTCGGCCGTCCCGAGGGCACTGGCTTCCAGCCCGAGCTCTCCCTCGAGCCGGTCGCCAAGAAGCTCGCCGAGCTCTCTGGCCTTGACGTTGCTTTTGTTGCCGACACGTATGGCGAGAAGGCCGCCGAGGCCGTTGCCGCCGTCGAGCCGGGCAAGGTCCTCGTTCTCGAGAACGTCCGCTTCGATAAGCGTGAGAAGAAGAATGATCCCGAGATCGCCAAGAAGCTCGCTTCCTATGGTGACGTCTTCGTTCTCGATGCCTTCGGCACCGCTCACCGCGCCCAGGGTTCCGTCGTGGGCCCCGCCGCTTACCTGCCTGCCGTCGCTGGCTTCCTGCTCGAGAAGGAGGTCGACACGCTGACCGGCATCTTCGCCGAGCCCGAGCGCCCCTTCGTCGCTATCGTCGGCGGTTCCAAGGTTTCCTCCAAGATCGGCGTTCTCGATCACCTCATCGACTCCGCTGACACCCTGATCATCGGTGGCGGCATGGCCTACACCTTCTTCCTGGCTCAGGGCCTGTCCGTTGGTCAGTCCCTCAAGGAAGAGGACTGGGTCGAGCGCGCCGGCGAGATGCTCAAGAAGGCCGAGGAGAAGGGCGTCAAGATCCTGCTCCCCATCGACAACCGCGTTGCCGATCACTTTGGCGAGGACGCTGTCCCCGAGGTTGTCGCTTCTGACGCTATCCCCGACGATCGTGAGGGCATGGACATCGGCCCCAAGACCGAGGAGCTCTACGCCGAGGCCGTCAAGGGCGCCAAGACTGTGTTCTGGAATGGCCCCATGGGCGTCTTCGAGTTCGACAACTTCGCTCACGGCACCCAGGCTATCGCCGAGGCTGTCGCCGAGGCCGACTGCACCTCGATCATCGGTGGTGGCGATTCCGTCGCAGCCGTCAACAAGTTTAACCTGGCCGACAAGATGAGCTGGATCTCCACCGGCGGTGGCGCTTCCATGGAGCTCGTCGAGGGTAAGGCCCTGCCCGGAGTGGAGGCGCTTCTCGATGCCTAATCGCACCCTTCTTATCGCTGGTAACTGGAAGATGAACAACGACGTCGCCGAGGCTGCCAAGCTCGCCGACGAGCTGGCCCAGGCTCTGCCCGAGGTTCCGGCTGGCGTCGAGGTGCTCGTCTGCCCTCCGACCATCGACATCACCACGGTTCATGACCGCATTCAGGCTGCCCCCATCGCTCTCGGTGCACAGAACGTGTACTGGGAGGCCAAGGGCGCCTTCACCGGTGAGTCCTCTTGCGACATGCTCAAGTCCGCTGGCTGCACCTACTGTATCATCGGTCACTCGGAGCGTCGTGATTACTTCCACGAGACCGACGAGGATCAGAACAAGAAGGCCAAGGCCCTCGTTGCCGCCGGTCTTGTTCCCGTCTTCTGCTGCGGTGAGTCCCTTGAGGTCCGCGAGGCCGGCACCTATGTCGAGCACGTCGTGAACCAGGTCAAGGCTGGCCTTGCTGGTCTTGAGATCACCTGCCCCAAGCAGGTCGTCGTCGCCTACGAGCCCATCTGGGCCATCGGCACCGGCAAGACCGCTACCGCCGAGGACGCTCAGGAGGTCTGCGGCGCTATCCGTGAGACCCTCAAGGAGATGTTCGGCGAGGAGCTCGCCAACGGCATCCGCGTTCTCTACGGCGGTTCCGCTAAGCCCGGCAACATTGCCGAGCTCGTCGCCAAGCCCGACGTTGACGGCGCCCTCGTGGGCGGCGCTTCGCTCAAGGCTGCCGACTTCGCCTCTATGGTCGTCAAGGCAGGCGAGTAGGACATATGGCACAGCGTCATCTTCCTGCACTCCTGATCATCATGGATGGTTGCGGCCTTGCTCCGGCTGATGGCGAGAACGCCGTCGCCGCTGCCAAGACGCCCTTCCTTGATAGCCTGTACGAGAAGTATCCTCACACTACGCTCGGCGCTTCGGGCGAGGACGTGGGCCTTCCCGACGGCCAGATGGGCAACTCCGAAGTGGGTCACCTCAACATCGGTGCCGGTCGCATCGTGTTCCAGGAGCTTTCGCGCATCAACAATGCCATCAAGGACGGCTCCATCGCCAAGAACGAGGTTTTCGTCAAGGCTATGGACGATGTCAAGGCCGAGGGCAAGACCCTTCACCTTATGGGCCTTATGAGCCCTGGCGGCGTTCACTCCCACATGAACCATGTCGAGGCTCTGGTCAAGATGGCTGCCCAGCATGGCGTCAAGACCGTTCGCGTCCACGCCTTTATGGATGGTCGCGATGTCGACCCGCAGTCTGGTGCCGGTTACATGAGCGAGTTCTGCGCTTTCTTGGCCAAGATTTCCGAGGAGACCGGTTGCGACGCTCGCGTTGCTACCGTCTCGGGCCGTTATTGGGCCATGGACCGCGACAACCGTTGGGAGCGCATCCAGCGCGCCTACGATGTCATGGTCAATGCGTCCGATGCCGATACCGACCCCGTTGCCGGTATCAAGGCCTACTACGAGAAGGATCCGCGCGGCGATGAGTTCGTCGAGCCCTTTGCTGCCCACAATGAGGGCATCCACGAGGGCGACGCGGCCATCTTCTTCAACTTCCGTCCCGACCGCGCCCGTCAGATGACTCGCGCGTTCACGGACAAGGAGTTCGACGGCTTTGAGCGCGAGCAGATTAAGCTCTCGCACTTTGTGACGATGACCGAGTACGATCCGACGTTTGACGTCGAGGTCGCCTTCGCCAAGACGTTCCCCGAGAACGTTCTGGCCGACGTCATCGCAGCCAACGGCCTGAAGCAGCTGCACACCGCCGAGACCGAGAAGTACGCTCACGTGACGTTCTTCCTCAACGGTGGCATCGAGGAGCCCAAGGAGGGCGAGGAGCGCGTGCTCGTCGCTTCCCCCAAGGTTGCCACCTACGATCTGCAGCCCGAGATGAGCGCTCCCGAGGTTACCGAGAAGCTCGTCGCCGCAATCAACGAGGATCGCGCTGATTTCTACATCGTGAACTTCGCGAACTGCGACATGGTTGGCCATACCGGCGTGTTCGACGCCGCCGTCAAGGCTGTCGAGGCCGTTGACGATGCCCTGTCCAAGGTTGTCCCGGCGATTCTCGCCAAGGGCGGCTTTGCGCTGATCACCGCCGACCACGGCAACGCCGATCACATGTTTGACGTCGCTTCCGACGGTTCCAAGCATCCGTTTACGGCTCACACCACCAACCGCGTGCCGTTCATCATCGTTGATGAGAAGGCACAGCTTACCGGTATCGAGGACGGTCGTCTCTCCGATATCGCTCCGACTATGCTCACCATGGCTGGTCTTGAGCCTTCCGCCGAGATGACGGGCCGCGTGCTCGCCACCGAGGCCTAATAGAAAACAAACACCGTTTTCTAGTAAGGGGGTTGTCCACAACCGGACGACCCCCTTTTTGGTATTTCTGCCATTTCTACCCCGTCCCCAAATGGCAGGTGGGGGAGTGCCGGGGGTTGTGGTACAGTACTGGAGTTTGAATTGTTCTATTAAGGAGCTTATCTATGGGTCCGTTCCAGATTCTTCTGTTTGTCGTTTGGGCTGTCTCTGCCGTGGCGCTGACGATTCTCGTCCTGATGCATTCCGGTAAGGGCACCGGCGTTTCGGATATGATCGCTAGCTCGCTGTATAACTCCAGCTCTGCCACGGGCGTCATGGAGCAGAACCTCGATCGCCTGACGGTAATTATGGCCGTCGTTTTTGCCGTGTGTGTCGTCCTGTGCATGTTCTTCTTCCCGCAGGGCATCGTCGGCTACTAAGCACGAGCCTCATAAATACTTGAAAAGGGTTCCGCAAGTGCGGGACCCTTTTTGTTTACACATTTGTAACAGAGTCAAAATATCCTCACATACTTCGCCCAACTAAAGAAATTCTCGACCGTTAATCGGAATTAGCCCCAAATCGTGTATAAAATGCGCTACTGTATTGCGAAACGTTGGTCCGTTGTGCATAACCAGCCATAGCAGCGGGCGGCGTTTTGATGGTTCGGATCGGATTGTCTCGACATGTGTCCGACTGAACGTTTCTTTGTCCTATCTCATAAGGAGGATGGCATGGCTGATTCTATGTTCCACCAGCCCGTTATGGGTCGTCGCGCCTTTGTCGGCGGTACCCTTGCTGCGAGCTCCATGGCTTTTCTTGCCGCATGCGGCAAGAAGGGCGGCGACACTTCCGGTTCTGAGTCCGGTTCGACGCTGAACTTCTACATCAACAACCCGGTCTGCATTGACCCCTACAATGTCAAGGAGGACCAGGGCACTCAGGTCGAGTACCAGCTCTTTGACGCTCTGACCTCTTATGACGCCGAGAAGGGCGAGATCGTTCCGCTGGCTTGCGAGTCCTTCGAGGCCAACGACGATGCCACCGAGTTCACCTTCAAGATCAAGAAGGCCAAGTTCCACAACGGTGACGACGTTACCTCCAAGTCCTTCAAGCTCGGTTGGGAGCGTCTGGTCAACACCAAGTCGGCCATCGCTACCGAGTACGGCCCTTCCGAGGTCTCCTATCACCTTTCCATGGTCGAGGGCTATGACGACCTGCTTGCCGGTAACGCCACCGAGCTCAGCGGTGTTACCTGCCCCGACGATGAGACCCTCGTCGTTAAGCTGTCTTCCGCTTACGCCGACTTCCCCTTCGTCGCCTCTCACCCGGCTCTGGCCCCGGTTCCCGAGTGCGCCGAGTCCGATGCCAAGAGCTTCTATCTTGCACCGGTCGGTAACGGCCCGTTCATGATGGACGGCAAGTGGGAGGATGGTCAGGAGATCAACCTCAAGAAGTTCGACGATTACTATGGCGACAAGGCCAAGATCGATGGCATCCACTTCCAGGTCATCAAGGACGTGGAGACCGCCTACAAGGAGTTCCAGGCCGGTAACCTCGATATCTGCGACGTTCCCGTTGCTCAGATCGACGCTGCCAAGAAGGATCGCGGCGTGTCCAAGGACGGCTACACCATGGGCGACGGCGAGCGCATGCTGCTCGGCGCCGAGCCTTCCACCTACTACCTGACCTGCAACACCACGGCCGAGCCGTTCAACAACGCCGACCTGCGCAGGGGTATCTCCCTGGCCATTAACCGTGAGGCCATCTGCAAGACCATCTTCAAGGGTACCCGTACCCCCGCCGACGGCATTGTTCCTCCGGGCATCGATGGCTACAAGGAGGGCGCATGGGAGTTCTGCGCCTACGACGTCGACAAGGCCAACGAGTACCTCGACAAGGTTGCTCCCGCTGGCGCTAACGGCGATCGTGGCATTAACGTGACCCTTTCCTACAACCAGGACGGTGGCCATAAGGAGATTATGGAGTCCATCATCGGCGACCTCGCCAAGGTCGGCGTTACCGCCGTCTCCGAGACTCCTGAGTGGTCTGCGCTGCTCGAGCAGTACCAGAACTTCAACTATCAGTTCGGTCGTCTGGGCTGGATTGCCGACTACCCGATCATGGACAACTTCCTGTATCCGCTGTTCCACTCTGACTCCCTCGGTGGCGACAACCGCTCTGGTTACAACAACCCCGAGTTCGACGCCAAGGTCGACGAGGCCCGTACCACGGTTGACGACGAAGAGCGCGTCGCTAAGATGCAGGAGGCCGACGCAATGGTCGCTGCCGACTGCCCGGTCATCCCGGTGATGTTCTACACGCACACCATCGCTGGCTCCGATCGCATCAAGCACCTCTATGTCGATCCGCAGAAGCACGCCGAGCTGGGTACCGCCGAGCTCGCCTAAGAGTTTGCAGCTTCCGTGAGGGTCAAGTATTTACGTAGACCTCATGGGAAACATACAGTTCTCCCTAACCTGGGGTAAACTGGCTGATGGTAATTTTGGGATGCCGGTCTGGCGATCGGCATCCCATTTAGGTTAATCCCTAGATAGGGGAGTGGTATGGGTAAGTACATCGTTAAACGTGTGCTTCAGTTCATCCCGGTATTTTTGGGCGTTACGCTGATTCTGTTCGCCCTCCAGAACATCGTGCCGGGAGATCCGATCAAGCTGATCGGTGGAGACAAGGCTCTGTCCCCCGAGGTGGAGCTTCAACTTCGCGTGCGCTATCACCTGGTCCAGGCGGACGAAGACGGCAACGCGATCCTTGACGAGAACGGCGATCCCGTTCCAACGTCGCTTGTGGACCAATACTTGAATTACATGAATGGTCTGCTTCATGGCGATCTGGGCAATTCGTACCAGCGCAAGCTGCCGGTTGCGGAAATCTTTGCTCAGAAGTATCCGTATACGGTTAAACTCGCCGCGTGCGCCATCGTGCTCGAGGCAATCATGGGTATCGGTGCGGGTATCATTTCGGCAGTAAAGCGTTACTCCTTCTGGGATATTTTGGTAACGCTCACCACGTCGATTCTCGTTGCCGTCCCTGCCTTCTGGCTCGGTATGCTGCTGCAGCTGTTCTTTGGCGTCATCCTTAAGGATGCCACCGGCGGCGCTTTCTCCATGCCGATTTCGGGTGCCGGCGGTGCCAGCTCTCAGTATCAGGATTGGATGCACTATGTGCTTCCGACCATTACGCTGGCTTCGGTTTCGACCGCCTATGCTGCCCGCATCATGCGCTCGCAGCTGCTCGACGTCATGAACCAGGATTACATCCGCACGGCAAAGGCTAAGGGTCTCTCCAATCGCGAGATCATCGTCAAGCATGCGCTTAAGAATGCACTCATCCCCGTCGTTACCTATATTGGTGTCGACTTCGGTGGCATGCTTTCGGGCGCCATCCTGACCGAGACGGTCTTTAACTGGCCCGGTATCGGCTCTGAGGTCTACCGCGCCATCAGCATGCGTGACTGGCCCATCGTTATGGGCGGTGTTACGCTCATCGTCGTCGTCGTCATGGTGATCAACCTGCTCGTCGACATTAGCTATGCATTCCTCGACCCGCGCATCCGCCTTGGCGGTCCGTCGGATAAGGCCTAAGGGAGGTACGTCTCATGCAGGAAACTGATTCTCAGTCTCAGGGGCAGGCTACCGCCACTAAGGCCGCATCTGCTCCCGCTAAGTCCCGCACGCTGTGGGGCGACGCTTTTAAGCGTCTTCGTAAGAACAAGCTCGCCGTTATCGGTGTTTGCTGGATCATCATCGTCGTTGTGGTTGCCCTGACCGCCGACCTGTGGGCTAAGCCCTGGCTCGGGTCGCCGACGGCTTCCGACTCGACTACCATGGCCGAGACTTCGTTGCTGGCTCCGTGTGCCGAGCATCCGTTTGGCACCGACGCCCTTGGTCGCGACATTCTCGTCCGCGTTATCTACGGTGCACGCGTTTCGCTGTCCGTCGGCATTATGGCCACCGCCATCTCCACGGTGATCGGTCTGGTCATGGGTGCTCTGGCCGGTTTCTACGGCGGAATCTGGGATACGATCATCATGCGCTTTGCGGATATCTTCCTAGCGTTCCCGTACGTGCTGTTCGTCGTCGCCATGATCGCCGTTATCGGCCGTGGTCTTCAGAATGTCTTTATCGCCATCGGTATTCTCGGCTGGCCTTCTATTGCGCGCGTCTTCCGATCCGCGATCCTGACGGTCAAGGAAAACGACTATGTTGACGCTGCGCGCGCGATGGGTGCATCCGATGCTCGTATCGTCGTGCGTCACATTTTCCCGAACTCCGTCGCCTCTATCGTGGTCTACGCAACCATGAACATTGGTGGCGCCATTCTGACCGAGTCCGCTCTGTCCTTCCTCGGCATGGGCGTTATTCCGCCTACGCCTTCGTGGGGCTCCATGATTCAGGACGGTCAGCAGTATCTTCTGACTGCTCCCTGGATGATGATCATGCCCGGTCTGGCAATTCTCTCGACGGTGCTCGCCTTCACCCTGCTGGGTGACGGTCTGCGCGACGCCCTCGACGTCAAGATGAAGGACGCATAAGGATGAAGAAGAACAAGAACTATGTGGACCTGAAGGACCAGCCGGTTCCCGAGGGCCAGCATCTGCTCGAGGTCGATGACCTTAAGATGTATTTCCACACCGAGGATGGCGTCGTTCGCGCTGTCGACGGTGTCTCCTACACGCTCGATCGCGGCGAGACCCTGGGAGTCGTCGGTGAATCCGGCTCCGGTAAGTCCGTGACCGCCATGACCATCATGGGCCTTATCTCGATGCCTCCGGGAAAGATCGAGGGCGGTGACGTTCGCTATCGCGGCCGCTCCATCCTCGAGATGACCGAGGAAGAGATGCAGCACATTCGCGGCAACGATATCGCGATGATCTTCCAGGATCCTATGACCTCCTTGAACCCGGTTTATAAGATCGGCAAGCAGGTGGGCGAGGGCCTTCGTCTGCACCGTGGCTACTCCAAGCAGGAGGCGCTCAAGCGTGCCACCGAGCTTTTGGACCTCGTTGGTATTCCCGAGCCCGAGAAGCGCGTCAATGAGTATCCGCACCAGTTCTCTGGCGGTATGCGTCAGCGCGTCATGATTGCCATGGCTCTTGCCTGCGATCCCGATATTCTGATTGCCGACGAGCCCACGACGGCTCTGGACGTTACCATTCAGGCTCAGATTATCGAGCTCATGCAGGAAATGCAGGAGAAGAACGGCAATGCCATCATCATGATTACCCATGACCTGGGCGTCGTCGCCGACATGGCCGACAAGATCATGGTTATGTACGCCGGCCGTCCCGTCGAGTTCGGTACTGCTGAGGAAATCTTCTACGAGAGCCGCCACCCCTACACCTGGGGCCTTATCCGCTCCATCCCGGAGCAGGCCATCGAAGAGAAGAAGCCGCTTACGCCGATTCACGGCAACCCGCCTTCGCTCATGAACCTGCCCGAGGGCTGCGTGTTCTCGCCTCGTTGTCCCTATGCGACCGATAAGTGCCGCAAGCAGCGCCCCGAGCGCGTTGTCACCGAGTCTGGTCATTACTCTGCGTGCCACTACTCCGGTGACCCCGAGTTTCTCAAGAACGCTCCTGAGACGTCCCGTACGCGCAAGGATTCCAAGAAGGGAGGCGAGGCGTAATGGCAGATACCAACGAGCGTACTCCGTTGCTGAAGGTCGAACACCTCTCTAAGGAGTTCCCCGCAGAGTCCGGCATGTTCGCCAAGCGTTTTTCCAAGCGTGTCGTCTCTGCTGTAAATGACATCTCTTTTGAGATTTATCCTGGCGAGACCTTTGGTCTGGTTGGTGAGTCTGGTTGCGGTAAGTCCACGACGGGTCGCACCATCATGCGCTTGACCAAGCCGACCGCCGGTAAGGTGTTCTTCCAGGGCAAAGATGTTGCCGAGATGAGCAAGCATGAGATCAAGGACATGCGTCGCGAGATGCAGTTTATCTTCCAGGATCCTTATGCTTCGCTGAACCCTCGTATGACCATCGGCGAGATCGTCTCCGAGCCCATGACCATTCATGGCGTGGGTACCAAGGAGGAGCGCATTGAGCGCGTCCGCGAGCTGCTGGACGTCGTCGGCCTGAACCCCGAGCACATCAACCGCTATCCGCATGAGTTCTCGGGCGGTCAGCGTCAGCGTGTCGGCATCGCCCGCGCGTTCGCCCTGAAGCCCAAGCTGATCATCTGCGACGAGCCTGTCTCTGCACTTGACGTATCCATTCAGGCCCAGGTCCTGAACCTTCTTAAGGAGCTCCAGGACAAGTTCGGTACGGCTTATCTCTTCATTGCTCACGACCTCTCTGTCGTGCAGCACATTTCCGACCGTGTTGCCGTTATGTACCTGGGCAAGATGGTCGAGGTTTCGGACTGGAAGACGCTCTATAGTGAGCCGCACCACCCGTACACGCAGTCGCTGTTGTCTGCCGTGCCGGTGCCCGATCCTGATATCCAGAAGACCCGCAAGCGCATCATCCTCGCCGGCGATCCGCCGTCACCGCTGGATCCGCCGACCGGCTGCCGTTTCCACACGCGCTGCCCGATCGCTCAGGGTATCTGCTCCGAGAAGCTTCCTGAGTTTAAGGAAGTTGCCCCGGGCCACTGCTGCGCGTGCCACTTCGCCGAGCCGTTCCCGATCAAGGAATCTCACATCGACCTGTAGTCGGTTGTTCTCGTCCTGGCCCGCCCTGAAGTTACTTTTCAGAACGTCCTCGGACATGCAAGAAACCCCCGCTGCGCACTTCGTGCGGCGGGGGTTTCTTGCGTCCTGCGGAGTGTTCTGAAAAGTAACTTCAGGGCGGGCCCTGCGGCAACTCGGCAGGGGGAGTGCGATTCCCTGATCGCTCACTTAATCTAATAAGAATTTGAGCGAGGCCGGAGCTTTAGCTCCGGCCTCCTTATATAAAGGCTCGGCAAAGCCGAGCCACTAAATCTATATCAGCCCCAGAACATGTTTGAGAACGGTGCCTGGAGTACGTGCCCCTAGGGCAGGAATGAGGTTGCCTTCCAACGCATTCCGCAGGGGGCGGCATTATTTTGTAGCGCGAAGCGCGGATCAAAATAATGCCGCATGCCCGAGGACGCGTTGGAAGGCAACCTCATTCCTGCCCGAACAGGTCAGTCTACCTGCGCATTTACAAATTCGTAAACTTTTTTAAAAAAAGTGCTTGCACAGTTCTCGAATCATAGGTTATTATCTTCCTCGTTGAACGCGCGGGTCCAACAAAACGAACCGCGAATCAACAACATAACATGTCGGAGTGGCGGAATTGGCAGACGCGCTAGCTTGAGGTGCTAGTGACCGCTTTTTGGTCATGCGGGTTCAAGTCCCGCCTCCGACACCATCGCATTTGAGAAGCCTCTTCGGAGGCTTTTTTGTTACCGATAGACGGTGAGGTCCACGATGGAAACGCTTGAGCGCAACGAGTGGGCAGACGTTGCCCAACTGGTCGAGATCACGAGCGATGCTGTCATCATCTGTGAGCTCGACGGAACCATTCTGCATGTGAATAATCGTTTGCTAGACCTGATGTGCGAGGAACGCGCTGACGTCATCGGCGGTGATGTCAAAGACGTTCTGTACTCGTCTGCCTTTGAGCGCGCGACCGAACATCGTCTGCCGTTTGAGACCGATGGCTCCGAGAGCGAGCTGATGCTCAAGCTGAGCGACGGGTCTTTTATTCCCGTCTTGGTTCGCGCGGGCTCCGTTACGCCTCCGCGTATCTTTGGACGTCGTGCACCGCGTGTCCTGGTGGCGCTTCACAGCATCGAAGAGCAGTATTCCCACGATCGTCAGCTCAAACGCGCGCTATCGGAGCTTAGGGTGGCGAATAAACGCCTTTCGGGCACCCTTTCGGTCATTATGAGTACTGTGGGCTCCGATGAGCTCCCCAGCTTGCTCGATACCGTTTTGAATCAGCTCGTTGGAACGCTCGATGCCTCCGGTGCGGCTATCTATTTTTCCGAGAGCGGCGGCTTTAAGCTCCGCGGTGTTTCTAAGGAGCTTGAGGACAGCTATCTGCCCGAGTTTATGCCGTACGGCGCGGGCATTCCGACCTACGTGCTTCGCGAGTCTCGTGCCTGCCGCCTGTCGATTCAGCAGGACCTTGAGGGCGATAGGATTGCCTCGGGCATGTTCATGGACTTGGACAATCGTTCTAAGCACCTGCTGCGCGTGCAAGATATGCCTCCATACCGCAGTGAGATCTGCCTTCCTGTGTTTTATGGCACGCTGGTGCTTGGTGTGTTGGAGGTGGGCTGGAAGCGTCCGCAGGCTCCGCTTGCCTATGACGTGAACGTGCTCGAGGTTATTTGCGACTACCTGTCCATCCAGCTGGTAGGCATGGCATCGAGTCTGCGTTCACGTCGCACGGCAGAGCTCGGTCGTTCCCTCAACGTACTGCGCGATGAGCTTTTTACCTATCTTGATGATCCGGTCGCTGCTTCGCACGCCGTCTCGTCCGAAATCTGCGCCGTGCTCAATTGCCATTTTTGCCCCGTGGAGTACGATGCGGGCCTCGAAGCCTATGTCATCGATTTTGAGGGCGGCAGTCGCGTGGCGCTGCCGGGAGACCCTGAGTCGCTCTTCTTTTCCACCACCGCACCGGCTGCGCGTTTGGGGGTCGCTTCCGATGGTTTTGAGCCGTCGGTGCTGGGCGGTGCGAGTGCTGATGATCTTAAGCATGTGCGCTTGACCCGCGTCGACGAATCCATGCCTATGGGCGGATGGTTGAGGGCTCATGGCTTGCCGTGCCAGGGCCTCTATGTCGATTCCGGCTTCGAGGCGGGACGCGTTCGTTTGGAGGGCGGCGGTCGGCAGAACAACGATGTAATCGTTCCCGCCGACGTTGCCAAGGGGCCGACGACGCGTGCCTTGCTGCTCCGTGATGGCAGCCAAGAACCAATTGACGACCTTGAATACGACTACCTGGTGCATCTGGCGCATGACTTTGAGCTGATCTATGAAGGCGAGTCTCAAAAACGCGAGGAGCGTCATATCGCTCAGACGCTTCAGGTTGGCATGAGAAATTCGCTTGGTGACGTTCCGGGCATTGCAACCGATTCGGTATACCTATCGGCAACGAATTCTGCGTTGGTCGGCGGTGACTTCTATACGCTTGTCCGACTTCCCGACGATTGTGCCGTTATGATTTTGGGCGATGTATCCGGCAAGGGAATCGAGGCGGCTTCGATGTCAGCACTCGTCAAGACAGCGCTGACGGCCTATGCCTGGGAGGGTGCGGGGCCTGCCCGTATGGCTCGCTCGCTCAATAGCATGCTCATGGGCTTTTCGAGGGTCGAGACGTTTGTGACGGCGTTTATCGCCAAGATCGATCTTAAGGCGGGTCGCGCTACCTATTGCTCGGCGGGACATCCTCCCACTATGGTCATTAGGCCGTCGTCGACGCCGCTTGGCGGCGGCGAGACCTGCGGGGGAGAAGTGGAGCTCCTTGGGTGCCAATCGGGCGTGATCGGTGCCTTTGAGAGCATGGTCTACGAGACGGGCGTGTTTACATTCGCTCCTGGTGACATGCTATTTATGTATACCGACGGAACAATCGAAGCACGTGATCGCTCGGGTGCTTTCTTTGGCGAACAACGCCTTCGCGATCTTTTGCTCTCTGTCTCGGGTGAGGGCGTATCGGGGATCTGCGGTAAGGTCTTGGGCGAGCTTGACCGCTATACCGAGTCGGCGCTGAACGATGACATCGCGCTGGTCTCCCTTGAGTTTTTACGAGGTCGATCGTAGGTCACGACGCCTGACGGGCAAAATCTCTACGGTTGAAGAAACGTGTGCATCGAGCGAGCTCTTTTGGGGAACCATGGTCGTATGAATGAGTGGAATGACATAGCGGTTTTGACGCCACCGGGCGATATCGACATCGCCTCGGTGCCCGCACTGCGCCGACGGTTGGATAATTTGATCGACCGGGGCGTGCGTCGTGTTGTCATCAATTGCCAGACCGTGGGCTTTATCGACTCGACGGGCTTGGCGTTTTTGCTTACACGTGCCAGAGAGCTTATGAGGCATGAGGGGCTGCTTTCGCTCGTTAACGCCTCCGATGAGGTCGTTCGCTTTTTGGAAATTGCCCGACTTGTCGACATCCTCCATGTTGCGGGCTTCGCTCGGGAGTCGATTCCTGCCATTCCGGTGGGGGAGTTGCCTCGCTGGAGCAAGAGTGTCGAGGTGCGCCAGGGTATTGAGAACCTTCCATACTATCGTCATCGTATTGCCGAGCTACTCGAATCGCTTCCCCTGAGGCGAGATGAGCGCTATGACGTCGCATTGGCATCGGGCGAGGCGCTGGGCAACGCGTATGACCATGCGGGTGGTATCGGATGCATCCTGACGGTTCAGGCCTATGGCGATCGTGTCGTGATTGAGGTTGTCGACCGTGGGGCGGGCTATTCGATCGACGGGTCGAGTGAACCGGTTACGACTGAGGAGCGCGGGCGTGGGATCAAGCTCATGCGCATGTTGGTCGAC
>JBPGZF010000023.1:0-31410 GCA_052033095.1 Collinsella sp.
GCGCATGCGCGACATCATTAACAAGAACGTGACCGAGGAGGACCTGGACCGTGCGGCCAAGGCGGCCTTCGAGGCCGGCTGGAACCGAATGAAGCTCTACTTTATGATGGGCCTTCCCGGCGAGCGCGACGAGGACATCGTGGCCATCGCCAATCTGGCCGATCACGTGCTGGAGCTCGGTCGTTCCGTGGTACCCAAGGCTCGTCGCGGCTCGATCTCGGTGTCCATTTCGGTTTCGGTCTTTATCCCCAAGGCTGCCACGCCGTTCCAGTGGTGCCCGCAGCTCGACTACGACGACGTCAAGCGTCGCCAGAAGCTGCTTGTCACGAGCGTTCGCAACCGTGCCGTCCGCGTGCATTACCACGATGCCGAGACCTCGCTCATCGAGGCCGCGCTGTCCCGCGCCGGTCGTGACATGACGCCCGTCATCATCGATGCTTGGCGCTCGGGCTCTCGCTTTGACGCCTGGGTAGAGCATTTCTCGCTCGATAACTGGAAGGAGGCTGCTGCCAAAAACGGCATCGACCTCAATGAGCTCGTGCACCTGCCCTACGAGTTGGACTGGCGCCTGCCGTGGGAGCACGTGAGCCCCGGCTGCACGCGCGGCTTCCTCGAGCGCGAGTACCGTCGCTCGCTCGAGGGTGTCACGACTCCCGACTGCACCCGCACGTCGTGCACCGGCTGCGGGATCTGCCCCACGCTCCACGCCAAGAATGTATTGATGGGTGATCGCGCATGAGTGAGCGCCTGACCGACAACCCCTCGCTCTTTAGACTTCGTGTTCGCTATGGCAAGCGCGATCGCCTTAAGTACCTGGGCCATCTCGAAGTAATCCATACCATTGAGCGCATCGTGCGCCGTGCGGGACTTCCCTATGCCGTCACTCAGGGCTTCTCTCCGCACATGCGCGCGGGCTTCTCTTCGGCGCTACCGGTGGGTACGTCGTCGACCTGCGAGTGGTATGACCTGTTTATGACCGAGTTCGTGGCGCTCGACGAGGCGTTTGGGCGCCTGGCTGCGGCGTCTCCGGCCGATCTGGCGCCCATTGAGGCGGCGTACATCGACGTGCGCACGCCGGCGTTGACGGCGCAGCTCACGCGCCTGTCGTATCGCATCGACCTGCACTTAGATCCCGAGGCGCCCGTAAGCGCCGAGGAGGTGCGTCGTGCGATCGACACGCTGCGCGCGGACCATGGCATCGACTACGCGCGCGGAAAAAAGAGCAAGCGATTGGATTTGGATCACACGCTCGTGGGCTATGAGCTCACGGCGGGGGAGCGCCCGGACCATTTGGTGCTCATGCTCGACACCCATGCCGACAACGAGGGCTCCATGCGTCCGGAAATTTTGCTTTCCGCTGCTGATGTTTTGTTGCAGGGCTTGACCCCGGGCGTGGATGCACCTATTGTTTCCACCGGTATGCAAGACCTCGTGACCATCTGCTCCTACGATGTCGAGCGTCAGAATCAAGCATGCGAGGACGACGAGGGCCGACTCGTCAGCCCCATACCTGTGCGAACTTGTGGATTTGCTCCACATACTCGTTGACGGGGGTATTTTCGCCTGCTACTATATTCGGCTGTTGCACTAACTGATGCATGAAGGGCAAGTAAACATGTACGCAATCGTTAACACGGGCGGCAAGCAGTACAAGGTCGCCACCGACGATGTCATCACCGTCGAGAAGATCGAGGGCAATGAGGGCGACAAGGTCACCCTGCCGGTTATCTTCCTCAACGATGGTAAGAAGATCGTCACTGATCCCGACAAGCTGGCCAAGGCCAAGGTTACCGCTCAGATCGTTGAGCAGTTCAAGGGCGAGAAGCAGCTGGTCTTCAAGTTCCACAAGCGTAAGCGTTATCGTCGTCTGAAGGGTCACCGTCAGCAGCTCACCAAGCTGAAGATCGTGAAGGTCCAGGCTACGTCCCGCGCCAAGAAGGCTGTCAAGGCAGAGGCCGAGGCTGTTGCCGAGGCTCCCGTCGCCGAGTAGATTACACTCGTAACGAAAGAGTAGGTATACACAATGGCACACAAAAAAGGACTCGGTTCCTCCCGTAATGGCCGTGACTCCCGCGGTCAGCGCCTTGGCACGAAGCGCTATGCCGGCCAGACGGTAACCACGGGCACGATTCTCGTCCGTCAGCACGGCACGCACATCCACCCGGGTGAGAACGTTGGCCGTGGCAAGGACGACACGCTGTTCGCGCTGGTCGACGGTACCGTTGAGTTCCACAAGGGTATCAAGCACAGGGTCAGCGTACGCCCGCTCGCGAACGCGTAATTCACCCTTCATAGAGCACATATGTGGGAGGCACTTGAGTTTTAGGATTCAAGGGTCTCCCTCTTTTTTGTAGGAGGCGATTCTGTTGTCACAGTTCACCGATATCAGCCGCATTAACGTTTGCGGCGGCGACGGCGGAGCCGGATGCATGTCGTTTAGGCGCGAGGCATTTGTCCCCAAGGGCGGCCCCGATGGCGGCGACGGCGGTCGTGGCGGCAATGTCGTCATCCAGGCCGATGCTCAGCTGTCTTCGCTGATCGATTACCGCTTTAAGCATCACTTCCGCGCCGAGCGTGGCACGCACGGGCAGGGTGCCCGTCGTAACGGTAAGAGCGGCGAGGACCTGATTCTCAAGGTCCCTATGGGTACCGTGGTGCGCGAGCTCGACCCCGAGACACAGACCCCGATGTTTGAGATTGCCGACCTTGTGCACGACGGCGAGCGCGTCGTCGTGGCGCCCGGCGGTGCCGGCGGTCTGGGCAACACGCACTTTGTGACGTCGGTGCGCCGCGCTCCGGCCTTTGCCCAGCTAGGCGAGCCGGCCGAGGAGCACTGGATCGAGCTCGAGATGAAACTTATGGCCGATGCCGCGCTCGTGGGCTTTCCCTCGGTGGGTAAGTCATCGCTCATTGCGCGCATGAGTGCCGCCCGCCCCAAGATTGCCGACTACCCGTTTACCACGCTCGTGCCGAACCTCGGCATGGTGCGTGCCGGCGAATATTCTTACGTCGTTGCCGACGTCCCCGGTCTTATCGAGGGCGCGAGCGAGGGCAAGGGCCTGGGTCATCAGTTCCTGCGCCACATTGAGCGTACGGCCCTGATCATGCACGTCGTCGACATGACGGGTGGTTTTGAGGATCGCGATCCGGTCGAGGATTATCGAATCATCAACCGCGAGCTCGAGCAGTATGGTGCCGAGCTTTCGGAGCGTCCGCAGATCGTCGTCGCCAACAAGTGCGATGCGCCGGGTACGGCCGACAAGATTGCCGACCTTAAGCGCGCAGCGCTCGACGATGGACATATGTTCTTTGCCGTGTCTGCCGTGACGGGCGCCGGTCTCAATACGTTGATGCTTGCCGTAGGTGAGCAGGTGGCCAAGCTCCGCGCCGAGCTGGCGGTCTCCGATGAACCGGTCGACCTGCGCGACGATGAGTGGGAGCGCCGCCGCCTGCAGCGTGAGAAGCGTTTCCGCATTGTCCAGGAAGAGCCCGGTGCCTTCCGCGTGGTCGGTCGTGCCATCGAGCGCATGGTCATCCAGACCGACTGGGAAAACGAGGAAGCCGTCATTTACCTGCAGCATAAGTTTGCGCGTATGGGTGTTGACGACGCGCTCGAGAAGACCGGTTGCCGTGCGGGCGACGAGGTCCGCATTTGCCAGCGCGCCTTTGACTTTGAGGGCGCTGAGGACTTCTCGGAGTACGAGGAGCTCGAGGATGCTGGCGAGGACGTTGCCGTTGAAGTCATTGACGTGGCCGATGCTGCGGATGAAGGCGTCGAGGTTGTCGATGCGGCGGATGCCGCGGGCGATGCCGAGACCTCGGAGGGCGAGTAAGCCATGTCGCTGCGCGGTGGAATCGGTCTGCCCGAGCTTCCTCTAGAGGACGGGCAGGAGTTTAGGCTCGGCATTATGGGTGGCACCTTTGATCCCATCCATTACGGGCATCTGGTGACTGCCGAGCAGGCGCGCGAGTCGCTCGACTTGGACGCTGTGCTCTTTATGCCGGCAGGGTCTCCCGCCTTTAAGCTTGACAAGCCGGTGACGCCTGCCGAGGACCGTTATGCCATGACGGTCCTCGCCACCGCCGCGAACCCGGCCTTTTTGGCGAGCCGGTTCGAGATCGACCGCCCGGGCGTAACCTATACGGCCGATACGCTTCATGCCCTTCGCGACTTTTACCCGCCGCAGGTAAAGCTCTACTTTATTACGGGCGCCGACGCGATTATCGATATCGTGACCTGGCATGATGCCGAACGAATCGCTGAGCTTGCTACCTTTATTGCGGCGACGCGACCGGGCTTTGATATCGATACGGCGCGTGCCCGAATTAAAGAGTCGGGGCTGCCGTTCGACGTGCGCTATATTCAGATTCCGGCGCTGGCGATCAGCTCGACGAACATTCGTAAGCGAGTTGCCCGCGGCATGAGTGTGCGCTACCTTACGAGCGAGTCCGTGCTCGGCTACATTCGCAAACGCAGGCTATATGCCGAATTGGGCCAAGAAGATTTTGAGTGATGGGGGTCTACGTTGTCGGTAGAGGATCAGTTTGAGGGCGATGAGCGCGCGCTGCTCAAGCGCATTCAAGAGCTGCTCGATGTTCGCATGAAGGATAAGCGCAAGCGCTATGTGCATTCGCTGGGTGTTGCCGAGACCGCACTTCATCTGGCCGAGGTCTACGGCGTTGACCGCTTTGATGCCGCTGCTGCCGGTCTGATCCACGACTGGGACAAAGTGCTCTCCGACGACGAGCTGGTTACGCGCGCTCTGCATTACGGCATTAAGATTGCCGGCTCTCCTTCCGCCGCGACGCCGCTTTTGCATGGTCCTGTTGCCGCCTATGAGCTTCCGCAGCTTTTCCCCGAGTTGTCGCCGGCCGTTTTCCAGGCTGTCGACCGTCACACCGTGGGTGCCTGCGACATGACGCCGCTCGATATGGTGGTCTTTGTGGCCGATGCCATCGAACCCAACCGCCACGGCGATTATGCCCATGCGTTGCGCAAGATGGTGGGGAAGTCCTCGCTCGACGAGTTGTTCTTCTCCTGTTTTGCGCAGGGTCTGGTCTATGTGATCCAGACCGGGCGTTATCTTTATCCCACGGCTATTACGATTTACAACCATTACGCCCAGCTGCGCTAGCTCGGGCTGTCTAGAAAGAGGTATTCCATGGCCGACGAGACCATGACCGACGAGCAGATTCTTGAAGGTGTGGAGCACAAGAGTTTCGTTGCCACGTCCGACCGCACTGCCGCCTCGCTGTCCGCGAGCGGTGTCGCCGCCGAGGATGTCGCCCGCGCCGCCGCGCAGGCCGCCTACGACAAGAAAGGCGAGGACGTTCAGGTGCTCGACCTGACTGAGCTTTCCGATGTGTGCGACTACTTTGTCATCGCTACCGGCACCAACAACCGTCAGGTTGATTCGATCGTTGACGAGATCGAGGAGAAGGTCGCCGAGGCTTGCGGCGAGCATCCGTTCTCCATCGAGGGTCGCGAGCAGAAGACCTGGATGCTCATGGACTACGGTTCGGTTGTCGTCCACGTCTTCACTCCCGAGGCGCGCGAGTTCTACCGTCTCGAAAAGCTCTGGGGTGACGCCCCCCAGCTTCCCCTCGACCTCCTCTAGGACCTTATTTGGGCTGGGGCTTCTCTAGAGCTACCCTCTACCGTTCGCCGGTCAGTTGCGCCATTCGCAGCTGACCGGCTTTCTTTTTGCTATAGGGACTAATCGTTGAAGCGGGATTGGCGGCCGAAGGAAAGGGCGCTGTCGCCGAATTTATCTCGGACGGCGTCGATGGTGACTGAGAGGTCGCGACGGTCGCTGGATTGGGCTCCGCGGTCGTCAATTTCGCAGAACAGGTCGGTCTGGATGCCGCCCTGATGGTCGAAGTCGCTCATGCCGATGCCCGCCAGGCGCACGTGCATCCCTTCCTGCCAGATGTTGTCGAGCAGCTCGAGCGCCACGGCCACGAAGATGTTCTCATCGTCGGTCGGATGAGGTAGCCGACGCTGTGCCGAGCGACCGCTTCCATACGAATACTTGAGTTTGAGTGTCACCGTGGTACCCGTTAGTCCTTGACGGCGCAGGCGGCGTCCGACCGACTCTCCTAGCAGCGCGATCGCCGCTTCGATGTCCTCACGCTCAGTCAAATCTTTCGCAAAGGTGCGTTCATTGCTGACCGACTTGACCTCGCGCTCTTCATCGAGGCTCGTGACTTCGGAGATTTCGAGTCCCAGCGCACGCTGGCGCATGCGCTCGCCGTTGACGCCAAAAATAGAGGCCAGCGTGGACTCTGGTGCGCGTGATAGCTCGCCGAGCGTGTAGATGCGTATGCGGCGCAGCCGCTCTTCGGCCGAGCGCCCGATGCCGCTCATGGCAGATACCGGCAGCGCAGCCAAAAAGCGCTGCTCGGTTCCAGGGCGCACGATGGTCAGCCCAAACGGCTTGTCCCGCTCGCTTGCGATCTTTGCGACCGTCTTGTTGCAGCCCACGCCAATGGAGCAGGTCACTCCCAGCGCCGCCACGCGGTCGCTTATACGCCGCGCAACCAGTAGCGGGTCTTCGGGTGCAAAGCGGCCAGGCGTGATATCGATAAAGGCCTCGTCGATGGATACGCGCTCAACGCGCGGGGTCTCGTCGGCGAGAATCGCCATGACCTGCGCGCTGACCTCGTGGTAGCGATCGAAATGCCCATGCGTCCAAATGGCCTGCGGACAGAGACGCTGTGCCTCGGCCGAGGGCATGGCGGAGTGCACGCCAAAGCGACGTGCCTCGTATGAGCAGGTGGACACGACGCCGCGGGAATCGGCATCGCCGCCCACGATGAGCGGCTTGCCGCGCCACTCGGGATGATCGAGCATCTCCACGCTCGCAAAAAACGCATCGAGATCCATGAGGCCCACCGCCGGTCCCGTCCAGGGCGGCGGCGTGACGCCCGCAGCATCCTCATAACCGTATGTATGTTCGCGTCTTTTCATGGCATGAGTATACCGCGCAGCTCATGTGGGGTGCGTGGATGTGCTTGCAAATCGCGAATTCTTGTCTAAGATATGGATTTGCCTTCGACTACACCGAAGAAGTTGGTCTCACGGACTTCACCTGCCCGCGTCGATGGCGTATTATGTTCAACTGTTTGTTTGTAGTTGCAGCCTAAAGCTGCTTGGTTGGAGGAGTTTCCTTTGGCAGTCAAGATTCGCCTTGCTCGTCACGGCGCTAAGAAGCGTCCGTACTACCGTGTCGTCGTCGCCGATTCCCGCGCCCCGCGTGACGGTCGTATCATCGAGGAGGTTGGCCGCTACAACCCGATGACCGCCCCCAAGACCATCAACCTCGACCTTGAGAAGATCGCTGACTGGCAGTCCAAGGGCGCTCAGCTCACCGACGCTGTCGCTGCTCTGGTCAAGGCCGCCAACGAGGGCGAGAAGACCGAGACCGTCGTCAAGAAGTCCAAGAAGCAGCTCGCCAAAGAGGCCGAGGCCGCTAAGGCTGCCGCTGAGGCCGCTGAGGGCGCCGAGGAGTAAATCGTGCCTGAGGTTGACGCTGCACAGCTCGAGGGTGAGGCAATGCTCTCAGATCGCATCGCCGATCTCGTCGAATATCTCGTTGTTCAGATCGTCGACGACCCGGATTCCGTGAGCCTCGAGGTCATCGATGGTGACGACGCCTCCACGATTGAGGTTTCGGTTGCCGAGGATGACGTCGCTAAGGTCATCGGCCGTCGTGGCCGTACCATCAAGGCCATTCGCACGCTCGCCCGTGCACTGGCCGCTCGCCTCGACACTGCAGTCGAGGTAGAGGTTCTGGGCTAGGACCTTGAGGTCCCAGTACAAAAATATCGCCCGTGTGGTCAAGCCGCACGGAAGGAAGGGGGAGGTCCTCGCGCAGCCGCTGCGGGGGCTTCCTTCTGTATTGACACCGGGTATGCGCGTCGCCTTGACGCCGCCGGCGCTCAAACGCGACCGTTTTTGCACGGTCACATCCGTCACCGATACGGGCGATGGCGATCTGGTCTCGTTTGAGGGCATTGACGACTTGACGGCTGCCGAGGGCATCACCGGATGCTACGTGCTGGCAAATCGTGACGACTTTGAGCTCGATTCGCTCGACGCCGCCTATACCGACCTGATGGGTCGCGAGGTGGTTGACGAGCGCTTTGGCTCGCTCGGCACGATTGTCGAGATCATGTCGACGCCCGCCAACGATGTTTGGGTTGTCGAGGGCGATCGGTACGGCGAGGTGCTGATTCCCGTAATCGAGCAGGTTGTGCTCGATCTTCCCGATCAGGGGACAATTTCCGTCCATGTTATGGACGGTTTGATCGATATGGACAAGTAGGGAGGACAACATGCTGATCGAGACCCTTTCGGTCTTTCCCGAGATGTTTGAGCCCGTCATGTCCACATCGATCTTGGGCCGCGCCCGCAAGGCCGGCCTTTTTGATTTTAAGGCCTACAACCTGCGTGACTGGACGCACGACCGTCATCGTACCGTCGATGACGAGCCGTACGGCGGCGGGCAGGGCATGCTCATGAAGGTCGAGCCCATCGCCGAGGCCATCGAGGCTATTAGCTCCGAGGGTCCCAAGCCCACCGTGGTGTTCTTTACGCCCTGCGGCGAACCCTTTACGCAGCATGTGGCCGAGCGCCTGCTCAAAAGCGAGCGCCTGCTGTTTGTGTGCAGCCGCTACGAGGGCGTCGACGAGCGCGCGTATGCGTATGCCGACGAGCGCCTGTCGATTGGCGACTACGTGCTTACGGGCGGCGAGCTTCCCGCCATGGTCGTTGCCGACGCTGTCGTGCGTCTGATTCCCGGCGCCCTTGGTGACGAGATGAGCAACGTCGATGAGTCGTTCTCGACTGCCGAGGACGGTGGCCTGCTCGAGTACGCGCAGTACACCCGTCCCGCCGAGTTCAACGGCGAGGGCGTTCCGCCGGTGCTCGTGAGCGGTGACCATGCCAAGGTTGACGCCTGGCGCCGTAAGAATGCCATCGAGCGCACCTGCCGCTGGCGCCCCGACCTGATCGAGACGGCGCGGCTTACGCCCGAGGAGCGCGCATACGCGCAGGAGATCCTGGACGCGTCGTATTCGCAGAGCGAGGAGTGAGAATGGTTCCATCGCAGCATTCCGTGCTAAAGGGTGCGTTTGAGTGGATCGTGGTCGTCGCGATCGCACTGGTCGCCACCTTCCTGATTCGCTCGTTTGTGGTCGAACCCTTTGTGGTGCCCACCGGCTCCATGGAGTCCACGATCGAGATTGGCGACCAGATCCTGGCGCAAAAGGTGAGCCTCGAGCTCGGCCAGCCCGTCAGCCAAGGCGATATCGTGGTGTTCCACAACCCCGATGGCACCTCCGAGCACGATGTTCTCGTCAAGCGTGTTATTGCCACGGCCGGTCAGACGGTCGACCTTCAGGACGGCAGGGTGGTCGTTGACGGCCAAGCGCTCGACGAGGACTACACGACCGGCATGAGCTGGCCGCTTTCGGTCCAGGCTCCCGGCGCTCAGGTAAGCTATCCCTACACCGTTCCCGACGGGTGCGTGTGGGTGATGGGCGACAACCGCGAAAACTCTGCCGACTCACGCTACTTTGGTCCCGTCGATCGCTCTGATTTGATCGCCGTGGCGCTCGTACGCTACTGGCCGCTCAACCGCATCGGCGCTATCGACTAAAAACCGCTATAGTACAGTACCTAACCGTGTAATCGTTTCGACGAGGGGATATTAGAGGCATGAACGCTTCATCGCTTTCCTTCCAAGACATCATCCTGCGCCTCCAGCAGTACTGGGGCGAGCAGGGCTGCGTCATTATGCAGCCCTATGACTCCGAGGTCGGTGCCGGTACCTTCCACACCGCGACCACGCTGCGCTCGCTCGGTCCCGCCGAGTGGCGCACCTGTTATGCGCAGCCTTGCCGCCGTCCCGCCGACGGCCGCTACGGCGAGAATCCCAACCGCATGCAGCACTACTATCAGTTCCAGGTGCTCATTAAGCCCTCTCCGGTCAACGCCCAGGAGCTTTACCTGGGGTCTCTTGCCGCTATTGGTTTGGACCCCAACGACCATGACGTCCGTTTTGTCGAGGACGACTGGGAGAGCCCGACGCTGGGCGCCTGGGGCCTTGGCTGGGAGGTCTGGCTCAACGGCATGGAGGTCACGCAGTTTACGTACTTCCAGCAGGTGGGCGGCATCGAGGTCGATCCCGTGCCCGTCGAGATCACCTATGGTCTGGAGCGCATCGCCATGTACGCCCAGGGCGTCAACTCCGTTTATGACCTGGTGTGGAGCTATCTGCCCGATGGCACGCCCATGACCTATGGCGACGTGTTCCTGGAGAACGAGCGCGAG
Organism: Collinsella sp.; assembly: GCA_052033095.1. Taxonomy (GTDB): domain Bacteria; phylum Actinomycetota; class Coriobacteriia; order Coriobacteriales; family Coriobacteriaceae; genus Collinsella. The sequence goes on from JBPGZF010000023.1 coordinate 10,337, forward strand.
TTTAGCGCCTACAACTTTGAGGTCGCTAACGTCGAGATGATGCGTCAGAAGTTTGACGACTACGAGGCCGAGTGCCACTCCTGCCTTGAGCGCAAGCTGCCACTGCCCGCATACGACTGCGTCATGAAGTGCAGTCATGCCTTCAACCTGCTCGATGCCCGCGGCGCGCTGTCCGCGGTCGAGCGTGCCAACTACATTCTGCGCGTCCGCGCCGTCGCCAAGGCGTGCTGTGAGGCCTATATGGCCGAGGTCGCCGGAGTCAACGAGAATGCCGACCAGGAAGGCGAGGTGGCGTAAGCCATGGCAGACGCTAAGGATTTCCTGTTTGAGATCGGTACGGAGGAAATGCCCTCCGCACCGCTGAACAATGCCGTCAAGCAGCTCGGCACCATGATTGCCAAGGGCCTCGACGAGGCCGGTCTGGCCCATGGCGAGGTCCGCGTGATCTCGAGCCCGCGTCGTCTGGCTGCGCTCGTGGCCAACGTCGCCACCGCGACCGATGAGGTCCACGAGGTCAAGCGCGGCCCCGCGGCAAACATTGCCTTTGATGCCGACGGCAACGCCACCAAGGCCGCCCAGGGCTTTGCCCGCAAGTGCGGTGTGGCTGCCGAGGACCTGGTCCGTCGTGAGGACACCGACGGCCGCGAGTACGTGTTCGCCGAGAAGAATATTCCCTCCGCACCGGCTACCCCGATCCTGACGGCTCTGTGCGAGAAGACCATCGCCGGCCTGCAATGGCCCAACTACCGCAGCCAGCGCTGGGGCCACGAGCACGCTACGTTTGTTCGTCCGGTCCGTTGGATCTGCTGCCTTTTGGGCGAGGACGTCGTGCCCGTGTCTTTTGCCGACGTGACGAGTGGCAACACCACGCGTGGTCATCGCGTACTTGGCCCCGGTGACCATGTGGTCGCCAGTCCCGCCGTCTACGAGCAGGTGCTCGAGGACGCCGGCGTGCTTTCTGCCGAGCGCCGTCGCGAGGCGATTCTCGCCGGTATCGCCGAGGTCGAGGCTGCCCGTCCCGGCTGCCATGTCGATACGCCCAAGAAGGTCTTCGAGGAGGTTATCAACCTCTGCGAGTGGCCGACGGTGCTCGTCGGTACCTTCGATGAGGAGTTCCTCAAGGTCCCGCACGAGATCATCTGCGAGTCCATGCTCACCAACCAGCGCTACTTCCCGATCTATGACGGCGAGGGCAAGCTGACGCGTGAGTTCGTGGTCGTCTCCAACAGCAAGCCCGAGAATGCCGAGCGCGTGATCGACGGCAACGAGCGCGTCGTGCGCGCCCGTCTGGACGACGCCAAGTTCTTCTACGAGGAGGACCTGAAGATCTCCCTCGACGAGTTCCGCGAGCGTCTGGCCAAGGTCGCCTTCCAGGAGAAGCTCGGTAGCGTGCTCGCCAAGTCCGAGCGTATTGAGCAGCTCGCGCTTGCTATTGCCCGCGAGGCTCATTTGGGCGCCCATCTTGCCGCCGACGCTGCTCGCGCCGCGCACCTGTGCAAGGCCGACCTGGTATCCAACGCCGTCGTCGAATTCACGAGCCAGCAGGGCGTGATGGGCGGTTATTACGCGACCGCGATGGGGGAGAACGACGAGGTCGCTCATGCTATTCGCGATCACTATCGTCCCCGTTTTGCCGGTGACGAGCTGCCCGAGGGCACCGCTGGCTGCATCGTGGCCTGCGCCGACAAGCTCGATACCATCGCCGGTATCTTTGCCATCGGTGAGCCCCCGACCGGCTCCTCCGACCCCTACGCGCTGCGTCGTGCCGCTATCGGCATTATCAACATCCTGCGCGACCGTCTGCCGATCGACCCCACGTCGCTCATCGACTTTGCCCTCGAACTCTACAGTGAGCAGGGCATTGAGTTCGACGCCGCCGAGGTCGCCCAGCAGGTTCGTGACTTCTTCCATGGCCGCCTGGTGAGCATGGCCCGCGACGAAAAGATTCCGGCCGATACCGTCGCCGCCGTCTCCGCGGTGCACATCATCGCCCCGTCCGTCTTCTTCGCCCGCTGCGCCGCCCTCGACGAGGCCCGCAAGAACGACGCCGAGACGTTCGATAACCTGGCGACCGCCTATGCTCGCGCCGCGCATATCTCCAAGCCCGAGCTGGGTGCTGAGTATGACCGCAGCCTGATGGGCGAGGTCGAGCTTGCGCTCGCCGACGCCTCCGAGGCTGCTCAGACCGCCGTCGATGCCGCCCTTGCTGCCGAGGACTACCCGGCCGCATTTGCCGCCCTCGCCGCCCTGCGCGCGCCCATCGACCGTTTCTTCGATGAGGTCATGGTCATGGACAAGGACGAGCAGCTTCGCGATAATCGCCTTAAGCTGCTCAACCGCTTCGAGGCCGTTTTCTCCGGCATCGCCAACATCGGTGAGCTTGCCCGCAAAAAGTAAGCCAGCCTGCGCATAAGCGCAAAAGGAGCCCCGCATGGATTGCCTGGTCACCGCTCGTCCCACCGTCATCGTTATCTCCGACTCGCTCGGTGATACCGCTTGTGAGGTGGTGCTTGCGGCGTCCGGGCAATTTGATGAAGGGGCTTTTCATCTCTTGCGCCTGCCCAAGGTGACCTCGGTGGAGCAGGTTAAATCGTTTGTGGGATCGCGTGTCGATGCAGACCATCGCGATATCGCCGTGTTCCACACCATTGTCGATCCGGCGCTTCGCGCTCGCGTGCTCGATTACCTTGGCATGCTGCATATCCGTTCGGTTGACCTGATCGGTCCGACGCTCGCCGTGCTGTCGTCGCTTATCGGCGTTGCGCCCAAGGGCGTGGCTGGCGTGATTCATAAGACCGATGACCGCTATTTTCATCGCATCGAGGCTATGGAGTATTTCGTTGAGCACGATGACGGACGCGGCTGCGACGACCTTTCGGGGGCCGATATCGTGCTGCTGGGCGTATCCCGCACGTCCAAGACGCCGCTGTCAATGTATTTGGCCTATCAGGGTTACAAGGTTGCCAACGTCCCTCTGGCGCACGGCATGGAGCCGCCCAAGTCGATTTACGAGGTCGACCCGATGCGCCTGTTCGGCCTGATTTCGACCGTCGATGTGATTTCCGAAATTCGCGATAGCCGCTTGGGCGATGACTACGCTCGTGCCGTTGCCGGCTCCTATGCCGAGCCCGAGAGCGTGCGCGGCGAGCTTGAGGAAGCTCGTGCCCTCATGAAGCGCTTAGGCTGCTTTGTTGTGCGTACCGACGGCAAAGCCATCGAGGAAAGCGCTGCCGAGATCATTGCTCACCTCGAAGAGATTCAAGAGGCAAGAGCCCGCCGTGCCGCCCGCCGCGCTCAACAAAAGTAGCTCACTTGGGACAAGGTTGTTTGGGTAGTTAATTTGGGACGGGGCTCTTTTAGCTAACCAAAGAGAATACTTGGAAATAATGCTGATAAATGGTAAAGCGATTTAGCAAAAACATCGCATCCGACCTGCACTTTCCTTGTAGTGGTATCTTCATAAGGTAACCACCTTTACCTACCGTTTACCGCCTGTTTTAGCACGTTTACCAAACCGCGTATCCTCTGCTCAAGCCCGTTCATATCCCGCCGTATAGTTCCCTCACGGCCCGCATCCGGCGGGTCGATTCGTTACCACGGTCGTGCGCGAGAGCGCATGGAAGGGGAAGTATCGTGAGCGATTGCAAGAGGGTTTACCGTTTTGGAACCGATGCCCAGGGCATTTGTGTCACCGAGGGCGACAAGTCCATGAACTTTGTGCTTGGCGGCAAAGGCGCGAACCTTGCCGAGATGAGCCGCATCGGCCTGCCGGTTCCCGGTGGCTTTACCATTACCTGCCAGACTTGCGTTGAGTACTCCGGCGCCGGCAACGTATGGCCGGAGGGCGCGCTCGACGAGATCGTTGCCGCCGAGGTCGACCTCGAGACCCGCTGCGGCAAGAAGCTCGGCGATGCCTCCGATCCGCTGCTCGTGTCGGTCCGCTCGGGCGCTCCGTTCTCCATGCCCGGCATGATGGACACGGTTCTCAACCTGGGCCTCAACGACGATTTCGTCCAGGGCCTTATCGCCCAGACACAGAACCCGCGCTTTGCCTGGGACAGCTATCGTCGCTTTATCCAGATGTTCTCCAACGTCGTCATGGGTGTCGATGCCGACTTGTTCGAGAATGCCCTGACCCAGGCCCGCCTGGTCGCCGGCGTTCGCGTCGATTCCGATCTTTCGTCCGAGGACCTGCAGGAGCTCGTCGAGACCTTTAAGGACATCTTCTCCGAGAACGTCGAGGCGACCCTGTATCCCGAGCTCGAGGTCGCCGACGGTAAGCCCGTCTTCCCGCACGATCCGGAGCTCCAGCTGCGCCTTGCCATCCAGGCCGTCTTTGGCAGCTGGATGAACGAGCGCGCCTGCATCTACCGCAAGCAGCACGGCATTTCCGACGAGCTCGGCACCGCCGTCAACGTCCAGGCCATGGCCTTTGGCAACAAGGGCGAGACCTCGGCGACCGGCGTCGCCTTTACGCGCAACCCGGCCGACGGAACCAAGGAGTTCTATGGCGACTTTTTGGTGAATGCCCAGGGCGAGGACGTCGTCGCCGGCATTCGAAACACCGAGCCCATCGCCGACCTCAAGACCACCTCGGGCCTCGAGTCCGCAGGCGAGGAGCTCGAGCGCGTGTTCCTGACGCTCGAGGATCATTACCGCGATATGTGCGATATCGAGTTTACCATCGAGCAGGGCAAGCTCTGGATGCTCCAGACCCGCGTGGGCAAGCGCACCGCCACTGCCGCCCTGCGCATTGCTATCGAAATGGTCGAGGAGGGCCTCATCACCCGCGAGGAGGCTGTGAGCCGCATCGATCCCGCGCAGCTCGACCAGCTCCTGCACCCGCAGTTCGACGCCTCCAAGAAGTACGAGGCCCTGGCCAGCGGCCTTAACGCCAGCCCTGGTGCCGCCGTGGGCGAGGTCGTGTTCTCGAGTGATGACGCCGTCGCGCGTTCCGCCGAGGGCCACAAGGTCATTCTGGTCCGCTGGGAGACCAACCCCGACGACCTGAAGGGCATGGTCGCCGCCGAGGGCATCCTGACCAGCCACGGTGGCAAGACGAGCCATGCCGCCGTTATCGCCCGCGGCATGGGTACGCCCTGCGTTTGCGGCGTTGAGCGCTTCCACATTGACGCGGCAGAGAAGGTCGTGCGCATCGAGGGCAGCGACCGCGTGCTGCGCGAGGGCGATGTCATCTCCATCGACGGCACCCAGGGTATCGTCGTCGACGGCGCGGTCGACCTGGTCTCTGCAGAGCTCACCGGCGACCTGGACACCATCCTGTCTTGGGCTGATGAGATCCGTTTGGACGAGACCTGCGGCCACGCCAACCACGTGCGCGTTAACGCCGACAACCCCGAGGATGCTGCACTCGCGCTCGAGTTTGGCGCCGAGGCCATCGGTCTGTGCCGCACCGAGCACATGTTCCTGGGCGATCGCAAGAACATCATCCAGAGCTTTATCCTGTCTGACGATGAGGCCGTGAAGCAGCAGGCCCTGGCCGACCTGCTCAAGGTTCAGACCGAGGACTTCCTGGCGATGTTCAAGACCATGTCCGGTCGCGATGTGGTCGTCCGCCTGCTCGATCCGCCGCTTCATGAGTTCCTGGATAATCCTCGCGAGCTCGAGGTCGCCATCACCAAGAAGGAGGCCGCCGGCGCTCCCGAGGAGGAGCTCGCTGCCCTGCGCGCCCGCCTGCGTCGCATTGACGGCATGGTCGAGTCCAACCCCATGCTGGGCTTGCGCGGCGTGCGCCTGTCCGTCGTCTTTGGCGATCTGCCGCTCATGCAGGTTCGCGCCGTCGCCACGGCCGCTGCCCGCCTTATCAAGGAGGGTGTCGACCCGCGCCCCGAGATCATGGTTCCGCTCGTTTCCATCACGGCCGAGCATGTCCAGACCCGCGAGGTTATCGAGCGCGTGATCGCCGAGGTTTCCGCCGAGGAAGGCGTCGAGCTCAATATTCCCGTGGGCACGATGCTCGAGCTGCCGCGTGCCTGCATGGTCGCTGACGAGATCGCCCATCATGCCGACTTCTTCTGCTTTGGCACCAACGACCTCACCCAGACGACCTTTGGCTTCTCGCGCGATGACGCCGAGGCCAAGTTCATCCCGCTGTACATGCATAAAAAGATTCTGAAAGACAACCCCTTCGAGACCATCGACGCGGCGGTGCTGGAGCTCGTGCGCTTGGCCGTCGAGAAGGGCCGCGCCACCAATCCCGACATGCACTTTGGCGTGTGCGGCGAGCACGGCGGCGACCCCAAGTCCATCAAGGGCCTGTTTAACGTGGCCGACGTGGACTACGTGTCCTGCTCGCCCTATCGCGTGCCCCTCGCGCGCCTGGCTGCCGCTCAGGCCAAGCTCGAGGCCAAGCGTTCCGCCTAACGTTTTGGGTTTAGACGCCTAGCGTAGCCCCCTTCATGCCGCCCGTCTCATTCGTGAGACGGGCGGTTATCATGTGCGGGTTTTGTCTTTTTGTCTGCGTGAAAAAATGTTCTTGCAGCAGAAACCCGCGCGTGTATACTCGAATACGTTTGTTCAACTACGTGCCGGCCAAGGTGGTACGGCACCTCTAGAAGAGTAAGGAATTGCACATGGATTACATCCGCGCAATCGAGCGTCAGCAGATCCGCGAGGACATTCCTCAGGTTCGCGTCGCCGACAACGTCAAGGTTCACTACCGCATTAAGGAAGGCGACCGCGAGCGCATCCAGGTCTTCCAGGGCGACGTCATCCGCATGGCCGGCGCCGGTGCCCGCGAGACCTTCACCGTCCGCAAGATGTCCTTCGGTGTCGGTGTTGAGCGTACCTTCCCGCTTCACAGCCCCAAGATCGCCAAGCTCGAGGTCGTTCGTCATGGTCGCGTCCGTCGCGCCAAGCTGTACTACCTCCGCGACAAGGTGGGCAAGGCTGCTCGCATCCCCGAGAAGCGCTAAGAAGATCGCAGCGTCTGTCCACTCGTTTGGACACAAGGGTCACCTTCGGGTGGCCCTTCTTTTTATCTGATTTGCATGCAAGGAGGGCCTGGTATGGCCAATATGACGAGCTCGGTTTCGGCATCGCAGGTTGCCGGTGAGTTGGCGAGCGCTACGTTTGAGGAGATCCCCGCCCTCGTGGAGCATTATCGCGAGGACCCGCGCCAGCAGGTGATCAAGGCTTGCGAGCGTGCTCTTAAGCGCCATGCCAAGGAACTTGCCGAGCGCGAGCGCGTCAATGACATGTACGAGCTTATGCATGAGCTTGGCGGCGATGGGGTAGTCGTTGGTGTCGACGAGGTGGGTCGCGGATCGGTGGCCGGTCCTTTGACGGTATGCGCCGTCTGCCTTCCTATGGAGCCACGCGTCTGGGGCATCAACGATTCCAAAAAGCTCACGCCGGCGCGCCGCGAGTTGCTCTCAGTGAAGATTGCCGAGGTGGCGACGGCAATTGGTTTTTGCCATATCGCGCCTAAGGATATCGATGAGATGGGCATGGCCCGCGCCATTCGAGCCGCTGTCGCGGGCGCCGTGGCCGATACGGGGCTCGAGCCCGATTGCGTGCTTATGGACGGTAACCCCTTGGGCGCCGTTCCCAACGAGCGCGACGTGGTGAAGGGCGATGCCAAGATCGCCTGTATCGCCGCGGCGTCCATCATGGCCAAGGTCACGCGTGATGAGATGATGGTCGAGTACGATGCCGAGTATCCCGAGTACCATTTGGCCGAATCGAAAGGCTACGCAAGCCCCGAGCACATCGAGGCCATTCGCAAACATGGACTTTGTCCACTGCACCGCGTGAGCTTTTGCGGAAACTTTCTGCAGACTGAGCGCCTTTTCTAGGTCAATTGTGGAGACAGGGACCTCAGGGGTTTTATAAACCTGCTGGTAGCGGGCCGTATGCAACAGCATTGCTGCGTACGGCCCGTTTTTTGACGGCATTTGGTCAGCTTTTGGTTTGCTTCCGGTACTTACCCGCATGAAAGGTGCCCTCATCATCGGGGCAATGCAGTGTGCGGGAAAGGAGACCCCATGAGTGCCGCAAGCAAAAAGAGCAAGACACAGCAGCTCAAGGAGCGTTGGAAAAACGGCGAGCTCGACTGCGGGGCGATGACGCCCGAGTTTATCAAGGGACTCAGTCCCCGCGAGCTGGGCATGCTGGGCGAGCTGATCACCATCGACTACTTTAACGAGCGCGGCTACACCTTGCTGGAGCAGGGTTATCGTTGCTCCGAGGGCGAGGCCGATCTGGTGCTGCTCGATGAGCTCGACGATGTCGTGGTGATGGCCGAGGTCAAGACCAGACGCGTCGCACTGGATTGCAGCACGCGGGTCTTTCCCGAGGAGGCCGTGGACGCCCAAAAGCAACGCCGCTACCGCCGCATCGCAAGTTGCTATCTCATGGAGCATTATCCGCTCAAGGCGATTCGCTTCGATGCCGTGGGCGTCACCATTCGCGGCGGGCATATCGCCGAGATCGAGCACCAGTACAACGCGTTCGATTGGCAGGTGTCGTGATGGCGTTCGAGACGTTTGCCGTTCACGCGGCCTGCATCCGTGGCGTCGAGGCGATTCACGTCACGGTCGAGGTCTCGCTTGCCGGCGGCGTTCCGGGCATCCAGATGCTCGGCATTCCGAGTATGGAGGTGATGGAGTCGCGCGGGCGTATCCGGTGCGCCATGCGCTCGGCCGGCTTTGAGATCCCGCGCTCGGGCATTACCGTTAACCTGGCACCCGGCGATATCCGCAAGACCGGTAGCGGCTTTGACCTGCCCATCGCCATCGCGGTTCTAGCGGCCGATGGTCAGATTCCCCGTGACAACCTCGATCGCTGCCTTATCGCCGGCGAGCTTGGCTTGGACGGTACGGTGCTTCCTGTCAAGGGCGAGGTGGCGTTTCAGCTATTGGCTCGCGACATGGGGCTGTCTTTTATCGCCGGCAGGTCCGACCAGCATGTGCCACTCGCGGGCGTGGATTGCGGCTTTATCGATCATTTGTCTCGGCTTGCCCATGGCATGGGCGAGGCGGCTCGGCACTATCTGGATTCCGAGGGCGTCGAGGCGACCTTTGAGCCTGAGCTCGACTATGCCGACGTGCTGGGGCAGGAAGTCGCTAAACGCGGCATGGCGCTTGCGGCGGCAGGAGAACTCGGCTTGCTCATGATCGGGTCCCCGGGATCGGGCAAGACGATGCTCGCGCGTCGTATGACCGGCATCCTGCCCGAGCTTTCCGTTGAGGATCAACAGGCGGCGCTGTGCATCCATTCGGTTTTGGGTGAGAACATTGATGGCTTGTTGGCAGGTCATCGGCCGTTTCGAAGTCCCCATCACAGCATATCAACGGCTGGCCTCATTGGCGGAGGGCGCCCGGTGCATCCGGGTGAGATCAGCCTGGCTCATGGCGGCGTGCTCTTTTTGGACGAGCTTGCTGAGTTTCCCACGGGTGTGCTGCAGACGCTGCGTCAGCCTATCGAACGCGGCTATGTGAGGATCGTGCGCGTCGACGGGGCCTTTACCTTCCCGTCGCGCTTTCAGCTGCTGGCTGCGAGCAATCCCTGCCCCTGCGGTTTTTTGGGCGATCGCGAGGTACCGTGTCGCTGCTCGGCGGCGATGGTCGAGCGCTATCGGTCTAAACTGCGCGGTCCTTTGGCCGACCGTATCGACATGATGATCGATGTGACCCGTCCCGACCCCCAAGTGATTATCGAGGGTGCGGAGGGTATGTCGTCTGCCGAGTTACGTGACTACGTTGTGCGCGGTCGCGCTTTTCGCGCCTGGCGCGAATCCCGTATGGACGATGCGGATGCCGAGGCCGAGGATGACGAGACACGGTCCATTGACGGCGTCGTTTCGACCTTTGAGCTCGATGATGCGGCGGAGAAGTGTGTGCTCGGCCTGTCGAAGCGCACACATCTCACGGGTCGCGGCATCGTGCGACTGGTGCGTATCGCGCGTACAATCGCCGACGTCGCCGAGAGCGAGCAGGTGACGCAGGACCACGTGCTTGAGGCAGCGATGTACCAGGGAAGGAGGGACCAATGATGGCCGAGGGGACCTACGAGCTGCATCCAGGTGATGCGTTGTATCCCGAGACCGTTTTGGAGCTTTCTGATGTACCCCAGACGCTCTATGTGCGCGGCAACCCCGAGGTGCTTTCGACGCCCGCGCTCTCCATCATCGGCGCGCGCAAGGCCTCGCCGTATGGTCTTGCCGTGGCAGAGCTTGCGGCAAAGGTGGCGGTCGAGGCGGGAGTGACGGTAGTTTCGGGCGGCGCGGTCGGTTGTGACCAGGCCTCGGGTTGGGCTGCGGTCAACGCCGGCGGCAAACACGTCGTGGTGCTGGGGACGGGCGCCGACGTGGTCTACCCGCGTTCGAGCGCGGGGCTTATTATGCGCACGCTCGATACGGGTGGCGCGGTCGTGTCGATCTCTCCGTGGGGCATGGGTCCGCGCAAGTTTGCCTTTCCGCGCCGCAATCGCGTGATCGCGGCCCTGTCGCAAGCCCTCTTTGTTTCCGAGGCGGGTATGCCTTCCGGGACGTTTTCTACAGCCGAGGCTGCTATGGATTTGGGGCGCGAACTTCTTGTCGTGCCGGGGTCGATCCTATCGCCCGAGTCGCGTGGCACGAATTACCTCATTGCGAACGGTGCTTGCTGCATCATCGACGAGGAATCTATCGAGATGGCTATCTCACGCATCTACGGCACCCTGCGCTACTCGCGCCCCGATGCTCCCGGCATTGCCGACCTGGATCCAACACAGCAGACCGTGATGCATGCGCTCATCGCCTCTCCGCTCAAGGTCGACGACATCGCGGCGCTCGTCGCGCTCGATGCTGTCGGCGTACTCAAACTCTTGGGTTCGCTTGAACTCGAGGGCCTTATCGAGCGCATGATGGATGGAAGGTATGCGCCATCCAAGTTTGCCCTTCACGCCCAGACGCCCTTCGGTCACAATGGAAAACGTGTCAATTAGAAAGGTGTTTGCAGATGCAGTTCGATCAGGTGACGGTTATCGGTGGCGGTCTGGCGGGTTCGGAATGCGCGATCCAGCTGGCAGACCGCGGTTTTGCCGTAAAGCTGTGCGAGATGCGCCCCCAGGTTAGCTCCCCGGCTCACCATACCGATCACTTGGCAGAGCTCGTCTGCTCCAATTCGTTTAAGTCGACCCGTCCGGATTCCGCGGCTGGTTTGCTGAAGGCCGAGCTTAAGCGCATGGGTTCAGTCCTGCTCGATTGCGCCCATCGCGCGGCTGTTCCCGCCGGCGGTGCCCTGGCGGTCGACCGCGTCAAGTTTTCCGAGCTTGTCGAGGCCGAGGTTGCCGCCCGTCCCAATATCGAGGTCGCGCACGGCGAGGTCACGCAGATTCCCGAGGGCCACGTGGTCATTGCCGCGGGCCCGCTGTGTTCACCGGCGCTGAGCGAAGAGGTCATGAAGCTCGTCGGTGGCGACGCCCTTGCGTTCTTCGATGCCGCGGCGCCGATCGTCGATGCCTCCACGCTCGATATGGACGTGCTGTTCTCGCAGTCGCGCTACGAGGAGCAGGGGAGCGGCGACTATCTCAACGCTCCGCTCAATAAGGAGGAGTACGAGGCCTTTATCGAGGCACTTACCACGGCCGACCGCGTGGTGCTCAAAGACTTTGAGGGCGGCGATCTGTTCCAGGCCTGCCAGCCTGCCGAGGAAGTTGCGCGCACCGGCAAGGACGCCATTCGCTTTGGCGCCATGAAGCCCGTCGGCCTCACCGACCCGCGTACCGGACGTCGCCCCTGGGCGGCGATTCAGCTGCGTGCCGAGAACAAGGAGAAGACCGCCTATAACCTGGTGGGCTTCCAGACAAACCTGACCTTTGGCGAGCAGAAGCGCGTCTTCCATATGGTGCCGGGCCTGGAGAACGCTGAGTTCTTCCGCTACGGTGTCATGCACCGCAATACCTTTGTCGACGCCCCGCACGTGCTCGATGGCACCTTTGCCGTGCCCGGTACCGGCGTGCGCCTGGCCGGTCAGATCACCGGCACCGAGGGGTACATGGAAGCCGTGGCGACCGGTCTGCTCGCGGCGCTCAACACCTATGCCGAGGCTATCGGTGTCGCGGGCGTCGAGTTGCCGCGCGTGGGCGCCCTGGGTGCGCTCGTGGGCTATGCGACCGATCCTGCCACCGTGGGCTATCAGCCTATGCATGTCAACTTTGGCCTGGTGCCGCCACTCGAGGATGGTAAGCGCCGCAGCAAGCGCGACCGCTACCAGGCCTATGCGGACCGTGCGCTCGAGGCCCTTGATGCCTATCTGGCCACTCGTCCCGATCTGTTTGGAGGCGACCGGTCATAGCCTTTGACCTGTACGACACCGTCGACTCGTTTATCGCCTATATCTCACGTGTCGAGGGACTTTCTCCCAACACGGTGACGGCCTACGGCTCGAGGCTGGAGCGCTTTGCTGCCTGGTGCGAGCGCGAGGATATCGATGCTTTCGCTGCCGACGTGCGCACCATTCGCCGCTATCTTGCCGAGCTTTCGCGTGAGCAGGTGGCTCCCCGAACGCTTGCGGCGCATCTGTCGGCTATCCGATCGCTCTATCGATGGATGGCTGCCGAGGGGGTCGTGGAGGGCGATGTGGTCTCGGCAATTTCCTCGCCCAAGCTCCCGCGCGATCTACCCGGTGTGCTGACGACCCAACAGGTGGAGGCGCTGCTCAAGACGCCTGATACCTCAACACCCGCGGGACTGCGCGATGCGGCGATGCTCGAGCTGCTCTATGCCTCGGGCGCCCGTATCTCTGAGCTCGCAGCACTCAATGTGGAGTCCATTGCGTGGTCCGAACGCACGCTGCGCCTGTGGGGCAAGGGGAGCAAAGAACGTATCGTCCCTCTGTATCGTCGTGCGCTCGAGGCGACGCGTCTCTATATTGAGGAGGGGAGGCCGGAGTTGCTCGCTCAGGCAAAGCGTCGTGACCTCGCTACCGGGCCGCATCCGCTGCTTATATCGGCGCGCGGTAATCGCATGAGTGCCGCCATGCTCAGGCGGCGGTTTCATATGCTGGCGACGCTCGCCGGCATTCCGGCCGACATCGCCCCGCATGCGATGCGCCATACCTTTGCGACCGACTTGCTCGAGGGCGGCGCGGACCTGCGCTCGGTTCAAGAGCTGCTGGGTCATGCGAGCCTGTCCACGACGCAGATCTACACGCATCTCACGCCCGATCGGCTTAAGCGGGCCGTGGCTCAAGCCCATCCCCGCGGCGAATAGCGGCTGGGACGTCCCGCGCCGCACTCAGGTGTGTGGTTTTGATTGCGGGTTGGCACGAAGGTGCATTCCTGCTATCATTCATCGGGTTGCTTCACGGCAACATGTTTTTATCACGCACGCGCGGCTACTTCATACCGTGGTGCCCGGGCTTTGGTAGCACATGTCCGGGTTGGTTTTGGAGGATGACCCCGCGCGGAGGCAAACCACAGGAGGTTTAACATGGCTACCAAGATTAATATCCGCACCCTGCTCGAGGCCGGCTGCCACTTCGGTCACCAGACCCGTCGCTGGAACCCCAAGATGAAGCCGTTCATCTTCGGTGAGCGCAACGGCATCTACATCCTCGACCTCAAGCAGACCATCCTCGACGCCGACCAGGCCTACACCTTCGTCAAGAACGTCGCCAAGGGCGGCAACGTGCTGTTCGTCGGCACCAAGAAGCAGGCTCAGGAGGCCGTCAAGAACGCTGCTGAGCGCGCCAACATGCCTTACATCAACCAGCGTTGGCTCGGCGGCATGCTGACCAACTTCGTCACCATCCGCTCCCGCATCAACCGCATGGAGGAGCTCGAGGCCATGGTCGAGGACGGCCGCATGGCAGTGCTCCCCAAGAAGGAGCAGGCTGTTCTCGGCAAGGAGCTCACCAAGCTCCAGACCAACCTCGGTGGTGCCCGCGACATGAAGGGTCTGCCCCAGGCTCTCTTCGTCATCGACACCAAGCGCGAGGAGAACGCCATCAAGGAGGCTCAGCGCCTGAACATCCCCGTCGTCGCCCTGATCGACACCAACTCCGATCCCGACGAGGTCGAGTACGGCATCCCCTGCAACGATGACGCTATCTCTGCTGTCACCCTTATGTGCGAGCTCATGGCTGACGCCTGCCTCGCTGGCTCCGGCAAGGAGCAGGTCTCCGAGGCCGAGATGGCCGCTGAGCCCAAGGCCGAGTAAATCAGTCTTAGTTAATTCTTTTTCATCTCTTTGAAAGGAACCACAATGGCCCAGATTACCGCCGCTATGGTCAAGCAGCTCCGCGAGATGACCGACTCCCCGATGATGGAGTGCAAGAAGGCTCTCGTCGAGGCTGACGGCGACATGGACGCCGCTGTCGACGTTCTGCGTAAGAACGGCCTTGCCAAGGCTGCCAAGAAGGCTGGCCGTGAGACCAACGAGGGCGCTGTCGCCGCGTTCGTCTCCGAGGATGGCAAGACCGGCGCTCTGCTTGAGCTCTCCTGCGAGACCGACTTCGTTGGCTCCAACGCCAAGTTCACCGGCTTTGCTTCCAAGGTCGCTGAGGTTGTCGCCACCACCGAGCCGGCCGATGTCGATGCTCTGCTCGAGAAGCCGATGGGCGAGGAGACCGTTTCCTCCGAGCTCACCGAGATGATTCACATCATGGGCGAGAACATGAAGATCTCCCGCTTCGCTGCCCGCAAGGCCGAGAACGGCGCGCTCGCTTCTTACATCCACATGGGTGGTAAGATCGGCGTCCTCGTCGAGTTTGCTTTCGAGAAGGCCGAGACCGCTCAGGCTGAGTCCTTCAAGACCTTTGCTCACGACGTTGCCCTTCAGGTTGCCGCCGTCGCACCGATCTGCGCTACTCGCGATCAGGTTCCGGCCGAGACCGTCGAGCACGAGAAGCAGATCTACATGGCCCAGGCTGCCGAGTCCGGCAAGCCCGAGGCTATCCAGGAGAAGATGGCTGTTGGCCGTCTGGAGAAGTTCTACAAGCAGTCCGTGCTCACCGAGCAGGAGTTCATTAAGGACAGCTCCCTCACCATCAAGAAGTACGCTGAGCAGGTCTCCAAGGAGCTCGGCGACACCATTACCGTCGTTGCCTTTGACCGTCTGGTCCGTGGCGAGTAAATAAGCTCTTGTAGCTGGTAATGAGCAGGCTGTGGGTTTTACTCACAGCCTGCTTTTTCATGGCTCTTATCAGAGCCTTTGATATCATATTGAGAGTCTAATTAAAGGAGGATCGCTTTGTCCGACATCCGATATAAACGCGTGCTTCTTAAGCTTTCCGGCGAAGCACTGATGGGCGACGGCCAATATGGCATCGACCCCAAGGTTACCGACCATCTTGCCAAGCAGGTCAAGGAGCTGCTCGCCGTTGGCCATGAGGTCGGCGTCGTTGTCGGCGGCGGCAATATTTTCCGTGGCATGGCCGGCGCTGCCGGTGGCATGGAGCGTGCTCAGGCCGACTACATGGGCATGCTGGCAACCGTTATGAACGCGCTCGCCCTGCAGGATGCCTTCGAGCATAACGATGTTCCCTGCCGCGTGATGAGCGCTATCCAGATGAACGAGATCTGCGAGCCCTATATTCGCCGTCGCGCCATCAACCACCTTTCCAAGGGCAATGTCGTTATTTTTGCCGCCGGTTCGGGCAATCCGTACTTTACGACCGACACCGCCGCGGCTCTTCGTGCGTGCGAGATCGGCGCTGAGATTCTGATTAAAGCCACCAAGGTTGACGGCATCTACGACAAGGATCCCGTCAAGTGCGCCGATGCCGTCCGTTTTGACAAGATTACCTATCACGAGGTTCTCGTTCGCGGCCTGCAGGTTATGGATTCCACGGCTACGGCTCTGTGTCAGGATAACCGTATGCCTATTTTGGTCCTCAACATCGATGGCGAGGACACCGTCAAGCGCGCGCTCGCGGGTGAGCCCGTCGGCACGCTCGTCTATCAGGAGGATTAAGCATGGCAGAGAACATCACCGCCCATATGGACAAGTCGCTCGAGTCCCTCAAGCATAACTTCTCCAAGGTCCGTACCGGTCGCGCCAACGCCAACATTCTGTCCGACATCACCGTCGATTATTACGGTGTCCCCACGCCGGTCACGCAGGTTGCCGCCGTCAAGACCCCCGAGGCTCACATGCTGCTCATCGAGCCGTGGGACAAGGCGCTCATCAACGCTATCGTCAAGGCCATCGGCGCTTCCGATCTGGGCATTACCCCCAACTCCGATGGCACCGTCGTTCGTCTTCCGTTCCCGGCTCCCACTGAGGAGCGCCGTCGCGAGCTCGTCAAGGAGTGCCGCGAGTACGCCGAGCAGGCCAAGGTGTCTATCCGTAACATCCGTCGCGACTTTAACAACAAGCTCGAGCGCGATGAGGAGCTCACCGAGGACGATGTCCGTCGCGAACAGGCCAAGGTCCAGAAGCACACCGATGAGTATGTCGCCAAGGTTGAGGAGCTTCTGAAGGAAAAAGAAGCCGAGGTCATGGAGATCTAAGGTGCAATACGACGAGCATAAACTGGTCGAGTACTTTGCCGACGCCCCTGCGGGCGTCGGTTTTTCCGACCTTGACCTCAATAACATTCCGCACCATATCTCGTGCATCATGGACGGCAACGGTCGTTGGGCCACGTCGCGCGGTCTTGCACGCACCGAGGGTCATAAGGCAGGTATCGTCTCGCTGCGCGAGATCATTACCGCCTGCGTGCGTCTTGGCGTCGACGTGCTTTCTGCCTATGCGTTTTCTACCGAAAACTGGAACCGTCCGCAGCATGAGGTCAACGTCTTGATGCATCTGTTTGCCAAGACGTTTATCGACGAGCTGCCTCTTCTGAAGCGCGAAAACGTGCGCGTTGTTTTTTTGGGTGACATTTCCGCGCTGCCCAAGAAGACCCGCGACGTTTTTGAACGCGGTCTTGCCGAGTGCGCCGATCACACCGGTATGACGCTGGCGCTTGCCGTCAACTACGGCGCGCGTGCCGAGATTACCCGCGCTGTCCGTCAGATTGCACTCGACGCTGCCGCCGGTAAGATCGATCCTGCCGCAATTGATGACGACATGGTGGCTTCCCACCTCTATACCGCCGGCCTTCCCGATCCTGAGCTTGTGATTCGCACCTCAGGTGAGCTGCGCCTTTCGAACTATCTGTTGTGGCAGGTGGCTTATTCCGAATTCTACGTCACCGATACCTATTGGCCCGACTTTGATCGTTGGGGCCTTGTCGACGCCATTTTGGCCTATCAGGGCCGTGACCGTAGGTTTGGTGGACTGAGCAAGACCGAGGAGGCTTAATCGTGTCCGATCGTCCCAAGGCATCTGCTCCCAAGACGCCTGTGCGCAAAGCTGCCACTGCGGGAGCGCCTGCAGCGAAGAGCGGCACCGGTTCGTGGCTGGCGGGCTTTATTACCCGTGCCGCCGCCGGTATCGTCTACGCCGTTGTCTTTATCCTGTGCCTGGTTTTGGGTATCGTGCCCACGGCCATCTTTGTTTCTGTCATGAGCGGTCTGTGCTGCTATGAGTTTTTCCGTATGACAAGGCTCGATGGCAAGATGGCTAACGAGCGCATGGGTATCGCTGCCGCCGTACTCTTTCCGCTGTCGGCGTTGGGCGATTCGATGTTGCTGAATGCCCTGCTTTTTGCCTTGATGCTCGCTGTGGGCATTTGGTATGTCTGGTCGCCGCGTACCCGCATCTCTGATGTGGCCGTGACGCTCATGGGTCCCATCTACACTGGCTTTATGCTGTCGGCTATCGTGCTGCTGCGCGATGCCGTGCCCGGTTTTGCCGGCGCCCTGCTTTCAGTGGGCGTTTGCGCGTCCCTTTGGGTCTCCGATTCGTTTGCCTACATCGTGGGCAGCCGTATCGGCAAGCACAAGATGGTTCCCAAGATCTCTCCCAAAAAGAGCTGGGAGGGGTTTGCCGGCGGCATCTTGGGCTCGGTTTTGATTTGGCTCATCCTGTGGGCGACGCACTTCTACAAGCTCAGCCTGCCCTATGCGCTGCTGTGCGGCGTGGTCGTGTCCGTTCTGGGCGTTATCGGCGACCTTATCGAGTCGCGCATCAAGCGCGGTGTGGGCGTCAAAGATTCCGGCAACCTTATCCCGGGCCACGGCGGAATGCTCGATCGTAGCGATTCGCTTATCTTCGGCTGCATCACCGCGCAGCTGTTGCTGATGATCGGAGGCGTGCTGTAATGTCCTTCCAGACGACGTATGGCCCCGATGGACGCCTTCGCGTTGCCATCCTGGGTTGTACGGGCTCTATCGGCACCCAGGCGCTCGATGTGTGCCGCCAGCATGCCGATCGCCTGCAGGTGACGGCGCTGTCCGTTAACTCCAGTACCTCCGAGCTCGTTGCCGCTGCCCGCGAGTTCTCGGTTCCGGCGGTTGCCGTGGCCGATGTCGATCATGGCGATGACGCCGTGCTGCAGGAGTTGCCCGAGGGAACGAAGCTCGGCGTTGGCGCGCAGGCGGTTTGCGAGCTCGCGCATCGCGACGATGTCGACTGCGTGCTTGTCGCTATTGTGGGCGCCGCCGGTCTCGAGGCGAGCCATGCGGCCTTGACCTCGAATAAGCGCCTTGCCCTTGCCAACAAGGAGTCCCTCGTCGTCGGTGGCGACTTGCTTATGCCGTTGGCACAACCGGGCCAGCTTATTCCGGTCGACTCTGAGCATTCCGCCATCTACCAGTGCTATCTGGGGGAGAACCCGCGCGAGGCCCACTGCATTTGGCTCACCTGCTCGGGCGGTCCGTTCTTTGGCCGCACGCGCGACGAGCTCGATCGCGTGACGCGTGCCGATGCCCTCGCGCATCCCACGTGGGCCATGGGTGCCAAGATTACCATTGACTCCGCCACCCTCATGAACAAGGGCCTGGAGCGCATTGAGGCCATGCATCTGTTTAACTGCGACCTCGATTTCATTAACGTGGTCGTGCAGCGTCAGTCCAAGATTCACTCTATGGTCGAGTTCGCCGACGGCTCCGTGATGGCGCATCTCGGTGCATCCGACATGCGTATTCCCATCCAGTTCGCGTTCTCGTATCCCGAGCGTTGGGATACTCCGGCGCCTCGTATCGATTTCCGCGAGCTGGGGCAGCTCACGTTTGATGCTGCCGACATGGATACCTTCCGCTGTCTGGCACTGGCCGAGCGTGCCGGCAAGACGGGTGGCACCATGCCGTGCGTGCTCAATGCCGCCAACGAGGTCGCCGTCGATGCCTTCCTGCACGATGGCTGCAGCTTTACCGATATCGATCGCATTGTGGAATCCTGCATGGACGCCCACGATATGCAGGTGGTCGATTCGTTTGAGCAGCTTCGCGACACCGATGCGTGGGCGCGTGAAAAGGCTGCGCAGGTGCTCGCCGCAACCCGTTCCTAACCCATAAGGATTGCTTTTTCGTTTTATGGATACTGTTCTGAGCGTTCTCTCATCGGTCTTTTGGGGCCTGCTGATGCTTTCCGTCCTCGTGTTTTTGCACGAGGGCGGCCACTTTTTGGCGGCGCGTGCCTGCGGCGTCCGTGTGACCGAGTTCTTTTTGGGTCTGCCGTGCCGCTTTGACATCCATTACACGTCGCGTCGCATTGGAACCAAGTTTGGCGTGACCCCGCTGCTGCTGGGTGGCTACGCTTCCATCTGCGGTATGGATCCGACCGACGTCTCGTGTGCCGATCGCGTGCTCGCGGCCATCTATCGCCACGGCCGGGTGACGGTGGCCGATCTTGCCGTCGAGCTCGAGCTGTCCGAGGAGGATGTGCTCGAGGCCTGTGCTTTGCTGTTGGGCTGGGGCTCTATCGCTCCCTGGTATGAAGAAGGGGAAAAGCCTTCGCCCAGCTACTATCCCACCAAGTACCAGACTCTGCCGCGTGACGCGGCGGGTTATACCACCTTTGACGGCCGTCGGTTCGATCGCGGGCATGCGACTGCCGAGGGCGATGTATGGGAACTGCCGTGCGACGAGGCCGAATTCCTTGCGCGCGAGCGCTCGCACACCTATTTGGGCCAGGGCTTTGTCAAGCGTGCCTTTATGCTGCTTGCGGGCATTATCGTCAATATCCTGACGGGTTTTTTGCTCCTTATGAGCATCTATTCCATCGCAGGTGTCACCGTGCCGGTGGATACCAATGTGATTGGCCAGGTTGACGAAGGCTCGATTGCCGCCTCGGCGGGAATCGAGGGCGGCGACGCGATTCTTTCGGTCGACGGAGTATCGTGCTCTACCTGGATGGACGTTTACGATGCCATCGGCAAGGCTGCCGGTAAGGACGATATCGCCATTGAGTACGAGCGTGACGGCAAGCAGCATTCGACCACGGTTGCGCTCAAAGAGGACGATCGCCTAGGTGTGTATGCCTCTACGCAGGTGGTCCGTTTAGACCCCATCACGTCGGCTCGCCTGTCGTTCTCCTATGTTGTGCAGACAGCGGAGGGCGTGATGCGCCTGCTCCAGCCGCAGCATACGATGGAGATTCTCGATCAGTCCTCTTCGATCGTGGGTATTAGCGTTATGTCCTCACAGGCTGCTGCTGCCGGCCCTGCCACGTTCCTTTCGTTTGCCGCCCTCATTTCATTCTCGCTTGGCTTTATGAACCTGCTGCCCATCCCGCCACTCGATGGCGGCAAGCTAGTCATCGAGATCATTCAGAAGATTGCGGGCCGCGAGCTTCCGCTCAAGGTCCAGACGATTGTGAGCTATGTGGGCATCGCACTCTTTGCGCTGCTGTTTGTCTATATGCTTCGTTCCGACATCCTTCGATTTATTTTGTAGGGGAGTGTTTGGATTGTCTTTATCCCATCCTTTGCCTCGCGAGCTGACGCGCCCCGTGCATGTGGGCGGCGTGCAGATCGGTGGCGGCGCGCCGGTGGTGGTCCAATCTATGACCTGCACCGATACCGCTGATGCCCAGGCAACGCTTGCGCAAGTGTGCGCGTTGGCGCAGGCTGGCTGCGATATCGTGCGCGTGAGCGTGCCCTCCGAGGCCGCGCTTGAGGGCTTCCGCACCATCTGTGCCGAGTCTCCGGTGCCCATTGTCGCCGATATCCACTTTAACCATAAGCTCGCCATTGGTGCCGTTGAGGCCGGTGCCGCCAAGCTGCGCATCAATCCCGGCA
>JBPGZF010000024.1:0-30413 GCA_052033095.1 Collinsella sp.
GTACGTTAACCGGGCAAATCGCCACGACACCCGTCGCGCGACCCGGCTCGCCCGAGCATTCGTACACGTAATACGCCGCGCCTGGATCCTTGAGCATCAGGCCATCGGCAATGGCTCCGCGCAGAGCATCGTTGCCGTTCAGGATGCTGCCCATTGCAGGCAACGCCTCGAGCACGCGGTCCTGAGCCGGGCGGATGCAGGGAAACGGAAGTGCTTTCATGGGCGGTCCTAACGCGCGAGTCGGTTTGTTCGCGGCTTATTATGCCCCAACTTGGCTATCCGCGCCCCAGAGTGTATTGTCGGCGAGCGCGATCAGCACCTGTTGGCAGCGAACGATGTCGGCGTGGGGCACATATTCGTTGGGCTTGTGCGCGAGCGCGAGCGACCCGGGGCCATAGCTCATGCAGTTGCGGTTTCCCGTCTTGCCGGCAAAGACGGCAGTGTCGGTGTAGCCGGTAAAGAAGCCGACGGTCGTGTCCGTGCCCGTCACATCGTCTGCTGCGCACTTGAGCGCAGCTAGAAGGGGAGAGGCCGGATCGCGCTCGATGGAGGGGCGGTCGCCTGTCACGGTATAGCTTCCATGGCAGCCTGGGACCGCGGCTTCGGCGGCGACAATGGCCTGCTCTACCATGCGCGTCGCGGCGGCCGTATCGGTCGGCGGGGTCAGGCGCATGTCGACCCAGACTTTGGCGCGGTCGGGTACGACGTAGGGGCGATATCCGCCCTCGATTTGGCCAAACGTGATGGTCGAAGGCCCCAGCTCATCGTGCGCGGGCAGCGCCGCAAACGCGCGACGAAGCGAACACACGACCTCGGCCATGGCGGCGACGGCATCCGCGCCCTTCCAAGGCTGGCTCGCATGCGCCGTCACGCCAGCCATTTCAATCTCGAACCACGTACGCCCCTTGTGCGCCACCTGGATCTGTCCGTCGGTGGGCTCGGTGTCCAGCACCCATTCGCGCGAGCTGACCCAGCCAGCATCGATCGCGGCCTCTGAGCCGCGCATGAAGTCTTCCTCGTCGACCGAGCAGATGAGCGAAAAGCCGCGGCGTGGCAGCGCGCCATCCGCCGCCACGCGCTCGAGCGTATGGACCAGTGCGGCAATGGCGCAGGCCAGGCCACCCTTCATATCGCAGGCACCGCGGCCATAGAGTTTATCGTCGCGCACAACCGCCCCAAGCGGTTCGATGTCTGCGTCCCAGCCATCGCCCAAGGTGACGGTATCCATGTGGCAGATATAGATCAGCCGCGGCTCGTCGCTTTGGCCCGGCACGGTGACTTTAAGGTTGCGGCGCCCGGGCAGCACTTCGAGCTCCTCAATCTGCACGGCATCGAGCGCAGAACTATCAAGTTGTGCCAGCTGCTGCTCAATGAGCCTCTTAATGAAGCGCTCAATTTCATCCTCATACGCGCCCGGGTCTGAGCTGTCGATCCGCACGAGCTCCTGCGCAAGCCGCCAGGCAAAGTCCTCATCAACCATATGCAACCTCACAATCAGTCTGCTTTCCAAACCGATTGTAAGCCTCTTGAGAGATCCGCGGCGTGCGCGCAGCGGTATTTACCGTTCGCAGGCCGAGCCAGCGCGTTTGCCGTCCAGGCGGGTTTACAAACGACGCGGTGGGTACGTACCCTTCATGGACGACATGCTGTGCGACATATCTGCCTTTCGGTATCACCGGATACCCCCACAGGTCTTGGCAATAATGCCGGACCTGCCCGATTCTGCGGACGATCCGCGCAGGGAGCATCTTAGTGAGCACCCGCTCGTCAAGCATTTCCTGGGCACCCCGTTACACGTGTTGGCGCAGGGCAGCTGCGGACGTAAGGGCGATCGCATTGTCAGGCATGTTTGGAACGGGGGGAGGCCGTTTGATTCCGTGCGGCAGACGGAGTTTGGCCTCGATGTTGCGTCCCCACTCTTTACCCTGCTGACCCTGGCTTCCTCGGTCTCAAACGAGCGTCTAATCATGTGCATGTATGAGATGTGCGGCACCTTTGCCGTGTGCAAGATTGCGCCTCAGGTAAAGTCGGCACTTGAGCAGGCATATGGGGACCGGTGGGGTGACGCACGGTTGGGTTGGGAAAATGTAAAGGATGTCTCGGGGAATCCAACGGACCTGTGGAAACGACCGCCCTTGATCGAGTTCTCTGAACTTACAGAGTACGTCGATAAGATCCCGGGGCTCCGCGGTGCTAAATCGTTCACACGTGCCGCGAAATGCATTACGGGGGTGGCGGCATCGCCGCTTGAGGTCCAGGCTTCGATGCTGTTTGGCCTTACGAGGTTGCGCGGCGGCGAAGGGCTGCGCCTTACCAATAACGTTGAGATTCGTATGACGCGCAGCGCCCGCCTGATTTCGGGGCTTGATAGGCGCTATGCCGATATCCTGCTGGCAAATAAGGACGGCAGTCGAGAGTGTCTGGTTGAATGCCAAGGTAAAGCCATTCACGGATCCATTGAATCCAAGATCTCGGACTCCGATCGAACGACGGCCTTGCAAGCCATGGGATATCCCGTCGTTCTGATGACCTATGGTCAGCTGGCCGATTCCGATGCCTTCCGCGTGGTGATGGAGCTCATCATGTCCTATCTCGATGTGCCGCTGAAAGACAAGACGCCGCGACAGCAGGAGCTCGAACGGCGGCTTCGTGAGGAGATTTTTATCGATTGGGCAGGAATGTAGCCGCGCGGGTGGAAAACGGTCGCGCGGACTAGAGTTTTGGTCACAAAAAGACTTATATTTCGCCTTGGAGGGGCCTTAAAAATGCTATCTAGAATAAGTTGTTTCGGAAAATGGACAGTCAACTTACATTCGGCACATAGAGATCGATTTTTACCTACTAAAGTCCCTGATAAAGCTGTTTATCAAAGCGGGTGTGCTTAGCGACTTGAGCCTCACTATCGATTATCTGAAAAAACTTGTTCTGGGTATCATTTTAAAGTCGTCCGGAGCAACAAAATCGCCCCCCGTTTCGTGAAAACGGGGGGCGAATGGGCTTCGTGGTCTGTCTGGCAGGCTTGGCACCGGCGCTATTTAATCACGCGCACGCGATACATCGACGGAATTTGCTTAAGTGCCTCGATCGTGCTGCCGTCCAGGTGCTCATCGGTGTCGAACATGGTGTAGGCGTTCTCGCCAGCGGACTCGTTGGTCATGCGCTGCACGTTGGCGTTGTCCTTGGCGAGAATGGCCGTGATCTGGCCGATCATGTTGGGCACGTTGGCATGCAGGCAGGCAATGCGGCTTGCGGCGCGCGCCTTGCCCATGCTGCAGGCGGGGTAGTTGACGCTGTGCGCGATGTTGCCGTTTTCCAGGTAATCCTTGAGCTCGCTGATGGCCATGTCGGCGCAGTTGGCCTCGGCCTCGCCGGTGCCGGCGCCCGAATGCGTGGTGATAAACGTGTTGGGCATCTTGACGGTCTTGGGCGTGGCAAAGTCGCAGCTAAACCAGCTGAGCTTGCCCGCGCGCAGGGCGGCGTCGACGGCGTCCTCGTCAATGATGGTCTCGCGCGCGTAGTTGATGAGCACGGCGTCCGGGGCCAGCAGGTCGATCTGCTCGGTGCTGATCATGCCGATGGTATCGGCCTTGCTGGGCACGTGCACGGTGAGGTAGTCGCAGCCGCGGCACAGATCCTCGAGCGTGCCCACGCGCTGCACCTCGCGGCTCAGCACCCACGCGTGCTCGACGGAAATGAACGGATCGTAGCCGTAAACGTCCATGCCCAGGTCGACACAGGCGTTGGCGACCTTGGAGCCTACGTTGCCCAGGCCGATGACGCCGATGCGCTTGCCCTTGAGCTCGCGGCCCACAAAGGCCTTCTTGGCCTTCTCGGCATCGACCTGGATCTCGGGGTCGTCGGCGTTGTTGCGCACCCAGTTCATCGACTGCACGACGCCGCGGCTCGAAAGCACCAGCATGCCCAGGACGAGCTCCTTGACGGCGTTGCTGTTGGCACCGGGGGAGTTAAAGACGACGACGCCCTTCTTGGCGTACTCCTCGACGGGGATGTTGTTGACGCCGGCGCCGCAGCGGGCGATGGCGCGGATGCCCTCGGGCAGCTCGTAGCCGTGCAGGTCGGTGGAGCGCATCAGAATGGCGTCGGCCTCCTCGGCGGTGCCCACAAACTCGTAGCCCTCGCCAAATTCGACTTTGCCGTCCTTGGTAATGTCGTCGATGGTTTTAATCTTGCGCATGAAAAACTCCTTAGCGGATTTGTTTATAACAAGTGGTTTGAAGTGGCTGGTCGGCCCGCGTGTTGCGGGCTAGTTAGATCGCGGGCTCAAACTATGCTGCGCTTCGAAGTCCTTCACGTACGTGGCCAGCGCCTGCACGTCCTCCATGGTGACGGCGTTGTACACGCTGGCGCGCATTCCGCCGACGAGGCGATGGCCCTTGACGTTTTGGATCTGGTGCTCTGCCGCGCTCGCAACAAAGGCCGCGTCGAGTTTGGCGTCGCCGGTACGGAACGTGACGTTGGCGATGGAGCGGTTGTTGGCCTGCGCGGTGCCATGGAACAGCTCGCTGTGCTCGAGCAGGTCGTAGAGCAGGTTGGCCTTGGCCCAGTTGCGCTCGGCCATGGCGGCAAGTCCGCCGGTCTGCTCAACCCAACGGAACACCTTGCCGCATACGTAGATGCCAAAGGTGTTGGGCGTGTTGAGCATGGAGCCCTTGGCGGCCTGGGTCTTGAGGTCCATGTACTGCGGCGTCTGCGCAAAGGCGGGGCCGTCGGCGATCAGGTCGTTGCGCACGATAACCACGGTGACGCCCGCGGCGCCGGCGTTTTTCTGCGCGCCGGCGTAGATGAGCCCGTAGCGCTCAACGTCGAGCGGCTGCGACAGAAAGCAGCTCGAGACATCGGCGACCAGCGGCACGTCGCCGCAATTGGGCAGCTCGTGGTACATGGTGCCAAAGATGGTGTTGTTCTGGCAGATGTAGACGTAGTCGAGCCCGTCGCCCGCAGCCTCGGCGGCAATACGCGCGTTGATGTCGGCCATGTCGGGGATGCGGTCGAAGTTGGTGTCTTCGGAGCTCGCGAGCAGCACGGCCTCGCCGTACTTGGCGGCCTCCTTGTACGCCTTGTTGGCAAAGTTGCCGGTCACGACGTAGCCGGCGCGGCCGCGGCGCATGAGGTTCATGGGGATGCCCGCAAACTGCAGCGTGGCGCCGCCCTGCAAAAACAGGACGCGGTAGTTGTCGGGGATGCTCAGCAGACGGCGCAGGGTTGCCTCGGCGTCGTTGATAATCTGCTGGTACATGCTAGATCGATGGCTCATCTCGAGCACGGACATGCCGCAACCGCGGTAGTCCATCATCTCGTCGGCGATCTCGGCGAGCACGCTTGTAGGCAGCGCGGCCGGGCCAGCTGAGAAGTTGTGCACACGTGCCATCTTCTAGTTCCCCTCGTAGTCGTTTGAACGTTCGGGATACTTTAGCACAGTGGAGCGTCAGGCGCGACCGAATCACAGCAAAACCCGAGTGCGCCGCTATGATTTACAGGATGGTTACATGGGGGAGGGGTGCTTTACTCCTCGGGCAAATCCAAATCTGCGAGCGAAGGCATGAGGTTCTCTAGGCGCTTGATTTCTTCGTCGCAAATTAGCTAACCCCTGGTCACTACGACGCCAGCGTGGCGATGACGGCTTCGTCGCCGGCGTATATTAGGGTGTTGCCATCGGGAATGATCGTTTGGCCGTCGCGCTTGAGCATCACTACAATAAACGGATGCTTGCCTTGCGGCACATCGCGCAGGCGCTGACCGGCCAGGCGACCGTGGGGAGTCACGGTGACCTCGCGCAGCGTAACCTCGGCACGCTCTTCGAACGTTGGGGCGGCCATCACCAGCAGATCGCCTTTCTGGATCACGGTGTCGCCATTGGGCAGTACCGGATGCGCCCCGTCGCGCAGCACCAGGACCACGAGCATGTCCGTCGCGCTGCCAATGTCCGCGAGCGAGCGTCCGGCAAACGGATGGCCAGCGCCCACCTTGAGCTTTACAAACGACATGCCGTCCTCGTCGCGGTAGTCGTTAAAGGTGCGGCGCACGTCGCCGGTCGCATCGATCATATCGAGCTTCTTCGCCACCGCCGGCAGCAGCGAGCCCTGCACCACGATGCTCGACGCGGCAATCACAAACACCAGGTCAAATAGGTCGTGTCCGCCGGGAACGCCGGCCACCACGGCAAAGAGACTAAAGACGACCGAAGCTGCTCCGCGCAGGCCCGCCCAGCTTACGAGCGCGACCTGGCTGGGATTCGTCTTAAAGGGCGCTAGGAGCACGCCGACGGCGATGGGGCGGCTCACGAAGAGCATGAACGCCATGAGCGCCAGGCCCGGCAGCAGCATCTGCGGCAGGCGTGCGGGCGTTACGAGCAGGCCGAGCAAGAAGAAGATGGTCATCTCTGCCATCTCGGTGAGGGTGTCGAAGAAGTGCGCCATCTCGACCTTACCGGTGATGTCGCTTGCGCCCAGCACAATGCCTGCAAGGTATACGGCCAAAAAGCCGTTGCCGCCCAGGTAGCTCGGCAGCGCGTAGGCGACGATGGCCACGGCGAACAAGAAGATGGTCTGCGCGCCTTCGGCCGTTGCGTGTGCGCGCTCAATCAGACGGCTGGATGTCCAGCCGATGGCAAGGCCCAACCCCACGCCCAGGATGATCTGCTTGGTCAGCAGTACGGGAATGTCGATATTGCCGCCCGCCGCGAGGGTCGCGAGCACGGCGGTGAGCATGTAGGCGACGGGGTCGTTGGAGCCCGATTCGACCTCGAGCAGCGAGTCGGTGCCGCCCCTCAGCGAAAGGCTGTGCTCGCGCAGAACGCTAAAGACGCTGGCCGCGTCGGTGGACGCCACGACCGATCCCAGCAGCAGGCCGCCGATCCAGTCGAAGCCCAGCACAAAGTGGGCGAACACGCCGGTGATGCCTGCGGTGATGACGACGCCGAGCGTGCTCAGCAGCACCGCCGGCGCGGCGACGGGCTTGGCGCGGTCTATGTTGGTGTTAAAGCCGCCGTAGAACATGATGAACAATAGCGCCGTGCTGCAGACGGTTTCGGTGAGTGCGTAGTCGCTAAAGTCGATATGCGCCGGGCCGTTGACGCCCAACAGCATGCCGAGCGCGATAAAGATAAGCAGGGTGGGGAAGGGGAGCTTTTTGCCGACGGGTTTGATGGTCAGGCACAAAATGATGACGAGGCCGATAAAAAGAAGGATCTGGTTCATGGATGGTGTCCGCTCCTGGGTGGTTGGCGTGGCACGGTTAGTTGTCTGCGGTTATTTGTACCCAAAGATGGTGGGTTTATGGGGTTGGATTGCGGGCGTGCGCGATATCGTCATAGACGGCTGCCGTCTTTGCCTCTGCTCGGAAACCCTTTCCAGCTTTATTGCAACGGAGTACAATGGGTAACGTTTAAGTTCAACTTGAAGTTTTAGTTGCGGTTCCGGGCTTCGGTCGCAAGGTAGGGAAAGGCGTTCCATGGCGATCTATGTGACATCTGATGCTCACGGACACGTGCATGCGCTTGACGAGGCCCTGTCTAAGATCTCGTTGACGTCCGACGACACGCTGTACGTGCTGGGCGACATGATCGATCGCGGGCCCGATCCGGTCGGCGTTATTAAGCTCGTGCGCTCGCTGCCTAACGCCCGCGTTCTCAAGGGCAATCACGAGCAGATCATGCTCGATGCCATCATTGGCCAGGATCCGCTCGATGCCGAGACCTGGGATATCAACGGTGGCTGGACGACGCGCGAGCAGCTCAACGACATGGAATTTGAGGCATACGAGGAGCTCGTGCGATGGATGGCCGCGCTGCCGCTCTACGCGGTGGCCGAGACCAAGGAGCGCCCGTATCTGCTGGTACATGCTGGAATCGAGATGAAGGCGGCGCGCGCGTTTTTACTTGAGCATGGCGTCGATTGTGCCGATGGCGTCGGAGCGGTGGGTGCCGATCGCGAGCTGCTGCAGCAGATGCTCGCGGTGCAGTCGTCCGATGACCTACTGTGGATTCGTCACGGCTATTGGGATGCGCCGACGGGACTGCTTTCTGCCGAGGGCGAGGGCCCGGTCGTGGTGAGCGGCCACACGCCCACGGTGTCACTTGGGCGCTATTGTGAGGTTGGCGGCCTGGCGGGGCTTGATGAGGAGTCGGGCCGCGGGCAGATTGTGCGCCTGGGTGGCGAGGATACCGCCGGCGTGCCCGATCGCATCGACATCGACTGCGCTGCCGCCACCGGCTCCGAGTTCGGTCGCGTGGGCATCCTGCGGCTCGATGATGGGGCGGAGTTCTACGCGAACATCAACCCGGGCGAATAACGGGTGCAAGGGGTAGCTAATTTGGGAAGGGTTTTTGACTACTTTTGCCCTTCTGCCCGCTAATTGATTTCTCTGGGACGGGGATTAAATAATCATTTGGCTACCCGCTGGCTAAGTGAGTAGACTTTTTTGGAAATGCCGAGCACCCAACATATTTGCCTCAATAAAACCGCAGGTCACAGACTTGTGCTCTGTCGGTGTGGTCAGGGATTCGGTAATAATCTACTCACTTAGTTTTACGTGATGCATATTGTCTTCAACGAGGCTCCAGCCGGGGCGATTCCATCGCAAATTCCGGTGACCGGGGCAGCTAATTAGGCGCCGTAGGGGTTGCGGTCGCGCTCGATGCGCTGGCGGATGTGGGCGTACTCGATTATCAGCAGCACCAGGAGTAGGGCCATGATGGCTAGGTAGCTCACCACGGCGCCCATCAGACCCAGCAGCTTAATCAGGATCACCGGCAGCACCACGCTTACGGCGAAGCAGATCAGGTAGATCTTGGTGACATCGCCGGCGTGGCGCAACACCGTGATGATGGCGTAGATAAAGTCGATTGCCGCGGTGACGCCGCCGGCGACAACCATTAGCAGTGCCAGCGTGCGGTAGCGCTCAAAGTTGAGGCCGTACATAAAGCTCATGATGGGGATGCCGGGGCCTGCCATAAATGCGGCGCACGCTCCGGTAATGACCACGATCAGTGCCATAACGGCAACAATAATCAAGTCAAAGCGGCGACGCTTGCGCGGATTCGCCCAAATGCTCGACAGACGTAGGAGCTGCGGTTTATAGATAAATCCAATGCTCAACAAAATAGCCTGCGCTGGAAAGAACAGTGCATTAAAGTACAGCTGGTATTTGTAGGCCAGTGTGCCTTCCATCACGAACTTGGGCATGCTCTCGATGAGGTTGAACAGGAACAGCGCACCAAAGAGCGGGGCGCACTGGATAAACAGGTGACCAGCCTCGCGCAGACTCATACGGCGTGATTTTTCGGTTTCGAGCAGGGCGAGCGGGGCGGTGACCAGCACGAGCGAGGCAATCGCGGCGATGCCCATGGCCATGGCGGCGATGGGCATGCTGCGCGTGAGGAACAGTGCCACGCTAAAGACCGCGATGACGCCGACGGATCGTAGCGTTTGGCTCATGCCGGCCAGGTAGAGTTTGTCGGCCTGCTGCAGGCGGCCCTCGTACACGTCGGCAATGCCGTCGATCACCTTATACAGGTAGACGCCCAGGCCGATTGTGGCCATCTGCGCATCGTAGCCGCGGGCGCTGCTGTATACCAGGCCGCATGCCAGCGCGAGCGCTCCGCAGATCCAGCGGTTGAGCTGGTAAGAGGCAAAGGACGTCTTTTCGTCGATGTCCGAGACCTGGAAATTGCGCACGCCGTAGTTGCACGCGATCATGATGAGCGTGCCGGTGACAAAGGCGATGGAGAATTTGCCAGCCTCCTCGGCGCCCACGAGCTGTGTGGACACGATGGTGAGCAACGGAAACACCATGCCCCACACGGCGGTGCCCAGGGTATTCCAAAGGTAGTCGCGACGGGTGGCGTGATCTTCGTACTCGGCTTCTTGCGTGGAGAAGCCGCCGCCGTAGACGGCTCCGAGCAGGCGGTTCCACCAGGCATTGACCATGCGGTGGATGGGGCCGGGCTCGCGATCGCGCTCGCGGCGACGGCGTGTGGCCTGGCTGCTGTCGGGACCGCCGGCGTTACGCTGGCTTAGCTCTTGGATTCGTGCGAGCTCCTCGGCGGTGTGCGATGCGGGGAACAGGCCGTTCTCGATGCGTCCGCCCTGCCCGTGCGCCCCGTCCGATACGGTGGGGTCGGCGACGCCATTGCGGCGGGCGATGGCGCGGCGAATGCTATCGATGGGCGTGATGCTCAAAGCGGAGTCCTTTCTATTGCTGCGCTCTAGTATAGACGCGACGGTGTTCGTTCGTGTTTTTGAACAGGTTGTTCGATAATTTCGGTGGCGCCATTCAGTAGACGGCATTTGGGGACGTTCCTTATGTGCCGGCACTTTGGGAACGTCCCTAAGTGCTGGCATCCGGGGTCGCTCCTTGGTTGTTGCCTGTTCAAGAGTGTCCCTAACGACTAGGCCGCTTGCGTGCGATTTTTGACCGTTGGGCGGGCTTGCCGCCCTTGCCGCAAAAACGTTTTTGCATATCGGGTACAACGGGCTTTACGTGAGTAAAGTGCGCGCCGCGTCCACGTGTCGCGTTTTTAAAGGAGGCCCCATGCCTGGTGTTACCCCTGCAGATGTTTTGTCCAACTTTGGTATTACGCTGGTCGAAGATCCCGCCGAGAATCAGCCCCGTCTGCTGGTCGATCTACCCGCCGCGGAGCTCGTCGAGCACGCTATCCGCCGCGAAGAAGGCCGCATGGCATCCAACGGCGCGCTGGTGATCGAGACGGGGGAGCGTACCGGCCGTTCCCCCAATGACCGCTTTATCGTCGACACCCCCGATGTCCACGACAAGATTGCCTGGGGCGCCGTCAACCGCCCGCTGTCCGTCGAGAGCTATGAGGCCATCAAGGCCGGCATCGTCGACTATCTCAACGAGCGCGACGTGTTCGTCACCCGTGGCATGGCAGGCGCCGACCGCAACCACACGCGTCGACTGCTCGTTGCCTGCGAGCGTGCCAGCCAGGCACTCTTTATTAAGCAGATGCTCGCCCGTCCGCTCGCCCGCGAAATCGCGCGCACCGGCGAGCCCGACTTCTGCGTACTCGCAGCGCCCGGTTACCAGTGCGACCCTGCCATCAAGGGCCTCAACTCCAGCGCTGCCGTGGTCATCAACTTCCAGGAACGCGTGATTCTGGTCGCCGGCACCGGCTACTCCGGCGAAATCAAAAAGTCCATCTTCAGCGTCATGAATTACCTGCTGCCCGTCGAGGACGACGTGCTGCCCATGCACTGCTCGGCCAGCATGGATCCCGTCACGCACGAGACCGCCGTGTTCTTTGGCCTTTCGGGCACGGGCAAGACCACGCTTTCGGCCAACCCCACGCGCCTACTGATCGGCGACGACGAGCACGGTTGGTCCGACATGGGCATCTTCAACATCGAAGGTGGCTGCTACGCCAAATGCGAGGGCCTGGACGCGTTCCACGAGCCCGAGATCTTCAACGCTGTCCGCTTTGGCGCGATCTGCGAAAACGTGGTGCTCGACGAGAACCGCAAGCCCAACTACGACGACATCTCGATCACGCACAACACGCGCGTGGCATACCCTGTGGAGCACATTCCCAACGCGTGGACCAAGGGCATGGGCACCACTCCAAGCGTCGTGCTCTTCCTGACCTGCGATGCCTTTGGCGTGCTGCCGCCCATCTCGCGCCTGACGGCCGACGCCGCCATGTATCACTTTGTGACGGGCTTTACGGCCAAGATCCCCGGTACCGAGGTCGGCGTCACCGAGCCCACGCCCACGTTCTCTTCGCTGTTCGGCGAGCCGTTTATGCCGCTCGACCCCATGGTCTACGCTAAGATGCTCGGTGAGCGCATCGCCGACGGCCGCACGCGTGTGTACCTTGTCAACACCGGCTGGATCGGCGGCGGCTACGGCGTTGGCCATCGCATTGAGCTGGCCTACACGCGCGCCCTGGTCGCGCGCGCCCTCGACGGCACCATCGAGGACAGCGAGTTCGTCCACGACGATATCTTTAACGTCGACATTCCCACGACGTGCCACGGTGTGCCTGACGGCATCCTGGTGCCGCGCCAGTACTGGCAGAGCACCGCGCGCTATGACGAGGCCGCGCACAATCTGGCGGTGATGTTCGAGGAGAACTTCGAGAAGAAGTACTCGCACCTGCCCGAGTCCGTCAAGGCCGCCGGTCCGCACGCTCAGGCGCACGCCGACGCCCGTCATCGCGGCCGCGGCCTGCTGGGACTCCGACACTAACGTTGCTTCAGACCCAAAACCACCATAAAGGGGACACCTTTGTGGTGGTTTTACTTGCGCGGATGACTCGGGTTACAATACGCCTGACATATCGCTCCCTTCTCCGGATGGGGGCAGCGTAAGCGCTCTTGTGGCGGCACCGTAGGACTTTGAAGGTGGCCGTCGTAAGGGCGCTTTTTGTTTAGGCACCCGGGCTCGGGCGCATGCTATGAAGGGAGAGCGCATGAAGAGCTTTATTGCCGAGGATTCGTTTTGGGAGCTATTTCCGCAGGCGGCTGTCGGTGTTGTGGTCGTAAAGGGCATGAAGCCCGCGGCTCAGATTCCTCAAGAGGACGTTGATGCGATTGCCGCGTTGCTCGACCGCGCCAATATCGATGCGGAGCGTCACCTGACGAGTGATACCATCAGCGAGAATGCGCCGGTTAAGGCATGGCGCGAGGCTTATCGGCTGTTCAAGACCAAAAGGGGCGCGCGTTGCACAATTGAGAACCTGCTCAAGCGCGTGCTCAAGGGCAAACCGGTGGGCCACATTACGCCCGCGGTGGACATCTACAACACGGTGTCGCTGACCTACGCGCTGCCCGTTGGCGGCGAGGACCTGCATGCGATTGAGGGGGATCTTTGCTTGAAGGTGACTGACGGCGGCGATGCGTTCCTGCCACTTGGCGAGGAAACGGATGACCCGACGCTGCCCGGCGAGCTCGCCTACATCGATGATGCGGGCGCCGTATGCCGCTGCTGGAACTGGCGCGATGGCGTTCGCACGGCGCTGTCCGACGATTCGGCCGATGCATTCCTGGCGATTGAGTGCGTGGAGCCCGAGCGGATGGGGGATTGCCAGGCTGCCGTTGATCGTCTCGCCGAGTTGCTCGAACGCTATCTGGGAGCGACGGTTGTCGTTAAGACGCTTGTGACTCGCGACAATCCCTGCGTGGAGCTGTAGCGGCGCCTGCGGATCATGTTCGCCGGTCAAAACCACCACAAAGGTTCCTATCCCCTTTGTGGTGGTTTTTATGTTGATGGGTTAACAAATGGGATATTTGGGTATGGGTGTTGCCTTGTGCGGCTAAGATGTTTACCCGTTAGCATCATGCAAGCGAAAGGCGGTCGTCTCCCATGCAGCAGAACGACGAGACACGTTTCGAGGACTTTGTCGGACTGATCAGCGGGCTCTACAAGGAGATCCAGCGCATTAAGACATCCGAGGGCGCAAGGCTGGGCCTCAAGGGCTCCGACGTTATGTGCCTGTACTATCTTGAGCGCAGCAAGGACGGCCTGACTGGCGCTGACCTGGCTCGCATGGCAGGCGTGACCCGTGCCGCCGTCTCGCGCACGCTCGCGCATCTGGAGGAGGGCGGCTACGTCGAGGTCGACGACTCGGGTGATGCAGCCGTTAAGTATCGTGCCCCGGTGCGCCTGACCGCTCTGGGCGGCGAGAGCATGAGCGAGGCGGACCGCATCATTCGCGAGGTGCTCGACACCACCGGTAAGGCTATGGGTGTGGAGCAGCGCGAGCAGATGTATGCGTCGCTGCGTACGATTCTCAACACCCTGCGTGAGATCTAAGGCCGCCAAGGCATTTGCTTCCCATTAAAAACTGCATAGTCCCGTTTGAGCGCGTATGCCGTGCCGGGGCATTGCTGTCAAAATTCCCCGCGCGGGACCTGCGCAAGAAAGGATTCGTTATGTCCGTCCGCATTATTACCGATTCCGCAAGCGATATGTCGCCGGCGGAGCACCCCGCTCTGCGTGTTCTGCCGCTGTCCGTCACCTTTGGCACCGATGTGTATATGGATGGCGTCGACATCGATCACCAGCGCTTTTACGAGATGCTTGTGGAGCGCGATGAGCTGCCCAAGACCGGTCAGGTCAACCCGTACGCCTTTTCGCAGGCGATTGCCGAAGCGCGTGAGGCCGGCGATGAGGCCGTGATTATTACCGTGGGCGCCAAGCTCTCGGGCACCAACCAGAGTGCTCGTACGGCACTTGCCGAGGCGCCGGGCGGCGACATGTTCGTCGTGGACAGCAATAACGTGACCTTGGGCGAGCGCGTGCTGGTCGAGTATGCGCTGCGCCTGGTGGACGAGGGCCGCAGTGCATCTCAGATCGCGGCGGCTGTCGAGGCCGTGCGCGACCGTGTGGTGGTTATCGGCCTGCTCGAGACGCTGGAGTACCTGGTGCGCGGCGGTCGTCTGTCTGCTGCGGCCGGCGCCGTGGGCACGCTGCTCAACGTAAAGCCTGTGGTGGCTGTCGAGGACGGTCTGATCGTGCAGCTGGGCAAGGCGCGCGGTTCCAAGAACGGCCGCAACCTGCTGAACCAAAAGGTCGAAAAGGCGGGCGGCATCGACTTTTCCATGCCGCTGGCGCTCGGCTATACGGGTCTTTCGGATGCGGTGCTCAAGAAGTATATCGAGGACAGCGCGGCGCTGTGGGCTGGCCACACCGAGGGCGAGTTGCCCGTTCACACCATCGGCGCCACCATCGGTACCCACGTTGGCCCCGGCGCCGTAGCAGTAGCCTTCTTCCAGCCCGCCAACTAACCGACCTGCCATAAACCACCACAAAGGGGACAGGCCCTTTGTGGTGGTTTATGCTTTTCTGAGTGGAAGGGAGCGAGCAATGGCGTCTGAGGGCTTTTTTGAACGGGTGTACGAGGTGGTCGAGCAGATCCCCGAGGGGATGGTCGCCACGTATGGTCAGGTAGCGCTGCTTGCCGGTCGTCCGCGGAGCGCGCGGTACGTGGGCTACGCGCTGCACAGCAATCCCCGCCCCGGCGAGATTCCCTGCCATCGCGTGGTGTTTGCCGACGGCCGTATCTGTGAGGGCTTTGCCTTTGGTGGCCCCGATGCTCAGCGCGAGCTCTTAATGGGGGAGGGCGTGACGTTTGCCGATCCCATGCATGTTGATCTGGCCGCCTGTCGTTGGCCTGCCGGACTCTAGCGGCTCTGCCGTGGCCAAAACCACCACAAAGGTGCCTGTCCCCTTCGTGGTGGTTTTAGTTTACCGGAGCTAACTTATGGAGAAGGTGTGGCGGCGCATATTGACGCTACAAAGTAAACCACGGTGAACTATATTGTATTCAGCAACGGAGCAGGCAATAGGCGATGAAAAAGCCTGCCCTGTTGAGTTTGATTCGCATCCCTCCCCTCTGTGCGATTCAACGGTGTACTTCGGGAACAGGCCCGCTGGCAACTATCTGCCAGCGGGCCTGTTCCTGTTTGTCGGGAGAGTGTGATGGACGGAGCCGAAGCGGTCCGGCTCCAAAAAAGGCGGACGCCGTAGCGCCCGCCCTATAGCAATCGAAAGCTCAAGCCAGCAGATCGGTCTAGTACACCATACCCATGGCGTCCTGAACCTCTGCCAGGGTCTGCTCGGCGATCTCGTTGGCGCGACGGTTGCCCTCGTGCAGCACGTCCTTCACGTAATCCAGATCGTTCTCGTAGCGCTGGCGACGCTCGCGGATCGGTGCGAAGTACTCGTTGACGGCCTCGGTCACGTACTTCTTGAGCTGGCCGGAGCCGCCCATACCGATCTCCTCGGCAATTTCGACCTCGGAGCGACCGGTGCAGATGGCGGCCGTCGAAAGCAAACCAGACACGCCGGGGCGGTTCTCGGGATCGAACGTGATCATGCGCTCGGAGTCGGTCTGGCTCTTCTTGATGCGCTTGGCTGTCTCCTCGGCGGTCATCGAAATATTGATGGCGTTGCCGTAGCTCTTGCTCATCTTGCGACCGTCCAGGCCCGGCAGCAGCGGGGTCTCGGACAGCAGCGCGTCGACCTCGGGGAACACCTTGCCGTAGCGGTTGTTAAAGCGGCGAGCGATGGTGCGGGTAAGCTCGATGTGCGGCAGCTGGTCGCGACCGACAGGCACCACGTTGCCCTTGCAGAACAGGATGTCGCAGGCCTGATGCACCGGGTAGGTGAGCAGAAGGCCGGTAAGCTCATGGCCCGAGGCCTCCATCTCGGCCTTTACCGTGGGATTGCGCGCCAGCTCGGCCTCAGACACCAGTGACAGGAACGGCAGCATGAGCTGGTTGGCTGCGGGCACGGCGGAGTGCGCGTAGATCATGGTCTTGTCGGGGTCGATGCCGCAGGCAAGGTAGTCCATGACCATGTTGTACACGTTGTCCTGGATGTGCTCGGTCGTGTCGCGGTCAGTGATGACCTGGTAGTCGGCGATGAGCACGTTGGTCTTGGCGCCCATGTTCTGCAGCTCAACACGGCCCTTGAGGGTGCCGAAGTAGTGGCCCAGGTGCAGACGGCCGGTGGGGCGGTCGCCGGTGAGCATGGTGAACTTCTCGGGCGTCTTGGCCAGGCCCTCGCGAATGGCGTTGCTCTTTTGCAGCGCGACTTCGTAGCTGTTCTCGTTTGGCATGATTGCTCCTAACGTATGTTCATGGGTCAAGATGATAACGCGTTTATTGGAGGGGTGGTGCGTAAGTAGGCGAGGGGCGGGAGAGGGACGCGCGTGGTGCGGCATGTGCGATGGGTGTGGCGCTTGGCTAACGGTGCCTTGGCACATCCTCGGCAGCTTGCCCTAGAGCTTGTGGTGGCGCTCTTCTTTGCGCTCCTCGGCTGCCTGCTCCTCCTGCGTAAAGGCGGGGTCGTCGGGGGTGACGAGCTCGTCCTCGTGCGTGCGCTTGTTGTAATGGTGGCGTAGCACGGGTTCAAACAGGTGCAGGTGCTTGGCGAAGGCCGCCGAGCCAATGGCGAGCACGGTAAAGATGAGCACACGCATGGGCACTTCGACCTGGTTAATCGCGGCGGCGCCGGCCGAAAGCATGATGCACCAGGCATAGATGAGCAGCACGGCCTGTTTTTGGTTGTAGCCTTCTTGGATCAGGCGGTGGTGGATGTGGCCCTTGTCGGCCTGCCCGATGCTAATGTGGGCGCGCCTGCGGCGCACGATGGCGCTAAACGTGTCGATGATGGGCACGCCAGCAACGATGAGCGGGATGATAAGCGAGGTGAGTGCGGCGGTGCGGCTCACGTTGAGCAGCGAGATGGAGCCCAGTGCAAAGCCCAGAAGCAACGACCCCGAGTCGCCCAAGAAGATGCTTGCGGGGTTGAAGTTGTAGCGCAAAAAGGCCAGACAGGCGCCAAAGAGCGCAATGGAGAGCGCAGCGGCGTCGATACGGCCCGAGAGAACGGCCATCGAAAACATGGTGAACGAGGCGATGCCGCAGATGCCCGTGGCCAAGCCGTCGAGGCCGTCGATGAGGTTAATGATGTTGGTGAATGCCACCAGATAGATCACGGTGATGGGGTAGGCGAGCCATCCGAGCATGATTTCGCCGGGGGCAAACGGGTTGACGATGACGCCGATTTTTAGGCCGCCGATACAGGCGATAAGCGCGGCGAGGACTTGTCCGGCCAGCTTTTGCTTGGGCTTGAGCTGGAAGACGTCGTCGATAGCGCCGGTCGCAAAGATGACGGTAAAGGAGAGCGCCAGCATGGGATAGCTAATGTGAAGGCGCGGGTGCGGCACCAGGACGGGTGGCCAGCCTAGGTGCCAGGTGCCTAGGATTTGCACAATGCAGGCAACGACCAGGCCCAAAAACACTGCCGTTCCGCCCAAACGCGGGATGGGCTTGGTGTTGATGCGGCGCTTAGAAGGATAGTCGACGGCATCGAGCTTAATTGCCAAGCGCTTGACCAGGGGCACCGCGAGGAAGGTCGTGATAAAGGCCGCCGCTGCCACGCATAGGTACGGTATGTAGCTCGGGGATGAAGCCATGAATCTAAAAACCGCCAAGCGTCGAAGGAAAAGGTCAGAAGAACGCCATGCGCAAAGGGCATAGCCGAACCATAATACTCGACCAAGGGGGGTGCATGTAATTGCACGCAGCGATAATCACGCGCTTACCAGATATTGGGATGTTGTCGATGGCTTGTCGGGATGCCGGCGGGAATCCATATGGACTGTAATGGTGATTTTCGGCAAAAGAAAACCACCCCCCACGTTACGAAAATGAACCCACCTAAAACAGGTGGGTGCCCTCATCGACTGTTCCAGCGTCCTTAACAACGAAGGATACCTGTACTAGGTACGACTGTGTGGGCTCCCTAAATAAACGCGACGGTTCACCCAGTTGCTCCGCGGGGGGCGGAATACCTACATCATAAAGCGGCACTTTGTGGATTCCAGTCTTGACATTACAAAAATCGTGTCGGACGATTACGGCGCCTTAGGGACGGAGCCGTCTACGCGGCCTGGCCCTTTACGTTTGAGCTGCTGAATCGTTGTTTTGGAGCATGTTTTTATGCCGACGTCGTTGACCGAACTTTTTTCGCCCGCCTGTCATTTGTGTCCGCGCCGTTGCGGTGCGGCCCGCGATGAGGGTGCGCGCGGCGTGTGCGGTGCTAACGACACGCTCAAGGTGGCCCGCGCGGCGCTTCATATGTGGGAGGAGCCGCCTATCTCGGGCGAGGCCGGTTCGGGCACGATCTTCTTTAGCGGCTGCTCGCTCAAATGCGTCTATTGCCAGAACCATGAGATCTCGACGGGCAATTTTGGGCTTGTGATTTCGCCCGAGCGCTTGGTCGAGATTATGTTGGAGCTGCAGGACCAAGGTGCCAACAACATCAACCTGGTGACGGCGACTCACTACGCGCACCTGCTGCCGGCGGCGATTGCCGCGGCACGGGCGCGGGGGCTGGTCATCCCAATCGTGTACAACACGAGCGGCTATGAGCGCGCGAGTGCCGTGGCGGCACTCGGCGATCTGGTCGATGTGTGGCTTACCGACTTTAAATATGCCGATGCTGGGCTTGCGCAGTCGCTCTCTCATATTAAGGACTATCCGCGCGTGGCCGTGTCGGGCCTGGCGCAGATGGCGCGCGAGATCGAGCGCCGCGGGGGAGAGCTGGTGGATGATGATGGCCTTATGAAGCGCGGCATAATCGTGCGTCATCTGGTGCTGCCGGGGCATGCGGACGATTCGTGCCGCGTGTTGGACCTGGTGTGGCAGACGGTGGGCGACGTGCCGATCTCGGTCATGAACCAGTACACGCCCAATGCCCTCATGCGCGAACAAGGCGGCGACCTGGCGCGCGCCGTGACGCGCGAGGAGTACGAGCAGGTGCTCGACCATGCCGACGACCTGGGCTTTACGACGATGTTTTGGCAAGAAGGCGGAGCGGTAGACGAGAGCTTCACCCCGGCGTTCGACACCACCGGCGTCCTCACCAGCGCAAAGTAGTGCGCTCGCCGATGATTTTTCTGGGACGGGGATTAAAAAATCATCGAGAGGATCGCCTGCTCGAAAAGTTGTCAAAATAGCCGCGTCCCAAAAAGACTGGGTATTGGGCGTTGACAGTTGGCGAGCCGTAGGTAAAATATCAACTTGTCCTGGGGACGTAGCTCAGTTGGGAGAGCGCTGCCGTCGCATGGCAGAGGCCGAGGGTTCGACTCCCTTCGTCTCCACCCTTGGATTTGATAAGCCGCTGACATTGTGTCGGCGGCTTTTTTTAAAAGAAAGGGCTGTACCATGGCCAAGCTTGAGTCCCAACCACTGTCTGCCGAGGAACGCGCCGAGTTGGAAGAGCTCCGCGCCGAGAAAGCTCGTCGCGAGGCCCAGGAAGAGGCACGCCGCGAGCGTGAGGAGCTGGCCGCCCTGCGTGCCGAGCGTGCGAAGGCCGAGGAGGCCGCCGCGAACGTCGCCCCCGCGCCCAAGCCCGCCGCCGCGAAGCCCGCGCCCACCGCACCTAAACCTCAGCCTAAAAAGGTCGCTCGTTCCAAGTCCGTCGAGCCCAAGCCGAGCCGTGACGAGATGACCTTTGCCCAGCGCATGGTTACCTCCAAGGAGCCTACGGGCGAGAACGAGATCCCTGGCATGGCGCCGGCTCAAAAAATCATCATTGTCCTTGCCCTCATCGCGTTTGTCATCTTTATGGGCTACACGATCCTGACCAGCATGGGCCTGCTCTAGCCCATTCGCGCTGGGTGCCATGCCCGAACACTCTGCCCTTTTCCAACCCTCAACCTCTGCACAACGCATCCGAAAGGTCGCCCCATGGCTTTGACCGACATCTCGCATCCCACCGACATTGCAATGCTCACCGATTTGTACGAGCTCACTATGGCCCAGGGCCTGTGGGAGAGCGGCAAGGCCAATGAGCAGGGTTGTTTTACCGCGTTTTACCGCGACCATCCTTTTGGCAGCGCCTATGCCGTCATGTGCGGCACCGCCGAACTGCCCGAGCTGGTCGAGAATCTGCGCTTTACGCCCGAGGATATCGACTACCTCGCCTCACTCCGGGCCCCGGCCGGCGGCGCGATGTTCAAGCCTGCATTCCTCGACTACCTGCGCGATTTTCGTGCACATGTAAACATCGACGCCGTCCCCGAGGGCGAGCTCGTCTTTCCGCGCGAACCCATGGTTCGCGTCACCGGTCCCGCGCTGGAGTGCCAGCTGCTTGAGACGGCGCTGCTCAACATCGTCGGCTTCCAGACGCTTGTCGCCACCAAGACGGCGCGCGTGGTGCTGGCGGCGGACGGCCGTCCCGTTGCCGAGTTTGGCCTGCGCCGCGCCCAGGGTCCCGATGGCGGCTTGGCCGTCGCGCGCGCGAGCTACGTTGCCGGCTGCTCCTCTACGTCCAATGTGCTCGCCGGCCGCCGCTACGGTATTCCCGTCTTTGGCACGCATGCGCACAGCTGGGTGATGAGCTTCGATTCCGAGCTCGAGGCCTTCCGCGCCTTTGCCAAGTCGAGCCCCAAGAACTGTACGCTGCTCATCGACACCTATGACGTGCGCGAGGGCTGTGAACATGCCATTACGGTTGCCAAGGAGATGGAAGCGGTGGGCGAGCGCCTGTCGGCCATTCGCATCGACTCCGGCGACCTCGCCAAGCTCTCCAAGTATGTGCGCGGCCGTTTTGATGCCGAGGGCCTGCCCTATGTGGGGATCTCGGTTTCTAACGATTTGGATGAGTACACGATTCAGTCGCTGCTCGACCAGGGCGCGCCCATCGACAGTTTTGGCGTGGGTACCAAGCTTGCGACCTGCTATGACCAGCCGGCGCTGGGCGGCGTGTACAAGCTTTCCGCCCGCCGTGCGAGCGAGGCAGATCCATGGACGCCGGTGGTCAAGCTCTCTGAGCAGCCATACAAGCGCACGATCCCGGGTGTGCAACGCGTGCGCCGTTATTACGACGGCTTTGGCGGCCCGGTCTGCGACATGATCTACGACGAGGACCATCTGGCGGGGGAGGGCGCCGCGCGCGGCAATACCCTTGTGGCCGTGAACGATGCCGCCCTGGTGACCGACGTGTCCGAACTCGAGTATCGCGAGCTGCTGGTGCCGATCGTGCGCGATGGCAGTGCGGTGGCTCCGCGTGAGAGCATCCAGGACGCGCGCGAGCGCTGTGCTTGGGCGCTCGACCATCTGGACGCAGCTTTCAAGCGCTTCCTGTACCCGCAGACCTATGTGGTGGGTATGGAGCAGGGCCTGGCTCAGGTGCGCGACGAGCTCGTGCGCAAGAACATGGCCGCGGCCTCTGCCTTTCCCTGGGCTCACTAATTCCTTGGGCGGTAGGGGCGAGTCACGCTTCCCTGGCCGCCGGCTCGGCCGTTCGCTGAACAGTTGATTGGTTTGACGTATGACGACTTCTTATAAAACGATGGTGGTAAAGATCGGTTCGTCCACGGTGGTGGGCGCCGACGGCAAGGTCAACCGCGCCTTTATCGGCGGGCTTGCCGACCAGGCCGCAGCGCTGTGCGAGCTCGGCTGGCGCCTGGTCGTGGTGAGCTCGGGCGCCATTGCCTGCGGCTATCCCGTGCTGGGCTTCGACCGTAAGCCGGTCGGCGACCTGCCGAGCCTGCAGGCCTGCGCCTCGGCTGGTCAGTGCATCATCTCGTCGGTCTATGACGAGGAGTTCCATGCGCGCGACCTGCTCACCTCGCTCGTGCTGCTCACGCGCCACGACACGGCGCGCCGCACGTCCTACCTGCACGCGCGCGACGCCCTGCTGCGCCTTGTGGAGCTGGGTGTGGTGCCGGTCGTCAACGAGAACGATACCGTCACCGTCGATGAGATCAAGTTTGGCGACAACGACACGCTGGCGGCGCTTGTGAGCTGCCTGGTTTCTGCCGATCTGTGCGTGACGCTCTCGGACATCGATGGCCTCTACACCGCCAATCCGCATGAGGATCCGACGGCCGAGTTTATCCCGGTCGTGCATAAGATCGATGCCAAGATTATCGCCTCGGCGGGCGATTCTTCCACATCGGTGGGTACGGGCGGCATGATCACCAAGATTCGCGCGAGCCGC
Source organism: Collinsella sp. (assembly GCA_052033095.1). Classification (GTDB taxonomy): domain Bacteria; phylum Actinomycetota; class Coriobacteriia; order Coriobacteriales; family Coriobacteriaceae; genus Collinsella. The sequence goes on from JBPGZF010000024.1 coordinate 22,495, forward strand.
ATTCTCATGACGGCGGGCATTCAAAGCGTGATTTGCTCGGGCGAGGAGCCCGATGCGCTCGTGCGTCTGGCCCGCGGCGAGAGCGTGGGTACGCTGTTCGATCCGCCGGCGGAGCGCCTGGACATTGCGCCGCGCAAGTTGTGGATTGCACTGGGCGACAAGGCGCACGGCTCGGTGACGGTCGATGACGGCGCCGCGAAGGCGCTGGTCAGCCGCGGATCGTCGCTACTCGCGGTAGGTATTCGCGAGGTCGATGGCCGGTTTGCCGAGGGCGATGTGCTCGACGTGTGCGACCCGAGCGGCATGGTTGTCGCCCGCGGTATCGCCGAGGCCGATTCGGACGTGCTGGAGCTTGCCGCCGGCCGCCGCCAGGACCAGATTGCCAGCAGCCGCCTGCTCGCAGACCTGGCCGAGAAGCCCGCGATCCATAGGGACAACTTGATAGTGTTTGCATAAAGAGAGGCAGCGCTGCGGCTCGTTTTGCCAGCAGTGCTGCCTCTCCTTTTCCGGCACTTGGGGACGTTCCTATTGTACCGGCAGGTGGGGACACTCCTTTGCTAGAAGATTCGGCGCAGGTCTCCGCGGTTGAGGGCCTCGTCGAAGAGGTGCTTGAATACCACACTGCCGTGCAGGCCGTCGTGCTCGAACTCGTTGGTTACCCAGGCGTGCGAGTTGCCCACGCGGCTGAGCGTATCGAGCTGCATGCCCGAGTCCACGTACATGTCGTCGAAATACACCGCGGCCTGCAGGGGCACCTCGTTGCACGCCAGGCGCTGCTGGTCGTAGATCTTGTCCCAGCTTGTGTCTTCCATAAGCAGATCCATCGCCGGCTTGAAGGGCTTAAGTTCAGGCATCTGCTCAAACATCCACGGGAACATGGCCTCGCCGGTAAACATGAGCGGTCGCGTGAGCGTGTCGAACCCGGCACGATGGGCCTTCTCTTCTGCCGCGGCCCAGCGAATGGGCATGGTGTCGCCGTCGGCGTAGATGAACTCCTGAAGCGTCCAGTACAGCGGATTCGTGCGCGTGTTGGTGCGCTCGAAGGCGCGCATCAAAAAGCTGTCAGATACCGAGGCGCCGCAGGCCAGCGTGCCGTCGCCGTCAACAAAAGCATGATCGATAATCCAATGCATGCGCTCAAAGCTCGGCTTCATGCCAAAGTCGCTGCCCATGAGCTGTAGGCGCTCGACCGTCATCGGCGAGCCGTCGGGTAGCACGGGCTTTTGCTCCTCGAGGGCATCTGCCAGGGCCGCCACGCGCTCGACGTCGGCGGGGTAGCGGTTGTAATACTGCTGCGTCTTGGCAGCCATGCGCGGGAAGGTGTGCGCGTAGACCTCGCTTGCGCTCGCCGGTACGTGGGGGATGCCGCCGCAGGTAAAGCTTGCCGCCACGCCCTCGGGGAAGAGCGACAGGTAGCTCAGCGTCAAAAAGCCGCCGTAGCTTTGGCCGAGCGTGACCCACGGCTTGCCGCCAAAGCCCACCAGGCGCAGGTACTCAAAATCGCGCACGATGGAGCTGGCGAGGTGACGCTTGAGGAAGTCCGCCTGCGAGCGTGCTGTATCGGCGCCGGCGGCCGTTGCGCGATCACCCAGTGCCTTGATCGTGCGTCCGTCCACGCAGCTACTGCGTCCGGTGCCGCGCTGGTCGGGCAGGACGACGCGGAAGTGCTTGACGGCCTCCTCGATCCAGCCGTCGCTTGTGGGTGACAGCGGACGCGGGCTCTCGCCGCCGGGGCCGCCCTGCAAAAACAGGAGCAGCGGTAGATCGTCGTTGATGCGGTCGGGCGCGCAAACCACGCGGTAGAAGAGCTTGATGCTTTCGGGCGCACCTGCGATGGGCGCCGGCATGGCGCCGCGGCGCATGGTGCTGCCGACGGCCAGGAGCATCGGCTCCAGGCCGCGCCAGTCGAGGGGGACATCGATGCTGTGGTCCTCGACATACAGGCCGGGGACGTGGTACGAAGTGATGAGCGCCATGTGATGCTTCCGTTCGTTGCGGTGTTTCGGGTTGACCAATTCTACCGCCGCAGGTGAGGTCATGCGCAAATCGGCTACCATGGTTGCAAACTTCTAGGAGAAAGGGCCGCCCATGTCGGTCGATATAGCCACGTATGTCCACGATCTTGCCGTTGCCGCCAAGGCAGCGTCGGCCTCGCTTGCCACGGCGAGCGACGAGCAGCGCCAGGAGGCCGTGCGCGCCATGGCCGCAGCGCTGCGCAACGGTGTCGACTCCATCGTCGCCGCCAACGAGCTCGATATGTCCGCCGCGCGCGATGCGGGGACCTCGGCGGGGCTCCTCGACCGTCTGCTGCTGACGCCCGAGCGCGTTGAGGGTATGGCCGCCGGCCTGGAGAAGCTCGCCGAGCTGCCCGATCCTGTCGGCCGCGTGCTCGACCACCGCGTGCTCGCAAGCGGCGTGGACCTCACCCGCGTGAGCGTGCCGTTGGGCCTGGTCGCCATGGTGTACGAGGCGCGCCCCAACGTGACGGCCGACGCCGCGGGCATCTGCATCCGCACCGGCAACGCCTGCATTCTGCGCGGCGGCTCGCTGGCCTATCACTCGTGTGCCATGATTGCCGAACTGCTGGCCGATGCGCTCGAGGCCAAGGGCTTCCCGCGCGAGGCCGTGTCGATGATCGAGTCCACCGACCGCGAGGCCACTGGCGAGCTCATGAAGCTCCGCGGTATTGTCGACGTACTCATTCCGCGCGGCGGTGCAGGCCTGATCCAGCGCTGCGTGCGCGAGTCGCTTGTGCCGGTGATCGAGACGGGCACGGGCAACTGTCATATCTACGTGCATGAGTCCGCCGACTTTGATAAGGCGCTCAACATTATCGTTAATGCCAAGACCCAGCGTGTAGGCGTGTGCAATGCCGCCGAGTCGCTGCTGGTCGACCATGCTGTGGCCAATGTGTTTTTGCCTGCGGTCGTTGCCGTGCTGCACGACCACGGCGTGCTCATTCACGGCGACGAGGCCACGTGCGCCGCATGCGCCGACGCCGGGCTTGCCGAGGGCGATGACTACGTTGCCGCGACTGAGGAGGACTGGGGTCGCGAGTATCTGGCGCTCGAGATGAGCGTGAAGGTCGTGGCGAACGAGGACGAGGCCATCGCGCACATCAACCGCTACGGCACGATGCACTCCGAGGCCATCGTTGCAGAGGACACGGATGCTTGCGAGCGCTTCCTGGACGAGGTCGATGCCTCGGCCGTGTATGCCAACGCCAGCACGCGCTTTACCGACGGCGGCGAGTTTGGCCTGGGCGCCGAGATTGGCATCTCGACCCAAAAGCTCCACGCCCGCGGCCCCTTTGCCGCCGAGGCCCTCACCACCTACAAATACAAGCTCCGAGGCACCGGCCAGGTCCGCCCCTAACGCCCGCGCAAACAAAAACCACCACAAAGGTGCCTGTCCCCTTTGTGGTGGTTTTGGAATTAAGCCTGAAAGGTGTCGCGGTCGGGGGCGAAGGACTGCATGGCCGCGATGGTACGGTCGAAGAGCTCGGGGAGCTCCCAGCCCAGCATCTCGGCACCCTGCGTAATCACGTCGCGCGAGCAGCCGGCGGCAAAGCGCTTGTCCTTGAACTTCTTCTTGAGCGACTTGGTCGTAAAGTCCATGACGCTCTTACTCGGACGCATGATGACGGCAGCACCGATCAAGCCGGTGAGCTCGTCGCAGGCAAACAGGATCTTTTCCATCTGCAGCTCGGGCTTGGGCAGCGAGGTGTTGAAGTCCGACGTGTGCGTCTGAATGGCGCGAATGAGATCGGGAGAGGCGCCCTCGCCTTCAAGGATCTCGGCCGCATAGATGGTGTGGTTCATGGGGTCGTCCTCATGCTCCTCCCAATCTAGGTCGTGCAGCAGACCGACGATGCCCCAAAACTCCTCGTTCTCGGGGTCGAACTCGCGCGCAAAGTAGCGCATGGTGCCCTCGACCGTTTCGCCGTGGGTGATGTGGAACGGGTCCTTATTGTGCTCGTTGAGCAATTCGAACGCACGGTCGCGGGTGATTCCGGCGGAAAGTGGCTCTGCCATAAAAGACTCCTTGTGCTCGCAGGTATCGCTAAGAATGAATACTACTAGAACGACTAGAACGAAAAAACCACCACAAAGGTGCCTGTCCCCTTTGTGGTGGTTTTTGGCGCGGATGGGTTAGTTGAGGGCGGCTTGGGCTAGGCGGGCTTCGGCGGCCTCCTCGGTGACGCCCAATGCCACGGCGAACTCCTCGATGGAGCGGCGCTTGGCTTCCTTGAGTACACGCATATAGTAAGAGCTGGGCTTTTTATCGGCTTCCTCGGCCTGGCGAATGCGGTGCATCATGGTCTTTGCCACGCGGACCGTCTCGGGTGCGCCCAGCTTGAGCTGCTGCTTAAAGTGTGTCTCTTCAAGCGAGCTGTTGCGCTCGGTAAAGGTGTCGCACTCCAGCTCGTCATAGTGGCTCAGCAGATGCTCGGCATCTTGCTGAGAGATGGCGGCATGTAGACGGTCGGCCTGCGCCACGGGGTACATAAGGATCGTCTGCGCATGCCCCTGCTTGGCCTCGAGCAACAACATGGGCTGCGGCGTGTCGTCCCTAAAACCGACGACGGTGCAGACTCCCTGACCCGGATGAATGACGTGTTGACCGATTGAGAACATGCTACCTCCAACTTATACGAATTTACGTATGTCTAGAATAACACGCTGACGTGCGCAAATCCTCGCTTTATGCAGGAAAAGCACACAACTCTGATAGGTAAGAGTATTCGATAAAAGACACAGCTCATTCACACCTTTATGCATTTTCAACGCGTGCATAATCTGCAGGCAGACCGGCATCTTTGAGTGAGTCCATGCAAGCTGTAGTCAATTTTGTGCATATGCAATTTCGATTGGCTTTACCCTGCGACAGTGCCCGTCGCTTGTGATAGAGTGCTACAAACTCTGGCTTTTGCCCTACGAGTGACCAAGAGCTCGGGGGCTTTAACACAAGGAGGATCTATGCCCGAGAAGATTGAAGAGCTGGTACGCGCTGCGCTTGCTGCGGCCCAGGAGGCCGGCGACCTTTCCGCATTTGAACTTGACGATTGCGCTATCGAGCGACCGGCTGACACTTCTCATGGCGAGTGGACCTCCACCATGGCCCTGAAGTCCGCCAAGCTGGCCCACTGCGCCCCGCGCAAGATCGCCGAGGCCATCGTTGCCCATATGCCCGAGGATCCCGCGATCGAGAAGGTTGAGATCGCAGGCCCCGGTTTCATCAACTTCTACCTCTCCGTTGCCGTCAAGAATGCCATCTTTGGCGAGGCTCGCGAGAATGGCATGGACTTCGCTAAGTCCAACGTCGGTGGTGGCCTGAAGACCCAGGTCGAATTCGTTTCCGCCAACCCCGTCGGCCCCATGCACATTGGTCACGGCCGCTGGGCCGCTCTGGGCGACTCCCTTTGCCGCGTCATGGACCACGCCGGTTATGAGATCCAGCGTGAGTTCTACATCAATGACCACGGCTCTCAGATGAACACCTTCGGCAACTCCATCAGCACGCGCTATATGCAGCTTGCCGACATCATCGCCAAGCAGGGCGTTGATATCGACGAGGCTCACAAGCTGCTGATCGCCGACCGCGACGCCTTTGTTGCCGACGAGAACGACGAGCACCCCGAGACCCATCCGTATCAGGACAACTTTGCCGAGACCTTGGGCAAGGACTCTTACGGCGGCGACTACATCATCGACGAGGCCGCCGAGTTCTGGCGCACCGACGGCGACAAGTGGGTCGACGCCGATCCGCAGGAGCGCATGGAGAGCTTCCGCGAGCGCGGCTATGTAAAGATGGTCGATAACATGCGCGACCTCTGCCACGCCGTCAACTGCGACTTCGACCGTTGGTACTCCGAGCGCTCGCTGTACGTGAAGGACACCGAGGGCGAGACCGCCGGTACCTCTGCCGTCGACCGCGCTTTTGAGAAGCTCGACAAGATGGGCTACCTCTACACCAAGGACGGCGCCCTGTGGTTCCGCTCCACCGATCTGGGCGACGACAAGGACCGCGTCCTGATCAAGTCCGACGGCGAGTACACCTACTTCGCCTCCGACGTCGCCTATCACTGGGATAAGTTCCAGCGCGTCGATCACGTCATCGACATCTGGGGTGCCGACCACCACGGTTACATCGAGCGCGTCCGCTGCGTCTGCGACGCTCTGGGTTACCCCGGCAAGTTCGAGGTTCTACTGGGCCAGCTCGTCAACCTGCTGCGTAACGGTAAGCCCGTCCGTATGTCCAAGCGCAAGGGCACCATGGTGACCCTGCAGGAGCTCGTCGACGAGGTCGGCTCTGACGCCGCCCGCTACACGCTCATCTCCAAGAGCTCCAACCAGATGGTCGACTTCGATATCGAGGCCGTCAAGAAGCGCGACAACTCCAACCCGGTCTATTACGTGCAGTATGCCCACGCCCGCGTATGCTCCATCCTGCGCCGTGCCGCCGACGTTACGCCCGAGCAGGCCGACGAGATGGGCATGAAGGCCGTTGCCGCCAAGGCCATCGGTGAGAACGTCGATTACTCGCTGCTGACCGACCCGACCGAGCTCGCCCTTTCGCGCAAGCTCAATGAGCTTACCGACCTGATCGCCAGCTGCGCTCGCGATCGCGCCCCGTTCCGTCTGACGCACTTTGCCGAGGAGCTCGCCGGTGACTTCCACAGCTTCTACGCTGCCTGCCAGGTTCTGCCGAGCGAGGGCCGTCCCGTCGACCCCGAACTTTCGCGTGCCCGTCTGGCCGCTTGCGATGCCGTCCGCGTGACGCTCGCCCTGGTGCTCACCCTCGTTGGCGTTTCCGCGCCCGAGCAGATGTAACCTGCGGGTCATTTGACCGTGTAGGTTTGGTTTAACTGAGCCCTATAAGCCCGATCTCCCACGGAGGTCGGGCTTTTTTCGCAAACGCCGACGTATTGACGAATTTGGAACTGCTGGAAATACGAAACTATGCCGGTTTACTACGATGAATTGAGGAATTCTAACCACGCCGGCTTTTTGCTAAAAAGTGCAAGGCATCTACCTGCGGTTTTAGTTCAACAAGTTTCGGAGTGGTCGCGGTTGAGCGATTCATCGTAGTAAACCGCCATAGTTTTGGCGGAGGCAGTCAGATTTGTGGGTGGCAAACAAAGAGTGTCCCTTTTGACTAGTCGTTTAAGAACGTCCCCAATGACTAAGTTGCAGGTGGCGGCGGTTGTGTTACACTAACGCTGCGTAGTTGACGCAATCATCTCGATACAGATCAATGATGTCCGTCGTTTTGAACGGAACTAGACTGTTTAGCCGCCCTGAAGGTTTATGCAGGGAGCATGTGATCACAGGGCTTGAAAAGAAAGTTGAGCAAACACTGTGTCTGATCAACAGCAAGAAAACGAAATAACGACGACGCAGGCCGCTCCCGCTGCACCGGTTGCGTCGGACCAGGCCGCGGCGTCCGCGCATGCCTCGGCTCCTGAGACGCCTAAGGCTGCTTCGACGTCTATGCCTGTAGCGGCTGAGAAGGCCGTGCCTGCAACTGGTGAGGAGGCTGCTCCGGCAAAGCCCAAGCGCACGCGCCGTACGGCCAAGCCTGCCGCTGACGGCGAGGAGGTCGCCAAGCCCAAGCGCCGTACCACGCGCACGACGCGCGCCAAGCGCACCGTTGCGGCTGACTCCTCGGCGCCGATTTCCGATGAGGTCGCGCAGGCACGTGCGTTGGCGCAGATTAGCGAGGCTCAGGTGGTGCGCGCCCGCCGTCGTGCTGCCGAGCGCGAGGCCGCGGCTCTGACCGAGCTTGCAGCTCCGTCTGTGCCCGAGACGCCTGCCGCCACCGAGACCCCTGTCGCCGACCAGCCGACCGAGAAGCCGGTACCGCGCACACGCCGTCGCACGGCTGCTAAGGCCGAGCAGGTTGCTGAACAGGTAACC
>JBPGZF010000025.1:0-28712 GCA_052033095.1 Collinsella sp.
CTTAACGAACTCTTCCACCGAAAGCGGGTTGGAGAACATGGCCGTGCCGCCGGTCGGCAGCGTGTGGTTGGGGCCGGCGACGTAATCGCCGAGCGGCTCGGAGCTCCAAGCGCCCACGAAGATGGCGCCGGCGTTGCGAATGCCACCGAGCAGGCCCATCGCATCCTTGCAGTGCAGCTCCAGGTGCTCGGGCGCCACGGTGTTCACGGCCTCGACGGCGGCAGCCATGTCGGCGGCCACCACGATGGTGCCTTCGTTATCGAGCGAGGCGCGCGTGATCTCGGCGCGCGGGGACTGCGCCACCAGGATGTCGATACCTGCCTCGACCTCGCGCGCAAACTGCTCGTCGCAAGTCACCAGATAGCAGGCTGCCAGCGGATCGTGCTCGGCCTGCGCCATCAAGTCGGCCGCGACCACCATAGGCTTGGCCGTGGCATCGGCCAGCACGCAGACCTCGGAGGGACCGGCGACCATGTCGATGCCCACGTCGCCCGAGACAATCTGCTTGGCGGCGGCAACAAAGGCGTTGCCCGGGCCGGTAATTTTGTCGACGCGCGGAATGGTCTCGGTGCCGTACGCCAGCGCGGCCACGGCCTGGGCGCCGCCCACCATATAGATTTCGTCCACTCCGCCGAGCTTTGCCGCGGCGAGCGTGTAGGGGCTGATAAGGCCGTCTTTTTGCGGCGGGGTCACCATAACCACGCGCTTGACGCCAGCGACCTTGGCGGGAATGGCATTCATGAGCACGGTGGAGGGATACTGCGCGCGACCGCCCGGCACGTAGATGCCGGCCGCCGCGAGCGGGGTCACCTTGACGCCGAGCATCGTGCCATCCGCACGCGTGGTAAACCAGCTCTGCTCGACCTCGCGCTGGTGGAACTCGCGAATCTGACGCGCGGCCTTCTCGAGCGCGGCGACAAAAGCCGGGTCGAGGCCTTCGAGCGCGGCATCGATCTGCTCCTGCGGCAGACGGAAACTCTCCAGCTCAACACCGTCAAAACGCTGGCAGTAATCGCGCACCGCGGCATCGCCGTTGGCGCGCACGTTCGCCACGATATCGCGGGCGGCGTCGACGATGTTTTGTGGCAGCACACCCTTGCGGTTGAGCTGGTTGGTAACGAGGCGCTCACCGGGAGCAAGCTTGATGGTCTTCATATCGGTATCCCCTATCGGTCGAGGTTGCGTTCGAAAAACGAGATGCCGGGCAGCGGCGACAATCGGTCCGCAGCCCGGATATGGGGGCGCCCGTGCGCGCTCGCGCTATTGTGCCGAACCCGCGACGGGCTCAAAATGCTTGTCTTTCACGGCAGCAGCCAGACGATCGGCCAAGTTGCGAACGCGCGGATCCAAGCGCGCGGCACCTGGGTTGACGAAGAAGCGGGCCGTGCAATCCATGATGCGGCCGGTGATGACCAAGTCGTTGTCGCGCAGCGTGGCACCCGTAGCGGTAATGTCCACGATACGATCGGTCATGCCGACGATGGGGCCCAGCTCGATGTTACCGTGCAGCGAAACGATGTCGGCGTTCACGCCGCGCTCGGCATACCAGGCGCTCGCGATGCGCGGGTACTTGGTGGCCACGCGAAGCGATCCGCGACGGGCGTAGTTGCGCTCGGCCTGACCGGCGCGCCATGCGGGCTCCGCCTCAATAAAGGTGCACAGGCCGTAGCCCAAATCGACCAGCTGCAGCAAGTTGAGGTCGGCCTCGATGAGCGAGTCCCAGCCGCAGATGCCGCAGTCGGCACCGCCACAGCCCACAAAAGCGGGTGCGTCGCTGGGACGCACGATGACAAACTCGATATCGCCGACCGTGCCCTCGCCGGCACGCGTGTCGCGGCCGCGCACGATCAGGTGACGGCCGGGATCGCGCAGCTCCGAGACATCCAAGCCCGCGGCCTCGAGCACGTCGAGCGTGTCGGCCTTGAGCGAGCCCTTGGGCACGGCAATGCGCAGCGGACCCTCGGCGCCACGGCCCGCGACGCGATCGCCATCGGAAGCAGCGTCCTCGGCCGAGGTGTGCGCAGCCTCCAGACGCTCGAGCGAAAAGGCGAAACCCGCCGCCGGTACCTCGATGCCGTCGCCAAATGCGCCGGTAAAGATGGAGTCGTAGCGTCCACCCGAACCGACCGGATCGGGCAAGCCACCGGCATAGGCCTTAAAGACCAGACCCGTGTAGTAATCGAAAGAGTTCATGATGGAGAAGTCGAACGACAGCACCTGGGCGTCCTCGGGAGCCAGGCCCTCGACCAGGGCGCGCAGCTCGCGCGTGAGCGGCGCGACAATGCCCGCCGCCGTCAGCAGCGCGTCGACGCGGTCGAGCACCTCGGCGCCGCCGTGCAAGCGCGGCAGCTCGCTAATAGCGGACTTGACGGCATCGGACTCGGCGCTTGCCGCCACGCGGGCATCGAGGCCCACAAAGTCGTTGGCGTGCACGCAGCGCAGGGCCTCGGCAGCCAGCTCACGATCCTCGCACACCGCGAGCAATTCCTTAAAAGGACGCACGCTGCCTGCGATAATGCGCGCATCGGGAAGTGCCAGCTCGCGTACGGCCTCGGCAACGAGCGAGACAATCTCAACATCGCCCGCGGTGTCGCCCGCACCGATAAGCTCAAAGCCCAGCTGTGTAAACTGGCGCGAGCCGCCGGCATTGCGCTGGCACTCACGAACCGCCGGCGCCTCGTAGCGAAGACGCAGCGGCGGATCGGCCGCGCGCATGCGGGTCGAAACCAAGCGCACGATCGGCAGCGTGTTGTCGGGACGGACCACCAGCAGGCGACCGTCGTCATCAAAGAGCTTAAACGGCGTGTCCGCAATGCGGCCGCCTTCCTCGAGCGAACCCTTGTCCTCGAGCAGCGGCGTCTCGACCGGAAGGTAATGATGCTCCCTGAAGCAGCCCTTCACCGTCAGCGCAATCTCCTCGCGCGCCTGAGCCTCCTCGGGCAATATGTCCCGGAATCCCCACGGTGTGGCCGTCATCTGGTGAGCCTCCTCATGCTGTGTTTCATATAGAGCAGAAGACCGGCATAGCTCCGCCGGTCTTCTGGGTACTTTAGCATACTAGAGTGCTTGCGGGGAAAATCCGTCGCAGCCGCTCACACCGTATTCATCTGGAAACATAGGGTAGGTTGCCGCAACCCGACCCCACCTAGGCGCCAATCGCACGACGATACTCTGCCATTACTTGCGCATCGGCAGCTGCGGGGTCGGCAAAATAGCGCCCGTCATAGGTCTCGGCCGAAACAACTCCGCGATAGCCGCGCGCCACCAGCCTATCCAGGTCGGCGCGCATATCGCGGTCGCCGTCACCCCAGGCAAGATGCGTCGTGCCATCTGCCGCAACATCGACAAAATGCACGTGGGCGACATCATCGCCAAGCAGATCGAAATAATCGTCGATGGTATCCCCCGCCACCGCCATGGCGCCCATATCCAGACACGCCTTAAGTGCCGGATGGTCAACTGCCTCGATCATGCGCTTCGTGTCGGCCGCCGAGTTCACGATCATCGACTCAACCGGCTGTAGGGCCTCGAGCACCAGTCGCACGCCGCGTTCTCCCGCATGCTCGGCAATCGCACGCAGCATCGAGGCACTGCGACCCCACGCGTCCTCGATCGGCTCGTTCAAAAATGCCCAGCCGCTCGAGACCATGACCTGCTCGGCTCCAAGTTCCGCCGCGATATCCACAACGTTCTTAAAGTACGCGAGCGTGCGGGTACGCGCTTCATTCCCGCGCGCCGCGATATTCCACGGCTTGGGGTTGTTCTGTTCGGGACAAAGCCCCACAATCCGAACCCCATACCGCTGTGACAGCTCCCGCACCTGCTCGAGCGAATCGTATCCATGGCAATCGACATACAGATGCATTGCCCCGGTCCAAAGCTCGCAACACGTGTAGCCCGAGGCCGCTGCCGAGGAAAAGAATTCCTCAAGGTCAAAATAACGGTGGCTGATATTCATGACGGCAAGTTGCGGATACTCCATCTTGTCCACCTTTCGGCAAAAGGGCGCCGCAGCACAATGTGCGCGACGCCCCCTCTTACATTGTTTTAATTATGACGGATGCCCTACTGAACACCAAGCACTCCAAAGAACGCGCCGGCGATACTCACGAGCAGGATCACGAGCATGATAAGCAGCGGATTCATCTTCTTCTTGAGCATGAGATAGACAATTCCAAACAGCCCCATCGTGACAAAGCCCGGGAAGATTCCGTTGAGCAGCTCGGCGAGCGTCTGAGCGCCATCGCCCGCGCCGACCATGAGCGGAATGTCCACGGTGACCATCTCCATGGTCATAGCACCGATCACCATGGCGCCCATGATAGAGGCCATCTTGACGATCGTGTCCATAATGCCCGATTCCTGGACCTTGCTGATCATGTCCGAACCAAAGCGATATCCCACAAACGTCAGCAGGTAACGGATGATGTAGTGGGGGACGTTGAACACGAGCAGGAACAAAATCGGGCCAAGAATAGAGCCCTGCAGCGCCAGCGACGTGCCGACACCCGTTGCCAAAATTCGCAGCGTGCCCCAGTAGAAGGCATCGCCCACGCCGGACAGCGGTCCCATCAAAGCAAGCTTGACATTAGAGATCGCGCTCGTGTCAAAGTTATCTTCGGTGGCGTTGACTTCTTCCATTGCGGCAGCAATGGACATGGGGAGCGTCGAGATGTACGGCGTGACGTTATAGAGCTCCATATGGCGCTTAAGGGCGGCCTTAAAGTCTGCATCCTGCGGATACAGCTTGCGAAGGATCGGCATAAGGGCCCACATAAAGCCGATATGGCCCATACGCTCGTAGTTCCAGGAATGCTCATAGGGAATCGAGCGCCAGAACAGCTTCTTAAGGTCTGCGCGGGAAATCAGCCCGTCGTAAGAAGACTCAAACTTAAAACTCATCGAACCCACTCCCAATCGCAGGATCCTCGGTTGCCACTGCGGGCTGCTCCGCCTTTTTCTTCTCGCCCAAAACCGTCATCGCGACGACGATGATCGCGGCAAAGATCGCCACACCCGTCGTGCTAATGCCAAAGTAGGCGACGAGGAAGAAGCCAGCGAAGAAGAACGGAGCCACCGTTTTGTTCATAATCATCTGCGCCAGCATCGCAAAGCCGAGTGCGGGCAAGAAGGCGGCGGCGACATCCATGCCGGTCTGAACGAAATCGGGGATGATGTTGAGCAGGCTGGCAACAGCATCGGCGCCAAAGAAGAATGCCAGGGGAATGATCAGCAGGCCGCACCAGCTCTGCGCGTAACCGGCGATGAGCATGTTGCGCGTGATGGCCTTGGTGTCTCCGTCCTCGACGTTTTTGTCGATACGGTGCACCAGCAGCAGCATGACCGGCTGGCCCAGGGCCGTATCGAGCGCCAGGACGATCGTTGCGATGGGAATGCCCAGGGTCAGGGCCGCCGAAGCGTCCGCGCCGGCCTGCATGGCAAGCGACACGCCCAGAATGGTTCCGGAAATCGTATCGGGCGGGTTATACGCACCGACCGAGATGGCACCGACCATGGCAAGCTCCATCGTGGCGCCCATAATGGTGCCGGTCACCACATCGCCCATGACAAGGCCGACCAACGGTCCGAGCACAATGGGGCGCTGAAGGTAACTCGTACCGGTCAGCCACTCGGAATAGCCCAAAAGGGCGATCAGGAAAATCAGGATCGTCTTGATAACCATGACAGCCCCTAACCGATGACCTTTGCGGCGTCAGTCTTCGCATCCGCCGGAATCATCTGAATGAACAGCTCATAGCCCTCGCCGAGCAGCTCCTTCACGTAGGCCTCGTTCTCGGGCGTAAGGAATACGCTCGTTGAGACCCAGCGGGCATCCTCGCTAAAGGCCACATTGCCGAGGTTGATCTTCTTGACGCCCATCGCCTTGGCGACGGCACCGGCCTGCTGGATCGTCTCGCAAACCACGAAGAGCTTGTACTTGTCGGTCACACCGCTCTGAAGCGCCTTGACGGCGTCCTCGGTGTTTTTGACAACGACTTTGCAGCCCTCCGGCTTTGCAAGGGGCAGGGCCTGCAGACGAAGCTTGTCGTTGAGGACCGTGTCGCTCACTAACAGGATGCAGTCGGCACCCAGAGCCGAGGTCCAGCTAACGGCAACCTGGCCGTGAAGCAGTCGATAGTCCACGCGAATCATCTGAATCATGATGTGCTCCTAACGATTAAAACTCATCGAGTTCGGCCTGCCCCAGCAGGTCGTTGACGTACTTGACCTTGGTGTCGTCCGCCTCGACGATCTGGCGAATGGCCTCATCGATCGGGGTGGAGTCGGGCACGAACAGCAGCTGAATAAGGAGCGGCAGGTTCATATTGGTCACCAGGTGCGTGTTGGGGCGCGTCTGGACGATCTTGGTGAACTCGTTGTTGACGCTGCCGCCAAAGAGGTCAGTGCAAACGACGACCTCATCGTCCACGGCAAAGCCGTCCAGAATCGCTGCGGCCTCCTTGACCAGGTCCTCGTTTCCGTCGACATACATAGACAGCGCATGGACGTTCTCGCGCTCGCCCGAGAGTAGCCCAATGCTCTCGACGATTCCGGACGCAAAATGAGCATGGGATGCAACGATAAACTGCCTCATTCGATTCCCCTTTCTTGCGAACTTCGGCATAAAAATGCCCGGACGCATGCGCCCGGGCAGGGTGCTTCTTGATCAGTAGCTAATTTGTCGCCGATTAGTAATCGAACTGGTGATAGTAGCGACGGTAGTTGAGGTTGTGCTTGGTGACCGTCTCGTAGTAAGCGGCAAGGCGGTCGGTGATCAGCGAGGAGAGGATCCACGGAGACACGACGACGCGGAACTCGTCGTCAAGGCCGGGGATCGCGAACTCGGCGGTGTCGATGATGTTGATGTCGGTGTCGCCGGTCACGCCGCGGTTGAGGAAGGCGCGGACGCGCTCGTCGAGCTTGCGGTTCTCGTCCTCGCCCATGAACAGGAACACGGGGACGCCGGGTTCCACGAGCTCGAGGGTGCCGTGGAAGAAGTCGGCCGAGGTGATGTAGCGGGTGCGCTTCCACTGCATCTCCTCGAGGATGCACATCGAGAACAGGATCGTCTCGCCCCAAAGGGCGCCGGAGCCGATGAACATGGTGTAGGGGGCCAGGGCGTACTTCTTGGCGAGCTCCTCGGCGCGCGGCTCGAAGCGCTTGCGGATGTCGACCAGGTGGGTCCAAACATCCTTGGTCTGCTCAATGAACTTATCGAACTGCGGGAAGCAGCCGCGGCGGTTGAGCAGGCGCAGGCCGAAGCAGTCGGCGAGGTAGTAGCCCATCTCGCAGCCACCGTTACCATGATCGGAAGCCATCTTGACGCAATTCTCGGCACCCACAGCCTGGCCGATGAGACCCTCGGGCTTGGTCATGGCGTAGACACGAATGCCCTTTTCCTTCATCTTCTTGACGGCCTCGAGGACCTCGGGGGTGGTGCCGGACTCGGAGGCGGTGAGCACGACGGACTTCTCGGTCATGCGCTTGTGGCCCATGACGTTCCACTCGGCGGCGTGGATCAGGTAGACCTCGAGGTCGCGGTCGCCGAACTTGTTCATGAGGTACTCGAGCTGCATGAGCTCGTCCCAGGTGCCGCCGACGCCCATCAGGAACACGGCGTCGTAGCCCTCGTCGGCGACCTTGTCGGCGAGCGCGGTCATCTTCTTGCCGGTCTCGTAGAGCGCCTTGCCGTCCTCGAGGTAGCCCTCCTGGTCGAAATGCATGATCTCGATCTTCTCGGTTTCCTTCATTTGTCTCTCCTTTCTGGGGTTGTCTCCACATCCCCCATGCCAACGGGCATCAAAACCCGCTTACATTCCGTAACACTCGGCCGCTTTGGCCTTAAGCGCATTGACTGACTCTTCGTAGCCCTCTGCCTTGACCTCCATTTGCTTGGAGACGGCATCGAGATACGGGTGCACGTCCCATGACTTCAGACGCTCGGCGATTATGGCCGCAATCGTCTGGAAGAACACAAGATTTGGAATTGCGCTGAGCAGCGGAGCCACCTGAGGCACCGCAACCTCGTGAGCCTTACCCCTGGGATGGGCCGTGAGCAGCACCGTTTTTGCCGTAACGTTCGATAGCGCATCGGCGATATTCGCAAGACGCTCCGACCCCTGCGGATCGTCGACGATAAACACCAGATAACCCGGAACGATCTGCATCTCGGGACCGTGGACGAACTCCTCGCCCTCGTGATGCATGGCAGGAATCTTGATGGTCTCGCTCAGCTTGAGGGCCGCCTCTTCGGCAACGCCATAGTTGGGGCCGTTGCCGACGACCATGGCGGGCACGTGCTCGGAAAGCTCGAGCATACGGTCTTGGACATATGCCTCGGCGGTCTTGCACATCACGGCATTGGCATGGATAGCCTCGCGCAGGTCGTCTAAACGCTGGGCAACGCCCTTGGCGTCAATCGTTCCGCGCGCCTGACCGCCGTAAATACCAAAGAGCACCAGGTACTCAACGAGGACCTCGACGCCCAGCGTCACAAAGTCCACCGACTCGACGCCCACACCGTAGTCAAGAACGATGTCAGCGTGCTCCTTGATGGGTGCCTCGACGTTTGCCGTGAGCGCAACTGCAGCCATATCGTGTGCACGCATGTAATCGAGCGCTGCAATCGTATTGGTCGAATAGCCACTCTGCGAGACGGCGATGTTGAGCGCATGCTGCGGATAGGTGTGTTCAAAATCGACGAAGGCCTCGGGCGTCACAACGGACACCTGCATCTGCAGCGCATCTTGCAGGTAATCGTGGGCGCAATCGGCGGCATGGCGCGACGAGCCCGAAGCAACGATGCGCAGCGCGTTAAAAGAACCGGACTGGAAAATATCAACGAGCTGCGCTACCAGCTCAGACGAACGCTCGAGGTTCTCTCCCATATGCACATGGGCAAGCCGAACGTAATCGAGCATCTTCATCGTCTCACCTCGTAACAAATCATTAGTATTTGATACCAATCACAGTTACAGGTTACGGCTTTTTGATACCTCTTTGTCGATTAATTTATCCCCATCGGCGAACGGTCGATTTTGAGCCATGTAAGGTTGTATATGCAGTCTGCTCAACGAATCAAAATTCCGTCAGCTTTTCAGCCCGTTATGCAAAAAACCAGCTAGTACGTATAGGTATATCCACCCGCATCGCCGCGGTTAAACGACTTGACGTACTCGATCGCCTGGCCGCTCGCATCGAAGCTCACGCACTCCAGCGTCAAGGCAAGATCGCCCTGCTCCAGTCCAAGCAGGCCGGCATCTCGCGCGCCCAGCGCTTCGATATCGAGCTTTTCCTGTGCCATGACCGGCTTTCGGCCCAACATCTCATAGGTCTCGTACAAACTGAAGACCGACACGTCAATATCTTCGATTGTGGGGAACAGCAGGCACGGGATGAACGCCGTCTCAATCGATACGGGATCGCCGTTGACGCAGTTCAAACGCCGAATCGAATACAGCAAATCATCCTCGGCAATGCCAAACAGGTTGGCATAATATGGGCCCGCATAACGCTTGGAACGCGCGAGGATACGGACGGACGGCTCGCCGCCCGAAGCACGAACCGATTCGCGAAAGCCTCCCGTTCGCTCGTAGGCAACGGGCACCTTCTGTGCCACAAACGCGCCTTTTCCGCGGACGCGTCGAATCTGCCCACGCCGAACCAGCTCATCGACAGCGCTTCGGATGGTCAAGCGTGTCGTACCAAATTCCTCGGCGAGGTCTTTTTCGGACGGAATCATGGAACCCGTGGGATATATGCCGCGCTCGATACGCTCCTCGATGCGGCGTCGAATGCGCATATAAACCGGGGTGGCATCTACTGTTTCAGCCATTGTTCACCTGCCACGCTCCTCATGCCGTTCTTTTCACCGTTATCGGCAAAGCGGAACTTTGTGGGCAAAATCACCGATTTGCAATGCTCCACAAAACGCATGTCCTTATCAAATTCGATCGTGCTCTCATAGAACACCGGCGTCCCCTCTTCTTGCTGGAGCAGCTCGGCCTCTTCGGCGTTCAAACGCGAGATGGAGATATGCTCACGTCCATGCTCAACACGCACGCCACCTTCTTTGAGCAAGACATCGTAAAGGCTCTCGCACTCAAAATCGTGCTCGGGAAGCGCGGGGCACAGGGACAGGTTAACGTGAGCCGTCTCGATTGACGCCGGCTCGCCCTCAATAAGTCGAACGCGCTGCATGCGGAGTAAAGGAGCACCTACAGACACCCCAAGCTTGTCGGCAAGCGCCTCATCCGCCTCGATGGTCCCAGTGGAAACCAGACGAGAAGAGGGGTGCAGGCCGGCAGTCCGCACGGCATCGGAAAAGTTATACGTTTCCTGGAAGATGTTCAGCGGCTTAGGAGGACACACATACGTACCCGATCCGCGACGGCTCTCGAGCGTTCCGCACGAGATGAGCCGCGTGATACCGGCGCGCAACGCCGTACGCGAAACGCCGATCTCTTCGCACAGCACGCGCTCGGCCGGCAGGCGATCGCCGCCGGCAAGCTGATGGTGCTGGATATACCATAGAATTCCCTCAACAGCACGATCTTTAGGGGGAATTGCATAAGATTCGCCTGCCATTGCACAGACTCCTCATTCAGAAACGTATGCCGCCAAAATTAGACCAGCCCTCCCATGGCATCAAATTCGGCCTTGATCTTCTCGGCGACATTCCGATACGACTTATATAGGCTTGAATCGCGTTTGACTTCGTCGGTCATAACGGGAATCTCTAATTTGGAAACCTCGTCTTTTCCCGTCTGAACCGCCACAACAACGCCCATACCAAGACACATATTACGCTTGGCAGCGTTCATTTTTGCCGCCTTAGCGGGATTTGCCAGAATACGCTGGGCAAATTCCTGTTTAGAGACCGCTTCATCGGCCTCCGGATCGCCCGCCTCGGCTACTTCGCACTGAAGCACGTCCGCATAGTCAAAAATCTTCGGCTCGCCGCCGCGCTGATGCACGGCCCACTTGCGGCGCGTGGCATCCTGATAGATAGCCGGCAAAAATGTAAACCGCGGCGGGTCCAAAATCGTATCCGTGATGGTAAACACATCGGGATCAAAGGCATCCTGCGGGTTTTTCTTCTTGAACAGCCCCATATCAGCCTCCCGTACTAGCATTAAACAACTCAAGCTGAATATAGCACCAATTTCAAGCCGCCGCTTTACCGTATCGGTGCGCGGCGTCTATGGCTCGCCCAGCGGAAAAGGTCACGGACGAGGGCTGGGGTGCCTGCTTTGTTTTGAGAAGTGGGCTCCGCGAACTTCTCAAAACAAAGCAGGCACCCCGGCCCCGCCGGCAAATAGCGGACACTCCGCATGCAATACTATGCAAACAAACAAGTGCGCTTAGCTATATTCGGTAAGGTCAAGCACACTGCCCTTCACGATAAGCGCCGGCTCCAGAACGACCTCTTCGGCACGTCTACCGCCCCTACCGGCAAGACGCTTGGACATGCAGCCAAAAGCATGCTCCGCAAGGACACCGGGATCCTGCTCAATCGCGGTCAGCGCCGGCTCAAAGAGAACGTCGGCCGCCGAGTTGTCATAGCTTACGACCGAGATATCGCCCGGGATGCTCTTCCCCATCTCGTGCAAGCGCTTGAGCAGACCGAGGGCGATGTTGTCCGAGCTTGCGAACACGGCGGTGGCATCGGTTGCAAGCACCGCCTCCGAGGCCTCGTATGCGCTCGGAATGTAGTACTCGCTCTCAAACTCCAGGCGCGCGTCGATGGGCAGTCCCACCTCGCGCAGCGCGCGCTCGTAACCGGCGAGTCGTTTGCGGCCCGTATTGGAGCGACGCGCGTTAACCAGACAGGCGATGCGGCGATGACCCTGTTCAATCAGATACCGCGTAGCCATGTAGCCGCCCATCTCGTGGTCGAACATCACCTTGTCGCACTCGAGGCCCTCAATGGCGCGATCGACCATCACGGCAGGAATGGGCAGATGGCTCACTTCCTCGCGCAGGGCGCGATCGTCGGAGAACTCGTCACCCACTACCAGAAAGACGCCGTCGACGCCGCGCGTCACCAGCTGGCGCAGCAGTTCCAGATCGTCATCGGCGCTTCCACCCGAGCTGGTAATAAAGAGCGCGTAACCGTCCTCGCGACAGCGCTTTTCCAAGCTGCCGGCGAGCGAGGCAAAAAAGCGGCTCTCGATATTGGGAACGATAAGGCCCAGCGTGCGCGACTCACGCATGACCAGGCTGCGCGCGATCTGGTTAGGAACATAGTGGTTGCGCGCCGCAACCTCCTTGATGAGCTTACGGTTTTCTTCTGAAATGCGACAGGGCCGATTATTGAGAACAAGCGAGACCGACGAAGGGGAAAGCCCCACCTCCTGGGCGATCTGCTTGAGGGTGACTTTGTTGGCCATCTCGCTCCTTCCGGGTTTACGCGCAATCTCTTGAAAGTATAGCGACTGCCCCTCTACCTCGATGATAAACACTTTACCAATCCGGTGGACGGCTGTTTTATCGCCGCCAGCGCACCAAATCCGTCCAGGTGGGGTATATTGCAAACGATCGATGACAACAACCACCAAAAGGCGGATATTCGTATGCACGAGAACGACTTTTTTAACGAGGACCTGCTCTGCGCGCTCGCCGGCGTTGCCGGTGAGGACAACGTACTCATGAGCGAGCCCATGCGCGAGCACACCACGTTTAAGATCGGCGGCCCGGCCGATGTCTTTGTCACGCCCGATACCGAGCAGGGACTCGTCGCCACGCTCGATACCTGTTATCGCTGCGATCTGCCGCTCACCATCGTGGGCAACGGCTCTGACCTACTCGTCGGTGACAAGGGTATCCGCGGTGTCGTCGTAGCGCTGGGCAAGGGCCTCTCCGACATTACGGTCGACGGCACGCACGTCACAGCGGCAGCCGGCGCCTTGCTTTCCGATGTCGCCGCGGCGGCAGCCGAAGCCTGCCTCACCGGCATGGAGCCCATCTCGGGTATCCCCGGATCGGTCGGCGGCGCCTGCTACATGAACGCCGGTGCCTACGGTGCCTGCATGGCCGATGTGCTGGAATCTGTACGCGTCTACAAGCCCGCTCGCATGCTCGACGACGGCACCCGCGGCAGCGGCAATATCATCGAGTTCGATGTCGACGAGCTCAACCTGGGTTATCGCAAGAGCCGCATCGCCGACGACGGCTTTATCGTGCTTTCGGCCACTTTCAATCTCGCCCCGGGCAACGCCGCGATGATCAAGGCCGACATGGACGACTACCGCCAACGCCGCGAGGACAAGCAGCCGCTCGACATGCCGAGCGCCGGCTCCACCTTCAAGCGCCCCGAGGGCCACTTTGCCGGCAAGCTCATCATGGACGCCGGTCTGCGCGGCCACGCCGTCGGCGGCGCCCAGGTGAGCAAAAAACACTGCGGCTTCATCGTCAACGCCGACCACGCCACCGCCGCCGACGTCGACGAACTCATCCGCCACATCCAAACAACCGTCAAAGACCAATTCAACGTAGACCTAGAACCCGAAGTCCACCGAGTCGGCGAATTTTTATAGCCTGCCCACCGCGATCCACTTTAATATATAACGGGACAAGTGATCTAGCTCACTTGTCCCGTTATCATTTATTTGCGAAGAACATCGGCTAGCCGCAGGATTGAAATCATCGACCGATAAGTGAGTTCCACTTTTTCGCCCGCAAGCAGTCGTTTCGAGCCAATCTCATCTAGCCCCACAAGCTGAGAAAACAGCGGGCTGCTCATCGTGCCCTCGTCAATTGATTCCCTTATGGTCTTCAAAACGTCCGTATCATGAAGCGACGCCGAGCTGTAGGGGGCAACACGAGCGGAACTCTCAATTAACGACGAAACAAAAGGATGGAGATGCTTTGGACATAGTCCATCAAACACCACATCCCCATTGTCATCCGAGCCGACTAGTCGCCAACTATAATGATCGACCCAGTCGTCTCCGTCATATATGGTGTCCATGAGCAACTTCCCGTCTAGAGAGACCTATTTGGACATCGGGGCGCAAGACCGCAATCCATATAGGACCCGCAGCAGCTCCAACCCAACGCACCACTCGGCAATTGTATATTGCGACTATTTTAGATCTACATGATCAGTTCGAGTTCGCAACAAGGCGATTATCGCAGCTAGGTTATATTTCATTTTTCTTTTTGGTGAACCATCGGTTCCAAATACCAAAACCGAAGTCCACCGAGTCGGCGAATTCCTCTAAAAAGAAGGCCCCGAAAGGGGCCTTCACCATCTTAATATCAGACAACCAGTCCGGTGAGTCGCGCTCAGGACCCGAGAGGGCCGCGTGCCCGCCCGCAATATATTTGATTGATCGCGAGTTCCGCACGCAAAGAAGGCCACTTAATGTGGCCTTCGTCTTGCGCAGGACTGCCCGAGCAGGCAATCAAATATATTGCGGGCGGGCACGCGGCCCAACTTGCGTTACGACAGCGCAATACCGCCGAGCCAGCCCCAGCGCACGCCAGAGCCAGTACCATAAAAGCTAATGAACGAATCAAGCGACTTAGACGTAATGGCACCCTCGTTGCTCATAACGATGCCGCCGCCAACGTAGATACCCACATGACCGTAGATAAGGCCCGGAGCACCCGTGCCGCTGTGCGAGGAATCGGCCACGATCATGCCCACCTGCAGCGCCGAGCGGTCGGAGCTATAGCACCAGGCGTTGAACATGTCACACGCGTTGCCGCCAAAATAGCCCACGCCGGCATTGCGGAAGACATTGGTAACCCACGCCGCGCACCAGTTCTGACCCGGCGAAGGCGTGGAGTAGCACGCGTTGACGACGGCCTGCTGCTTGCCCGAGCCGGCATTCTGCTGCGGAGTTCCGGGCGCATACGATCCACCGCCCGAGCTCGAACCACCCGAGTAGGAATTGTTCTTGTTCGCGGCGGCCGCGGCAGCGGCGGCCTTCCTAGCGGCCTCCTCGGCCTGGGCGGCAGCGAGAATCTCGGAATCGCGCTGAGCCATGAGCTCCTTGACGTCGTCGGAAAGACCGTTCAGCACGGTCTGGACTTCTTGCTGCTTGGCCTGCATATCCTGCATCTGAGCCGTCTGCTGGTCCTTGAGTTTCTCCAGGTTGGCCTTTTGTGCTTCGAGCTCGGTCTTCTGCGCGTCGAGCTCAGCCTGAATCGTCTGGATATCCTCGATGGCATCGCGGTCGCTCTTGTTGATCTTCTCAACGTAATGCGCGTTGGCGACGAGTTCCTCAAACGAGCCAGAGGCCAGCAGCAGCGACAGGATGTTCGTACCGCCGGACTTGTAGCTGGCGGCCACGCGATCGGAAAGGTCGTTGCGCTTCTTCTTGAGCTCGGCCTTCTTTTCATCGATCTGGGCCTGCGTGTCGTCAATCTTGCCCTGGACATTCTCGATGTCGTTGAGGGTCTGGGCATTCTTGTTGGCCAGCGCCGCATACTCATTTGCGATGCTGTCGAGCTGGGCCTGAACCTCGTCGAGTTGGGCCTGGGCGGCATTCAATTTATCGGTGGTTTCTTTGGAAGCCTCCGCCGCATGGGCGCGAGTGGGCAGGCCAAAAAGAACTGCCGCAGAAGCGGCGCCGAACAGGGCCTTAAGGGCAGTGCGGCGCGAGAGCTCCTGGGAAAGGATGGAATCGCTGTTTGGTGACATATGTACTCCGTTACATGCTTATTTATATGTCGCTCAACTCATACATATTAGCGTACATATGGCGCGTCCCAACGATTTCCACGAACGGCAGGAAACTACAAGGTCGGCGGCTCGTAAGCAATTGTCAAATTTGAGGTAACAATTGAGCAAGCTCTTATATGAGTACGTTAACATAATCCTCTGCTTTTCCTACAGTGCACCATTTGGGCGTCCCCGCCTGCGCTATACTCCCCTCTAGAAGTGTTCCTGATTCGATAGGAGACTACATGTCCAAAGCACTCGACCCCAAAGACACCTGCGTCCTCGTTACCGGTGGCGCCGGTTTTATCGGCTCGCACACCGTCGTTCAGCTGCTCGAGGGTGGCTACCAGGTCGTCATCGTCGATGATCTCTCCAACTCCAGCGCCGTCGCCGTCGACCGCGTCAAGACCATCGTGGGCGACGAAGCCGCCAAGAACCTCACCTTCTACAAGGCCAACGTGCTCGACCGCGATGCGATGAACAAGATCTTCGATGCCCATCAGATCGACCGTGTCATCCACTTTGCCGGCTTTAAGGCCGTCGGCGAGTCGGTGAGCAAGCCCGTCGAGTACTACCACAACAACATCGAGAACACCCTGGTGCTCATCGACGTCATGCGCAACCATGGCTGCAAGTCCATCATCTTCTCGAGCTCCTCGACCGTCTACGGCGACCCGGACAACCCGCCCGTCACCGAGGAAGACCCCAAGAAGCCCGCAACCAACCCCTATGGCTGGACCAAGTGGATGATCGAGCAGATCCTTATGGACGTCCACACCGCCGACCCCGAGTGGGACGTCGTGCTGCTCCGTTACTTCAACCCCATCGGTGCTCATCCGTCGGGCCTGATCGGCGAGGACCCCAAGGGCATCCCCAACAACCTGGTGCCCTATGTCGCCCAGGTCGCCGTGGGCAAGCTCGAGGCCGTTCAGGTCTTTGGCAACGACTACCCCACCCCCGACGGCACCGGCGTGCGCGACTACATCCACGTGTGCGATCTGGCCTCTGGTCACGTTGCCGCCCTTAACTGGATGAACGGCAAAACCGGCGTCGAGATCTTTAACCTGGGCACCGGCACCGGCACCTCGGTACTCGAGGTCGTCGCCGCCTTCTCCAAGGCTTGTGGCAAGGAGCTGCCCTACGTGATCCGCGAGCGCCGCGCCGGCGACATCGCTGCCAACTGGTGCGATGCCTCAAAGGCCGAGCGCATGATGGGCTGGAAGGCCCAGTACGACATCGCGGACATGTGCCGCGATAGCTGGAACTGGCAGAGCCACAACCCCAACGGCTTCGCCGACGCCGAGTAGCAAAAACCTACATACCGTTCTTGCCCCGATCTCACGTTGTGAGGTCGGGGCTTTTTTTCATGGCATGTAGCCATTCGCCGAAAATCGACCAACTTTTTTATCTTGCCTGTACATGTTTAAACAACATGTTTTACAATAGGCGTATCGAATCAGAACATCGGAGGCGGACTGCACACCCATCGGCAGGCCGACCCCACAACAAGAAGGTTGGTGATCGCATTCATGGAGCGTGCAAGCGGCGTCCTCATGCCCGTCTCATCTCTGCCCGGACCATACGGAATCGGCGGCTTTGGCTGGAATGCCTACGACTTCGTCGATTTTCTCGCCTCGTGCAAACAACATTACTGGCAGATTCTGCCCCTTACGACGACCAGCTATGGCGATTCGCCTTATCAGTCGTTCTCGGCCCGCGCAGGCAACCCCAACTTTATCGACTTTGCCGAGCTTATCGAGGCAGGGTATCTGGAGCAGCGCGATATCGATGGCGTGTATCTGGGATCCGACCCCGGCAATGTCGACTACGGTGCCATCTTTGGCGGCCGCCGTCAGATTCTCGACCGCGCCGCCGAGCGCTTTGCTGCCGACAAGCCGGCCGATTTCGATGACTTTATCCAGGCCAACGAGGACTGGCTCATCCCCTACTGTGAGTTCATGACCGTCAAAGAGGAGTGCGGTCTCAAGGCGTTTTGGGAGTGGCCCGCGGAGCTCCGCACCCGCGGCGAGGCTTCCGCCAAGGTCTGCACCGACCATCCGGCGCGTATGCTCTACCACCAGATGACGCAGTACTTCTTCGATCGCCAGTGGAGCCGCCTCAAGGCCTATGCCAACGAGCGCGACATTCTCATCATCGGCGACCTGCCCATCTATGTCTCGCGTGACTCCGTCGAGATGTGGGCGACACCTGAGCTCTTTAAGATCGACGCCGCCGGCAATCCCGTGAGCGTCGCCGGCACGCCGCCCGACCAGTTCTCGGCCACCGGCCAGTACTGGGGCAACCCCATCTACGACTGGGACGCCATGGAGGCCGACGGCTTCTCCTGGTGGGAGGGCCGCATTCGCGCCGCCCTCGACATGTACGACGTCATCCGCCTGGATCACTTCCGCGGCTTCGAGGCCTATTGGGAGGTGCCGTTCTCCTCGCCTGATTCGTCCTACGGTTCGTGGACGCAGGGTCCCGGCCTCAAGCTCTTCAAGACGCTCGAGGAAAAGCTCGGCACGCTGCCCATCATCGCCGAGGACCTGGGCTTCCTCACCCCCGGCGTCATCGATATGCGCGACAACTCGGGCTTCCCCGGCATGAAGATCCTGCAGTTTGCCTTTGAGGGCACCAACTCGTACTACCTGCCGCACAACTACATTGCCAACACCGTCGCCTACGTGGGCACTCACGACAACGAGACGGCACGCGGCTGGTTTGAAGGAACGGCTACCCCGCGTCAGCGCGAGCAGACAGCCCTGTACACCCATCAGCAGGCCGGCGAACCCATCGCCGACGCGCTCAACCGAACCATCGCAGCCAGCGTGAGCGACACGTGCATCTACACCATGCAGGACCTGCTCAACTTGGGCAACGAGGCGCGCATCAACACCCCTGCCACGCTGGGCGGCAACTGGACCTGGCGCATGCTCGACGGCGCCATCACCCGCGAGCTCGAGCACAAACTCACCGACTGGACCGAGACCTACTTCCGCATCCCGTCGGAAGCCGAAATCGAGCTTCCTCAATAGGAGCTACCGCGCCCGACCCCTCCCCACCGTGCGGACGCGCTTGCTTACCCGCGCGAGGCCACCCCAATCCCCTCGCGCGGGATTCTTATGAATTGCAGACATGTAATCAACCCATTACAGGAGGAAACATGCCCCAAATTAACCTCATGGAACTCGCCGAGCAGTCTTTTGGCACCTCGCTCGAGCAGCTCGACGACCGTCGCATTTACAAGCTGCTGGTCAAACTCGTGCAGGAGCGCTCCGCCGCCTGCCCGCTCAACAACGGCAAGAAAAAGCTCTATTACATTTCCGCCGAATTTTTGATCGGCAAGCTGCTCATCAACAACATGATCGACCTCGGCATCTACGACGAGGTTAAGGACCAGCTCACCGCCGCAGGCCACGACCTCAACAAGATCGAGGAGTTCGAGGTCGAGCCGTCGCTCGGCAACGGCGGCCTGGGCCGCCTGGCCGCATGCTTCCTGGATTCCATCGCCACGCTGGGCTTGACCGGCGATGGCGTGGGCCTCAACTATCACTACGGCCTGTTCCGTCAGCGCTTTGTCGACAACCAGCAGAAGGCCGTCCCCGACGAGTGGCTCGGTGAGCAGGACATCCTAGTCGACGACGACCGCTCCTACACCGTCGAGTTCGGCGATTTTGCCGTTACCTCCAAGCTCGTCAACATCGACGTGCCCGGTTACGGCCAGCCCACCAAGAACCGTCTGCGCCTGTTCGACCTGGCGAGCGTCGACGACGGCCTGGTCCCCGGCAGCTCCATCGACTTCGACAAGACAGAGATCGCCAAGAACCTCACCTTGTTCCTCTACCCCGACGATTCCGACGAGCAGGGCCGCCTGCTTCGCATCTATCAGGAGTACTTCATGGTGAGCAACGCCGCCCAGCTCCTGATCGACGAGGCCATCGAGCGCGGCAGCAACCTGCACGATCTGGCCGACTACGCCGTGGTCCAAATTAACGACACGCACCCCACCATGGTCATCCCCGAGCTCATTCGCTTGCTCACCACCGAGCATGGCATCGAGTTTGACGAGGCCGTGACCATCGTACGCTCCATGGTCGCCTACACTAACCACACGATTCTTGCCGAGGCGCTCGAGAAGTGGCCGCTCGTCAGCCTGCAGAAGGTCTCCCCTGCCATCGCCGACATTATCGTCAAGCTCGATGAGATCGCGAAAGCCGAGCACGATGACCCGCGCGTCGCCATCATTGACGAGCACGACACCGTCCACATGGCCCACATGGACATCCACTTTGGCTTCTCCATCAACGGTGTAGCCGCCCTCCACACCAAGATTCTGGAGGACACCGAGCTTCATCCGTTCTACGAGATCTATCCCGAGAAGTTCTCCAACAAGACCAACGGCATCACCTTCCGCCGCTGGATCCATGGGGCCAACCCCGCGCTCGCCAGCCTGCTCGACGATGTGATCGGCACCGACTGGC
This sequence comes from Collinsella sp., assembly GCA_052033095.1. GTDB lineage: Bacteria > Actinomycetota > Coriobacteriia > Coriobacteriales > Coriobacteriaceae > Collinsella. Next base: position 20,155 of record JBPGZF010000025.1, read on the forward strand.
GCAGCACCGGCGATCTGAGCAAACTCGCCAAGTTCGCCGACGACAAGAATGTTCTTGAGCGCCTGGCCGCCACCAAGACCGAGGCCAAGGCCATCATGCGCCAGTTCATGGCGCTCGAACAGGGCGTGACGATCCCATCCAACGCCATCATCGATGTTCAGGTCAAGCGTATCCACGAGTACAAGCGCCAGCAGATGCTCGCGCTCTACATAATCTGGAAGTATCTCGACATCAAGAACGGCAATAAGCCTAAGCACCCCGTCACCATCATCTTTGGCGGCAAGGCGGCCCCTGCCTACACTATCGCGCAGGACATCATCCATCTGATCTTGACGCTGTCGCAGTGGATTGCAAACGACCCCGACGTGGCTCCCTACCTGCAGGTTGTCATGATCGAGAACTACAACGTCACCGCCGCCGAGCGCGTGATCCCCGCCGCTGACATCTCCGAGCAGATCAGCCTGGCCTCCAAGGAGGCGAGCGGCACCTCCAACATGAAGTTCATGCTCAACGGCGCCCTAACCCTGTGCACGCTCGACAGTGCCAACGTGGAGATTGCCGAGCTCGTAGGCGACGAGAACATCTATACCTTTGGTGCCTCGTCCAAACAGGTCGAGCAGCTCTACGCCGACGGCACCTACAACGCCGGTGCGCTCTACCGCAAGCCCGGCATTAAACTGCTGGTGGACTTCATCACCAACCCGGCCTTTATGGCAACCGGCAACGCCGAGCGCCTGCAGCGCCTGCACGACGACATTAAGGGCAAGGACTGGTTTATGGCCCTGCTCGACATTGAGGAGTACATCCAGACCAAGGAGCGCGTGCTGGCCGACTACGAGGACCAGGACGCCTGGATGCGCAAGGCGCTCATCAATATCGCCAACGCCGGCACCTTCTCGTCCGACCGTACGATCTCCCAGTACAACGACGAGATCTGGCACCTGAGCTAATTCGGTTTCATCGCCCATCCTCTTGAAAACGGAGCCACGGCAACGCGGCTCCGTTTTTTGTGCCCGCACGTTACCCTGTGATCCGACTCGGCCAAACAATCTCGATCCATAACAACTACTCAACCAAAACGGTCCCAGCCGTTACAGATTGAGACATACCGGCCCCTCCCCTTGGGTTTATCTCAATCTGTAACATCTAGCAGGTGAAATTCGCCTTTGGTGTTACAGATTTAGATGAAATGGTTAGCTCAGCGGAACCGTCTCGATCTGTAACATCTAACGTCCGAAATCGGCCCTATCCGTTACAGATCGAGACAAACGACCGGTCAGACAGTCCCAACACAAAGAAAGGCTCCCCTCTCGCCCAGTGGACGGGAGGGGAGCCTTATATGTGACCGCGGCAAAAGGATGGCAAAGCCGCAGTCGCCCAAAGGAAGGGCCTGGTTGCACCGGGCCTAGATAAGGTTCTTGCCAGAGACCTTATCGAAGAGGTGGGTCGCGTTCTTCTCAAACTTGAACCAGATGGGGTCGCCCGCCTTGAGCGCGCCCTTGGCCTCGAGGTCGACGACGGGAATGATCAGGACAAACTGGCCGTCGGGAGCAGTCACGTGGACATGCTCGGTCGAGCCCATGAGCTCGGTCACCTCGACGGTGCCCTGGAGCGCACCCTCCTCGTCCTTGTCGGCAAGCAGGATCTGCTCGGGACGCACGCCGGCCGTGATCTCCTTCACGTCGCCGCCGTCCCAGTTGAGAGCAAGCTGAGCGCAGGTCTCGGGGGCGAGCGCCACGTTCATATCCTCGGTCTTGACCGTAAAGCCGTTGCCCGAGCGCACCAGCTGGGCATCGAAGAAGTTCATCTGCGGCACGCCGATGAAGCCGGCGACGAAGATGTTCGCAGGATGGTTGAAGACCTCCTGCGGCGTGGCGATCTGCTGGACGACGCCGTCCTTCATGACCACGATGCGGTCGCCGAGGGTCATAGCCTCGGTCTGGTCGTGAGTAACATAAATGAACGTGCCCTTGATCTCGTGGCGCAGCTTGATGAGCTCGGCGCGCATCTGGTTACGCAGCTTGGCGTCCAGGTTGGACAGCGGCTCGTCCATCAGGAAGACCTTAGGATCACGCACGATGGCGCGGCCGATGGCGACGCGCTGACGCTGGCCGCCCGAAAGCGCCTTGGGCTTACGGTCGAGGTACTCGGTGATGCCCAGGATCTCGGCAGCGGAGCGAACCTTGCGGTCGATCTCGTCCTTGGGGACCTTCTTGAGCTCAAGCGTAAACGCCATGTTCTCGTACACCGTCATATTGGGGTACAGAGCGTAGCTCTGGAACACCATGGCGATGTCGCGGTCCTTGGGCGCCACGTCGTTGACGCGCTTGCCGTCGATGAGTACGTCGCCGGAGGTGATGTCCTCTAGGCCGGCGACCATGCGCATCGTCGTGGACTTACCGCAGCCAGAAGGGCCAACGAGGACGATGAACTCCTGGTCGTGAACGGTGAGGTTGAAGTCCTCTACAGCGAGCACACCGTCCTCGGTAACCTTGAGGTTGTGCTTCTTCTCCTCGGTCTTCTTCTTTTTGCCAAAGAAGCCCTTCTTTTTTGACTCGTTGTTGGGATACACCTTCTGAACATGTTTGAGAACGATCTCGGCCATGTCTTTACCTTTCGATACGCGGCGCCGCGCTGAGAGGCGCCGCCAAAACTTGCAAAACAGTTACGGCATCAGCCCTTGACGGCACCTGCCACCACACCGTCGATGATGTACTTCTGGCAGAAGATGTACATGATGACGATGGGGATGACGACCATCATGATGCACGCCATCATGGGGCCGAGCTCGACGTGGCCATAGCCGCCACGGAAGTACTGGATCAAGATAGGAATGGTCTTGTACTTGGTGGAGTCGAGCGTAAGGTAGGGCAGCAGATAGTCGTTCCAGACCCACATGGTCTCAAGGATGCCGACCGAAAGATAGGTGGGCTTCATAATGGGAAGGACGATCTTAAAGAACACTTGGACCGGGTTGCAGCCGTCGATCATGGCCGCCTCCTCGATCTCGAGCGGGATGTTCTTGACGAAGCCGGCGAACATAAAGACCGCCAGGCCCGCGCCAAAGCCCAGATAGATAAAGCAGATGTTGAACGGCGTGTTGAAGCCGATGCGGTCCGCCAGGTTGGACAGCGTAAACATGAGCATCTGGAACGGTACAACCATCGAGAACACGAACAGGTAATAGAAGAAGTTCGAGATCTTGTTGTTGACACGAACCACGTACCAAGCGCACATGGAGCAGCACACCAGAATCAGCACGACCGACGTGACTGTGATGATGAGCGAGTACATAAACGCCGAGGCAAAGCCCTGCTCGTTAAGAGCGTGCACGTAGTTTGCGAGGCCGTTGAACGTCTCGGGCGTGAGCAGGTCGAACGCCGTGGTGGTGCTGATTGCGGTCGCTTTCTTAAAGGAATTGAGCGCAATCATGAACACGGGGTAGATCCATGCGAGCGACAGGATCGTAAAGAAAATCGAGAGCGCGCGGTTGATAGCCTTATCGCGTTTCATTACTGCTGCACCTCCTTGGACCTCGTGGCCTTAAGCTGAATCATAGAGATGGCGACGACCAGGATGCAGAAGATAACTGCCTTGGCCTGACCGATGCCCTGCCATGCGATACCAGCACGCGAATAGAACGTGTTGTAGATGTTCAGGGCGAGCATCTCGGTGGAGTGCGCCGGGGCACCACCGGTAAGGGCGAGGTTCTGGTCGAACAGCTTAAAGCCGTTGGTGATGGACAGGAACAGACAGATGGTGATCGTCGGCATCAGGTTAGGGATCTTAACCTTCCAAAACGTCTGCCATGCCGTGGCGCCGTCGACCTTGGCGGCCTCGATGTAGTCGGACGGAATGGACTGCAGACCAGCGATGTAGATGATCATCATGTAGCCGACCTGCTGCCACAGGGTCAGGATGATAAGGCCCCAGAAGCCAGCAGCAGAGTTAAGGGCGATGAGCTGGGCGCCCACGTTGGAGAGCAGGCAGTTGATCAGAATCTGCCAAATGTAGCCCAGCACGATGCCGCCGATCAGGTTAGGCATAAAGAAGATCGTACGGAAGATGTTGGTGCCCTTGAGCGCCTTGCGGGTGAGCGCCTGCGCGATGGCGAGGGCAATCACGTTGATGAGCACCGTCGACAGGAAGGCAAACGCCACGGTAAAGAAGAACGACGTGGAGAACTGCGGGTCGGTCAGTGCGCGCACGTAGTTCTCGATACCGACAAAGTGCGCGTTATTGATGGTAATAAACTGGCAGAACGAGAGATAGAAACCCTGGATAAAGGGAATCACGAACCCGATCATAAACGCCAGGCACGTGGGCAGCATAAAGAGCGGCCACCAGCGCTTGAGTGCTTTGCCCATAGAAGGGTCCTTTCAATATGCAGGGGGCGGGCAAACCTACGTCTGCCCGCCCCCTGTCGCTAATCAGATAGCTTGGGCAGCAACTGCTTACTCGGAAGCAGCCTTCTCGGTCTTCCAGCCATCGACGAAGGCGTTCTTGACGCCGTCCCACTTGGTGTTGTCGGCAGCATAAGCGATGAGAGCCTGCTTGAGGTTCTTCTTCCACTCCTCAGAGGGGATGTAGACGAAGTCCCAAGCGACGGTCTTCTTGCCGTCCTTGGCCATAGCAACGGCCTGCTGAGAGAAGACGTTGGTGGTCTCCTTAGCGCTCTTGAACGGGGCGGTCAGACCCATCTTGTCAGCGATGATGCTGGTGGCGGTGTCAGAAGTGACGCACCAATACATGAAGTCCTCGGTGGCCTTCTGGGCATCCTCGGAAGCCTGGGAGCTGACGCACCAGTAGTTCTCGCCGCCGGAGCACAGGCCCTGGTTCTCCTCGCCGTCGACGCCGATGTAGATCGGCAGCATGCCGAGCTGGTCGTCGGTCATACCGGCCTTGGTGAGGTCGGCGTAGGCCCAAGAGCCGTTCTGGTAGAAGACGGCCTTGCCGGTTGCGAACTCGTTGGTGGCGTCGTCACCGGTCTTGGAGGCGAGCTGCGAAGGATCGCAGGTGGAGTCGGTGATGTACAGGTCGAAGATCTGCTTAAAGTTGTCGAGATACTCGCCCTTGATCTCGTCGTCCTCCTGGTTGTGCTCCTTCTCGAACTCGTAGTAGAGCGGGAGGTTGGCGAGGTGGGTGGTGTAGCGCCAGCTGGAGGAGTCATCCATGCCGGCGGAAGTGAAGGCACCGTCAACGCCGAGCTCGTCCTTGCGGGCCTGGATGTCATCGGCGCAAGCCTTCAGCTTGTCGAAGGAGTTGATGTCCTCGGCCTTGTAGCCGGCCTTCTCGAGGAGCTCCTTGTTGTAGATGATGCCGTAGCTCTCCTGAACCCAGTCGATACCCAGATCCTTGCCGTCGGACTGCAGCGCCAGGGAGTCGTCGATGAGCTCGCCGCGGAGCTTGGTGTCGGAAAGATCGGCGCAGTAGTCCTTCCAGTTCTTAAGGCCGGTGGGGCCGTTGACCTGGAACAGCGTCGGAGCGGAGCTCTTGGACATCTCGGACTTGAGCTTCTCCTCGTAGGTGTTGGAGGCGGCGGTCACGATCTTGACCTCGACGCCCTTCTCCTTCTTGTACGCCTTGGCGATCTCCTTCCACTCCTTGTCGACCTCGGGCTTGAACTGGAGGAAGTAGACCTCGGCAGCGTCACCAGAAGCAGAGGAGCCAGAGCCGGCAGAACCACCGCAGCCCACGAGGCCCAGACCAAGAACCGCAGCCGCGGAACCAGCAAAGCCCAGGAACTGCCTTCTGCTCATTTCGTTCTTCATTACAATCCACCCTTTCACACCGTGGCGGCACCCTTTGCCGCCGCCTTCGGAGATTGGCTCGGGGACTTTGCCCCTTTTGCTGACTTGTACAATACGCTATTTGGCTAGTTGTTTGAACAAGTATTACTAGAGCGGTAGAAAAACTTCGGTGAACGGTAATTTCAACTTGATACTTGACAAGTTTTGTATAAACAATTATTTATTATCGAATGCAGAGAAAACGCCCGATCAAGCCGATGCATCGTCGGTTTGACCGGGCGTTTTCGCTTTGAGGGCATGAGTCTCGTCAGGCTGCGAGCTAGCCGGCTATCGCTTGGAGTTGACGCGGTAGTGGAAGATCTCGGGATGCGTGCGGGCATGCGTGACCTCGAACAAGATGCCGTCCGAGGTGTACGACTGGCTCTCCATAACGGCGACGCAGTTGTACTTGCCAAGGTCCAAGTAGCTGCAGTCCTCATCGTTGGCGAGCTCGACACTCACCGTACGACGGCTCGCCATCACTTTGACGCCGCGCTTGTGCTCCAGATAGCCGTAGATAGAATCCGCCGCGATCTCGGGGGTCAGGCCCTTGGCGATCGACGCCAAAAAGTAGCCATGGTCCACTTGGCGCGCGCTGCCGTTGAGGCTTCGGACACGCACTACGCGAATCAGCTCCTCGCCCACCTTAAAGCCCAGGCGACGAGAGAGTTGCTCAGTGCAAATCAAATGTTCAAAAGACTTGACCTCGGTCGATGCGACGGCATTGTTGCGTTTTGCGAACTCGCCAAACGACTCAACCTCTTCGAGTGCGCCCAGCATGTCGGTTTCGCCCTTAAGCCAAATAACGCGCACGCCCTTACCGTGTATAGGCTGCACAAACATCTGGTCGGCCAGCATGCTCAAGGCACGTCGGACGGTATTGCGCGTGCAGCCAAACTCCGCGGTCAGCTCGGCTTCGGTTGGCAGCATCTCCTGAAACGCATAGGTCCCGTTGATGATGCGCGAACGGATCTCGCGGTAGATTCCTTCGTAAATCGCTTTTGGCATGATTTCACCTCTAATGAATATGTATGGCTAGGCACGATAGCATTTCTTTGGGTTGTTTAAACCGTCTATCGGCAAAGCACCGATTATTAACTGTCAACGGCGCCCGTGATGCTCCAATCGATTCGAATCAAAACCAACAATGCGGCGAACGCTCACTCCCCTACAATTAACTCATTGTTTAAACGTTCCACCGCAGACACGGCGGGCTTATGGTCGAGAGGCAGAATATGCTGCAAAAAATCCAACGCTTTGGCGGGGCAATGTTCGCGCCCGCCATGCTGTTTTCTATATCAGGCCTCATGGTCGGCATCTCCGCCCTCGCAACGACCGTGGATATCGTCGGCGACCTCGCCGTATACGGAACCCCCTGGTACGTTTTCTGGACTATCATTCAGCGCGGCTCGTGGACGGTCTTTAAGCGCCTTCCACTCCTTTTTGCCGTAGCGCTGCCTATCGGCCTTGCCCAAAAGCAACCGGCACGCTGCTGCCTCGAGGCGCTCGTAGCCTATTTTGCCTACTGTTTCTTTTTGAGCGAGATCATTAAGCTGAGCGGAGACAACCTCGGGCTTAAGTACCCGTCGTTTTTGACCTCCGCTAGCGGCATCACCGTCATCGACGGCATCAAGACGCTCGACACCGGCATTATCGGCCCGCTGGCGGTGTCGGCAACCGTCGTCGCGATCCATGACCGCTTCTACGATGCCAAGGTTCCCGATTGGCTCGGCACCTTCTCGGGTTCCTCGCTGGTCTACCTCATCAGCTTTTTTGCCGTGTTTGCCCTTGCCGCCATCTCGGCCGCCATCGTGCCTTTCGCATACGCTGTGACCGAAACGCTGCGCCACGCACTTGCGGGCGTCGGCCCCTTCGGCGTGGGCATCTTTGTGTTTTTGGAGCGAGCGCTCGAGCCCATGGGGCTGCACCATCTGCTCTATATGCCCATCTATTACGACAATCTGGTCATTCACGACGGTATTTACGCCACGTGGACCAACCTGCTCCCCATTCTCTCCCATAGCACGCGCCCTTTAAATGAACTTGCGCCCTGGGCAGGTTTTACCGCCACCGGCTGGGGCAAGCTCTTTGGCCTTCCCGCCATCGCGGCAGCATTCTATTTCACCGCCAAACCCGAACGCCGCGCCGGCCTTAAGGTCATCCTTTTGCCCGCCATCGTCGCCTCGGTGGTCTGCGGCGTCACCGAGCCGCTCGAGTTTCTCTTTATGTTCACCTATCCCGGACTCTTTTTGCTCTACGCCGTCCTGTCCTCCTGCCTTGCCATGACCATGAACTTCTTTGGCATCGTCGGCATCTTCTCGGGCGGTCTCATGGAAATGACGGCCTTCAACTTCATCCCACTCATGCGAATGCATGCCGGCTCCTACCTTTTGGCGCTCGGTATCGGTCTGATGTTTAGCGCTGTCTTTTTTCTGGTCTTCCGGGGCCTCATTCTGGCTTTCGACCTAAAAACCCCAGGCCGCGAGGATCATATCGCCAGCGATGCGGCGCTCGCACGTCTGACGGGAAAAAGCTCTGCCAAAGAAGGCGCGGCCCAAAACGGCACCGACAACCAATCATCCCAAGATCATCTGCTTGCTGAGCAAGTCGTTGCGCTCTTGGGTGGCGTTAGCAATATTGTAGGAGCGACCAATTGCGCCACGCGTCTGCGCGTTGAGGTCGCAGAACCTTCCGTTGTCGCAGACAACGCAGCCTTCGTCGCGGCGGGCGCCAAGGGCCTCATCATTACGGGCAAGACCGCCCAGGTGA
>JBPGZF010000026.1:0-27581 GCA_052033095.1 Collinsella sp.
CGGCAAGGCTTCCTCGGCAGACGATGCTTTTGACACATATCGCCCCGCCGTCGCCGACCGCTCGATTGTCGCTCGAAAAAAGTTGAAGTAATTTTTTCCACCTTTTACCTGCGGAGATGTCAATCCGTCAAGCATTTGGTCAGAAATTGGTCAAGTAGCGGCTGATACGGTCGGCGTCGACAGCCAAAACCGATAGAAGTTTTGGCCCCAGAAGCAGGGAGGTTCCCATGGCATATTACTGGCCCCAGTACGGCGTCGCCATCGAGGTCGACGACGATCCCTATCTCCTGCCTTTCGACGAAGAGGCGTTCCCCGATACGGCGGTCTACCACGTCACCACCGATGTTATCTGCGACCCCGAGTCGTTCTCGGCGCTCGCCCACCACATCGCGCGTATCCACGACATCGAGCTCCCTCACGACTTTGACGAGCTCATCTACTCGCGCCGCCTGATGCTTCACATGCTCTTTGGAGCGGACCCGTCCACGTTCGCACGTGTCTACACCACCAAGGACGCCGCATGAGCGCGAAGAAGCCGCCCCGCCTCGCAGGACTGGGGCGTCGCAAGAAACTCGTCGTTGTCTGTCTGGCTATCGTCTGCGCCCTCATCGCCGTAGGGCTATACGCCTGGCAGTCGCAGCCCGTGCCCGAAGCGGGCGCCTCAGTCACGACGGCAGAGGGTAAATCGCGACAAGAAATCCAAGATGAGCTCGATGCCATCGTCCGCGACAACATGATGACGATTTCGGTCGCGCCGGTCGCTCAGCTACAGGAGGACGGCAAGCTGCGCGTCAACGTGCAAAACGTCCAAGACAATAAATTTCCCCAGCGATTCCGCGTCATCCAAAACGACGAGACCATGTACGAATCCGGTGTGGTCGAGACCGGCAAGACAATCGAGACGTGCCCCGCCGGCGACATCAAAGAAGGCGAGGCATACATCGAAATCCAGGCACTCGATGCCAAGACCCTCGACAGCCACGGCAATCCGACACGTGTCAGGGTACGGGTTGAGCAAGCCGAGAACTAGCTTTTTCGGCCGACGCGGCACCGCACGCAATTCACCAGCATTCGTCCAATCATCGCGGGGACGGCCCGCGGCGAATAGAAAGGAACGACCATGGACATCACCAGGAACATGAACGGAGCCAGAGCGCTCGTCGTGGGCGCAGGGCTCGCGCTCGCGCTCGCAATGGGCGCCGCCCCGACGCCAGCTCTGGCAGCCGGGCGCGTTGGAACCACGAAAGTAATGGTCAGGACCGAGATCGACAACGTAGAGTTCAAAGTTCCGACGGTTATTCCCTTCGTCGCCAAGGCCGACGGCACGCTTCAGGGCCCCTCAGAAGACGCGACCACCATCGACAATCATTCGGCCTACGGCATCCATGTCACCAACATGAAGATCGACGCCATGAACACCTGGACCATTGCCGCCGACGCCAAGGCCGGAACCGCGCAGAATTCCATCGACTTTAAGGTCGGCCCCGACGGCGCACTCCAGAACGCCAGCGCCGCAATGCAGGAGACGGGCCTCGATCTTTCCAAGAATGCAGCCTTCGACATGGGCTACCAGGGCATTGCCGGCGGCACGGACAAAATTAAGCTCAAGACAAGCGGAAACGTCGCCCGCGTCACGCGCGACATCTTCCGCGTAACCGGCGAAGGCGATCAGGTTGCAACGATCACCTGGACGGTCGAGCCCGGTGCGCACACGGCATAAGGCCGTCGCCCTGGCCGCCGCCGTCAGTATCCTAGCGTTTGGGCCAGCCATGGCCTTTGCCCAGCAAGAACAGGCGCAGGCCGCCACGCAAGTGACGGTCGACCTCTCGGAGCTCGACCGCGGCGGCCGCGAGGAACCGTTGGCTCAGACAGGCGACAGACGATGGCTCTTGGCAGCAGGCGCCACAGCAGCAGGCGCGGGAACCGCCGGCCTCGGTCTGCACATCAAACGCAGCCAGAAACAAAACACGGACAGGCCGCACTAAATTAGCTAAGGAGACCCCATGGCATCGAAGAACCTTTTGCCCGTCGTCGCACTCTGCGGCGCGCTCGCAACCGGAACGCCTGTCGCCGCTTGGGCGACTCCCGTCATGGCAGACTCCTTACCAGCAGCCCTAAGCTCCGCACCAAGTCCGTCGAGCGCCATTGCGTGCAAGCGTTTTTCGTTCGCACAGGCCGCAATCTCAACCTCGGGATGCCTTCGTCGTAATACGGACGGCTCGATAGTCGTGGATATCAATCGTTCGAACAAGGCAGACGGCTCCCAGGCGGGGTGCGCCGTCTGCACGTGGCGCTCGATTGTGCTCGATACAGATGGCGATCCGTGCGATTTGGGGTTGCGCATCGATATCGCTTCGGCCGATGACTCGGCGAACGGAGCGAAGGTCGCCTTCGACGGTGCGTTTTTCGAGAAAGGAGGCGGTATATGTCTGGGCTGCGCCGCCGCGAATGCAGACGATGTGCAGCCCACCCTCTCATTCACGGCATCGCTGCGGCTGACCAAGGCGGACACCGATGCCATCGCGGCGGGAGAAGCATCCCTGCTGTTCTACGCCACCAGTACCGAAGACACAGACATTCATTTCGAGAAGCCGGCCGGATCGCTCAGCCTTACGCGCGGGACGGAGGCAGGCCCTATTGCGATCGATACCCACACGCTAGGCAGGCAACGCATTCTTGCCGACCCGGCGCTTCTCGAGATGGAATGGAACGGATCCGGAGCCGTCGGGATTGTCCCCTCCGCGCTTGACGCCAAGACGCTCCCCTCAAACGACGAACCCATCAACGCAACCATACAAGAAGAGAGCACGGACAAAGAAGCAGGTGCGGGCGACACGCCGTCGCCGACAAACAGCGTCCCAGCTTCTTTCGAAGCACCGAATGAGCCCGCTACCGGTCCAAACGATCCCGAGCTCGCGGACAGTCTGGGGCTTGCTGATCCTCAGGAGATCGATGAAGGTAACTGCTGCGTGCTTGCCGCCCTCGACCACACAGAGGTCATCGATGCTGCAAACATCGAAGTTGCCGCCGCCAATCAGCCCGTCCGCAAGTCGGCCATCATCGCATTTCCCGAATCCATCGAAGTCGTCTTTTTGCCATCGGGCGAGGTCGTGGCCCCAACACTGCTCACCTTGTTGGGCGCCAAGAATACTCGAAACGAAATTAAAAAGGTCACGGTTGTCGACCCTGCAACCACCGCTAAACTGCGTCTATACGCCGTTGCCCCAGACGGAGGCAAGACCTTGGAATTCGATGGCGACACACTTCTAGCCTGGCGACGTCTGGACATTATGCAAGACGTTTCGTATCAGATCGAACTCGAAGGGTTTGATCGTGCCCGCGATGCCAATATCATCGCCGCGGCTATTGAATCCCCGCAGCGGCTTATGACACTGCGCTTTGACTACTACCCCTATGTCCCGACAACCACCTGAGGCTTAAATGCTGCGCATCATTCCTAATACCACTTATATAACGTATTAGATGAGTCGCGATGTGCCTCGCATTTCGTTCTGCTACGATTGCCACGTTGGCATCAATACAGGAGGGCTCATGCCGGGCTTGGGAACAATCATCAACGTTGCGCTTTTAGTTGCGGGCGGTCTTTTGGGATTAGCGGGCGGCCGCTTCATTACCCCGCGCATCCAAGACACGCTCATGAAAGCATCGGGGCTGTGCGTCCTGTTTATCGGCCTGGGCGGCACCATGCAAAAGATGCTCATCATCGATGGAAAGGCGCTAGCGACCACCGGTACCACCATGTTCATCGTCTCATTTGCGCTCGGTTCGCTCATCGGCGAGGCCATCAACTTGGAGGCCGCCATCGAGAACCTTGGCGAATGGCTCAAGCGCAAGACTGGCAGTGAGGGCGATAACGAGTTCACCAACGCTTTTGTCTCGACTTCACTCACCGTGTGCATCGGCGCCATGGCCATTGTGGGATCGATCCAGGACGGCCTGCTCGGCGACTGGTCAACGCTTGCCCTCAAGGGCGCACTGGACTGCATCATCGTCTGCACCATGACGGCCTCGCTTGGCCGCGGCTGCATCTTCTCCGCCCTGCCCGTCGCCGTGTTCCAGGGGACGATCACGTTGTTTGCCGGCGCGCTCTCCCCCATCATGACCACAGCTGCCCTCAACAGCCTTTCGCTCGTAGGTTCCATGCTCATCTTCTGTGTCGGCGTCAACCTCATCCGTCCTCAGACCTTCCGCACGGCCAATATGCTTCCCTCCGTCGTCATCGCCGTCATCTACGCCCTCCTGTTCTAAATCTATCAACGCAGCGGTATCTCGAACATCTGTTTGATGCTGTGCTATGATATGAGGTCACCGTAGCTGTGTTCGAGAGGAGGAGCGGTGGCCGACCAGGACATCAAGATGCTCATCGAGCGCATCATGGCCGAGGCCCGGACCCATCAGTCCGCCCGCTTCTCAAACGAAACCTACGCAGACGAGCCGATTCTCAAAACCGGCCGACAGATGCAGAATTTCCTCCCCGACCAGTACCGTAAAATGCGCGAGATATCGCGCTGGCAGGATGACCCCAAGGGCGGTGCGGGCCGCTGGCTTTCGGAAGCCGAGCTTTTTTACCGCCAGGGCCTGCTGATGGCCGACTTTGAGGACGACTGTCCCTACAACGGCACCTTTAAGTCGTACTTTCCCACCTACAACGCCATGAGCGACCGGCAGCTGCGCGGCTACTTTACCTGGCGTGCCCAAGTGCGCCGCGGAACCGTCGAGGAAACGTCTACGTCCTTTGCCTTTCTGTATCTCTATGAGCTGATCTGCGGCATTGGCGTAGATGATCCACTCGATGGTTTTAACAAGATCAGGGCTTTTTGGGATGTCTATCGCGCCTTCGAGCCCGGCATCGACCGGTTTGCGCGCGTGTGGCTGCAAGATTACGCCGTGTTCCACGGGCTCGACCCCAAGCTGCTTCGCGACTCTAAAACCGTCATGTTCGATAACGCCCTTATCGAACTGCGGCGCGCGGCACGAGACCTTGTACCGGCACCGTCCGGCCAGACCCCTAAGCGTCGCAAAACCTCCGAGCCCACGCTCCCCCTTCCGCCCGATGAGGTGCGCGAGGAGCGACTCATGGCCGCCATCAACGCCCTCTCCACGTACAACCTAAGTAGCTCGCGGCTCGACCGCAGCCACCACCGTGATCTGCGCCACGTGGCGTGCGCCGTGTATGTCCGCATGGTGCGCTACTATGACACGCACCGAAAGACCGGCATCGTGGCAAGTTTATTTGGGGAGGAGACGGCCATGCCCTACACCATGTTTGCCTCGGCCGTATTCTTTGCGCCCGAGCGCCACGAGGACTGCGAATACCGTCTGGACCCCATCCATATCTACCGTTGCCAAAACGGCTTTTGGGAATGCATGCGTATCCACGGTAGTAGGCAAAAGAGCAGCAAGCTCGGTGAAATGATGCGCGCCTGCGACCAACGCCTGCGCCTGGCGCTGGACCCTGCCCATCCCCTTAAGGAAGAAAAGGTCCCCAAATATCTGGCCAAGATTATCGATGACGAGATTGTGGCATGGCTTTCGTGGGACGCCGCACACCAGCCCGTCAAGATCGATATCGATCTGAGTCAGCTGGGGCATATTCGGAGCGCCGCCGCACAAACGCGCGAGGCGCTTTTGATTGACGAGGAACGCGAGGACGGCGCGTCCGCAGAAGCCGAGGCAGCGGACTCAGGGCAACCGGAAGCCGAGCCCGTAGCCGACGCGATGGTCGAGGCGGTCGCGGCGGCTGCAGGGCAGGACGAGTCCGACGAGCCGACCATATCCACCGAACAGTTTGGTGTCGTGGCACCGCTTCTCGCGCCGACGCCCGCGTTCGCAGCTGCTACGCCCGCTGACGCCACAAACGAACTCGCGCCCGCCGCAGACGCCTATCTCCGCGCGCTGCTCGAGCACAACGCAGTACAGGCGGAATCGGCGGTAGTGCAATCGGAGCAGAGCGAGGACATGCTCGTCGATACCATCAACGAGGCGCTCTTTGGCCTGGTGGGCGACACCGTAATTGAATTTAACGCAGCAGGGCCGCAGATTATCGAGGACTACGAAGCAGACGTGAGAGGATACCTAGACCATGAGTGATACCGCATCCGCAGCACCTCGCGTGCCCAAGCGCGTCGCTGCCGTCATTCTCAACTCGCTCAAGGGCGGCGTGGTCCCGCGCATCGGCCTTCCTTACATCACCGTAGGGCGCGAGGTCGAGATCCGCGCCCTGCTCACCGATCTGAGTCTCATCGCCGACGGTGGCGCGAGCTTCCGCTTTCTGGTCGGTCGTTACGGCGCCGGCAAGAGCTTTTTGCTCCAGACTATCCGCACGCACGCCATGGGCGAGGGATTCGTCGTCGCTGATGCCGACCTGTCGCCCGAGCGCCGCCTGCAAGGCGGTCAGGGACAGGGCCTTGCCACCTACCGCGAGCTCATCCGCAATATATCGACCAAGACGCGCCCCGAGGGCGGTGCGCTCAACCTTATTCTGGATCGCTGGGTCGCCTCGTGTGCCGACGTCGACGAGTCGGTCGTCAATGCCCAACTGGCCCCGCTCGAGGAGATGGTCCACGGCTTCGACTTCACCCGCATGCTCCGCCGCTATCGCATGGCCGCATCCGGGGGCGACGAAGAGACCATGAGCCGCGTGACCAAATGGATTCGCGGCGAATACCGCACCAAGAGCGAGGCACGCGCCGAGCTGGGCTCCTCAACCATCATCAGCGATGACGACTGGTACGACTACGTCAAACTCATCGCGCGTTTTTTGGTCTGCAGTGGCTACAAGGGCATGCTGGTGCTCATCGACGAGCTCGTGAATCTGTATAAGATTCCCAACGCCATCACGCGCCAATACAACTACGAGAAGATCCTGACCATGTACAACGACACGCTCCAGGGCAAGGCGCAGTACCTAGGCATGATCATGGGCGGCACGCCAACCTCCATCGAAGACCGCCGCCGCGGCGTGTTCTCCTACGAGGCCCTGCGCAGCCGACTCGCTCAGGGCCGCTTTGCGCGCGAAGACCTTAAGGACATGCTCGCGCCCATCATCCGCCTGCAGCCACTCACCTACGAGGAGCTACTGGTGCTGATCGAAAAACTCATGCAAATTCACGCCGGCTACTTTGGCTGGACGCCCACGCTTACCGAGAACGACTTGGTGGACTTCCTCAAGATCGAGTTCGGTCGCGTGGGAGCCGACACGCATCTGACGCCGCGTGAAGTCATTCGTGACTTTATCGAGCTGCTCGACATCCTATGCCAAAACCCCGACGCCAACGTGGCCGAGCTGCTGCAAAGCGTCGGCGGCGACGCGTTGGCGCCGGCAACCGCAACAGGCGACACCGGCACCGCAGGCGGCGACCGCAACTTCGCCGAGTTCACCATCTAACCCACCAAAAAGGGACAGGTTTATTTTGGCAGGTTTTATCTGGGCAAACGTTGAAGCAGTAATGCAGCAAGCCGTTGCCAGCCGCGTTGAGAGATTCGTTGTTGAAAGGAGGCCCCGTGAACGCCTTTGACCGCTACGCCCCGTTTATCCAAGACTTCATCTACTCCCACGATTGGGAGAGCTTGCGCTCTATCCAGGTTGCGGCGGCAGATGCCATCTTCAACACGCAGGACAATGTGCTCCTGACGGCATCCACGGCTTCCGGCAAAACCGAGGCAGCCTTCTTTCCCATCCTGACCGAGTTTTGGGAGAACCCGCCCGCAAGCGTGGGCGCCCTCTACATTGGCCCCCTCAAGGCGCTCATCAACGACCAATTCTTCCGCCTCAACGACCTGTGCGAAGAAGCCGATATCCCCGTCTGGCACTGGCATGGCGATGTCTCGCAATCACACAAGGCCAAACTCATCAAAAAACCGAGCGGCATCCTACAGATTACGCCCGAGTCGCTCGAGGCGCTCCTGATCCATAAGCACATGGCGATCCCGCGCATGTTTTGCGACCTGCGCTATGTGAT
Organism: Collinsella sp.; assembly: GCA_052033095.1. Classification (GTDB taxonomy): domain Bacteria; phylum Actinomycetota; class Coriobacteriia; order Coriobacteriales; family Coriobacteriaceae; genus Collinsella. The sequence goes on from JBPGZF010000026.1 coordinate 7,983, forward strand.
TATCGACGAAGTCCATTCGCTCATGCGCGGCGACCGCGGCGGGCAGACGCTCTGTCTTATCGAGCGCCTCTCGCGCATGGCAGGCGTGCAGCCCCGCCGCATTGGCCTTTCGGCCACCATCGGCGACCCCGAGCGCACGGGCGCCTTTCTCTCGCAGGGAACGGGGCGCGACTGCGTTATCCCCCGCTTTGAGGAACCGCGCCGCGTGTGGCGCATCTCCATGGAGCACTTCTACAACTCGGGCCCCCAGGCTCAGCAACGAGGATTCGTAGGCACAGGTCCACAAGAAGCCGAGGTGCTTGCTTGCGAGCGTATTGAGACGGCGGCGCCCGCGGCGCTGCCCGCATCCGGACAAGACATGTGCCACAGTGGACAGCTTGCACAGGAAGAACGCCGTCAACGTCGCGAGCAGGCGCGGGGCAAGGCCGCTCCCAAAGACCGTCGCACTTCCTCGGCCCCCGAGGGCGAAGTCGACATCCCACGAGCGACCGAGCAGGCGCTTCTCAACCCCACCGACACGGCGCCCGACAACGCCGACCCCGGTATGGGCTATATCTTTGAGCATACGCGCGGCCGCAAGTGCCTGGTCTTTGCCAACTCGCGCGAGGAGGCAGAGGCCGTGTGCTCCATGCTGCGCAGCTACTGCGAGAGCCGGCACGAGCCCGACCGCTTTCTCATCCATCACGGCAATCTTTCGGCATCGCTGCGCGAGACGGCCGAGGAGCTCATGCGCGACGAGGAGCAGACGCAGACAACCGTCACCACCTCTACGTTGGAGCTCGGTATCGATATCGGCCGCCTGGAGCGTGCATTTCAGATCGATGCGCCGTTTACCGTCAGCTCCTTTTTGCAGCGCATGGGGCGCACAGGCCGTCGCGACCTTCCGCCCGAGATGTGGTTTGTCATGCGCGAGGAAGAGCCCGAGCCGCGCACGATGATGCCCGAAACCATTCCCTGGAAGCTCCTGCAGGGTATCGCGCTCGTACAACTCTATCGCGAGGAAAAGTGGGTCGAGCCGCCCGAGCTCGATCGACTCCCCTACAGTTTGCTCTATCACCAGACTATGTCGACCCTCGCCAGCACCGGCGAGCTCACGCCGGCCGAACTTGCCCAGCGCGTGCTCACGCTCAGCTATTTCCACCGTGTCTCGGCAGACGATTACCGCGTGCTGCTACGTCACCTCATTAAGATCGACCATATCCAGGTCACCGAAGGTGGCGGGCTCATCGTGGGTCTCGCGGGCGAGCGCATCATCAACAACTTTAAGTTCTACGCCGTGTTCCAGGAAAACGAGGAGTTTACCGTCCGGAGCGAATCGGCCGAGCTGGGCACGATCGTTAATCCGCCCCCGCCCGGTGAGCGCATCGCTATCGCCGGACACTGCTGGATTGTCGAGGAAGTGGACTGGAAGCGCCACACTGTCTTTGCCACGCAGGTCAAGGGCCGGGTGCCGGCCTACTTTGGCGACTGCCCCGGCGACATTAACACGCATGTGCTCGAGCGCATGCGCAAGGCGCTCAACGAGCACGCGACATATCCGTACCTTATGGGTAACGCACGGGCCCGCTTGGCGCAGGCTCGTCATACGGCCGAGATTTCGGGGGCGGGAACCAAGCCGCTCATTAACCTGGGCGGCGATACCTGGGTGCTCTTCCCCTGGCTGGGCAGCTACGCCTTTTTGGCGCTCGAGCGCATGCTCAAGATTAAATGTGCCGCGGAGCTGGGCCTTCGCGGGCTCGATCCGTCACGCCCGTACTTTATGCAGTTTAAGATGAAGGCCGATGAGGAGACGTTCTTTGAGGTGCTCGCCGCCGAGGCCGAGAAGGACTTCGATCCCATCGAGCTCGTCTATCCTGGCGAGGTGCCTTACTTTGACCGCTACGACGAGTTTGTTCCCGAAGAGCTCGTGCGCAAGGGCTTTGCCGAAGGCGTGCTCGACATCGAGGGTATGAAGCAGCGCGTTCTCGGCTGGCGCGACCACGCCTAAGACCAGTCTTTTTTGGGACGGGGAGACTTACTTGTCGTGAAGGACGGTGCCGAGGAAGTCGGTGTCGAAGGGCACGGCTTCGGCAAAGGCGTAGTCGCCGTCGCTGGCGATGAGCAGGTAGTTCTCCTCGCCGCCGAACTCCGTATCGCCACAAGGCGCCACCCAAGCGCGGTTGAACACCTCAAGTGCCGTGGCAACGCAATCGCGCAGGAACGTCACATCGCTCCCCTCGTTTGCGCTCACGATATTGGCAACGTAGATGCCGCCGGCATTCAGGCTGCCCCGCACCAGGCGCAGCGCCTCAACGGTCGCCAGCTCGCGCACAGGCTCGGCACCGCCAAAGCAGTCGCTCACAACGACGTCGTAGCGACGATGGCCCACGCTCGTCACACCCAGATACGAGCGAGCCTCGGCGGTAATCACCCGCAGGCGATCGCCCACCGTGTGCTCCAGTTCATCCAGATAGAACCAACGGCGCGCCAAGCGCGTTATCTCTCCGTCATACTCGATGACGTCCATACGCAAGCCCTCATGCGACAACAGTGCAAACTTGGGATAGGAAAACCCACCGCCGCCGAGCATAAGCATGCGGTCAATGCCGTGACCATAAGCGTCGCGCATTGCATCCTCGGCCTCAAACACATCGTCAAATGCACGATAGTACGCAAAGGCCGGCTCCGCCCAACGATCGCCAACATAGCTCGCGCTTTGGTAGACGCCGCCCTGCACGAGCACACGGACCTCGTCACCGCCCTCATTGTGCATGCGCTTCACCCGCGCCAGCCCGTTGCGGGTACGTGCGACCTGCAAACAGGCAGCGCGAACAGCGACGGCGGCCGCACCAAGCGCCGCGGCTCCCAGGGCAACGCCGGCAACGACGCAGGCAGAAACACTTGGCTTGTTCATCTAGAGCTCCTTCTGCAGATAGAGTCCATGGTCATAAAACCCAAGATGGCGATAGTACTCGCGCGTACCAATCGCGCTGATCACGTTGATGTGCGTATAACCGGCATCCCGAGCTATCTGGCACGCACGCTCCACGAGCAAACGTCCCAATCCATGGTGCTGCGCCGCCTGACCCTGATCGCCCACGCGCGCCGCCATGCCGTACACGTGCACCTCGCGAATCATCGCCTCGTCCGGCGTCGTCGGCAGCTCGTCCACATGCGCGGCAACAAAAGCGCGATCGGGCAGCGACAACCGCAAAAAGCCCGAGATCTTGCCCCGCGGCGTCACCCATTGCAAAAAGTGCTCGTAAGTCACCGGCGTCTCGTACGCCACTTCCTCATCAAGGGTCAACTCGTCCAGGTCGGCACCCGCCGTGCTGATCTCGCGATAGCGAATCTCACGCACCGTCGCACCGTCACCCCGAGCAGCCAGGCGGTTCTCGACGAGCTGACGTAGGTTGGGCTTCTTGTTGCCCACCATGATGTCGTCGGAGCTAAAGTCGCGAATCATACGGCTGATGCGGCAGAACGCCGGCGTCACCACGATGTCATCGGCCAGCACATCGAGCAGCTCTTCCTCGGTATAGGGGCGCCACTCGCCACGCTCGTAGCAGCCCACCAGACGCGAGCCCTCGATGAGCGCACACGGGTAGACCTTGACCTCGTCGGGCATAAAGGCCCCTTCAGTCATAAAGCGCTCGTAGTCGCGCTTGTCCCCCTCGGGCGTGGCGCCCAGCAAGTTGAGCATAAAATGCGCGTGGATCTTAAAGCCAAACAGGCGCGCAAGCGAAAACGCCCGCTCGATCTGCGCCACCGAAATGCGACGCTCGTTGATATCGAGCAAATGCTGGTCGAGGCTCTGGATACCCATCTGAATCTTGGTGCAGCCCAGACGGCGGATAAGCGTGAGGGCCTGCGGCGTTACGGCATCGGGGCGCGTCTCGATAACGAGTCCCACCACGCGATGCTTCGCCGTCTCGTTGATGCGCTGCTGACGCTCGAGCTCCTCCATCGTTGCCGTCTGCCACTCGGTGACCTCGCCCCACGGCGTACCGGGGCCGTACAGACGACGCACCGCGCGGTTATAGCCGCCCACGGCAACATCCACACGCTCCTGCTCGTCGGCAACGCCGGCAGCGAGCTTGGCCTCGTCTGTCGCAATGCCGGCAGCCCGATAGCGCTCGCGGCGCTCTGTTACCACCGGCGGCAGGGCATCGGCGGGAGCGTCATCGAGCAGGCGCCCCGCCTCGGCACGGCTGATGCCCGGACGCGCCAACATGGGGTTTGCCGCCACGCCCGCCACCGCATCATCATTGAGCGCACGGAAGAGCTCCGACATAAACCATGCCTGATACCCTTGCGAATAGTCGCTCCAGGTACCGCCGAGCACGATGAGCTCGATCTTGTCGGTCGCATGCCCCATCTGCGAAAGCGCCGTCAAACGGGCGCTCACCTGCAGATACGGATCGAAGCAGTTTTGCTCCGCACGGGCGCACGCCGGCTCGGCGTGCAGGTAGCTTTTGGGCATGCGCAGATCGTTGGGGCAAAACAGGCAATCGCCCGAGCATGGCCAGGGCTTGGTGATGACGGTAATGGTCGCCACGCCCGAGGCCGTTCGGCGCGGCTTCATACGCAGCACCTGCAGCAGTTGGCGTTCCAGATCGGCATCGACATTCCATCCAGCCCAACGAGCCGGTTCCTCGCGCTTCACCCGCTGGTAAAACGGCAGCAGGCGGCGCTTGGCCAAATCGCGTTTGTCGGCGCCCTCACGGCGCGCCTCGGCATGTATCAGCTTGACGAGTGCCTTGTCGTCCACGGTCTCGCCGCGACGCAGAGCCTCGAGTATGTTCAAAATAATCTGTTCCATGCCCCCATTGTAAAGGCAAAGGCGCCGGAGCCCGTCACGGCCCCGACGCCTCCATCAAAGAGCATGCCTATATGCACCGATCTCCGAAAACCGCATGTCACACCGATTCGAACGACATGTCGCCCGAACCGACCTTAAAACGATACGTTGCAGACTTGTCACCGTTGTCGAATTCAGCATTCAATATGGTCTCACCATCGTAGCCAAGCGGAAGGAAATCGCTCTCAAAGTCACCGCTGCCCACGGTGAGGCTCGCCTTAAAGCCCGTAGAGTTCGGAACCGTTATCTCCACATCGCCCGAGCCCACGCTTACGTCCATAGACTTCGCGGGGGCCTGGTAGAGCTCGAACGTCACATCGCCCGAACCTACCTTGGCATTCAGGGTGTCGGTTACAGTACCCGCAAACTCGATGTCTCCCGAGTCCAAAGTCAAGTTGAGGTCATGACACGCAATGTCCGTGACCGTCAGATCGCCCGCTCCTACATTCGCTGTAATGCCCACCATGTTATCGGCAACTTCGCGCGGCAGCTCGATGGTGACCGAACGATCGATAGCGCGCTCGTCATCGCAGTCGAACTGGCTAATCGTGAGTGTAGAACCCTTGACCTCGGCCAGATTCTGAGTGGCAGCATCGTAGGTAGCTACCCCCTTTGCAACACGACCGCTCTCGATGACACGCACCTGCCCGCCGGAAACGCACTTGATCTCAACCTCACCCGATGTCACATCCAGGTCAAGGGACTGGAATGAGTCGGCATCAAACGTTTCGCTCGAAAGCTGCCGAGACTGAGCGGAATAGTTACCGCCATCCAAAGAATCGTCCCCGTCAACCACATCGTCCATACCGGACAAACCGGATGCAATATCGCCGAGATCCCACGGGCCATCAAAATGAAACAATATCCGCGAAGTGCCAAAGATAAGCCCGATGATGAGCACGAACGCTCCGATACCGACGCCCAGGCGGACCTTGGACTCATGCGAGAGCTTCATCATTCATCACCTTCTTTGGCGCTCGGCTCAGCGGCGGTCGAGGAAGCCACGTCAGTATCAACCGCAGCGGAAACATCCTGAGCCTTAGCCGCCTCCGGCGCCGGACCAACCTGAATATCCCCGCGTGCCCAATCGCCATCGAGCGCACGCGCCACCCAGTGATAGATGGGGATTGTAAAGAAGATCAGCGCGGCAAAGGAGCCACCAAACAGGAACATCAGCAAAAAGAACAGCAGCCAGCACACGGCCCAATACGGAAACGACTGGAACGGACCTTTCACCGGAGTCGAGCCAGCTGCGCCGTCACTCGTCACCTGCGCCGTAGCGGCATTGGCGGCCTGCGCACTCCAGCTTGCCGCTTGCGCCGCCTTGGCCGCAGCATCACTCGCCTGCGTAGCTGCCTCCGTGGCGCGCGCCGCCGCCTCATGGGTGCGGGCACGTTCTGCCGCCTCGGCCTCGCGCTGACGGGCGCGGTCCTCGTTCTCAAACTCGATATCGTCCTCGATCTCATCGCTCGGATTGAGGAGCTCGTCCAAACTCACGCCATAGAGTTTTGCGAGCGAGATCAGGTTCTCGGTATCGGGCGAGCTCTCCGCACGCTCCCATTTACTGACCGCCTGGCGCGACAGCCCCAGCTTTCGCGCCAGCCCTTCTTGGCTAAAACCCTTGCTGCGACGAAGGTCGGCGAGCCGCTGCGCAGTTTCTACATTCATGGTTCCTCCTATGCGATGCCAGCCGTGCCGCCGGACCGTTTTTGTTCTTAAGGCGCCTTGCACAGTTAAAAATCTATCCGCCACCGCCAAAAGCATGCCACCTATTCTAGTGAGATTTTTGACAACCGGCGGTTGCGGGCATATATGAGCTGCGGAAATGTGTCCAAACAAAGCAATGACCCGCAGCTCGGTTGTCCCCGTTGCGGCGTTAACGGTAGTATGGTCGTACTGTTTATTCCGCACCGCCAACGGAGGGAGTTCCGCGCCGTGAACCGCGATTTCGCCTCATCGCTCATTCAGCTCAACAATACGTTCTATCGCGAGCACTCCGCCTCCTTCTCCGATACGCGCCAGGCACCGTGGCCCGGCTGGGTACGCACCATGGACATAGCGCTCGAACAGCTCGACGTCGCCACGATCGAGCATCCCGTCCGCGTCTTCGATCTTGCCTGCGGCAACATGCGATTCGAGAACTTTGCCGCCGGCGGCGCACTTGCCGCCAAGGGCGTCGACGGCGCAAACCCCTCGGCAGATGCCAGTTGCCCGTTTGAGTTCTATGGTGTTGACTCGTGTCAGGATTTGGCTATCGATGCGCACGGTCACGCCCTGCGCATTCCCAACCTGCACTTCCAGGAACTCGACGTACTCGATGCCCTCATGAAGCTCAACCCCGCCGAGACACCCGACGTGCTTTTCGACGCCCCGCTCGCCGACATCTCGGTCTGCTTTGGCTTTATGCACCACGTGCCGTCATGCGAGTACCGCGTACGCGTGCTCGACACCCTGGTGCGCCAGACACGCCCGGGCGGCATCATCGCCATCAGCTTTTGGGAGTTTATGAACGACGAGCGCATGGCGCGCAAGGCCGTTCGCGCCGAAGCCCGCGCCGAACTCACCCCGCCGTTTGAGGGTTACGATTCCGCGCAGTTTGAAGCCGGCGACCACCTCATTGGCTGGCAAAACGACCGCCACGCCTACCGCTATTGCCATCACTTTGACGATCAGCAGATCACCGACCTGGTGCGCGGCGTCCGTACGTTCTACAAGAGCGGCGAGGTCCCCGTGCGCGAGCTTGAGCGCTTCCATGCCGACGGTCGCAGCGGCGATCTCAACCGTTACGTGATTCTCAAGCGTCTATAGGCGTCAGCGACTCGTCGCTGAGCCGCACCGCATCTTTTGGGCAAATCGCCCCCCTTCTAACCCATCACCGGAACGTGCAGCCATGCGTTCCATACTTATGACCAAGGAGCCTCATGGGAGCCGTCCACGTTCGCACGCCTAAGAACTTTGTGCTCGAAGAGCGCCTGGGGCGCTACGCCGATGCAATCGAGACGAACCCCGAGGCCTATGCCGGAGATTGGCGCGAGGCTTGCGCGCCAGTTGGCAGCAAGCCCTTCGAACACCTTCACCTGGATCTTGGCTGTGGCAAGGGAACGTACCTTGTAGAGCGTGCGGCGCACGAGCCAAACACCCTCTTTATCGGTATGGACCAGGAGCCCATCTGCATCGCCTATGCCGCACAGAAAATCTGCGAGCAGGAGCTATCCAACGCACTCGTCCTGCCCCGAGGCGCCGCAACGTTGCCGCAGCTGTTTGCCGCAGGCGAGCTCGACGCCATAACCATCAACTTTCCCACGCCGCAGCCCAAGGCCAAGTACGCCAAAAAACGACTCGTCCATGTCGACCATCTGATGCTCTACCGCCCGCTCTTTTCAGCCGGCGCCACCGTCACACTGCGAACCGACAGTAAGCCATTGCGCGACTACGCCCTGGGGCAGTTTGCCGCGGCCGGCTACGACACGCTTTGGGTAAGCGACGACGTCCGCCGCGACCATCCCGAGCATCCCGAGACCGAGTACGAATGCCGCACGCGCGAGATGGGTGCCGTCGTCTATGGCATTTGCGCCACACCCGGCGCGCAGCCCAGCAATGAACAGCTCGCGGCGGGCCGCGCGCAGGAGCAAAGCCTTGCCTGCTACCTGCCCGAAAACCTCGATGAGCTCACCTATGTACCTCTGGGCATGGAAGAGGCCGTCGAGAACTTTAGAAACCGCGCCCGCAAAGGCAAAAAGCGCCTTCCGCAGGAGTCATAGGGGCTTTTGACAGTCACGTCGCCAGCGAGCAAGCGCAAATAGGCACCGACGAACGACCCTCAAGCCTAAGTGAGTAGACTTTTTAGCAATAGCCAAGCACAACCCGCATAGGAACAAGTAAAACCGCAGGTAAATCCCTTACGCAAAAGCCATGTGCTGGCGAAATCGCAAAAAGTCTACTCACTTAGCTCGCGGCCGCACCAAACGGCTGAGCAGGACGCCCATTTCCTGCATTTTCTTTCGCGCTGGCACCCCGCGCCGCCGCTACGCCATAATAGTTGGCGGACAATCGCGAGAGAAAGCAAACACATGGCACAGACCACGACAGATATCGCCGCCAGCACCGTCTCCGGCGCCGGAGCCGCCAGTTCATTCTCGGGCGGCACGGGAACCGAAGCCGAATTCGGCTCACTCGGTGCGCTCTCCCCCACCTGGTGGGAGCCCGAGGACGGCAGCGAGCCCGAACCATGGCTCACGCCCGATCAGGCCTTCGAGCGCTTCTTTGAATGGACGAGCGATCGCGGCATTGAGCTGTGGGATCACCAAGAAGAGGCTCTCATGGACCTGGCCGCCGGAGATCACGTCATTTTGGGCACGCCGACCGGATCGGGTAAATCGCTCGTCGCGCTGGGCATGCTCTTTATGGGCATGGCGCAGGGCAAGCGCTGTTATTACACGGCCCCTATCAAGGCCCTGGTCAGCGAAAAGTTTTTCGACCTGGTGCAGGTGCTCGGCCGCGATAACGTCGGCATGATCACCGGCGACACGCATATCAACACCAAGGCACCCGTCATCTGCTGCACGGCCGAGATTCTTGCCAACGACGCACTGCGCGAGGGCGAGGACGCCGATGTTGGCTGCGTCGCCATGGACGAGTTTCACTACTTTGCAGACCCCGACCGCGGCTGGGCCTGGCAGGTGCCGCTGCTCACTCTGCCCCATACGCAGTTTATGCTCATGAGCGCCACGCTCGGCGATGTCACCGCCATCGCCGCCTCACTCGAGGAGCACACCGGCGCTGCCTGCGACCTGGTCGTCGACGCCCCGCGTCCTGTTCCGCTGAGTTACGACTATGTGACGACCTCCCTCGAGGGCACGGTCGAGCTCGCCATGCGCCGCGACGAGGCCCCGCTCTATATCGTGCACTTTAGCCAGGATGCCGCACTTGCGACGGCACAGTCGCTCGCCAATTTTGGCATTGCCAGCAAGGAGCAGCGCGAGGCCATCAAGGAGGCGGCCAAGGGCACGAGCTTCTCGACGGCCTTCGGCAAAATCCTCAAGCGCTTGCTCGGATGCGGCGTCGGCGTGCACCATGCTGGCATGTTGCCGCGCTACCGCCTGCTGGTCGAGCGCTTGGCGCAGCAGGGCCTGCTACCCGTCATCTGCGGCACCGATACGCTCGGCGTCGGTATCAACGTGCCCATCCACACCGTTGTGCTCACCGCGCTCACCAAGTTCGATGGCTACAAGATGCGTCGTCTGCGCGCCCGCGAGTTCCATCAGATTGCCGGTCGTGCCGGCCGCTCGGGCTTCGATACCGAGGGCATGGTCATCGCCGAGGCACCCGAGCACGAGATCGAGAATGCCAAGCTTATGGCCAAGGCGGGCGACGACCCCAAAAAGCTCCGCAAGATTAAAAAGAAGAAGGCCCCCGAGGGCTTTGTCACCTGGAACAAGCAGACGTTCGAGCGCCTGATCGAGACGCAGCCCGAGACACTCAAGCCGCGCCTGCGCATCACGCACTCCATGGTGATTAGCGTGGTCGAGCAGGGTGGCGATGCCCGAGCCCGCGTACACGACCTCATCGAGACGAGCCTGCAGACCCCCGAGGAAAAGGCTAAGCTCGAGGTTCGTGCCGACGAGATCTTCGCCACGCTCATCGATTCCGGCGTCGTCGTGCGCACCGAGGTGCCGCCCGCACCCGACGCTCCGGCTGACGCCGCGCCGGACATCGACTACGCACTGACGGTCGACCTGCCCGAGGACTTTGCGCTCGACCAGCCGCTCTCGCCGTTTTTGCTTGCCGCGTTGGAGCTGCTCGATCCCGAGAGCGAGACCTATACCATGGACCTGATCTCGATGGTCGAGGCAACGCTCGAGGATCCCAAGCAGGTGCTGCGCGCTCAGGAGCGCGCAGCGCGCGACCGCGCGATGGCCGAAATGAAGGCTGACGGCGTCGAATATGAGGAACGCCTGGAGCGCATCCAGGATGTCACCTACGAAAAACCGCTCGAGGACTTGCTCGACGCCGCCTTCGACAAGTACTGCCAGGAAGTGCCCTGGGCAAACGACTACCAGCTCTCTCCCAAAAGCGTCCTGCGCGATATGCTGGAAAGCGCGAGCGATTTTAAGGGTTACATTCAAAAGCTCGGCATCGCCCGTTCCGAGGGCATTTTGCTGCGTTACCTGGCAGAGGCCTACCGTTCGCTCGACCGCACCGTGCCCATCGAGAAGCGCGACGAGCGTCTGCGCGACATTATCTCGTGGCTCGGCTTTGTGGTGCGCTCGGTGGACTCGAGCCTGGTGGACGAGTGGGAGAACGCCGGCAACCCGGCAGCCCTCGATGCTGCGCCGCCGCAGGGCATCGACGAGGTCGTGGCGGACCGCCGCGGCTGCACGCTGTTGGTGCGCAACGCGCTCTTCCGCCGCGTGACCCTTGCCGCCCGCGAGCACGTTCGCGACCTGGGCGAGCTCGACGACGACTGGGGCATGAGCGAGATCCGCTGGCAAAAAGCACTCGACGCTTACCACGAGCAGCACGAGGAAATCCTCACCGACGGAGATGCCCGCAGCGCCGCGATGTTCTCCATCGACGAGTCCGACGAGAAGACCGCGCACGTATGGCACGTGCATCAGATCTTTGCCGACGAGGATGGCGACCACGATTTTGGCATCATGGGCGATGTCGATCTGGACGCCACGCAAGACGGCGGCGAGGTAATCTTCAAGAACTACCGTGTCGGCTTTATCGAGGACCTGCTCGAGGACTAGCCGGGCGCAATGGGACGAAACAAAGCGGGGTCGCTGGCAACATCGCCAGCGGCCCCGCTTTTTGCGCGATACGCTATCCCCTACTCGGCATCCTCGACCTCATACGAATCCGCCTCGGCTGGCTCATCGTTCGTCTCTGTCGCGGCCCCGCGCGCCTCGTCAAACGCTGCTTTCATGGTCTTGTTGCCCCACGTGAGCTTGCGAATGGTAAGATCGTCGGCTTTCTTGTTGGCAAGGCGCAGATTGTTCTCGGAGGACAGCAACGCCTCCTTGGTTTTCTGCAGATGGCTAATCGTCTTGTCGATCTCATCGATTGCCGTTTGGAACTTGCGGCTCGCGATCTCGTAGTTGCGGCCGAAATCGTTCTTGAACTTTTCCATCTTGGCTTCGAAGTTCGTGACATCGATATTCTGCTGTTTGTACTCCGCCAGCTCCTGCTTATAGCGAAGCGAACCCATGGCGGCGTTGCGCAGCAGTGTAATCATGGGAATGAAAAACTGCGGGCGGATCACATACATCTTCTCGTAGCGATAGCTCACGTCCACGATTCCCGCGTTGTAGAGCTCGCTCTCGGGCTCGAGCAGCGTGCAGAGCACCGCGTACTCACAGCTTTTCTGGCGACGATCGTGATCGAGTTTCTTAAAGAAGTCCTCGTTTTTATGCTTGGTCGCGGTCTCGTCATTCTCGTTTTTCATCTCGAACATAATTGAGATGACCTCGTTGCCGCTCGCGTCGCACTCGCGGAAGATAAAGTCGCCCTTGGTGCCCTCGGACGCATCGTTATCTTTCTCGAAGTACGCATTGGGAAACGCCGTCATGCGCAGACGGTTAAACTCGGTCTCGCAGTGCTGCTCGAGCGACTCGCCCACCATCTTGGTGGACAGGCGAACCTTCATGTCCTTAAGGCGCTCAATCTCTTCATCCTTGTAGCGAATCAGGTCATCGCTCGCGCGCTTGGCCTGCGCAAGCTCGAGCTCGTGTGCCGCCTTGGCTTGCTCCTCGCGAGAATCGCGCACCGCCAGCTCGCTCGTCAGTTTGGCACGTGCCTCATCGCGCTCTCGCTCCGCCGCGGCGACCGCCTCTGACAGGTTCATTTTTGCCATCAGTTCCTGCTCGCGCAGCTGGGCACGCAGGCCCTCGGCCTCTTGCTCGGACTGAGCCTTTGCGGCGGAAAACTTCTCTTGCACCTTCGCGCGATAGTCAGTAAGCGCGCGCTCGGCCTCGCTGCGAGCGGCATCGAGCTCACGCTGCGACTCTGCCGCGGCAGCGGCAAGCGCCATCTCCTGGGCCTTGTCCGCCGCGGCGATCCTGGCCTGCAGCTCGGCAATCTGAGCGTCGCGCGCGGACAGGTCGTTTTGAGCAGCATTGCGTGCCGCCGCCTCGGCAAGCCTGGCTTCATCATCTTTGCGCTCCAACTGCGCACGCAAATTGTCGATCTCGCGCTGAAGCTCGGCATGCTCCTTTTGAGCATCGGAACGGGCCTCAACTGCCGCGCGCTGACTTGCACTCTCGCGCTCTGCGGCAGCGCCTTCGAGCTTGGCGCGCAGCTCGGCAAGCTCAGCGTCGCGCTTGGCAACCTCTTGTGCCAGCTGCTGAGCCGCAGCGTTCTTCTGCTCGACAAGCTGAGCGTCGCGCTGAGACTCTGCCTTTTGCAAAGCAGCCGTCGAGCGCGAGCGCTCAAGCTCCAGTGCCTGCTCGCCCTCGCGCTGGACCGCCTTCACGCGCTCATCCAGGTCGCGCGAGAACTCGGCATCGCGTACTTGCTTGACGATATCCGCATAGCCAGACGCATCGACCTTAAACACTTCGCCGCAATGTGGGCACTTGATCTCGTTCATAGCAGCTCCTCGATGGACGCAAATTTCAACCGCCTACACTCTACCGCGCCGCACGGACAAAAAAGGCGCCGCTGCCATAATGGCAACGGCGCCAGAGCCACCACAAAGGTGCCTGTCCCCTTTGTGGTGGCTCTGGCGCCCTATAACCCAAAGAAGCTAAGAATCTGATCGCGGCTTACGGGCTTGTACTCGTTGGCATCGAGACCGACATCGTAGCGAAAGATAGGGCGTTCGCGATCGCGGTTGCGCACGTTGGTGCGGTCTCCCCTGCTGTGGATATGCCCGTGCAGCATGATGGCGCCACGCGCCTTGCCATTCCAGCTAAGCATGGGGTAATGGTTCAACACCAGGCGATGGCCCTTGGCATAGCCGGGAGCAATCTCCAGGTAATCGCGCACGTCTTCCCAAATCTGCGGTACGTCGGGATCTTCCCAGTCGCTGTCATGGTTACCACGGATGAGCGTCACATTCTGGCATTCGATGCACTCGCGCAGGCGCACCGCCTCCGCCAGGGGCAAACGATAGGTAAAGTCTCCCAAGATATAGAGGCGGTCGTCCACAGCCACGCACTCATTGATGGCATCGATGACCTTGCGGTTCATCTCCTCGACCAAATCAAACGGTCGATCCATGTCGTGCAAGATATTCGTATCGCCCAGGTGCAGGTCGGCGGTAAACCACATCATCGTCTCTGTCCTCATTTCGCAACGCGTCTAACACGTGCCTAGTATACAGATGCAGCGATGCGACAGTTACCCAAAGAGCCCGCCGAACAGACCTCGGCGGCGCTTGTCCTTTTTATTCGAACCTTTATCCTGGGTGTTCTTATCCTTTTGCTTTTTGCGATCCTGCTCCAGCTCATCGTCATCGAGCAGCATATCCCACTCAAACGGATCGTCCGTCAAATCGAACAGGTCGTCGTCAAACATGGCAGCCTCCATTGCCGACTAGCGAGCATCCACCACATAGAGCCCAACGCGCACCTGATGCCACGGGCTGCGCTCGGAGGCAACCTGTTGCACACGGGCCTCAAATACGTCCTCGTGGCCGTAATACATCATCAAGGACAGTGGGCCGACCTCGTTTCCTGGAACGTAGCCAAGTTTGGTCTTGCCATAGTAGATCGCAACTGCCTCGGGGTCATGAGGATTATCGCGCTCGGCACACAGCGTCAGTTTATCGCCCGCTTTAAGATCGCCTAGGACCAAAGCGCCGTCGGCATATTGAAATCCTGCAATGTGAAATGACAGAAGAACACGTGAAGGCTCGTACATAGCAACTCCCCTAACGGCCGGATAAACCGGCGTTTAACCTTACAGAGAAGTCTACGAACTCGCGCGGACACAAATTCGCCCCACCCGTGCCTTTTCGACCGTTTGTCGCTACACCATCTGATTCTAATGCACAAACATGCGCACGAACTTGTGCTTCCAGCTTGCGTAAGGAGCGTAGCGGAATGGCACGTCCAGCCACGTTGCCTTGTTCACGATGCTCTTCTTGTGGCTAAACGTATCGAAGCTCTCGCGCCCATGGTACTGTCCCATACCGCTCGCCCCCATGCCGCCAAAGCCCATATGGCTCGTGGCCAAATGCATAATGGTGTCATTAACACAGCCACCACCAAAGGGCACGTAGCGCACAAAGCGCTCCTGAACCGCGCGATCCTGGCTAAAGATATACAGGGCCAGCGGCGTCGGACGATTAGTGATGAACGCCTCGGCCTCGTCTAGGCTCTCAAACGTCAGCACCGGCAAGATGGGGCCGAAAATCTCCTCCTGCATTACGGCGTCCTCAGGCGCCACGCCGTCCAAAATCGTCGGCTCAATCTTGAGCGAAGTCTCGCGCGCGGTACCTCCAAGCACGACCTTATCGGGATCGATCAGCCCGCGCACGCGCGCAAAATGCTTGGCGTTGACGATATGCCCGTAATCCTCGTTATCGAGCGGATGCTCGCCAAACATACGGCGGACCTCTTCCTTGATGAGACCCAGCAGCTCGTCGTGCACGCGCGTATCGACCAGCAGGTAGTCGGGCGCCACGCAAGTCTGCCCCACGTTGAGCCATTTACCAAAGGCGATACGGCGCGCCGCGACCTTCAAGTTAGCCGTCGCATCCACGATGCAGGGACTCTTCCCGCCCAGCTCAAGCGTCACGGGCGTAAGGTTTTTACTTGCGCGCTCCATAACGAACTTGCCGACCGGAACGCTACCGGTAAAGAAGATCTTGTCCCAGCACTCGTCGAGCAGCGCTTCGTTCTCGGCGCGCCCGCCCTCGACAACCGTCACCAGGCACGGATCAAATGCCTCTTCACAGATCTGCTTGAGCACCGCACTCGATGCCGGAGCATAGGCACTCGGCTTGATGACCACGGTGTTGCCTGCGGCAAGAGCGCCAGCGAGCGGCTCGAGCGTTAGCAAAAACGGGTAGTTCCAGGGGGCCATGATGAGCGCGACGCCATAGGGCACGGCTTGCGTCTTGCACACACTCACGGCGTTGGCGAGGTCGCACGGGCGCAGGCGCGGACGACTCCATCGAGCCACGTGCGCAATCTGATGACGGATCTCGGAAAGCGAGGTGCCGATCTCGCACATATAGGCCTCGTCATGCGACTTCCCCAAATCGGTCTTGAGCGCATGGGCAATATCGGGTTCGTGCGCCCGCACTGCGTCGCGCAAGCTCACGAGCGCGCGACGGCGAGCGTTAACGTCAAACGTGGCGTGCGTCTTAAAGTAGGCGCGCTGATCGCCGACGATGCGCGCAATTTCCTCGGTGTTCATGGGCCCTCCTAATTCTCGTCTTCAAACATACCACCCGCAACGACCTCGTACATATGCTCGAGCTCCAGACGGTCCATTAGAAGCGGAACGGGGTATAGCGGATTGGCCTCGGCATCGGCATGGGCCGCCATTTGCGGAATATCGGAGCGGCGAATGCCCGTCACATATTTGGGAATGCCCAAGGCGGCATTCATGCGGTCGACCCAATCGATAAAGGCCTCGGCCGCAAGACTGTCCTGCGCGGTAGCCGGCGCAATGCCCGCCATGCGAGCAAGATCGGCAAGCTTGGGGGCGGCGTCACCATAAGCGCGAAGCATGTGCGGCAGGATAATCGCGTTGGCCAAACCGTGCGGAATTCCGTATCGGCCGCCCAGACTGTGCGCGATGGCGTGAACGTATCCCACATAGGAGCGGGTAAACGCAACGCCCGCCTTATACGCCGCCGAAAGCATATTGCGACGCGCACGCATGTCGTCGCCATGCTCATAGGCCTCGAGCAAATTGTCGTGGATGAGCTGCACCGCCTGGCGCGCCATCTTGCGCGTGTAGGGCGTGGTGCTACGGCCGATAAAGGCCTCGACGGCATGCGTCAGGGCATCCATACCCGTCTGCCCCGTAATGGAGGCGGGCAGGCCACGTGTAAACTCGGGGTCGTGCACCGCAAAGCGCGGAATAAGCACAAAGTCGTTAATGGGGTACTTGTAGTGCGTCTCGTCATCGGTGATAACCGCCGCGAGCGTGACTTCGCTTCCCGTACCGGCGGTAGTGGGAACCGCAATAAGCAGCGGCAGGAGACGGTGAACGCGCAACAGGCCACGCATCTTGTTGATGGGCTTATTTGGCTGTGCGATGCGTGCGCCCACGCCCTTGGCGCAGTCCATGGCCGAACCGCCGCCAAAGCCGATAATGGCCTGGCAGGCGCTCTCGCGATACAGGGACGCCGCTTCCTCCACGTTTGAGACCGTGGGGTTCGTACGCGTTTCGGCATAGACCGTAACGCCAATCCCCTGAGCCGTAAGCGCACGCTCGAGTGATGCCGTGAGCCCCAAACGTGCAATACCAGGGTCTGTCACGATAAGGACCTTCTGGATCGAGCGCTTTTGAAGCACTGCGGGCACATCCTCGGCATGCTCCAAAATGCGCGGCTCGGTATAGGGCAGAATCGGCAACGCGATGCGAAAAACCGTCTGATATGTTCGGCACCAGGCACGACGGGCTAGATGCATAAAGGAAACTCCTTCATTTGTTGATAGGTCAACATTTGCTCGCCCGATTGTACTCAGCGGCGTCCGTATATGACTTGCAAACCGTTAATCAATCAACATCTTCATATCTCAAAATTGTTTTATTAAAAATCATTCCTAATAGGCTTCACATTTGGTTGCATTTATGGATAATAGAACTCGTCAAGACGCACGTCCGGAGAGGGCCCTTACGGGACCGGACGAGCGCACAATCGCCATCGATCGAAAGGATCGAATCATGAAGTTTGTTTGCCCCGTTTGCGGTTATGTGGAAGAGTTCGACGGCGACCAGCTGCCCGAGGACTTCAAGTGCCCCCAGTGCGGCGTTCCCGGTTCTCGTTTCTTGAAGCAGGAGGAGGGCCAGCTCGAGTGGGCTGCCGAGCACGTCGTGGGCGTCGCCAAGATGGAGGGCGTCTCCGAGGACATCGTTGCCGACCTGCGCGCCAACTTTGAAGGCGAGTGCTCCGAGGTCGGTATGTACCTGGCCATGGCTCGCGTCGCCCATCGCGAGGGCTATCCCGAGATCGGCCTGTACTGGGAGAAGGCTGCCCACGAGGAGGCCGAGCACGCCGCCAAGTTCGCCGAGCTTCTGGGCGAGGTCGTGACCGACTCCACCAAGAAGAACCTCGAGATGCGCGTTGAGGCCGAGAACGGCGCCACCGCCGGCAAGACCGATCTTGCCAAGCGTGCCAAGGCTGCTGGTCTCGATGCCATCCACGACACCGTGCACGAGATGGCTCGCGACGAGGCTCGCCACGGCAAGGCTTTCGCCGGCCTGCTGAAGCGCTACTTTGGCTAAGCCAACCGCTTGAGACATAACCTCTAGCTCGATGAGGCCCGGACCGTATTGGTTCGGGCCTTTTTGTGTCTCGAGGACTCGTTAACGCCCTGAAATAGAGCTATCTTCGGCATCGGTCTCTCGTCAAAAACTAAGTGAGTAGACTTTTTGGAACTTGCCGAGCAGACCATCCGTATTGCTTTATAAAGTCGCAGGTAAATGACTTGTTTCAAAACGGCCTGGTCGCCAAAGTGCCAAAAGCCTACTCACTTAGAACCGCAGCCGTCCACGATCGAGCTGCTTTGTGTCTAACGGGCATCTTTCCGTCAATTACTCCCAATTTTGTCCAGTCAACGAATAGTTCAGACCGGAGTAATGTCTCAGCCCTTTGCTCATCTGAGCTTTTATCACGATATTCAGCATCGAGCATCCTGCATACGGCCTTAACGATCGCGTGGAATCTACCCTCATCGGATATCTGTCTGTGTGTCAGGAGAAGTACATCGTAGCCCATGGCCTGAAGGGCCGTCATGCGGTCAGCGTCACGCAAGCCATCCCCTGCGCGTCCGTGCGAGGCCTTTCCCTGACATTCAATGGCCACCTGTCGCCTGCCGTCCAGCGAAGAAAGAAGTAGGTCGATATATACACGGGACTTTCCCACAATCGCTCGAGCACTTGTGCTTAGCATCACTTCAACATTGAGCTCTATGCCGCAAAAACCTTCTCCTCCCAGGGATCGCGGCAGTGCAAGTAGCAAATACGCCTCGACCTCAAAAGGCGACGCGGCGCCCAATGGAACGAGTTGCGATACCGCTATAAATCTATTGCCGTAACGCATCCCGCAAACATCTGAACAAAAACGGTCAAGGTCTCCGCCCAAAACCAAAGCGTCTCGACGCCATAAATTTGAGGCGGTGCCGTCCTCGGACGGGCAGCGCACCCAACCGAACGTTGTCGAAATCGCGCCCGAATCAATTGCACGCGAAAGCTCCGCCTCAAGTGCCGCCGGCAGGGCACACACCGCAAACAAGCCACACATCTCCGCCAATACCAAAAGAAGCTGAAGATCCGTCAGATGCCGCAACATGATGAATGCCGTCAGTAGAGGAGACGTAATCAAAACCCCATGCTCCGTTTCCAGCACGGATTCCCTGGGAAGCTCACCAAGAAACAGCCGCTGCCTAATGCTGGCAGGACAAGTCCGTTTGTTTCTCGTCCGAACCAATGTATACAACGGAAAACCGAGCGCGACCGCAGCCGTCGGGTTGCGGGCGAGATCATATCGCTGCCGGTCTTCTTCCGGTCGTGGAAGCGGCGGACACAAAGCGCGGACTTGAGGAGGCAAACGCCAGTACCTAAAAGCTGATATG
>JBPGZF010000027.1:0-23697 GCA_052033095.1 Collinsella sp.
GTAGTAGATCATGGGCTTGTCGTAGACCGGCAGCAGCTGCTTGGAGGTCACGAGCGTGAGCGGGTACAGGCGCGTGCCGGACCCGCCGGCGAGGATGATGCCTTTCACTGGCTATGGCCTTTCTTTTCTAGCGGCCCTGCGGCCAGCACGGTTTCCCAGAAGGCGCGCGCAGCAGTCGACGCCGAAAGCGATGAACTCGACCAAATTACCCTCCCTAAGGAGCTCGGAGGAGACCGCCTTGACGAGTCGGCCTCCTTCACCGATCTCATTTGCCTGCATGAGGTCGTCCGCATGCGTTTCGAGAAAGAACCCGACGGCACGGTTGCGGGCAAACTGTTGGGATGGCGTCAAGTTGTGTGAGTGGTAGACCTCGGCACGCGGCTCGTAAGCGACCTTCATACCTGAGGCGATAAACTTGGCGGCCATGAGCATGTCCTCGTTGGTGTTGACATGCTCGAATCCACCGCATTCGAGATATGCGGTCCGTCGATAGGCAGAACAGGTGTCGGAGGCGAAGAACGTTTTGATGCCGTAATTAGGAAGGTCAGACTTGCTGCGCACCGAGGGGGCGTTGGGATAGTTAAACTTGCGCACGAGCTGCTCGAAACGCCTTGCATCCGCCTTGGGCAGTTGCCTACCAGTCACGAGCGCGATTGAATCATCGGCCAAGAAAGGCGCGACGAGCCTCTCCAGGTAGCGATTAGAAGCAGGAACCGCATCCTGCGTGAGAAAGCAAACGAACTCGCCAGCACTACGCCTCAGAGCCATGTCGCGGGTTGAGCCGTGATTGAATTCCTTACGCTCTATGCGGACGAGGTTAACGCAGGGATGCTTAGCAACCTCGTCTACGGTACCGTCATCGGAGGACGAATCAACCACTAAGATATCTAAAGGCTTCAGACTCTGAGCCTCAATGGTGTCCAATAGGCTGTCTATTTCGTCTTCTGCGTTCAATGTGGGAATTATCACGCTCAAGGAAGGGGTCGTCATTTCCCCCTCCTCATTGCTTTGAAGGTCTTAACAAATACGCGAGCATCAAGACCAAGCGACTGATGACGAACGTAGAAGAGTTCACGGGCCTGTCTCTGACCACTCCCCCAAGTCGAGTCATTACGATCCGTCGCGGCCCACCAGCCAGTAATGCCAGGCTTACAAGCAAGAACTTCGTCGCGAGCGTCACCGTACTCGTAGGTTTCTTCGAGCGTCACAGGCCTTGGTCCAATAACGGATAAATCCCCTATAAGAACGTTGATGAACTGCGGCAATTCGTCGAGTGAAGTGTGACGAAGAAAACGACCAACGCGCGTAATGCGTGGGTCATCGTCAACCTTTTGTTCGCGCTGCCATTGCGCCAACTGCTCAGGAGTCATGTACTTCTCAGGATGCTCGTGAGCGTCAGAGACCATGGTTCGGAGTTTGAAGATATAGATAGGTTTGCCGTCCTTACCGACTCGCTTTTGACGGAAGAACGGCTTTCCGGGAGAGTCAATCTCAATGGCGACGCATGCAGCTACGACGGGAACGGCCAACACCGCACAGACACCAACAGAAAACACAATGTCGAAGGCTCGCTTGAAGGCAAAGTAGCTTGGCCCACCTTTCTTGGGGGCAGCAGCGTTAGGATCGGCAGCAGGCGCCCTATAACTTCCTGTCGCCACGTAACCTTGCGCCGGAGCAGGGTTCTCCACGGGGAGAGGAAATTCCGTAGCAACAGGAGTCTGAGAGTCTGCCCGCCAATCCCTAGCTTGGCCAATCCGTGCCGCACCCACGGGCACATCCTTTACATATTCTGTTTTATCCGACACGTTCTCTTCCAACACTTCGTCCCCGGGTCGGGGATCCTCCCTGTTCTGAGTAGCGACCGTCTGCAGCTAGGCGATCGCCTTTTTAAGGTTGCGCATGAAGCGCTGCTCATTTGAAAGCACGGCGAGGCCAACGCGCGTAGTTACGCGTCGGCCGCACAGGTCGAGCTCCAAATAAGCAGTGCTCTTGCGTCTGTTAATGGTTTTGATAAGGCCTTCGTGGCCCAGCAGCGGACCTGACGTTACTACGACCTGGTCGCCGTCTTTTAGGGCCTCACTCATGGGCACTACGCGGTCTCCCCTATGCGTAAAGCCGCCAATAAGCTGGACCTCTTCTTTTGCCAGCGGCACAAACTGACCGTCCTGGGATAGCACCCTGGCAAAGTCGTCCATGCGAAGCAGATACTGTTGCACGGTACGGGGATCTGCCGTGTCGCAGATAAGATAACCGGGGAACAGCGGCTTGATCGTCTTGACCCATTCGCCGTGTACCTTGATCTCGGTTTGAAATTGGGGATAAAAGAGCTCCTGCATGGTACCAGCCGGCACCATACGCTCAATGCGCTCGCGCATTACGTCTTCGCGACCGTTAATGACCTGGATTACATACCACACGAGCACCACCCCCTTGCTGTCTTACGTGTGGCTCACGGGGTTTGGGTATGGCTTCGCCAGGGCGCTTGTGCGCGAAGGCGCTCCATATTCAAACCCTGAGCCCAGTCAGACAAGCACGTGGCTCTGCCCCACCGTGAACGGTATGTATATGTGCAGTTGCTAGAGACGCGGACGTGTATCGCAAAATGACCGCATCCCCAGCTGACTGCGTGCGAGCCAGTCAAGCGGGTACAAAACTGGACCGCACGCAAACAGCTGAAGGACTGCCGTGGTTTGCCGTATCAACTTATTGCACCTTCTAATGCGAACTTATAAATAGCCGCAAAAACAAGTGCAAAACGTGCATGGCAATCGATATTGGAGCCCGTGGTTTTTCTAACACCGCCGTTACGGCCGGATGCTGATCGACCCTGCGCTTTGTGGCTTGCTGAAGCCGTGAGCACAGTTGAACTCATGTAACGTTTGGTATCCTAGCACAAGCTGTTAGTGAAACTGATTTGGGCTGCGTTGGACAACATATCATTCATTTGACGTGCTTAAGGGGGTTGTTTTGGGTTGTTGTTCACGTTGGCGCAGGTTATTGTGGTGCTGGAAATAATTGGGAGCGTTCCTGAAGCCCAACTGGACCAGCGAGCTGCAATGGTAATTGCGTTTGGACAACAAACTATGTACAGACATGGGAAATAAATTGTGCAACTTTTTGTTGATGTGGGTATGGGTTTGTGGAGCGAGGTATTTTGGCATGAAAAAAGGCCTTCGGAATTCCGAAGGCCTTTGCATTCACGATGGTGGAGACGAGGGGGATCGAACCCCTGACCTCTTGACTGCCAGTCAAGCGCTCTCCCAGCTGAGCTACGCCCCCGTGACGACGAGATACTATAGGGGAAGTTGGCGCGACGTGCAAGGACTTTTTTGGGTCAGACTTTAAATGCCTATTGAGCCAATTGATATAGGTAAGCGATGGCAGTGCCGGTGTGGACTTGGATCGTGGCCGTTCTCCTGACTACATTGGATATTCCAGTGTCAGCTAGTAATCCCAGGGGGCTGTGGTCTAGCTCCCACTCTAGGCCGTGTTCACTTACCTCGGTGTTGGGGGCAATGGCGATGATGGAGAATGTCTTGCCCTCAGCGCCTTCGATGGTCCAGGATTCGCCTGTGTGTAGGATGCGGGCGACTACCTTGTCCTCAGCAATCCAGACCGGGGCATCCTCATAGCCAGCGAGCAGCCCCAGTACGGAAAGCGCCATATCGGGACGGCCGCCGGTGGCGCAGGTTGCTACCACTTCGGCACCCGGCCAGCGACAACGGACGGAATCGAGGGCCAGTGCTAAATCGGTATAGTCCTTGTACGGGTCGTGGCGCTCTACCTCAAAGGCTTCGGCGGCATCGACCAACGCACGGCCTGCGTCGCTCACCGTATCGGCATCCCCCACATACACGTCGCAGCCCAGGCCGGCGCCCAGCAGCGCGTCGAGCCCGCGATCCACGGCGACAACGTGGTCGCACTCCCCCGCTAGCCTACGCAATAGATTCGCGCTCGCAACCACGGGCGAGCCGCAGACCACTAATACCTTGCAAGCCACAGCCCTCGCCTATCCCTCAAACGAAAGTACGCGGGCCAGATCCAGCTCCTCGTAGCTGTCGATAAAGATATCGCAGTTGGCGCGTACGTCGTCGCGCTTCATGCGGCCGTGCGGATCATAGATACCTACACGCTTAAAGCCAGCGACCCCAGAGCTCTTTAGGCCAAAGACAGCGTCCTCAAACACCCATGCGCGCTCAAACCGGTGCCCATGGCGCTCCTCTAGGCGGCGCAGCGCCAACTCGTACACATCGGGGAACTGTTTAGAGCGTCCCGCCTCGCCCGTGGTGGTCACAAACTCCATGTAGGCATCGAGCCCGGCGCCCGCAAGCGCAGACTTAACCAGCTCGGCCGGCGTGGACGTAGCCACACACATGGAAATGCCCGCCGCCTTCGCCTGCTCCAAAAATGCCAAGAGCCCCTCGCGCGGCGGCACCTTGGAGTACCCATCAATCAGGATGTCGCTCAGCTCGCGGTAGAGCTCCTCGCCATTTACGCCAATGCCCCAGGTGTCATGGTAGGCCTGGCACTCGTCCTCGAGCGACAAATGCTCAAACTGGGCAAAATCGTCGACCGTCACGTCAACTCCGTGGCGGTGCAATAACTCGGGCTGAGCATAGGTCCAAACGGGGGTGCTATTAACCAGTGTGCCGTCGCAATCGAAAATAAAAGCAACGTTGGGGGCGGCGGTCTGGGACATAAACGAACCTTTCGATGTCAAATGGTAAACATCCTGCTAAAAACGTTTTACCAAACGTCAGACTAACAATTTTGAAACCCTAATTGGTAAAACTGTCAAGAGTTTTACCACGGCAATTCTGCCAGTGGTCTAAACATGGCGCTTACCGATTAAACGCCGCCCTAAAACCACTTTCCTTCATAAAAGTAACGTACAGGTGTTATCGTAGTTTCTGCCGAAAGTTCCACCGAGCACGCGAGGTGGAACGAATCATAGAACTATCGCCGTCCCTTCGATTCGTGCAGCCTTGGACCTTTCGCATCTAGTCACCAAGGCAACACGCTGCCGCGTCATGATGGGATCAAACGTGAGCGATACAAAGCTAAAGCCAACGGCTAAAAAGCCCGCAACCCGTAAAGCCGCCCCGCACGCACCGGAGCTCACCAAGGACGATGTCTATCTATTTGGCATCGGCACGTGGGAGCGCAGCTGGGAAAAGATGGGCGCGCACCCCGACACGCAGAACCGTACGCGCGGCTGGCGCTTTTGCGTTTGGGCGCCCGATGTAAAGAGCGTGCATGTCATTGGTGAATTTAACGACTGGGATGAGGAAGCCAACCCTCTGGTGCCCGTGCATACGAGCGCTATTTGGGAAGGCTTTATTCCTGGTGCCGAGCAGGGCCAGCTTTATAAGTATCTCATCGAGACCAACGAGGGCGAAAAGCTCTATAAGGCCGATCCGTATGCCTTTAAGGCCGAGTGCCCTCCGGGTACCGCCAGCGTGCTGTGGACCCTCGACGGCTATAAGTGGAACGACGCCGCATGGCTCAAGCGCCGTGCCGGCCACAACCACATGTCACAGCCCCTTAACATCTACGAGGTGCATATCGGATCGTGGAAGCGCCACGGCGATGAGCCGCAGGGCGAGCCGGACGAGTACGGCAACTACCCCGGCCCCATGGATCCCTTCCCCGCGCAGCGCGGCGAGTTTTACACCTACGACGATCTGTCGGTAGAGCTCGTGGACTACGTGCGCGACATGGGCTACACGCATATCGAGGTCATGCCGCTCATGGAGCATCCCTTCGACGGCTCCTGGGGCTACCAGACGACCGGCTACTATGCCGCCACGTCGCGCTACGGCAACCCGCAGCAGCTCATGCACTTTATCGATGCGTGCCACGAGGCCGGCATTGGCGTGATCATGGACTGGGTGCCCGGCGGTTTTTGCGCCGACTCCCACGGCCTTGCCACCTTTAACGGCCATATGCTGTTTGAGCACGAGATTCACCCCAACTGGGGCACGCACAAGTTCGACTTCGCCCGCGGCGAGGTCCGCTCCTTCCTGGTCTCCAACGTGCTGTATTGGCTCGAGAACTTCCATGTTGACGGCATTCGCATGGACGGCGTGTCCAGCATGCTGTACCTCAACTTTGGCATCGACGATCCCGGCCAAAAGAAGTTCAATAAGTACGGTACCGAGGAGGACCTGGACGCCAGCGCTTTTATCCGCCAGGTCAACTGCGCCGTGGAGGCCCACTTCCCTGACGTGATGATGATGGCCGAGGAGTCCACCGCGTGGCCGCTCGTGACCTATCCGCCGCAGGACGGCGGCCTGGGCTTCCACTACAAGTGGGACATGGGCTGGATGAACGATACCCTGCACTACATGCAGACCGATTTTCCGTGGCGCCCCGGCAGCCACGGCCTGCTCACGTTCTCCATCATGTACGCCTTTACCGAGAACTTTATCTGCCCGCTGAGCCACGACGAGGTCGTGCACGGCAAGTGCTCGCTTATCGGCCGCATGCCGGGTGACTGGTGGCGCCAGTTTGCCGGCCTTCGCACGCTGGCTTTCTACCAGATGACGCACCCCGGTGCCAAGCTCAACTTTATGGGCAACGAGATCGGCCAGTTTATTGAGTGGCGCTACTACGAGTCCATCCAGTGGTTCCTGACCGAGGAGTACGAGACCCACCGTCATCATCAGGCGTTTATCAAGGCGCTCAACCACCTGTACACCGCCGAGCCCGCCCTGTACGAGCGCGGCTACACCGACGACGGCTTTACCTGGATCGACGCGGACAACTCCAAGCAGTCCATCGTGAGCTTTGTGCGCCAGGGCGAGGACGTCGATGACGACCTGGTGATCCTGATCAACTTTGATCCGGCGAGCTACGAGAGCTTCCGCGTGGGCGTGCCGCGCGAGGGTGACTGGGAGGTCATCTTCGATTCCGACCGTCCCGAGTTTGGCGGCAGCGGCTATGCCGGCGAGGAGCCCTACACCTGCTCGAGCGAGCCCTATCCCTGGAATGGACAGATGGACTCCATCGAGATCAAGGTGCCCGGCCTGGCAGGCGTGGTGCTTAAGCGCCGTGGTCCCAGCAGCTATAAGCCGCCGGTGGTTGAGGAGCCCAAGAAGGCGACGCGCAAGCGTACGTCCACGGTAAAGCCCAAGGCCGCTGCTGCTAAGAAGGCTCCGGCTAAGGCGAAGGCCACGACGACCAAGGCCAAGTCTTCCGCAAAGCCCGCTGCTAAGACTACCGCGACCAAGAAGCCGGCTGCCAAAAAAGGCGCTACCAAGGCCAAGTCTGCTTCTGTTAAGCCGTCTGCCAAGGATGCGTAACAAAGCCGTTACAGCTGTAATTACCCGCCCCGACGGGGCGTAGGATACAAGTCATAACCGTTCCGGGAGAAACATCCCCGGGGGAAAGGAACGTATGAATAAGATCTTCGACAACAAGCAGGAGTTTACCGAGCTCTATCGCGATGCCGTCATGAGCATTAGCGGCAAGAGCGTCGAGGCCGCCAGCGACCTGGACAGCTTTAACGCCCTGGCCAAGCTCGTGGCCGAGAAGGCCCGCACCGTTGCCACCAAGAGTGACGCCCGCGCCACCGCCGAGGGCAAGAAGCGCGTGTACTATTTCTCGATCGAGTTTTTGATCGGTCGCCTGCTCGACAACTACCTGCTCAACTTTGGCGTGCGCGACATGGTCGCCGAGGCGCTCGACGACATGGGCTTTGACCTGTCCGTCATCGAGAACCAGGAGCCCGATCCGGCTCTGGGCAACGGTGGCCTGGGCCGTCTGGAAGCGTGCTTCCTGGATTCCATGGCAGCCGAGGGCATTGCCGGCTATGGCAACGGCATGCGCTACCGCTACGGCCTGTTTAAGCAGGAGATTGTCAACGGCAGCCAGGTCGAGGCCACCGACGAGTGGCTCACCCACGGCTATCCCTGGGAGGTCCGTCGTCAGGACAAGGCCGTGACCATCAAGTTTGGTGGCCATGTTGAGGGCTTTGAGGAGAACGGCCGCACGTTCTACCGCACGGTGGACACGCAGGACATCCTGGCTGTCCCTTATGACATCCCCGTGGTGGGCTATGCCGGCGAGACCGTCAACAAGCTGCGCGTCTGGGCCGCCGAGCCGGTCGAGGAGCACTTTGACCTTGAGGCATTCAACCGCGGCGACTACGCCCTGGCCGACGCCGAGCGCGCCGAAGCCGAGGCCATCAGCGCCATCCTCTACCCCAACGACGCCGGCGAGCACGGCCGTCTGCTGCGCCTGAAGCAGGAGTACCTGTTTGTTTCGGCCGGTATCTACAGCCTGCTCGACACCTTTGAGAGGGAGCACGGCGCGAACTGGGAGCTGCTGCCGCAGTTTGTGGCCATCCACACCAACGATACCCACCCCGCCATGTGCGGCCCCGAGCTCATGCGTATCCTCATCGACGAGAAGAAGCTCGAGTGGGATGACGCCTGGAACATCGTGACGCAGGTCGTGAGCTACACCAACCACACCATCCTGCCCGAGGCCTTGGAGAAGTGGCCTATCGGCACGTTCTCCAAGCTCCTCCCCCGCGTGTACCAGATCATCGACGAGATCAGCCGTCGTTGGCACGAGTCGTTCGACACCACGAAGGAGGGCTGGCAGGAGCGTCTGCGCCAGACCGCCATCCTGTGGGACGGCGAGATTCGCATGGCCAACCTGTCCGTGATCTGCAGCCATAGCGTTAACGGCGTGGCCAAGATCCACTCCGACATCATCAAGAACATCGTGCTCAAGGACTTCTATGCCTTGACGCCCGAGAAGTTTAACAACAAGACCAACGGCATCTCGCACCGTCGCTTCTTTGCCGAGGCCAACCCCACCTACGCCAAGCTCGTGACCGAGGCCATTGGCGACGGCTGGCTCAAGGACGCCTTTGAGCTGGAGAAGCTCAAGGAGTTTAAGGACGACACCGAGTTCTTGAAGGCCGTAGGTGCCTCCAAGCGCGCTAACAAGGAGCGCCTTGCCGCCTACGTTAAGGCCGAAACCGGTCTGGTCATCGACCCCAACACCGTCTTCGATGTTCAGGTTAAGCGCTTCCATGCCTACAAGCGCCAGCTCATGAATATCATGAAGGTGATGGACATCTACAACCGTCGCATCGCCGATCCCAACTTCCACGTGACGCCGACGACCTTCATCTTTAGCGGCAAGGCTGCCTCGAGCTACACCTTTGCCAAGGAGACCATCCGCCTCATTAACTCCGTGGCCGACGTCATCAACAACGACGCCCGTGTGAACGAGGTCATGAAGGTCTGCTTTATCCCCAACTTCCGCGTGAGCAACGCCCAGCTCATCTACCCCGCCGCCGAGATCTCGGAGCAGATCTCCACGGCCGGCAAGGAGGCCTCGGGCACGTCCAACATGAAGCTCATGATGAACGGCGCCATTACGCTGGGTACCCTTGACGGCGCCAACATCGAGATCGCCGATCTGGCCGGCCGCGAGAACGAGGCCATCTTTGGCCTGACCGCCCCCGAGGTCGAGCAGCTCTGGGCATCCAACAGCTACTTTGCGTGGGATACCCTCAACGGCGACCGCGAGCGTCTGGGCCGCGTGATGGACGAGCTCAAGGACAACACGTTTACGGGTCTTTCGGGCAACTTCGAGAGCATCTACAACGAGCTCATGAACAACAACGACCCCGACCTGGTCATGGCTGACTTCCGTAGCTACGTGGATGCATGGGAGAACCTCACGGGCAGCTACGGCGACCAGGAGACCTGGAACCGCAAGGCCCTGCTCAACACCGCCTCGAGTGGCTGGTTCTCGTCCGACCGCACCATTCGCGAGTATCGCGACGAGATCTGGCACGCATAAAGCGCGCGAGCTCCCTTTGCCGCACGGCATTACTCGACGGGCGTGACAGTGCGCCGCGCCCGTCGCTAATGGGTTAGGAACATCGATGACAGAAGGAGAAATCGATGAGTAAGAAAGAATGCATCGCGATGCTCCTCGCAGGAGGACAGGGCAGCCGATTGGGGGCACTCACCCAAAAGATCGCCAAGCCGGCGGTTAGCTTTGGTGGCAAGTTCCGCATTATCGACTTTTCGCTGTCCAACTGCTCCAACTCGGGCATCGACACGGTGGGCGTTCTGACGCAGTACCGTCCCTACCTGCTGCATGCCTACGTGGGCTCCGGCGAGGCGTGGGATCTGGACAGCCGCGACGGCGGCGTGTCGATCCTGCCGCCGTACGAGACGCAGACCGGCGGCGCCTGGTATGCGGGCACGGCCGACGCCATTACGCAGAACCTCGACTACATCAAGGCGAACGACCCCAAGTACGTTCTGATTCTTTCGGGCGATCACCTGTATCGCATGGACTACCGCAAGATGCTCAAGACGCACATTGAGAACAACGCCGACCTCACGGTGAGCGTTATGCCCGTGCCGTGGGAGGAGGCCAGCCGCTTTGGCATCCTGACCACCGACCCCGAAGACGGCCGCATCACCAAGTTCACCGAGAAGCCCGAGAAGCCCGATTCGAACCTCGCGTCCATGGGCATCTACATCTTCTCGGCCGACGTGCTGATCGAGGCGCTCGAGGAGGACGCTCTGGACCAGCGCTCGAGCCACGACTTTGGCAAGGACATCATCCCCAAGCTGCTCGGTGAGAACAAGCGCCTGTACAGCTACGAGTTCCACGGCTTCTGGAAGGACGTCGGCACCATCGCCAGCTTCCATGAGACCTCGATGGACCTGCTGGGTAACAACCCCGAGTTCGATCTGTTCGACAAGAACTTCCCCATCATGTCCAACATCACCACGCGTCCGCCGCACTACATTGGCCCGGACGGCCGCCTGGACGACTGCCTGGTCTCCAACGGCTGCAAGATCTACGGCACCGCTCGCCACTCGATCCTTTCGACCGATGTCATCATCGAGGAGCGCGCCGTGGTCGAGGACTCCGTGCTGCTGCCGGGTGCGCACGTTAAGAGCGGCGCGCACATCTGCCGCGCTATTTTGGGCGAGAACTCCACGGTCGAAGAGGGCGTGAAGCTCGGCTCTGTCGATACCACCAAGGATACGGCCGTCGTTGGAAATGACGTCGTTATCGGGAAGGGGGAATGATCCGATGATCAATCGCAAGGCCATCGGTTATATCACCGCTAACTACTCTTCGTCCTACGGCAGTGTCCTGCTCAAGGACCGCCCCATCGCGTCCGTTCCGTTTTTGGGCCGCTACCGCCTGATCGACTTTCCGCTGTCCAACATGATGAATGCCGGCATCAAGACCGTTGGAGTCGTCATGCCGGGTAACTACCGCTCGCTGATCGACCACGTGGGCTCGGGCAAGGACTGGGGCCTGGACCGCAAGAAGGGCGGCCTGTTCATGGTCCCCGGCAACGCGTATGGCACCACCAAGGGCGGCATGCGCTTCCTGCTGCGCGACATCATCTCCAACAAGACACTGTTCCAGCGCTCGCAGAAGCCCTATGTTGTGATGATGGGCACCAACATCATCTTTAACATGGACCTCAACACCATCATCGAGGCGCACGAGAACTCTGGCGCCCAGATGACCGTGGTGTACTGCAAGGCCACGCGCAATGTTGATGACGAGACCAAGCTCGAGATTAACGAGAACGGCCGCCTGACGGGCGTGAGCGCCGGCGTCGTGTACGGCGACAACGCGTCCATGGACTGCTGTATCGTCAACCGCGAGACGCTGCTCGAGATCATCGACCACTACCAGGCCGCCGACTATCTGGACCTGCTCGAGGCACTCCAGGGCGACTTTGGCAACATCGACGTGTGCAGCTACGAGTACAAGGGCGAGGTCGTGGGCGTGTTTAGCGAGAAGTCGCTATATCGCCGCAGCATGGACCTGCTCGACCAGACCGTAGCCGACCAGCTCTTCGATCCCGAGCGCCCGATTCTGACCAAGGCCCACGACGTGCCGCCTTCGCGCTATGCGACCGGCAGCCACGCGTGCAACTCGATCATCTCGGCCGGCTGCATCATCAAGGGCACCGTGCGCAACTCGATCCTGTCGCGCGGCGTCGTGGTCGAGGAGGGCGCTTCGGTGACCAACTCGATCATCAACCAGAGCTGCATCATCAAGAGCGGCGCCCGCGTTGAGAACGCCATTCTGGACAAGAACAACGTGGTCCCCACCAACACCGAGCTTCGCGGCACGCCCGAGAACATCCTGGTGCTGGGCAAGGCTCCGTTAACTTCCGACACCACCATCGTACGTTAACGTTGGCACCGCAACATCGCTCGTAACATGTAGAATAGCCGCCCGGTTAGCGCCAGGCGGCTATTCTCGAATTGCAACATGGGAGACAATATGGCAGATTCCAGCAAAAAGATGCAGATCGTGTTTGCCTCGGCCGAGTGTGCACCGTTTGTAAAGACCGGTGGCCTGGGCGACGTGGCGGGCTCGCTGCCCGCGGCGCTTGTGCGCGCCGGCGCCGAAGTTATCGTAATGGTGCCTAAGTACGCCACCATCAAGGATGAGTACAAGGCGCAGATGGAGCACTTTGCCGATTTCTACGTGAGCCTGGGCTGGCGCAACGAATACTGCGGGCTCGAGAAGCTCGAGAGCGACGGCGTCACCTATATGTTCATCGACAACGAGCGCTACTTTGCGCGCGACTATCCGTACGGCTTCTTTGATGACGGCGAGCGCTTCGCGTTTTTCTCCAAGGCCATCACCGAGAGTCTGCAGCACCTGCCGGCCGGTTTTGAGTGTGACATCCTGCACTGCAATGACTGGCAGACGGCACTGGCGCCCGTGTTCTTGCGCGAGTTCTACCAGGGCCTGCCGCTGTACGACCGCGTCAAGACCGTATTCTCGATCCACAACGTGGCGTTCCAAGGCCAGTTTAGCGACACCGTGATGGAGGACATCCTGGGCGTGGCGCACATTCCGGCGGCCGCCTCGCAGCTGCGTTGCGACGCCTGCAGCATCAACTACATGCTGGGTGCCCTGCGCTATGCCGATGCCATCACCACGGTGAGCCCCACCTATGCCAACGAGATCCAGACGCCCGAGTTTGGCGAGGGCCTGGATGGCGTGCTGCGCGAGCGTTCGTACGCGCTGCAGGGCATCCTTAATGGCATTGATGTGGCAGGCTTTGACCCGGCGACCGACAAGCGCATTGCCGCCAACTACACCGTGGAGGACCGTTCTGGCAAGGCCGTGTGCAAGGCCAAGCTGCAGGAAGAGCTGGGACTCGAGGTTCGCGACGACCGTCCGCTTATGGTGATGGTCACGCGCCTGACGCGCCAAAAGGGCATTGACCTGGTCATGTACGCGCTCGATCGCATCCTAGCCGGCGGCGTTCAGGTGGCCGTTCTGGGCACCGGCGACCGCGACTACGAGGACGGCCTGCGCTACTTCCAGGACAAGTACCCCGGCACCATGGCCGCACGCATCGAGTTCGATCCTGCGCTGTCGCAGCGTATGTATGCCGCAGCCGACATGTTCCTGATGCCTTCGAAGTTTGAGCCCTGCGGCCTGTCGCAGATCATCGCCATGCGCTACGGTACCCTGCCCATCGTGCGCGAGACCGGTGGTCTGAAGGACACTGTGATTCCGTATAACGAGTTTACCGGCGAGGGCACGGGCTTCTCGTTTAGCAACTTTAACGGCGACGAGATGGGCGACGCCGTGTTCCGCGCGGCACGCCTGTTCTGGGACAACCGCGATGCCTGGAACCAGCTGGTAACGCAGGCCATGAGCCAGGACTTTAGCTGGACGCGCTCGGCCGACAAGTATCTGGACCTGTACTTCTTTATGCATCCGGAGATTGAGAGGCCGGCGGCTGTTGTCGACGAGCCTGAGGCTGTTGCTGAGCCGGTGGCCGCTGAGGAGCCCAAGGCCGAAGAGAAGCCGGTTGAGGCTGAGCCAGCAAAGGCCGAGGCTGAGGTGAAGGCTGAGGTTGCTCACAAGGCAGAGGTCGAGGTCAAGCCTGCTGTAAAGCCCGTAGCTAAGAAGACCGCGACCCGCAAGACGACGACTAAGAAGACCACGACCACGAAGACCGCTGCGAGCAAGGCCACCGCTGCCAAGGCAACTACTGCCAAGGCAACGACCACGCGCAAGCGCACGACCGCCGCTGCCAAGAAGGCCGCCGAGGTCGAGGCCGCTCCCGAGGTAAAGGCCGAGGTCGCAGAGGTCAAGCCGTCCGCCAAGGCTCCGGCAAAGACCGCTGCCAAGAAGACGACCACGACCGCCAAGAAGGCAACAGCTGCCAAGAAGACCACGGCAACGAAGTCGACGGCCGCCAAGGCTACTGTGACAAAGGCCGCTCCGAAGGCTGCCGCAAAGCCCGCCGTCAAGGTCGAGGAGACAGCCGCCGAGCCCAAGGCCGAGGCAGCTGTCGAGGCCAAGCCGACCGCCAAGACCACCACGCGCAAGCGCGCAACGACGACGGCCAAGAAGTCCACGGCAAAGGCCGCAACTCCCAAGGCAGAGGCTAAGGCCGAGGACAAGCCCGCGGTAAAGGCCAAGCCGGCACCGAAGGCCGCTGAGGTCAAGACCGCTCCGAAGGCTACGGCAAAGACCGAGCCTGCCAAGAAGGCCCGGGTCTCCCCCGCCGGTTCGACCGAGGAAAAGGCTCCGACCAAGAAGACCTCCGTCCGCAAGGCTACGGCCACCCGCAAGCGCCGCTAATCCAGACGATCCAAAACCTCATCAAACCCCAAGCAAGGGGCGCTCCAACCGGGCGCCCCTTCTCTGTAGGTAGTGGTAAAACGATTTTCTAGGACAACCGTTCGCCGATGGTAAACGGATGTTGTTTATACGCCCTGTGTACAACAGATATACTTACAACCTGTGCGTAAAGCCCATGGCCCGCAGGCCATGATTCTATAGAACTGGACCGTACTATGAGATTGATACACAACAGCCGTCTGCCGCAGTTTCGTACTCCGTTTGGCGCTGTGACCACAGGAACTACCCTTTCGCTCTCCGTGATTCTGGAGGATGCCGATCCCAACCAAGCAACGCTTACGCTGCGCACCTGGGTAGATGAGATCGGTGAGTCTCGGTATCCCATGACGCACGAGGGCGACGGCATATTTACCGTAGAGCTTGAGTGCACCGAGCCCTGTCTTATCTGGTACAGCTTTATCTGCAATATCGAGGGCCAGCCCGAGGTTCGTCTGGGCGCGCCCCAGGGCCGCACCGGCGGCGAGGGCGTAACCTACGACTACGCCGAGGTGCCGTCATTCCAGATTACCGTCTACAAGCATCGCGAAGTTCGACCCGAGTGGTACGAGCGCGGCATGGTCTACCAGATCTTCCCCGATCGCTACGCACGCGACGAGCACTGGCGCGAGCGCACGCTGGCTCAGGTCGAAAAGCCGCGCAACGGAATCCAGCGCCGCATGGTCGAGGACTGGAACGAGCCGCCCGTGTACGAGCGCGCCGAAGACGGTTCCATCAAGACCTGGGATTTTTACGGCGGCTCGCTCAAGGGTATCCAAAATGACCTGCCCCGCATCGCCGAGCTGGGCTTTACGGCCATCTACCTCAACCCCATTTTTGAAGCCGCGAGCAACCACCGCTACGACACGGCCGACTACACCAAGATCGACCCGATCCTGGGCACCGAGCAGGACTTTACCGAGCTGTGCCAGGCGGCCGAGAAGCTGGGCATCTCCATCATTCTGGACGGCGTCTTCAACCACACGGGCGATGACTCGATCTATTTCAACCGCTACGGCAACTACCCCGGCGTGGGCGCGTGGCAGAGCGAGGATTCGCCATGGCGCGATGCGTTTTATTTCCACGAGGACGGCTCATACGACTGCTGGTGGGGCGTGGGCAATATGCCCGCCATCAATGAGAGCTCCGAGCTGGTACGCGAGCGGCTTCTGGGCAAGGACGGCGTGATCCGTAAATGGCTACGTGCCGGCGCTCATGGCTGGCGCCTGGACGTGGCCGACGAGCTTTCGGACGATTTCCTGACCGAGATCAAGAAGGCAGTACTTGCCGAAAAGCCTGATGCACTGTTGCTCGGCGAAGTCTGGGAAGACGCCTCCAACAAGATCAGCTACGGCCATCTGCGTCGCTATCTGCAAGGCTCAGAGCTCGACTCGGCTATGGATTATCCCTTCCGCGACATGGTCATCGGCTTTTTGATGGGCTACAAGAACGCCTACCAGGCAGCCGAGGATATCGAGACCCTGTGCGAGAACTATCCGCGTGAGGCCCTGTCCTGCGCACTTAATCTGCTTTCGAGCCACGACCGTCCGCGCATTATCTCGGTGCTCGGCGGCGGCCCCGACGAGTCGCAGCTGCCCGAGTGCGAGCGCAGCAAATGGCGCCTGGACGAGAACTCGATGGGCCTGGCCAAGAGCCGTTTTTGGCTCGCCACGCTCATGCAGATGACCTTCCCCGGCGTGCCTTCGATCTACTACGGCGACGAATACGGCCTGGAGGGTCTAACCGATCCGGGCAACCGCCGCACCCTGCCGACCAAGGACCAACTGCACGACTTCGACACGCTGGCTATTGTCAAAAACGCCTCCGCCGTACGCCGCGCACTGCCGTTTATGATCGACGGCGAGATCAGGGCCTTCGCGCTCAACGACGAGGTGCTGGCATACAACCGCACGGGCAAGGATGGCGAGTCCGCGACGGTTATCATCAACCGTAGTCTGCGCAATTCGCACCGCGTGACGATTCCGGCGCTCGCCGAATGCGCGAGTGACGTGATCAGCGGTCACGAGTGCGAGATCCACAACGGCACGGTCACGCTCGATTTGTATCCGCTGGGCTCGTCGATCATCTATCATCATGCCGAGCAGCGCCTGCAGGAGCCGCTCGATCACGGCGCAGGCGTTGTGTGCCATATCACCTCGGTACCGACCGATGACGGCAAGCCCGGCACGATCGGCGCACCAACGCGTCGCTTTATCGACCATCTGTCCGCTATGGGCATGCGCTACTGGCAGGTCCTGCCCGTCAACCCGACGGATTTCTTCCGCTCCCCCTATGCCGGGCCCTCGGCTTTTGCTGGCAATATCGACCTGCTGCCCGAGAGTCACAAGGAGCTAGCCGCCGACTTTGAGACCTGGAAGGCCCGTGGCGGCGAGGATGCCGATCCGCTGTACACCGCGTTTAAACATCGCAATGCCGATTGGCTCGAGAAGTACTGCGTCTATATGGCCGTCAAAAAATACTTTGAGGGCGAATCGCGCCACGATTGGCCGGCAGATGTTGCGCGCTACAACGAGCATCTGATCGACGATAAGCGTTTCCACGACGAGGCCGAGCTTCAGGCGTACATGCAGTAACGCTTTGACCTGGCTTGGTGCGAGCTTATGAACTATGCGCACAAGAAGGGCATCGAGGTCATCGGCGATATTCCTATGTACGTGTCCGACGATTCGGCAGATGCGTGGAGCGAACCCGAGAACTTCTGGCTGTCCGATACCGGTAAGGCAATCGAGATCTCCGGTGCGCCGCCCGACAACTTTGCGCCCGAGGGCCAGGTGTGGGGCAACCCGACGTTCCGCTGGGACCACATGAAGCAGAACGGCTACCGCTGGTGGATGGATCGCCTACGTCGTGCGTTCTCGCTCTACGACCGCGTGCGCCTGGATCACTTCCTGGGCTTCCACAGCTACT
This sequence comes from Collinsella sp., assembly GCA_052033095.1. GTDB lineage: Bacteria > Actinomycetota > Coriobacteriia > Coriobacteriales > Coriobacteriaceae > Collinsella. The sequence goes on from JBPGZF010000027.1 coordinate 17,596, forward strand.
TTAGCATTCCCGCAGGTAAGGCCTGCGCCGACGGGCGTTGGCTGGCAGGCCCGGGCAAGGACCTTTTCCAGACCGCCTATGACGAGTTGGGGCCGCTCAACTTTATTGCCGAGGACCTGGGCTACCTGACGCCCGGCGTTCGCGCCATGGCTTCGACCTGCGGCTTTCCCGGCATGGACGTGCTGGAGTTTAGCGACTACGACGTCCGCAACGGCGTGCACCCCACGCCGGGCAAGATCCTGTACACCTCGACGCACGATACGTCGACATTGGCCGGTTGGAGCACGCATTCCTTTGCGGGCGGCGATGAACCAAGCGGTGTTGAGGTGGCGGCCAAGCTGATGAGCGACGCGCTGGCAAGCGACGCTCCCCTGGTGATGATGCCGCTGCAGGATGTCCTGGGGCTGGGCGACGACGCGCGCATGAACGTACCGGGCGTGGCCACGGGCAACTGGACCTGGCAGGCTGACGAGGCCGACGTTGCGGCCGCTGAGGGCAAAACCGCACAGCTCCTGCGCAACACGCATAGATTCTGGGACGAAGCGTGATAAAACGCTCGATATAGGGTACAGTTACAGACGTTTGAATTTTTGCGGGCAGAGTAATCTGCCCGCTTTGTGCTGAAAAGGAAGTATTATGGCGCGCTACGATTACAAGTGCACGAGCTGCGGCAACGTGTTTGAGGTTGAGCATCCCATGTCCGAGACCCCCGAGGTCGTGTGCCCCAACTGCGGCGCTCCGGCCGCCAAGACGTTCTCGGCCAGCGGTATTAAATTTAAGGGCAGCGGCTTCTACAACACCGACCAGCGAAGCGGCGGCTCCAGCACAAGCGCCACGAGCGGTTGCTGCGCCAACTGCCCGCACAGCCACTAGAAACCAATCAGCCCCGCGACCGACACCAATCGCGGGGCTGTTTCTTAGCGCTATAGGTAGCTAATTAATTTTTAATAATTAGCATAATTTAAAATCCGCCCATACCGGCAGAATAGGGATCGTCACAGGTACCATCGCTATACCAATGAGTCGATCCAACATAGTTACCATTTTCGTCATAAACGTCCATGGTTTTAATGACTATTTTGCCGCCGCCGTTAGAGGAGCCGCCAGAATAACCACTATTAGAGGAGCCATCAGAATAGCCGCTACCGCCAGAATAATTACTACCAGAATTACTGGAATAATTGTTTTGCTGAGAAGCCTGCTGCTGAGCCTTAGCTGCTTCTTCTTGAGCCTTAGCCTCATCTTCAGCCTTGGCCTTATTTACATCATCAATACGAGTTTGATAACGACTGATCTGTTCATTGATTTGATCAATGAACTTCTTAGAATCCTTTTTGGCATCTTCAAAAATAAGCTTCTGGTTGTCTTTATTAGAAATATCATTAAGAAGGCCATTAAGGCTATTTATATGCTGTTGGAGAGAGTCGGTATCTTCAGTAGTATTTACATCAAAATTAACATGGTCAGCTAGAGAAGTATTCCACTCATTGTTTTGAGCATTACGGCAGTCTTTAATGATGGAATCGTATTTATTAAGCAACTTCGTCCAATCAGGGGAAGTACCATCAGCATACTTAAATTTGTCATCAGAGATCTCTTTATTCAACATCTCTTTATTGTTTTGAGCATTTCTAATGGTATCAAGACGTTGCTCAAATGTTAGTAGCCTAGGATCAGCTTTAAAGGAAACAACACTATCGCTAGCCTTTGAATACAAAACTTCAACCTGCTGATTATGTTCACTACATGCTTGTTTGTAATTGTAACCAGCATAAACAACGACACAACCAGCAATAAGCAGAGCAACAATACCGGCACCAATAATTACACGCTTTTTAATCGAAGAATTTTTAACTTCTTCATTTCCCTGAGTTTTATCTTCAGGATTGTCAATCTTGTCATAGTTAAGATCGGTCATTTTAACCTCTAAATATTAAATCCGCGAGCGGTTCATGCAACTAGAAACCTACCGAACCCAACCGCTTGCTTTCATACCCGATTTATTAATCCCCGTCCCAGAAAAATCCTGAGTTGCGGTGAAATAAGGACTTTTTGGCGGGTAGATGCCGCTATTCAATCCCTATTTCACCGCAACGTAGTTATTACTTGTGGACCAGCCTGGCGCAGAAGTGGCCGTCGTAGGAATCGGCGTTTACCGGCACGCTTTGGAAGAGGCCTCGATCGTTCTGGCGTACGGATACGAGCTTCTTGGCCTGATCGAACTCGGGGAGTTGCAGAATCTGCGCTTCAGAGAGCGGCGCCACGGTAAAGCCGGCACCCTCGGGAGAAGCCAGGAAGGCATCCACGACCTGCGCGTTCTCCTCTTCAAAGACCGAGCAGGTGGCATAGATGAGCTCGCCGCCGGCAGCCACGCGCGCAGCGGCTTCCTTGAGCATCGTCAGCTGCAGCTTGGGCAGCTCAACCGTCACATCCTTTTCGGTCAGGCGCCACGGGATCTCGGGATGACGACGCATGGTTCCGGTGCCAGAGCACGGCGCATCGATAAAGACTGTGTCGAACTTAACCGGCTCGCCAAGCATGGCATCAAACGATGTGAGCACCTCATCAAGCTCGCAAGCATCACCAGAAACCGTACGAACGCCCTGAATACCGGCCTTATGCAGGCGAGCGAGATTCAGATCGCACTTGCGATCATGCAGATCGAGCGCCGTATGCTGACGCTCATAGCCCGTACGCTTGGCCTGGCACATCATCACATAGGTCTTGGTGCCACGACCGGCACCAATCTCAAGGCAGCTACCAGGGCGCGTGGCAGCTGTGGCGATAAGTTGCGCGTTGAGATCAGATGCCACCGCGGCAGCACGCTCAAACGCACCCGAAGCAACGGTAACCTGGGCATCAACCGGGGCATGGCAGCCCGGGAAGACAGGTGCGACGAGCTGCGAGATATACGGATCGGGCTTGGAAGCAAAAGCGTTCTCATGCAGGGCCAGCGGCGCGGGGGCCAGATTGCCGGCAAAGTTAAGCGCACCCTCTGGCGTGTCAAACGACGCCATAATGCGAGCGCACAGCCAGCGCGGAAGACCCATCAGGCGCGACAGACGAACCAAGCGTCGCTCAGACTCATCCACATCGGACGCAGTAGCAAAGTCCTCAACATTGTCCGCAACCTTATGCAATACAGCATTGGCTAAGCCAGCGGCGGACTTAGCACCGCAGCGAACCAGCTCAACTCCCTGACTTACGGCAACGCGGCCAGGCGTATGCAGGTAGAGCATCTCGAAGGCCGATATACGAAGCGCCATGCGAACACGCGGCGCAACCTTTTTAGGCTTATCAAGAAACTGATCGAGCAGCTCGTCCAAAATACCCTGCGTGGCGGCCACACCCAGCGCCAAGCGGGCGGCAAAAGCGGAATCGCGCTGGTCAATAGCCTTGGCCGATGCGCGAGAGGACAGCACGTCGCGCGCATACATGCCGCGGCGATCGGCCTCCATCAGCACATCGAGCGCAAGCTTGCGCGCGGGAGACAGCTTGCTCATGACAAAACACCCCACGAAAGATCGGCGCACTGCAGGCCGGCGGCCCAGGCAGAAGCGGCCATAGCACGCTTGCCATCAGGTTTAACCTCAAGCAACTCAACCGAGCCATCGGAAAGGCCAAGGTAAACGCGCTTGGCCTTAACGAGAACCTGACCCTCGCCAAGCAATACATCAGCCGCCGCAGCATCGAGCACACGCACGGTCTTGCCGGCAATCACGCAACGAGCAGGCGCGGTATCGGACGAAGCCAGCACATGACGCACGCAATCAAGCGCCGCCATGTGCGGATCCAGACGCATCTCTTGCTTGGAGATCTTGGCAGCATGGGTAACGAGCGCCTCATCCTGTTCAGTCCACACGGCGGTGCCATCGGCAAGAGAAGGAAGTGTATCGGCAAGCAGTTTGCCGCCCAGCTCGCCGAGCTCCGTAGTCAGTGTCTCGGCATGCTTGCCTGAAACCGACGTAGACGCCTGGGCGCAATAAGCGCCGGTATCCACGCCATGCCCAATGCGCATAATGGAAACGCCAGCAACCTCATCACCAGCAAGAATGGCACGCTGAATAGGAGCAGCCCCACGCCAACGAGGCAGCAAGGACGCATGAACATTCACAATACCAAGCGGCGCCATATGCAGCACCTCATCGGGCAAAATGCAACCATAGGCAGCCACACAGAAAATATCAGCCCGGGAAGACTTGAGCGCCTCAACAACCTCAGGGGTCATACGATTAGCCTCAATGACCGGCAACCCCATCTCCAGTGCCTTAGCCTTAACAGGAGACGGCTCAAGCTTCTTACCACGCCCACGAACAGCATCAGGACGAGTAACAACAAGCGCAATCTCATTCCCAGCCTCAACAAGCGAAGTCAAAGAAGGCACAGCAAAATCGGGCGTACCCATAAACACAATACGCATAAAGATCGTCTCCCCTCAACCAAAGCCGAGACGGCTACAAAGAACAGCGGAAAGCCAAGTACCCAGCCATTCCGCAATAACATTTCAACAAAAACAATTATACCCAAAACCAAAGAAAGAGCCGCAATAAAAGCAGCTCTTTCAGCAAAGCACCTATCAGCGAAGACGCCCATCCCTGGCCCGACGGCACCTGGGCGAGACAAGCAGCGTCAACGTAGTCCCCGGGGCGCCCGCCTATATCGTCCCGCGCGCAGTTTCGCAGCGCAGCGAGAATGTTTGAGCACGGGATGATATTGGCGGGCGCCCCGGGGACGGTGGGACCTACTCCGTCTCGCCCGGTCGAGCGCCGCGGGCCAGGGCGTCCTGGTACTCCTTGACTGCCTTGATCCTCTGCATGGGCTTAAGGCGCTCGAACATGGTGTTGCCGTGCAGGTGATCAATCTCGTGCTGCAGGCACACGCAGAACAGATCGCCCGAAGCCTCATAGCGAATCAGGTTTGCGTCCAAGTCGTACGCCTCGACGACGACATGGTCGGGACGCTCGATCTCGCAGCTAATGCCGGGGATGGAAAGGCAGCCCTCGCTAAACGGCACCAGATGGTCGCTCTGCTCAACAATGACGGGGTTAATGAGCACGTACGGATCGTAGTCGTTCTTGTCGCTGTAGTCGCAGTCGATGGTGACGAGCTGAATAAGCTCGCCGATCTGCGGAGCAGCCAGGCCGCAGCCGCCGTTGTCGAACATCATCTTCTTCATCTTCTCGGCAAGCGCCTCGATCGCTGGGGTAATCTCCTCGATGACGGCGCACTCCTGGCGCAGACGAGGGTCGGGCGACAGTACGATTCCGTTGGCTTCCATGGCCATCCTTTCGGTTTGTTACATCAAATCATAGGCGTCGACGTCAACGCTCACGCTCACGCCGCGCACGGAGCCCGCCTCTTTGAGGCAGGCGTCGATATCGTCAGAGACATGGTACCCTACCGGCGACTTTACAAGCAGATGGAAGCGGTAACGGTCCTTGGCTCTCTCGATTACACACGAAGCCGGGCCTAGCACCTGCGGCACGACACTCCCCGCCCGCAAAAAATCAGGGGCGGCGGCGTGCCAGCGGCGCTTAAGGAGCTTTGCGATGCGCCCGATGTAGTCTTGCGCGTCGTCTCGGTTCGCCGACCATACCAAAATGTTGACTAGGCGCACGAACGGCGGATATAGGGCGTCGCGACGCTGGTCCAGGTCGTAGTCGGTAAAGATCGAACGATCGTGCTCGGCGACGGCGCTAATGACCGGATCCTCGGGCAGGTAGGTCTGGATGATGACCTCGCCGGGGCGATCGCCGCGACCTGCGCGGCCCGCCACCTGTTCCAGCAGGTCGTAGGCGCGCTCCCCTGCGCGGAAGTCCGGCAGCTTCAGCGCAAAGTCGGCATTGACCACGCCCACGAGCGTGACCTCGGGAAAATCGAGACCTTTAGCGATCATCTGAGTGCCCAGCAGCACCGCGCAATCGGCGGCATCGAACTGCTCGAGTAGCTTTTTATGTGCGTCCTTGCCGCGCGTGGAATCGGCATCCATGCGAATGATGGCGACGTCGTCGGGCAGCATCTGGTGCAGCGCGTCCTCGATCTGCTGCGTTCCCAGGCCCATTTTAGCCAGGTAGCGACTGCCACATTTGGGGCAACGGCTCG
>JBPGZF010000028.1:0-22325 GCA_052033095.1 Collinsella sp.
GGCTCATGATGGCGATGCCGTGGTCGCCGAGTGTACCCGACACCAGGATGACGTCGCCGGGCTTGCAGTTTGCGCCGCTGAGCGCCACGCCCGCGGGTACCTCGCCCACGCCGGCGGTATTGATATAGACGCCGTCGGCCCCGCCGCGCTCGACCACCTTGGTGTCGCCGGTGATGATCGCCACGCCCGCCTCGCGTGCCGTCTCGGCCATGGTCTGCACAATCTGCTGGAGCTTATCCATGGGATAGCCCTCTTCGAGGATAAAGCCGCACGATAGGTAGCGCACGTTGGCGCCCGAGGTCGCGACGTCGTTAACGGTTCCGCACACGGCGAGGCGTCCGATGTTGCCACCGGGGAAGAACTGCGGCGAGACTACAAAGCTGTCGGTCGACATGGCGATGCGCCCGCTCGCGGGCAGCGCAGCGACGCCGGCATCGTTGCCCTCGAGCAGCTCGGGCGACCCAAAGGCATCCAAAAAGACTTCGTCGACGATGCGCTTCATCATCTGCCCGCCGGAGCCGTGGCCCAGCAAGACAGTGCTATCGGAGACACTATGGGACATATCGAAAACTCCAATCGTGGGAGGTGTCAGCGCGCGGGGGCGTTCGGGTTAGACTCGGTAACGGTAGTACGCCGCGCAGCTGCCTTCGGAACTCACCATGCACGGGCCGACGGGATGCTCGGGTGTACAAGCGTGGCCAAAGAGCGGGCAGTCGCTCGGTGTAATGGCCCCGCGCAGCACGTCGCCGCAGCGGCATCCGCGCGGCTCAACCGTCGCCTCAACGGGCACGTCAAAGCGAACGCGGGCATCAAAGCGCGAGAACTCGGGACGAATGGTGAAGCCCGAGCCGGCAATCGGCCCCAGACCGCGCCATGTGGTGTCGCACGGCTCAAACACCTGCTCGACCAGTTGGCGCGCCACGGGATTGCCGTCGGCATTGACACCGCGGCGGTAGGCGTTGTCAATCGCGGGCTGCCCCTCAACAACCATCTGGACCAGCATGCAGATACCCTGCAAGATGTCGACCGGCTCAAATCCCGTTACCACGCCCGGGGTATTGAACTCGTCGACCAAAAAGCCAAAGGGGGCCAAGCCCGTGATGGTGGCGACGTGGCCCGGCAGGATAAAGCCGTCGATGGTGGTCTCGGGATCGTTGGCAATCGCGCATAGCGCCGGCGGCGTGGTCTTGTGGGCGCAATAGACCGAGAAGTTCTGGAGCCCGCGTGCATCGGCCTCCAAAATGGCGGCGGCGATGGTGGGCGTTGTGGTCTCAAAGCCCACACCCATAAAAATGACCGGGCGATCGGGGTTTTGCTCGGCAATGTCGAGCGCGTCGAGCGGGGAGTACACAATGCGAATATCGTGCCCCGCCGCCTTTTGCGCAGAAAGTGAGGTGGACGATCCGGGCACGCGCATCATGTCGCCAAAGGTGGTGATGATGGCGCCGTCCATCTTGGCGAGCGCGATTGCATGGTCGATATCGCGGTTGGCGGTAACGCAGACGGGGCAACCCGGACCGCTCAGCAGTTTGAGCCCGGCAGGCATAATGGAGCGAAAGCCATAGCGCCCGATGCTCACGGTATGCGTGCCGCAGACTTCCATAAGGTTGATGCTGCGGCTGCCGACAAGCTCATGAATACGATCGATGAGCTCGCGAGCCAGCCTGGGGTCGCGAAATGCCGAAAAGTCGATACCGGAGCGAGCCGGCTGTCCGGCCGCCACTAGTATGCCTCGGCCGGATTGCTGGCCAGTTGGTCTTCTTCGGCCAGTTCGGTCATGGCATTAACGAGCTCGAGCGTTTCTTGCGCTTCCTGCTCGTCGACGATCTGGATGCCAAAGCCGGCGTGTACGAGAATATAGTCGCCAACCTGCGCCGTCGGCACGAGACGCAGCGAAACGGGGCGCTCGATGCCCATCATGTCGACGGTCGCCTTAAGGTCGTCGTCGCGTTTGACCACTTTACCGGGAACGGCAAGGCACATAATGTTCCCCTTTTATACGTTTTGCGCTGGATAGGCGCCTAATTACCCATCAGTTGATGGTAGCGCTCGCGGGAGTCACGAGCAAACGCGTTACACCTGTGAGACGGCGGCGCGCAGGCTGGCAAAACAGCCTATCGCGATGCTGTCTGCGCGAGGCGAGCGCGAGCGATGGCGGCCTGACCGTAGGCGATGCAGCCGTCGTTGACGGGCACGGCGTGGGGGACCAAGACGGCAAGACCGGCGTCTTTGAGTTCGTGGGTAAGGAGCCGAAGCAAAAGTCGGTTCATGAACACGCCGCCCGAGAGCGCGACGGTGTCGAGGTCTTCGTGATCACAGATCTCGCGTGCGATGTGGGTCGTAGCGTGCGTAATGGCGATGTGAAACCCGAGGGCGAGCCGGCCGGCCGGCGCGCCTGCCTCGATTCCATTCAGAAGAGCTTCGATGAGCGGTTGGGGGTCCAAGATGGGGGAGTCGTCGGCAGACGTGAATACGCCTGTATGATTGCCGTCGAGACGAACGGGCTTACCGTCAAGCGCGCGCCAGGCGGCGGCTTCGAGTTCTATGGCGGGTTCGCCCTCGTAGGTTGCCTTGTCGCAGATGCCCAGAATCGCTGCTGCGGCATCAAAGAGACGCCCCATGCTGCTGGTGCGCGGGCTGTTGATGCCGCGCTCGATCATGGTAGCTGTCACGCTGCGCGTTTGCTCGTCGAGGGTGCCCAATAGCCCCGCGGCACCCGGGTGCGCGAGCAGGCCGAGCTCGCTCAGCAGGGCAAATGCATTGCGCCGGGCATCGCGCACGGATGCGGCGCCGCCTGGTAGCGCCCAGGTGCGCAGGTGCGCGGAGCGTTCAAAATCGGCAAGGGCGGCGATAAGAAACTCACCGCCCCATATGGTGCCGTCGGTGCCGGCACCCGTACCATCGAAGGCAATACCGAGGACGCGTGCATCGGGCGCAAGCCGGCCTGCGGCAATCGCCTCTGCTATTACGCTCGCGATGTGCGCATGATGATGTTGGACTTCGATAAGCGGCAGATTGTGCTCCCGTGCCTGTTCGCGCGCCCACTGGCTCGACAGATAGTTGGGATGCATGTCGCATGCCAGGGCGGCAGGCGTCAGGTCAAAGAGGTTTTCTAGACGTGCACGGGCGGCGCTCCAGGCATCGAAGGTCGCGCCGTTTTCGACATCGCCGATATGCTGCGACACAAAACAGGCTGCCTCGCCGTTCGTCCCTTCGCGCGTGAGCGCAATCGTGGCCTTTTGTTGTGGCCCGCAGGCGAGCATGCAGGGCGGAGCGCCGTCGAGCGCCGGCAACGGCAGCGGCTGGGGCGCATATCCGCGAGCGCGGCGAACGGGCATAACGGCGCCGTCGACCATGCGTACCACAGAGTCGTCGTAGCGCGACAGAATTGCGCGGTCGTTACCGAGCAGCGCATCGGCGATGCCGACGGCAACGAGGTGTTCCCAGGCAAGGTTGTCGTCGGTCTCGATGGGTTCTTCGCTCAGGTTTCCGCTGGTCATGACGAGCGCATGCATACCGTGGGTTTCTGCCGCGGCAAGCAACAGATGCTGAAGCGGGGTGTAGGGGAGCATGACGCCGAGCTCGGGAAGGTCGTGCGCGACGGACGGCGCGAGCGCGAGGGCGTCGGGGGAGCCGTCGCTCTTGCAAATAGCCCGTTGGCGCAGCAGTACAATGGGGCGAATGCTGCCGGTCAGCAAACCGCGCTCAACGTCGTTGACGTGGCACAGGCGTTCAACGTCGGCAAGGTCGCGCACCATAACGGCAAGCGGCTTATTGCTACGGCGTTTGCGGCGGCGAAGCTCGGCTGCCGCCTGCTCGTTGGAGGCATCGCATGCCAAGTGAAAACCGCCCAGACCCTTGATGGCGACGATACCGCCGTCGGCCAGCAGCTCAACGCAGCGGTCGATAATGGCGTCGCTGGTCTCGCGCGTGGTGCCGACGGCCGGCGACGCGGCGGCTTCGCCCGGCTCATTGCCCACGCCCGTCTCACGCCATGTAATATGCGGCCCGCAATCAAAGCAGGCATCGGGCTGCGCGTGAAAACGCCGGTCGAGTGGGTCGGCATACTCCGCGGCGCACTTGGGACACATGGGAAAACAATCCATCGAGGTGGCCGCTCGATCGTAAGGCAGCGAGCGGATGATGGTAAAGCGCGGCCCGCAGTTAGTGCAGTTGATAAAGGGGTAGTGATAGCGTCGGTCGGCGGGATCGAACAACTCGCGCAGGCAATCGTCACAGGTAGCGATATCGGGCGAGACGAGCGTGGTATGAGCGGTCTGATCCTGCGATGCCACAATGCGAAAGCCCCGCTCATCGGCAGCGCTCCAGCCGCCAGGCCCCAAATCCGCAACATCGACTCGCTCAACGCGAGCCGCCGCGGGCGCATGCTCAGAAAGCGCGGCAACAAAAGCATCGAGCGCATCGGCCGGAGCGTGCGCCTCGATATGCACGCCGTCGCCCGCATTGAGTACCCATCCGCAAATGCCATGCGCCATGGCCTCGCGATACACAAACGGTCGCATGCCAACGCCCTGCACAATGCCCGTCACATGAATATGCACATGCCGCATGCGACACCCCCCCATCAAAACCGACCAAATAGGGACAGGCTTGTTTTGGTAGGTAAAACTTCTAAACCTGCCAAAACAAGCCTGTCCCTATTTGGCAGGTGCGCTGCGGGAAATCCCGCTACAGCCCCAGGCTCTGCTTGGTGGCGGCGCACGTGAGCTCGCCGTGCTTAACGCCGCGCAGGCCCAGCAGGCGGTCGGCCAGCTCGTAGACGCGCTCGCCGCGACCCTTGAGCGCCAGAATCTCCAAGCAGTTGTGGTGATCCAGATGCACGTGCATGGTCGATACGATCTCGTCGGTGTAGTCGTGCTGCACTTCGTCCAGACGGCGCGTCAGATCGCCGGTATGGTGGTCGTAGATCATGGTGAGCGACCCGATAACATGCTCATCGGGCGTGCGCATCTGCTCCTTGGCGATCGAGGCGCGAATCAGGTCGCGCACGGCCTCGGAGCGGTTGGCCACGTCGCCGCGGCGCGCGATCTGTTCGTCAAAACGGCGCAGCAGGTCGTCCGGTGCGGTAACCGAAAAGCGGACCAGCTCGGAGCCGGAGCCACTACAGTGGCAGCCTGCGTCACCGTCCGCCCCGTGCGGATGCTCGTGCTCGTACCCGCAGCCGTGCTCGTGTTCGGCCACGTTACACCAGCTTCACGGAGCCGACGGAGTTGTGGTCGGCCTCGATGGCCTCTTCGTAGCCCTCGAGTGCGTCGTGGGCCTCGTGCAGCGCGGCCATGGCTGCCTCGAGCTTGGCGCCGATGCGCTCCATGTCAAAATTCTCGGTCGCATGCAGCAACTGATGGCTCCACTCGTGAGCGAGCTCGATGGTGTCGTCGACCTGCTTGACGCTCATGGCAAGCTGGCTCATGTTCATTCCAACATCATGCATGGGAAATCTCCTTGTGTGGACGGTAATCCAGTGGTTCAGATTTTACTACGCCCGCTCTGCGCGCCGCTGCATAAGAAAACGGGTGCGAGTCTGTGCGACTCGCACCCGTTCACTGGGGGCTGTTTGTAACTACCATACTATCCGTGGTCGCACGCGCCGCACCCGGCAGTCCGGCGAGCGGTGCAAAACCGCTCATGGACGGCGGGCAAGTAACAAGCGTATTACAGATGCTTCTCCAGCAGCGCCTGCAGCCTCGCCTTGGGCAGAGCGCCAACCGAGCGGTCAATCTCCTCGCCGTTCTTAAACACAATCAGCGTGGGGATGCTCATGACGCCATACTTCATGGCCAGGTCCTGGTTGTCGTCGACGTTGCATTTGGCAACGGCAAGCTTGCCCGCCAGCTCATCGGCTACCTCGTCCACGATGGGCGAGAGCGATCGGCAGGGCCCGCACCAGGGCGCCCAAAAATCGACCAGCACGGGCAGGCTGTCGTTAACGATGGAATCGAAGTTCTCGGGGGTAATCTGCTTAATGTCAGCCATGGTGACCTCCATAATACGACGCGGCTCGGCCGCGTAAAACTCAGTACGACCGTGCTTATACCCAACCGCCCGCAAAGCAACCACTCGCGGGCAGCTCTTTTATATAATGGTGGGCACGCAAACGATTGGAGAGCGCATGTCCACGTCACAAAGCCAGAAAAAAGAAGCCATCGCCCAGGCGGCCGAGCAGGAGCTCACATCGCTTGCGGTCCGTGGCGTGCGCATCGTGGGCAACGCGTGCTCGCCGATCGTGCTGGTCAAAGGCGATTTGGACGAGGCCGAGCGTTCGGGCGGCGAGCTGGCTGCCGGTCCGGACGGTGCTGCGCTGCGCAAGGCGCTTGGGGCCATCGGCTACGCGCCCGAGGATTTTTGCGTGCTGGCAAGCGTCGCCGGCGCAGGCGACGGAGCGGTCGCGGTGGGCGAGACTCTGCCGTGCGAGCTGTTCCGCGAGGCGCTTGAGGCTCTGGATCCCGAGGCGGTGCTGCTGCTCGATAACAGCGCGGCCGATGTCATGCGCGAAACCTACGCCGATATGCTCGTGGCGATTGATGACTTCGACACCGCCATGCTCAAGCCCGGCCTGGTCGCCCATGTGCAGGGCCGCCGCGTGCTCGCGCTCGATGGCTTTGAGGCGGCGCTGACCGACAAAGCGGCCAAGCAGCGCATGTGGGCCTACATCAAGCAGCTGACCCCGGCGGTCGCTCCACTGTAGCGGATCGGCACCGGCGAGCGATTGCCTGGCGGGCGAGGCGCGCCGCGAGATCGGCGCCGTACTTCTACATCACAGCGCGCAGCTCAAACCGATCGCCGTTAATGCGGAACTGGCAGTTGCCGTTCATGCGCTCCACGGCAAGTTTGATGCTCTTGGTTCCAAAGCCGTGGCCCGCATGCCGGGTCACGGGCATGCCGTCGACCATGCGCGGCGCGCGGTCAAACGTGTTGGAAACTAACAGCAACAGCTGGCCGTCCTCAAGTCGCAGGTCAAGGTCGACGAATCGCTTTCCTTGGGGTGCGGCGCTTGCGGCGGTGATAGCGTTTTCCAAGGCATTTGAGAGCACGCTAAACAGGTCGGCGTCACCTACGTGGACGGTTTCGGGTACGGCGGCGCGCAGGTTGGCGGTAATGCCGTTTCTATTGATATCCGAGTTGAATGACGAAAGCGCGATGTTTACGGTCTCGTTGGCGCAGAAGCGGCGTACGGCGGTGCGGTCGCCGGCTTCGCAGAGTTCGTCGATGCGTTTGAGCGCCTCGTCGGTGTGGCCCTCCTCAATTAAAGCTGCCAGGCCGCGTAGGAAGTGGCGCATATCGTGGCGAAGAATCGATAGCTCGCGCCCAGATTGACGCCAAGCCTCGAGCTCTTTGATGGCGGCGCTGTCGCGGGTTTCGAGCATCCAACGCTCTCGCTCGGCGGTTTCCTTTTCTTCGTATTCGCGCAGGTAAACGGCAAGAAACATAAGATAGAAGGCACAGAGCGCAAATGCCAAAAGCTCAACCGTCACCACCGAGCCCGAGTGGAACAGCGTGGTGTAGACGTTGGTGGCATAGTCAAAGACGTAATAGACGAGCGGCAGGATTAAAAGGATGCCCAGCTCGGTGGTGCTTTTAATCGCCAAGCGCGGACCGATGTCGCCGGCCCAATGCAACAGGACGGCAAAGACGGCGAGTGTGGTCGCGATGCGCGCCAGATAGTACGCGATCTGAGAATCGGTTGCGGCAAATGCGGCAATGCCCATCCAATTGCTGAACTGGCAGCTCAGATAGGCACTCGTAATGCCGAGTACGGCAAGCAGCGGGCTCAGGCGGTAGCGCGCGCACAAATAGATGACGAGCGGCAGATGCACGACGAGTGGATATACCTGGCGGGCGAAAAGCTCGCCGCCGACGGCATTGGCGAGGCCAAATGCGCATCCAGTTACGGCACCGACCAGCACCAGTTCAAGCGCATGACGCCGGTTGATCTCGACACCGCACAGCGCCGCCGAGGCAAAGACGCCAAAGAGCAGCGTCGTGGCGTGGTGGATTGCCCAAAGGATCATTTCGACCGTGGAGACCATCAGTGTCTCCCACCCTCAAAGCGCACCGCAAAGTAGGCGTCTTGGAATCCCTGCTTGCAGCTGCGCGAAAGCGGGATGCACGCGCCCGAGCGCATGACGATGTCCGTGCGGTCAAAGTGATCGATATTGCGCAGGTTGACCTGGTAGCTGCGGTGGCATTTAAAGAAGGTGGCATTTTGCGCCAAACGGTCTTCGACGCTGCGGAACGACTCAAGTGCCTCGATATCGCGTCCGTCGCGCAGGTGGAAGACCACGTGCTTGTTGCGCGCCTCGGCATATTCGATGTCGGACAGGCGCAGGGCGTGGTAGCCAAAGGAAGTTTTGATCACGAGCTCGTCGGTTGCCGCCGGGCGCATGCTCGAAAGCTCGTCGAGCAACTGCGCTAGGCGTTCGTAAGCCACGGGCTTGAGCAGATAATCGAAGGCGCGGACCTCGTAGGACTCCAGTGCAAACTCGGGCGATGAGGTGAGAAACACCAGACGCACGGCGGTATCGGCCTGGCGCAATTCGCGCGCGGTGTCCATGCCGTTGACGAGCGGCATGATCATATCGAGCAAGATGATGTCGGCGCGCGATGCGGCATGGCGGGCCAGCAGGTCCTCGCCGCGCGTGACGAGCGCAACATCGACCGCCGTGCCCGTCTCGCTCGACCAACGGTCGATCATCCGGTGCAGTCTATCTAGAAAAGCGACGTCGTCGTCGCAGGCAATAATCTTGAGCATTCTGAGCCCCCTTAGTAGTTCGATTTTGCCACATTGGGTGCGGACCGCTCGCGGAGGCGTGTCCCATTTGCGCCCCACGTCGCGCAACTCGCGCCGAGCGGTATTGCGGTGGCGAAAGATGCCTCCTGCGCTATCGAGAGCTCGGCTATCCTCAGCTTGCCAGTTCGAAAATGGACCTGCCGCATGATTGAATCTTTATTTCAACTTTACACCTAGGTTTACAGCTGTCTTGTCAGCTGTAAACCTAGGTGTCATACTAAAGCCCCAAGATTCGCCAAAAGAGAGGGGCCTTGATGGCACAGAGCGCGAACATGGATGCGTCGGAGCTTGCACGCGATATCGCGGCCGGCCTAGCATCGGCAACGACGGCAACGGAGCGCGCGGCACTGGTGCCCGCAGAGCTTGTCGAGGCCATTCAACAACTAAAAACCCAACGTGACGCGGTGATCCTAGCGCACTATTACGTGGCGCCCGAGGTACAGGCCGTGGCTGATTACGTCGGCGACAGCTTTTACCTGGCAAAGCTTGCCAAGAGCCTGCCGCAGCAGACCATCGTGCTGTGCGGCGTGGAGTTTATGGGCGAGAGTGCCAAGCTGCTCAGCCCCACCAAGACCGTGCTGCTGCCCGAGCCGGGCGCGGACTGCCCCATGGCGCACATGGTCAAGCGTGAGACGGTCGACGCGGCGCGCGCCGAGTACGGTGACGACCTTGCCGTGGTCTGCTACGTCAACTCCACGGTCGAGATCAAGAGCTGGAGCGACGTGTGCGTCACCAGTTCCAACGCCGTTAAGATCGTGTCCGAGCTGCCGCAGCAGCATATCCTGTTCATTCCCGACCAAAACCTGGGACGCTTCGTAGCCGAGCAGGTGCCGCAAAAGCACGTCATCCTCAACAACGGCTACTGCCCACGCCATCACATCATCACCGTCGAGCAGATCGTCGACGCGACGGAGGCCCACCCCGACGCGCTCGTGCTGGCGCACCCCGAGTGCAAGGCCGACGTTCTGGCCGAGGCCGACTACATCGGCTCCACCGCCGGCATCATCAGGTATGCCGAGGAGTCCGACGCGAGCGAGTTCATTATCGTGACGGTCCGCGGCGTGCTCTACGAGCTCGAGCGCCGCTGCCGGGGCACCGGCAAGAAGTTCTACTTCCCCGCGGTGCAGCCCACCTGCGTCAACATGGATCTCATCACGCTCGAAAAGCTCGTGCGCTGCCTGGAGACGGGCGAGGGCGAGGTGCAGATCGGCGTGTCGGACGAGGCTGCCGACCAGGCCAAACTCACGCTCGACCGCATGCTCGAGTACGCAGCGCGCTAGAACAATGTGACAAAGGGACAGTCCCTTTGTCACATTCAAGGGAAAGGATTCCTGTGGAAACCAAGCAATACCCCGATATGGAGTGCGACGTCGTCATTGCCGGCTGCGGCGTGGCAGGCCTGTACGCGGCCCTCAATCTGCCGACGAGCACGCGTGTGATCATGCTCTCCAAGGGCGCTGTCGACGAGTGCGATTCGATGCTCGCGCAGGGCGGCATCTGCGTGCTGCCTGAGGGATCGGACTACGATGCCTTCTTTGAGGACACCATGCACGCCGGTCATTACGAGAATCGCCGTGAGAGCGTCGACATCATGATCCGCTCGAGCCGTTCGGTCATCAACGACCTGCTAGCGCTGGGCGTGGATTTTGAGCGCAAGGCCGACGGCAGCCTCGACTTTACCCGCGAGGGCGCGCACAGCCGTCCGCGCATTGCCTTCCATGCCGATATCACCGGCAAGGAGATTACGACCAAGCTGCTCCAGGCCGTTCGCAAGCTGGATAACGTGCAGATTTTGGAGCACGTGGCCATGACCGATATCCTGACGGGCGAGCGTGACGGCGCCACGGTGTGTGCCGGTGTCGTCGCCGTTTCCGTGGACGAGGACAACTCGGTTCGTCCTGCCGACGAGCTGGCAAATGCTGCCGAGGGCGTGCATGCCGGCGAGCCGTTTAAGATCCATGCCCGCCACACGCTGTGGGCGACGGGCGGCATCGGTGGCGTATACGACCACTCGACCAACTATCCGCAGCTCACGGGCGATGCCTGCTACATCGCTCAGGAGCATGGCATTAAGATGGAGCACCTGGACTACGTGCAGATCCACCCCACGGGACTGTTCTCGCCGCAGCCGGGCCGCACCTTCCTGATCAGCGAGAGCTGCCGCGGCGAGGGCGCGATTTTGCTCAACGCCGCCGGCGAGCGCTTTACCGACGAGCTTCAGCCGCGTGATGTGGTCGCCGCCGCTATTCGCGAGCAGATGAAGCAGGACGGTACCGAGCACGAGTGGCTGAGCTTCGCCCCCGTCGAACGCGATGTGGTGACCGGGCATTTTGCCAACATTCGCGCGCGCTGCCTTGAGGACGGCCGCGACATCTTGGACGAGCCCATCCCCGTTACGCCCACGCAGCACTACTTTATGGGTGGCGTATGGGTCGATAAGGACGGCCGCACCTCGATGCCCGAGCTCTACGCCGCGGGCGAGACGGCCTGCAACGGCGTTCACGGCAAGAATCGCCTTGCATCAAACAGCCTGCTCGAAGCGCTGGTCTGGGGTCGTCGCGCCGCGTGGTATATGCGTACCGGCGAGTCACTGGCCGTGGAGCAGGCGGGCGATCCCGCGCTCGATGGCCGTCATCGCGCCCTGAGCGCCGACATCCTGGCAATCGATGATTTGGCCCGTGCCGCCGGCACGCAGGCCGTGGAGGAGTAGACCATGAATCCCATTACCATGAAGCTCGTCGTCGATGATCTGATTTTGCAGGCTCTGCGCGAGGACATCACGTTTGAGGACGTGAGCACGGCGAGCGTGTGCCCCACGGCGCGTCCCGCTACCGTTGAGCTTATCGCCAAGGCCGACGGCATCATCGCCGGCTTGGATGTGTTCGCCCGCACCTTTGAGCTGTTGGATTCGCAGAGCTCGGTGCTGTTCGACGTTGCCGGCGGTGACGAGGTGCACGCCGGCGACCATGTGGGTCAGGTGCGCGGCGATGCGCGCGTGCTGCTTTCGGGCGAGCGCGTGGCGCTCAACTACCTGCAGCGCATGAGCGGCATCGCTACCTACACGCACAGCATGGCCGCGGCGCTCGAGGGCACCAAGACCGTGCTCGTCGACACGCGCAAGACCACGCCGGGCATGCGCGTGTTTGAGAAGGCGGCGGTCGAGATCGGCGGCGGCAGCAACCACCGCTACAACCTGTCGACGGCCGTCATGCTCAAGGACAACCACATCGATGCCGCCGGTGGCGTGACGCGTGCGATCGAGATGGCGCGCGCCCATGCATCGTTTACCACGACGGTCGAGATCGAGTGCGAGAACCTGGACATGGTGCGCGAGGCTGTGGAGGCCGGCGCCGATATCATCATGTTCGACAACATGACCCATGACGACATGGCCGCCGCCATAGAGCTTATCGCCGGTCGCGCCAAGACCGAGTGCTCGGGCAATGTGGATGCCAGCAATATCCGCGCCCTGGCTGATCTGGGCGTCGACTACATTAGCTCGGGGGCATTGACGCACTCTGCGCCGATTCTCGACCTCTCGCTTAAGCACCTGCGTCTGCTGGACGGTAAATAATGGACGCCCGCGAGCGTCGCCGTGCCATCATGGCCGTGCTCGAGGGAGCCAAGGGGCCAGTTTCGGGCAGCGCGCTTGCCCGCGAGGTGGGTGTGAGCCGCCAGGTCGTGGTGCAGGACATCGCCCTGCTGCGCGCCGATGGGCACGATATCGTGGCGACCAACCGCGGCTACGTGCTGCAGGAGGCCCCCAGCAGCCCCGCCGTGCCCACGCGCTTGGTCAAGGTTCGCCACAGCGTGGAGCAGGCAGGCGATGAGCTCACGAGTATCGTCGACGCCGGAGGCGCCGTGCTCAACGTGATCGTCAATCACCGCGTGTACGGTAAGATCACGGCCGACCTGGACATCCGCAATCGTCGCGATGTTGAGCGCTATCTGCGCGATATCGAGAGCGGCAAGAGCTTCCCGCTGCTGACGGTGACCAGCGGCTACCACTTCCATCGCATTGCGGCGGAGGACGAACAGACCCTCGACGAGATCGAGGCGATGCTCAAGGAAAAAGGCTACCTAGCAGACCTGATGCCCTACGAAGACGATCTCTCTTAGCCGACGCTGCAAACGCCCCTAAGCGGCAATCTGACGTTCAATCGTCGGTCGCGTACCCAAAGTACGCTTCCCTCCTCTTTCACGTCACCTTGCTCGCTTAGGGACGTTTTCGCTGACGTGGGCTCAACCTGCGACGGTGCCAAATTAGTTATCCGCACAAAAAGGAGGCCTCCGCGGCGATGCGGAGGCCTCCTTTTTTGTGCACGGTGTACTTTTGAGTGTGCAAGTGGGGGAGTTGTTACTCCTCGACGATCTCGGTGATCGCGCCAGCGGGGCAAGCGTCCTGGCAAGCGCCACAGGCGACGCAGGAGTCCTCGTCAGCGACGGTAGCGACGTCCTGGAGCTCCAGAACGCCAGCGGGGCAGGAGTCGACGCAAACGCCACAAGCGATGCACTCGTCGGCATCAATTACGGGATGAGCCATGGTAGTTTCCTCTCTGTTGACCGACGCTACAGGCGATGCGCGCCGGTTTGATTCGGGCAAAAACATACCACGGGAGCGACCGTTTGCAATACCCTCTGACCGGCATCTTCATACCGTTCGCCGAGTATGCCAAGGTTTACTAAAAAATGCGCAGGTGGGGCCGTTGAGCTGCGCAAATGTTAGCTAAAGGTGACTTGAAATATCGAGCTATTGAGCGCGCCTGCGGAAAGGGCATCCCGTTATTTGGCCGAAAACCGGGTCGTAGTTTCCGGTTGGGCCCGCTAGCGGAAACTGCGACCCGGTATCAGCTCTCAAAACGGGACGAGCTTTCCGCAAGGCAGCCCCAGGCACCCTCGGACCCAAGCCTCAGCCATCTCTACATAGATCTCGATAGATTTGCCGAGAACTCAATCAGCGCATCTACCTGCACATTTAAGAACCTAAACTCTCAGCAATAAGAAATCTTATATGAATTGACTTAGATTTTGTATATTCCGGCCCATAAGGGGATACACTACATCCTGAAAGACAAGCCGAAACACCGCTCGGCAGACCGCCGAGTCGGTGCAAACGCACAAGAGAGAGGGAATTTCTAATGGGCAAGATTCTTGGTATCGACCTTGGTACTACCAACTCCGCTATGGCCGTCCTCGAGGGCGGTTCTCCGACCATCATCGTGAACGCCGAGGGCGACCGCACCACCCCGTCTGTCGTGGGCTTCCGTGCCGACGGCGACCGCGTCGTGGGCAAGGCCGCTAAGAACCAGGCTGTCACCAACCCCAAGAACACCGTGTTCTCCATCAAGCGCTTCATGGGCCGCAAGTATTCCGAGTGCACCTCCGAGATCAAGACCGTGCCGTATGAGGTCAAGGAGGGCCAGGGTGGCCGTGCCGTCGTCGACATCGAGGGCAAGGATTACACCGCCGAGCAGGTGAGCGCCATGACGCTCGCCAAGATGAAGGCCGACGCCGAGAAGTATCTGGGCGAGACCGTCACCGACGCCGTCATCACCGTCCCGGCCTACTTCAACGACGCCCAGCGTCAGGCCACCAAGGACGCCGGTAAGATCGCCGGCCTCAACGTCAAGCGTATCGTCAACGAGCCGACCGCTGCTGCTCTGGCCTATGGCCTGGACAAGCAGGGCACCGACCAGCGCATCCTGGTCTTTGACCTGGGCGGCGGTACCTTCGACGTCTCCATCCTCGACCTCGCCGACGGCGTGTTTGAGGTTCTGTCCACCTCGGGCGACAACCACCTGGGCGGCGACGACTGGGATCAGCGCGTCATCGATTGGATGGCCGATAAGTTCCAGCAGGAGAACGGTGTCGACCTGCGTCAGGACCCCATGGCCCTGCAGCGTCTGAAGGAGGCCGCCGAGAACGCCAAGAAGGAGCTCTCCGCCGCCCAGCAGACCACCATCAACCTGCCGTTCATTACCATGAACCAGTCCGGCCCGCTGCACCTCAACTACACGCTGACCCGCGCCGAGTTCGAGAAGATCACCCGCGACCTGCTCGAGCGCTGCAAGCAGCCTGTCACCAACGCCCTGCGCGACGCCAAGCTTAAGCTCTCCGATCTGACCGAGGTCATCCTCGTCGGCGGCTCCACCCGTATGCCCGCCGTCCAGGAGCTCGTCAAGACTATGACCGGCAAGCAGCCCAACATGTCCGTGAACCCCGACGAGGTCGTTGCCGACGGCGCCGCCGTCCAGGGCGGCGTGCTCACCGGCGACGTCGAGGGCATCCTGCTGCTCGACGTTACCCCGCTGTCGCTGGGTGTCGAGACCATGGGCGGCATCATGACCAAGATGATCGACCGCAACACCACGATCCCGACCTCCAAGACCGAGGTCTACTCCACCGCTGCCGACAACCAGACCAGCGTCGAGATCAACGTGCTCCAGGGCGAGCGCGAGCTTGCCCGCGACAACAAGTCGCTCGGTAAGTTCCAGCTGACCGGTATCCCGGCTGCCCGCCGCGGCGTGCCGCAGATCGAGGTCACCTTCGACATCGACGCCAACGGCATCGTCAAGGTCTCTGCTAAGGACAAGGGCACCGGCAAGGAGCAGCAGATCACCATTTCCGGTTCCACCGCGCTTTCCGACGACGAAGTCGATCGTATGGTCAAGGACGCCGAGGCTCATGCCGAGGAGGACAAGAAGCAGAAGGAAGAGGTCGAGGTCCGCAACCAGACCGACAGCCTGTGCTACTCCACCGAGCAGACCCTCAACGAGCTGGGCGACAAGGTTTCCGCCGACGTGAAGTCCAAGGCCGAGGCCGCTATCGCCGACGCCAAGAAGGCGCTCGAGGGCTCTGACGTCGAGGCCATCAAGGCCGCCGGCGAGTCCCTGCAGTCCGTGGCCTACGAGCTGGCCCAGGTTGTCTACGCCGACGCTCAGCAGCAGACCGACGGTGCCGCCGGCGCCCAGCCTGCCGACGATGACGTTGTCGACGCCGACTACGAGGTTGTGGACGACGAGGACAAGTAATCATGTCCGCCCGTAAAGCTCGCACGGAGGCGGCCGCCGTTGGTGCCGCCCCCGTTGACTCTGAGGAGAAGGACGTGAAGATTCCCGTAGAGGCCGTCGACGATACCGAGGCCAACGAGGCCGCGGCCGCCGAGGCTGCCGAGAACCAGGTAGAGGATTCCAACAAGGAGGCGACGATGACCGAGGACGAGATGGTGGAAGCCGCTATCCGCGCCGGTGAGGAAGCCGCCGACAACGACTTTAAGCTCAAGTTCGAGCAGGCCCAAAAGGAGCTCGCCGACGTGCGCAATGAGCTCGATGCTGCGGCAGAGGCTCAGAAGGCCGCCGAGGACAAGGCAAAGGACGCCACTGAGCGTACCGCCCGTCTTCAGGCCGACTGGGAGAACTTCCGTCGCCGCACCGCCAATGAGCGTATCGCCGAGCGCGAGCGCGCGACCGAGAAGCTCGTCACCGCGCTGCTGCCGGTGGTCGACGATATCGAGCGTGCGATCGACCATGCCCGCAGCCAGGAGCTTGCCGACGACTTTAAGCAGTTCGTCGACGGCGTCGACGCGGTGCATGCCAAGCTGCTCGATGTGTTTGCGCACGAGGGCGTTGAGCCCATCGACCCCAAGGGCGAGGCGTTCGATCCGCTCGAGCACCAGGCCGTGGGTCGCGTCGAGGACGCGTCGCAGTACGACGAGACCGTCAACGACGTGTACCAGAAGGGCTACCGCATGGCGGACCGCATCCTGCGTTCCGCGATGGTGACGGTGACCTACGGTGGCGAGAAGCGCCCCGCACCGGAGCCCGAAGCGGCGCCCGAGGATGCTGCGGCCGATACGGCCGAGAGCACCGAGGAGTAATTGAGAAGGGCCCCGGGGCAACACCCGGGGCCCTTTCTGGCCTAGTGCCATATGAAAGCATGAGCCGTCGTCTGCATGGACGGCGGACGTAACAGGAGAGGAGCTACGATGGCTGCAGGCAAAACCTTCTATGACATCCTGGGCGTATCCAAGAGCGCCTCCGACAAAGAGATCAAGAGCGCGTTTCGCAAGCTCGCGCAAAAATATCACCCCGATGCCGGCGGCGACGAGGCCAAGTTTAAGGAGATCAGCGAGGCCTATGAGACGCTTTCGGACGAGAAGAAGCGCAAAGAGTACGACCAGATGCTCATGTTTGGCGGTATGCCGGGCGCGGGCGGCGCGTATGGCGGCGGCTACGGTGCCGGCGCGGGTGCCAGCGGCTGGGGCGACATCTTCGACAGCATCTTTAGCGGCAACGGCGCCTGGGGCAGCGATTGGGGCTCGGGCTTTGCCGGGGCTGCGGGCGCTGCCGGTGCCGGCGCTGGCCGCAGCCGTGCTCGCAAGGGCGGCGACCTGTCGCTGACCGTCGATGTGACGGCCGAGGACGCGTTTCGCGGTGTGACGCACAAGGTCACCTATCGCATTCCCTCGACAGGTGAGCAGCAGACCATTACGGTCTCGGTGCCTGCGGGTGCGGTCGACGGCGGCAAGCTGCGCTACAAGCGTCGCGGCGAGTATGGCGTTGCGGGTGGCGAGCGCGGCGACCTGGTCGTGACCACGCATGTGGAGGAGCACCCGCTGTTTAAGCGCAAAGGTGCCGACGTGACCATGGAGGTACCGGTCTCGGTCTACGAGGCGGCGCTCGGCTGCACGGTGGACGTGCCGACGCCCGGCGGTGCGACGGTTCGTCTGAAGGTGCCCGCGGGTACCCAGACGGGCAAGAAGTTCCGCTTTAAGGAAATGGGGGCGCCCGACGTTAAGCACCGTGGCCGCACAGGCGCGCTGCTCGTCGAGATCAAGGTGCAGGTCCCCACGAACCTATCCGATGACGAGCGCGATGCCATGACCAAGCTGCGCGAGACCGACACACGCGACTATCGCGAGAAGGTCAACCGTTACAAGGCGACGTACTAGGGCGGTCGCGGCGCACGCCCGCGCCCACGGGCTTATGATGGACGATAACGAGACGGAAAGGGGTCAGGTAGCATGGCCGAGGACAATAGGAACAAACCGCTGTACATGATCAGCGTGGCGGCCGAGCTGACCGGCATGCACCCGCAGACTCTGCGCGTCTACGAGTCCAAAGGCTTGGTGAATCCCCAGCGCTCGGGCGGCAACACGCGTCTGTATTCGCGTGCCGATATCGAGCGCCTGGAGCTCATCAACCAACTGACCGACGAGGGCATCAACCTCGCCGGCGTGGTGCGCATCCTCGATATGAAGGAGCGTGCCGAGGAGCGCGAACGCGAGAACGAGAAGCTCCGCGCCCGCGTACGCCAGCTCGAGGACGAGCTGCACGAGTACAAGATGCAAAAGAAGATCACCGCCCTGGCCCCGCGCGACGGCTCAGTTAACCCCGAGCAAGTCATGCGCAAGCTGCTGGGCGCCGGCGGGGATTTGTAGTTACGCGGTTTTACCAAACCGCGTAACGGGCCGACGCTGCTCGACGTCCAGAGCGACAATTTGTCATTCAAAAGGCAAGGCATGACCAGAAGGTCTATGCCTTGCCTTTTTCATGCCAACTTGTTCGCTCTGGACGTCGCTCGCTGTCCGTCCTCTACCTGCGGCGTTGCCTTGCTCCGGATACGGCAGGGTAGTCATTGGGGACGTTCTTAAATGACTAGTCAAAGGGGACATTCTTGCGGCATTTGGCACTTGGGGACGTTCCTTTTGTGCCGGCACTTTGGGACACTCCTTGTTAGGAGAGTGATGCAAGGGGCTCGTCCTTTACTTTACCGAGATAAAGTGAACGTGCAGATTCGCAACCCACTCGCAACTGTTCTATGGCACGATATTGAATGAATGTATGCTATGCGCCCGAGCCTTTCGGGCAGAGTGGGAGACAGTATGGTCAAGCTGTACGAGGACGGCATCTACCTGCGCGGCGGCAGCGAGGTTGTGCCTGCGGCCGAGGCTGCCGAGCGCGGTATTACGCAGACGCCCGAGGATGCCAAGCGTGGCACCATCGCGTATTCGATCCTCCAGGCACACAATACGTCCGGAGATCCCGAGGCGCTCAAGATCCGCTTCGACGCCATGGCGAGCCACGACATCACCTTTGTCGGCATCATCCAAACGGCGCGTGCCTCGGGCATGGAGCAGTTCCCGCTGCCCTACGTGCTCACCAACTGCCATAACTCGCTGTGCGCCGTGGGCGGCACCATCAACGAGGACGACCACGTCTTTGGCCTTTCCGCTGCTAAGAAGTACGGCGGCATCTTCGTTCCGCCCCATATTGCGGTCATCCACTCCTTTATGCGTGAGAACTTCGCCGGCTGCGGCAAGATGATCTTGGGCTCCGACTCGCACACCCGCTACGGCGCCCTGGGCACCATGGCCGTGGGCGAGGGCGGCGGCGAGCTGGCAAAGCAGCTGCTGCGCGACACCTACGATGTCGCCTATCCCGGCGTCGTCGCCATCTACCTCACGGGCGCTCCGCGCCCCGGCGTCGGCCCGCACGATGTGGCGCTCGCCATCATCCGCGCCGTCTTTGCCAAGGGCTACGTCAAGAACAAGGTCATGGAGTTCGTGGGCCCCGGCATCGCGAGCATGACGACTGACTATCGCAACGGCGTCGACGTCATGACCACCGAGACCACCTGCCTTTCCTCCATCTGGGCCACCGACGAGGACACACACGCGTTTTTGGCCATGCACGGCCGCGGCGACGACTACCGCGAGCTCAAGCCCGCCGATGTCGCCTACTACGACGGCTGCGTCGAGGTCGATCTGTCGAGCATCAAGCCCATGATCGCGCTGCCGTTCCATCCTTCCAACGGCTTTGAGATTGACGAGCTCAACGAGAACCTCGAGGACATCCTGCACGAGGTGGAGCTCGAGGCCGCCAAGATCGGCGAGGGCAAGACGCACTTTAGCCTGCTCGACAAGATCGTCGACGGCAAGCTGCACGTGCAGCAGGGCGTTATCGCCGGCTGCTCGGGCGGCAACTACGACTCCGTGGTCCAGGCTGCCCGCGTGCTCAAGGGCGCCAACACCGGCTGCGGCGAGTTCTCGCTGTCGGTCTATCCCACGAGCCAGCCCGTGGCACTCGAGCTTACACGCCGCGGCTACATCTACGACCTCATGGAGGCCGGCGCGATCGTGCGCACGGCGTTCTGCGGCCCGTGCTTCGGCGCCGGCGACACGCCCGCCAACAACGGCCTTTCGATCCGCCACACTACGCGCAACTTCCCCAACCGCGAGGGTTCCAAGCCGGGCAATGGCCAGCTGAGCGCCGTGGCCCTGATGGACGCCCGCTCCATTGCGGCGACGGCTGCCAACGGCGGCGTCCTGACGCCGGCGACCGACCTGCCCGAGGAGACTTGGGACGAGGCCTGCGAGTACACCTTTGACGACGCGCCGTACAAAAAGCGCGTGTACTGGGGCTTTGGCAAGGCGGAGCCTGCCGACGAGCTGGTCGAGGGTCCCAACATCAAGCCGTGGCCCGCGATGGAGCCGCTCGGCGACGATATCCTGCTCAAGGTGTGCTCCAAGATCATGGATCCGGTCACCACGACCGACGAGCTCATTCCTTCGGGCGAGACGAGCTCCTTCCGCTCCAACCCGCTGGGCCTGGCCGAGTTTACGCTCAGCCGTCGCGATCCGGCCTACGTGGGTCGCTCCAAGGAGGTCGACGCCGTGGAGAAGCGCCGCGTTGCCGGCGAGGCAGCAGGCGATCTGGCGGCACTCGATGCCGAGCTTGCGGGCGTGTTTGAGGCGCTGGTCGGCGCGGGTGTCGCGGCCGATGCCAAGGCGACTGAGTACGGCTCCATGCTCTATGCCAAGAAGCCCGGTGACGGTTCCGCCCGCGAGCAGGCCGCGAGCTGTCAGCGCGTGATCGGCGGTCTGGCCAACATCGTCCACGAGTACGCCACCAAGCGCTATCGCTCCAACGTGATGAACTGGGGTATGGTGCCCTTCCAGATGGAGGCCGAGCCCAGCTTTGAGGTGGGCGACTATGTCTTTGTGCCGGGTATCCGTGCCGCGCTCGACGGTGACCTAAAGGACATCGCCGCCTACGTGGTGCGCGCCGACGGTGCGGTCGAGCAGATTGAGCTCTACATTGCCGATATGACGGCAGAGGAGCGTGCCATCGTCAAGGCCGGCTGCCTGATCAACTACAACAAGTTCAAGGCCGCTGCCGAGTAACTCTGCTGTACGCCCCGGACACACCTTTCCCTCGTGCTCACGCGCTTCGCGAGGGTCGCCCGAGGGAAAGGTGTGTCCGGGGCTACCGCGACGTTCTCGTTGGGTCTTGAGGGACGCTAATAAATAGACTTGCTCGATGCCGCCTCTGTTATCGGGGCGGCTTCTTTTTGTCGAAAACCGCCACAAAGGGGACAGGCACCTTTGTGGCGGCTCGATTCGTCTTAATCTGTAACATCTGGGCCCCTATTTGACGAGCGGTTGTTACAGATTGAGACAAACGATCGTCGCTGATCATTTCATCTCAATCTGTAACATCTAAGATCGAAAAGGGCCGCTAGATGTTACAGATCGAGACAGTCGAGTGCCAGAGTCGAAAACCACCACAAAGGGGTCTGTCCCTTTCGTGGTGGTGGGGGGCGAGCTCGATGCTGCCGTGCTCGCTGAACGACATTCTAATGAGCGTCTCTACAGGATTTCATCTGGGCTGGCGGGCTTGGTTGTTTTGGGGATGCCGAGTTTGGATGACGCGAAATCGTCAACATTGTCCTTAATTCCGTCTTTGGTGTAGACAGTGACCATATAGGTGCTGTGTCCGAATTCGCCCTTGTCGCGTGTTGCCCAGGCATCCCAGTAGGCGGTCCCGTTTCGCCCTTTGATTTTTCCGACACGGCGGAGTTCTGTTCGCTTTAATTTCTGGTTGCTATAGATGGTTCGACCGGCCTCCTCGGTGAGCCCGCACTGTCCAAGCATCTTGTCGAGGACTTGGTTCATGTGGCGCTCGTCGGCGTTTGGCATGTAGTCGTAGGCGAGGGAGACGGAGGAAAGCGGCTGGTCGTCGATCAAATAATTCATCGTCTGAGGTTCAAAGCAGAAATAAGGAGACTGTCCATCGATTTGACCGAGCAGCGGTAACTTTGACCGCCAAATTCCGGTGGGAATTGCGTCTTCGTAGAACACACCACGGCAGATAAAGGAGAGCGAGGTGGCACGCGAGCCGGCGTCGACCATCCCGCACAAATCGAAGGGCGAGGCGATACCAAGGGAAAAGGGCGTGATGGCGATAAGGAAGAGCATCACGATGGGTACGGCGAGAATGGCGATGATGTTGCGACCGGTGGAATGAGACGGCTTCATATGCGCTCCTCGAGACAAAGATCTGTTGAGGATAGGCAGAAATGGATATGTTCAGAGAACAATTCAAGTTTAATCTCATGGCGCGAGATGGTCGACCGTTAGCGTCGAAAACCACCACAAATGAACTGCATCCCATTTCTTGGACTTTGAAATTAAGGTTCGAGAAAAGGGAGGCATCGGAAATGCCCCGCAGGAAGA
>JBPGZF010000029.1:0-21760 GCA_052033095.1 Collinsella sp.
CACCGGCTCCAAGGCCTGCCTGCGCCTGCTGGGCGTGGCACTTCCGCTTATCCTGATGCTCATGGTGACCAAGCTCAACGACCTTGCCAACGCCTGCGTGGAGGTGTTGCACGTGCCATATCGCTACGCCTTCACCTTTACCACGGCACTGCGCTTTGTGCCGGTGTTTGGCCAGGAGATGAACGCCATCATGGAGGCGCAGACCGCACGCGGCGTCGAGTACGACACCAAGAACCCCATTAAGAAGCTCAAGCTCATGCTGCCGCTGTGCGTGCCGTTACTGATCTCGAGCGTGGGTAAGACCGATGCCACGGCCTTGGCGGCAGAACAGCGCGGCTTCTATCTGCGTACGCGCGCCAGCTCGTACAAGCGCTACCCCATCAAGGGCCTGGACATTGCCATCTTTATTGTCAGCATTGCCCTCATCGTCCTCGGCTTCCTCTTCTAACCCATCGCCATCGGAGACCGACAAACGAAAAAGGCCGCGGCTCGCATCAAACGAGTCGCGGCCTTACTGTTTTCCCAGATAAAACCTACCAAAATAAACCTGTCCCTATTTAGCAGGTCGAGGGCTACAGGCGGTAGGGGGCGCCGCTGCGGATGATGGATTCGCGCACCAGGACGTCCATGGCGTCAAGGGTAATCTCGGGCATCTCCCGGTACTTTTGCAGCACCGAGAGCTCGGTGCAGGCCAGAATGACGCGGTCGCAGCCGCTGCGAGCGAACTCCCACATCACACGATCGAACTTATCCATATCGGGCTCGCGTCCTGCCTTCACGTCGTCGTAGATGAGCGACATCACGTCGGCCTGACGCTTCTCGCTGGGATAGACGACTTCGACACCTGCTGCCTCGCACTCGCGCCCATAGACGCCGGCGCCCACGGTGCCGTCGGTACCCATAATGCCGATCTTGCGCACCGGCTCGGCCGGCATGCTCAAGTTGGGATCGAACTCGCACTCCCCCATCACCGCGCCCGCCAGGGCATAGCGAACCGACTCGCGCGGCATATGGATAATCGGCACTGTAGTAAACGACTGGATCTGGTCGTAGAAGTAGTGTGACGTGTTGCAGGGAATGGCAATGTGCGCACAGCCCAGCGACTCGAGTGCCCGGGCACACTCTTTCATGGTCGCCAGCAGCTTGGCATGCTCACCGGTCTTAATGGCCAGCGTGCGGTCGGGCATGGTCGACTTGGAGAGCACCACCATGTCGATATGTTCCTGATCACAGGCAGCAGCCGTATGACGCACCACCTGGTCGTAGTAATACGACGTGGCCTCGGCGCCCATGCCGCCGATAACTCCCAGCTTTTCCATCGCCGCCTCCTTGGTGACGCTCACACAATTGCGCGTATCATACCCGCGCCCGCCCGACGTAAACCGGACGGGCGCCGCGCTCATCTACTTGTAATACGTCTTGAACAGCTTAAAGTGACGCAGCTTGGTGTGCCACATGCGCAGCCAGCGGTTAAAGACAAAGTCGCCCTTCATAAACGAAGGGTCGGCGCCCTTGCCTTCTTTGTTCAGACGATGCACCTTAGCGCGCAGCTCGGGATCCTTGACGTACTTGTCGACGACGCCCATGGGGACGACCATCCACAGGGCCTCGTCCTGCGCCGTCACAAACTCCGGCTCAAGCGGGCGGTTGAACACATACTCGTCCACCACATACTTGGCAACGTTAAAGCCGCTGTTGGTAACGTAGTAGTTGCTGCGGCCCTGACGCGTGTTGAAATCGAAGAACTTAAACGAGCCGTCGCGCTCGTCGTACTTAACGTCAAAGTTGGAATAGCCCACAAAGTTCAGGTCCTCGAGCAGCTTGCGCACGCCGCCCATGAGCTCGTCGTTGGGCTCGGTAATGATACAGGCATGGTTGCCGACACCGTGGGGCTGATGCTCCTCGAGCAGCACATGGCCCAGGCACATCATGCGGACCTTGCCGTTGCGGTCGGAATAGCTGGTGAGCACGCGCATGTACTCATCGTTTCCGGGCACGCGGTCCTGCAAGATCAGATCGTCGGTGTAGCCGCTGGCATACGAATCGCGAATGACCTGTTCCAGCTCGGCGCGGTCGGCAATCTCATAGGCCTTCTTCTGGCCCTCGAACTCATGCTGCCACCACATGATGCCGTCAGAAGGCTTCAGAATCATCGGGTAAGGAAAATCGATCTGGTCAAGCACTTCGGCAGGCGCTTCACCCTGGGCATTGAGCATCGCCTTGGTAAAGGTAAACGTGTGCGGATAGGGCACGCCATGCTTCTCGCACAGCTCGTAGAAGATCTCCTTCTTCTGGCACTGCTCGAGCATGCTGTAGGGCGCGTAGGGAGCGACGATGTTATCCGCCAGCTCATGGGCATCCTTGGCTTGAGCCACGAGAGCGACATAGTTGTCGCCGCAGCCCACAAGGACAATCGTCTTGTCGGCATGCGCTTGGGCAATGCCGTTGACGGTTTTGAGCATCACGGGCATGGTGTCGATATCCACGTTGGGCGTGTAGTCGATAATCTGGCTGCGGTACGCGGGACCCGTCTGATACTTGCCAAAGACCAGGCTCTTGACCTGGTACTCCTCGTAGAAGGCGCGCGCCACCGAATAGGCGTTAATGTCGCCGCCGAGCAGCACGGGGATGAACTCGCGCTCTGTAAACTGCAATGCCATGAATACTTCCTATCTAGAACTGCCCACACAACGGGCGGTCTTTGCGCAACTGGTTTATTCTAGCGTGCCGAGCCGCCGACGCTTAAAGCTTCACCGTATCTATGGCAAGCAGGCGTTTATGATCGGGCCCGCAGGGTTCCGTAACGTTAAAGTTGAACTCTATGGTTTCTCAACAATTCAATATAACTGCAGGTCAAGGCCAAAACCTCAAGTTCAACTTGACCCTTTAGAACCTTTAAGGTTCAAGTTGAGGTCGAAAGCAGTAGTAGAATACCTTTCGAACCATAACTTACGATTGATTGCAGAGGGACTGGATGCAGCATTCGAACCATCGCACCGCAGCGCTCATCGCGTCGAAGCCGGCTCGTATCATCACGAGCGCCGCGCTCGCCGTTGCACTGACGGCTGCGCCGATGCTCTCCCCCGTCGCAGCCTATGCCGCCTCGCAGGCAACGCAGGATCAGCTTTCCGCTGCCCAGCAGAAGATCGAAACCGCCACGAGTGCCTACAACGAGGCCCGCACCAAACTCGAGGATCTGCAGAAGCAAATCGACACCAACGAGGCAAGCATCGAGAAGATCGAAGCCGAACTTCCCGATCAGCAGGCCAAGGCGAGCTCTGCCATGCGCGATCTGTATAAGTACCAGAAGGGCACCAACCCCATCGTGAGCTTCCTGGTCAACGCACAGAGCCTGGGCGAGTTCATCACCACCTGCAAGTACACCAACCAGATCACGAGCTCGAGCGTCGACGAGATTGAAGAGCTCAACAAGATGCAGACCGAGCTCGAGCAGAACAAGACCGAGCTCGAGCAGGCCAAGTCCCAACTCGAGACCGAGCAGAAAACCGCCGAGGACGCACTGGCACAGGCCCAGCAGCTTCGCAGCGAAGCCCAGGCAAAGGCCGAGCAGGAGAATGCCGCCGAGCTGGCCAAGCTCGAGGCCGACAAGGCCGCTGCCGCCGAGAAGCTCTCGGGCGAGGGCGTGAGCGGCAACAACTCCAACAGCCAGGCCAACAACGCCAACACCACCATCGACACCACGGTGAACAACTCCAATACCGGCAACTCTGATTACGACTCGTTTATCAACGAGTGGACGGGTCGCATCGACAACTACCTCGCCGGCTCCCCCATGGCAGGCCAGGGTCACAACTTTGCCGTGGCAGCCTGGAACACCGGTGTTGACCCCCGCTGGTCCCCCGCCATCGCCTGCATCGAGAGCAGCAAGGGTCTCTATTGCGCCGGCTCCTATAACGCCTGGGGCTGGAGCGCCCGCGGCGGCGGCTGGCGGAGCTTTGGTAGCTGGAGCGAGGGCGTCTCTGCCCACGTTGCCTACCTGGGCGCCAATTATGGCTCCACACTTACCCCGGCAGCCGCCAAAAAGTACTGCCCGCCCACGTGGCAGGACTGGTACAACAAGGTTGCAGCCCAGATGAACCGCATCTAAGGTCAACGTCAAAGGGCCCCAATCGGGGCCCTTTTTCTTTTACGCGACGGAGGCATCGACGACGCCAGTCGCGTTTGCGATGGCAACAATGATAATCATTGCCAACAAGAGTACACCCATAGCCTTGAGACAGAGCTTTGCAAGCTTTTTACCGCGATATCTAGCGAGTAGCTCAAACCGCCGGCGAAGGCGGCGTTTATCGAGCATCACAAAATGAATGAGTACTACGAGACCGTCGACGAAGACAAAATACTCAATCGCGAGAAACCACATCGGGTAGTTTTGGTTGGCGCCCGTGGGATGAAAAACGGCAAAATGGCTTCCGGCAAAGAAAACAAGTAACGAAAGATAGACGAATGCGTTCCAAATGCGTCCAACGATGTCGGGAATGCGGGAGAGTAGACTCGGACGCTCGGGCACCAACGGCAATCCACCCTGAGACTGATCTGCGGGGAGCACGGGCGCAGGGCACACAACTCGCCGCTCTGGAGGCTCTTGGAAGGAAGCAGCATTCGGCGCGCACGACGGCACCGGCGCGGACAACGCATACGATGCGCGCGCAGCGCGCCCTAGCGCCTTCGCGCTTGCAAAGCGCTTGTCCGGATCGAGTGCCATCGCCATGCAAATAACATCGGCAAGCGGGGCGGGGACGTCACATGCCTCGCATTGCTCGCGCATGTCCCGACCCGGCTTGGGGTCGGCCCCCGTCAGACAAAAGAACAGCAGGGCACCGAGCGCATAGACATCGCTGCGCACACTCGTCTGGCCAAAACCGTACTGCTCAGGTGGCGCATAGGGTCGCGTGCCAAACTTAACGGTATCGGCATCGGCTCCTTCGCGCCACACGCGAGCGATTCCCAAGTCGATAATCACCAGCGATGAAAACGTCATGCCTGTATCGGGCGTATAGTTCGCGCCCGACACGATGATATTCGAGGGCTTTAGGTCGCGATGGATCACCGGAGCGGCCATCTCCCCCACTGACGCAAAGCCGGCATGGAGCTCCGCAACTGCATCACAAAGGGCGCCAAACAGCTCACAAGCATAATCGGGCGTCGCACCCAAACGCCCCACCAGGGCCCCGAGCGTTTCGCCTTCGATGTATTCCATGACCACGCAAAGCTCGTCGCCCACGCGGCGGCAATCGACAATCCGAGGCAAGTGCTCGTAACGTCGCCCGGCATGTTGGGCCGCAAACAGGCGTTCATACGCCCCGCCAATCTGGGCTGACGCGTCGATGCGCTTGCGAACAAAGGGGCCAAGAGATCCTCCCCCTGAGCCCTCAAAGTACACGAGCTCGGTCGTCTCGACGTCAGAGTGCTTAAGCACACGGTCTACGCGATAACTGTCATCACGCTCAAGTGACGCCAGGTGTCCGGCGAGCGCAGCGGTCAGCTCATCATCGGAATATGTTGGGCTCTGAGTATCCATAGCGTCCATAATAACGCAGGGCACGGACGCCCCATGACGCCCGTGCCCTGCACGTTCAAAATGTCGTGAACGGCGCTTCCGCCGTCAGCTAACCGTTAGCTCACCGTCTCCTCACCAAAGCGATACAACTCCTCGTTCACCTTTTGCAGGCTGCAGCCACGATCGATACAGAAAATGATGATGGCGTCACGGCGGTCCTTGCAGTTGAGGACATTGGCGCCCGCCGCCGTCAAGACGCGGTCGGTCTCCTTGAGCGTCAGCGCCATGGCAAAGGCAATCTGCAGCACCTTATTGCGGCTCGGATGCCGCGCACCGGTAAAGATCTGATAGCCAAACGTCTCGTTGAGGTCGGCCATACGCACCACGCGCGAACGCTCCAGCCCCTTTTCTTCCAAAAGCTGTTTCAGATACTCCGAAAGCGACGGGGCGGTAAAGTCATGCTCTTTGATATAGCCCTCGATACTCGGGGCATCAAGCAGCTCGTTGAGCAACTCTTCGGTTAACTTTTTATCGGGCATATGGCCTCACCCCCAGCTCGCATAGTAACCATGTTTTTAATTCTAGTTAAAAGCCGCTCACGTCAGAACGTTCCCAGCTGGCAACCTGGTCGGGAGATACCGTGCTTATCGCTTCGAACTTCCAGGTGCCGCCCGCTTTGAGATGGTTAGTGTTTGCAAGAGCCGTTCCTACCTGATTACCGTCTGCGTCATACAGAACATATTCAATCTGGATGTAGCTTTGCTCCTTATCCGTATTATTGGTCAACGTGCCGGCGATTTTATATGCGAACTGGTTCGACGCATCCCCGGCCTCATCCGAAACCGTATAGGGCTCTTGTGGCTCTTTTTGTTCTTCAACTTGCTGGGCCTGTTCAGCAGACTTTGCTGTATCACCCGTAGACGAATCAGACGAGTTGCCGCCCATAGACCCTACGACGCCGGCAACAACGAGCACCACGATGACACCCAATACGATCTTGCCAATCGGCTTCTTTCCCTCTTTTGCCATTATGCATCCTTCCTACGATCCGGCTACCGCGCCGGCACACAGCACATCGTAGGAGGCAGCGAGCTCAAATTCATTAGCTGGCAGCTAATGCAGCAACACAGCTTGCCATCCGACGCTCATTGAGTCCTTTTTCCTTCACCGAACTCATGCCTTTGTTGTTGACTATTAAACATTTAGACGTAAACTGCTTTGTTACCTTGTCAACATCTGAAAGGAACCTCATTGGGAAAAGACGTACTGGTGCAGCAACTCGTCGACTCATTCGACAGCTGGCCCGCCAAAAATTCCGGTTGCGGATCGTCCCGCATGACACAAGAGCTCTATCCTTTTGACAAGCTCTTCTCTCCCATCAAAATTAACAAGCTCACCGTCAAAAACCGCATTGTCATGGCGCCGATGGGCAATATCGACATGTGCGAGGAAACTGGTCGCCCCAGTGACATGATGCTGCAGTACTTTTTCGCCCGCGCCAAAGGCGGCTGCGGCCTCATCACAACAGGACTCGTGCCGGTAAGCCACGGCATCGATACCACGGTCACCGAGCTGGACAAGCTCACCTATTTCCCGCGCATCGATCGAAGCCGAACCGTTATGGCAGGCTGGCGCGACCTTGTCCAAGGTGTACATGCCTTCGGATCGCGCATTTTTGTCCAGCTTACGGCTGGACTCGGCCGCGTGGGCAACCCGCAATGCCTCATCACACAAAAGAAGTTTCCGGTCTCGGCGAGTTTCTTGCCTAACTACTACATCCCCGCCATTCCATGTATGCGCCTCTCGGACCAAAAGCTGCGCCGTATCGTAAACAATATCGGCCAAGCGGCGGCCGATGCCCATGCCATGGGCATCGATGGCGTCTATTTGCACGGGCACGAGGGTTATCTTATCGAGCAGCTCGGAAACCCCGCCTTTAACCATCGCAAGCTCGGACGTTATGCCGATTGGCGTCAATTTGGCCTCGATATGGTCAAAGAAATCCGTCGCCGCGTTGGGCCCGACTACCCCATCATGTACCGCATCGACCTTTCGCTTGCACTCGAGGAAACCTATGACGAGCAGGTCATGAATTCGACCTATCTGGGACGCATGCGCGGCGGCCGTACAGTCGAACAGACCCTGTGTTATATGGAAGAGCTCGTGGCGGCGGGAGTAGACATCTTTGACGTCGACCTTGGTTGCTATGACAACTGGTGGATGCCCCACCCGCCTGCGAGCATGCCCGCAGGCTGCTTCGTTCCCGTGGCGCGCGCCGTTCGGGAGCGCTTTGCCGCCGACAATATCCGATCCAATGTCGGCCTTCCCGTACCCGTTGTCGCGGTGGGTAAGTTGGGCTACCCCGACATTGCCGAACGCGCCCTTCGCAATGGCGACGCCGATATGATCATGCTCGGACGCCCGCTGCTTGCGGATCCCGAGTGGCCCGACAAGGCGTACGCCGGTCGCGTGGCAGATATTCGCCCCTGCATCGGATGCCAGGAAGGATGCCTCAACGAGTTTGTCGAAGGGGGCCACCCGCAGTGCGCCGTCAATCCACGCTGCAGCTTTGAATACCTCATGCCCCAGACACCCGCTCCCGCCATAGAACCCAAACGCATAGCGGTGATAGGAGCCGGACCCGCCGGGATGGTCTGTGCGCTAATCGCCGCGCGTCGTGGCCACGACGTAAAGCTCATCGACGCCGAAGATGAACTTGGAGGAAAACTCCTCTCCGCCAGCGCCGCCCGAATCAAGTTCGACCTCGATAACTACCGATCATATCTTGTTCGACAGGTGCGCGAGCAGGCAGAAAAACCCAACGGGAACCTTACACTCGAACTTGGACGGGCAGCACGCGCCGAAGATCTTGCAAAAGCAGGCTTCGACGCAATCGTGTGCGCGACAGGCACTTCCAATGCGATACCGCCCATCCCCGGCCTTACGGAGCTTGCAGCATCAGGCCATGCCGTGCAGGCAACGCAGCTACTGCGCCAACCCGCGCTGCTTGGCAACGCCAAAACCGTCGCCATCATTGGCGGAGGGGCCGTGGGCTGCGAGGTTGCCCAATGGCTCACCGTCGAACACGGCATACCACAGGTCAGCGTAATTGAAATGCTGCCTCACATGATGCAGGGCGCCTGCACGGCAAATCGTGGCCACCTACTCCATGCGCTCAGGGGACGCAATGTGCGGCTCCTCAATATGACACGCGTCGAGCGCGCGGAAGTCGGCGGCAAACGCGAGTCTGGAGCCCCATCGAGGTGTGCGCGTCTCCACTTGAGTCGCAACTGCCACAAAAACGTTCCCGACCCCTACGTCTCGTGGTCACCGGTCTTGCCCGAGAACGTCGAAAACCCGCTTGCACCCAAAATCGGCAACGACTGGAAGTCACTCGAGCTAACCTGCGACCTAGTAATCATTGCCTGCGGCGGACACCCCGACGACGCGCTGTTCTACAAACTGCAGCAGACGCACGCCGCAGACGAGCTGCATAACATCGGCGATGGGTTTGCACCCGGCCGTGTGCTCGAAGCGGTCCGTGCGGCATACCGACTCGGCACCAATATCTAACACGAAAGGATGGGCTCACAGATGAACCTGACCCCCCAACAACAAGCCCTGCTCGACGGCGCCAAGGGCCCCGCCATGGCCAAAGTGGTCAAGACCCTCGTTATGTACGGCGAATGCTTTGGCGCCGAGCGTATGGTTCCCGTGACCGGCGCAAACGGTCATCTTGTCACAAGTTTTGGCCTCTCCATGCTCGGTCCAGTCTATGACCTTATGGATGAGCTGCTGAAAGACGGCACCCTGTCCGGTCAGTCATTCTCGGTCGACCCGAGGCCCCTCGACCCCGCCGTCCCGGCCAACCCGCTGCAAAAGCTGCTGTTCAAGATTATGTATTCCAAACAAGACGATTATGAGGCACAGCTGCGCAGCATGGGCCTATTGGACAGCGATGCTTTCACCTGCACCTGCTACCAGCCCGAGGTTGGCAATCGACCTCGGCGTGGCGACATCCTAAGCTGGGCAGAAAGCAGCGCCGTGGTCTTTGCCAACTCCGTGTTGGGCGCTCGCTGCAATCGCAACTCCGGCATCATCGAGATGTTCGGCTCAATTGCCGGCTTTGTCCCGGAATTCGGTCTACTCACCGATGAGGGCCGCAAGGCGACCTGGATCATCGAAGTCGACTGTAAGCGCAAGCCCGAAGCGCAAGTGCTTGGCAGCGCCATTGGCATGAAAGTGATGCAAGACGTCCCTTACATTAAAGGCCTCGACCACTGGCTTGGCCGCGAACTCACACCCGGCACGCAGGACTACCTTAAGGACATGGGCGCCGCCAGCGCATCGAACGGCGCTGTCGGGCTCTACCACGTGGACGGTATCACGCCCGAGGCCGTCGAACAGGGCGAACAACTCATAGCACCAGACGCCCAAATCTATCGCATTGACGACGCCGAGCTGGAACGCATCCGCTCGAGCTACCCCGTTATGTGGAAGAACCCGGGCGCGCGCCCCAAGCTTGCCTTCATCGGCTGCCCCCATCTCTCGTCTGCACAACTCGCCCATTGGGCAGACGCCATCTGCGATGGGCTGAGCGCCTCCGGCAACTGCCGCGTGCAAGTACCCACCGTACTGACCGCCGCCCCATCCGTGGCAGACGCCTTCCGCAAGACTGCGGCATACAGACGCCTCTCGACTACCGGCGCCGTCGTCTCGAGCATCTGCCCGCTTATGTACACCAACAACCCGCTGTGCGGTAGCATGCCCATCATTACCAACTCCAACAAGTTGCGTACGTACTCGGCATCGCGCTACTACACCGACGACGAGGTGCTCGCCTACGTCACCACCGGAAAACCAATCAAATAGGAAGGCGACTCCTCATGGAAAAGATCTTTCACGGCCGCGTCGTTGTCCCCGGAACTGCCCACGCCAAGGCACTTGTCTC
Organism: Collinsella sp.; assembly: GCA_052033095.1. Lineage (GTDB taxonomy): Bacteria > Actinomycetota > Coriobacteriia > Coriobacteriales > Coriobacteriaceae > Collinsella. The sequence goes on from JBPGZF010000029.1 coordinate 10,470, forward strand.
TCACGGAGGGCTCAACACACTCGCATCGTTTCAGAAGGCACTGATGTTTGGCGACAAAAAGGCCACGTGTTCCGACCAAAACAATCCCGACTTGTACGGCAAACCCTTGGCAGGATGTGCCTTGTGCCTTCCGCAGACTATCGGCTCCACCACGGGCGGCATGGTGCTCTTCTGCGCCACCAAAATGGGGCGCCAACCCGCATGCCTGCTGTTTTCCAAACCCATTGACAGCCTTGCCGCCGCTGGCGCGATCCTCTCGGGTGTATGGACCGACACCCCCATGCCCACCATTGACAACCTGGGCGATGAGTTTCTCGATGCCGTGTCGACGGGAGACGCCATCACCGTGGCCGAAGACGGCACGGTGATCGTCGGCTAAGGCTGTCTGACCCGCCGCCCGCAGATGAACAACGTGTTTCGTCGTTTCCCACGTGCGGTGCGGGCGATAATCTTGACGTATTCGATATACAACACGAAAGGAGTCCCACCATGGGAGCATCGGTATCGGTCGCACAGGGCGCGCCTCTTGATGCAGGCACCTACAAGGCAGACGAGGCAGCCGTCGAGCGCTTTTGTGAATTGCTACGCATTCCCACCGTTTCGCGTGAGAATATCGCCGAGCGCGACGACGAGCCCTTCGGTCAGTGGATTCCCACGCTCCAGCGGCTTTATCCGCATTTCTTTGACATCGCCGAGATCACACGCATCGACGACTTTGGTATGCTCCTGCGTTGGCCTGGTGCCGATTCCGCCTTGGACCCCATCGTCATGATGGCGCATCAGGACGTCGTGCCCGTCGAGGGCCAGGACTGGGAACGCGGCCCCTTTGGAGCCGAGATCTTCGACGGCGAGATCTGGGCCCGCGGATCACTCGACACCAAGTGCATCGTCTCGGCTTTCTTCGAGGCCGCCGAGCATTTGGTTGCCCAGGGCTTCGTTCCCCCGCGCGATGTCTGGTTCTTCTCGAGCGATGGCGAGGAAATCGCCGCGCCTACTGCAACCCATGCAGTGCAGTGGCTTCGCGAGCATAACATCCATCCCTATATGGTGCTCGATGAGGGTGGCGCCGTGGCAACCGACGCCCCGCTCGGCGTCACCGAACCCGTTGCCATGGTAGGCGTGTCCGAGAAGGGCCACGTCGACCTTACCGTCACGGCTCGCGCCGACGGCGGCCATGCCTCTACGCCTGCGGCAAACGATGCCTGCCGTCTTCTCTGCCGTGTATGCGAGACTATCTCGGCCAACCCCGGCAAGCCGCAGCTCACGCCCGCCGTCGAGGCCACACTGACCGAGCTGGGTGCCCGTAGCAGCGCGACGTATCAGGCAATCTTTGGCAACCTGTGGCTCACGCGCCCCGCGGTTACCAAGATTATGGCCGCCAGCCCCGAGACCTCGGCCATGCTGCGCACAACCTATGCGCTCACGCAGCTCGAAGGCTCCAACGCGCACAACGTGCTGCCACCGGTCGCTCGCGCCAACTTCAACGTGCGCATCGCTCCGTTCGAGACCATCGCCGATGCCGTTGAGCGCGCCCGCAAGCTCGCCGCCCAGCAGTGTCGCGCCTCGGGCGTAAGCCCCGACCATGTCACCGTCGAAATCAACGAGGCGATTCCCTACACCGAGCCCGCGCCCATCTCGCCTTACGAAGACGATGCCGCCTTCAACTACATCCATCGCTGCGTGTCGGGTGTCTATCCCGAGGCCGGCTTTGCCCCCTACGTGCAGAACTCCTGCACCGACTCGCGCGAGTTCAACGAGATCTGCGATCGCGTCTACCGCTTCTGCGGCTTTATCTACTCGGGCGAGGCGCGCAAGCTCATCCATGCCGCCAACGAACGCATCGGCGTCGACGTCTACAAGCGCGGCATCGAATTCTATGTGGCGTTTCTCGCCAACCTTGAACAACTGTAGGACGGGAGGGCCGATAGCGCCCCTCCCCGCTTTTACCGACCAGGAGAACCAGCATGACCCAACCAAATCTTAAGCGGGCGGCCCGGCTCGACACCAAGGCCGTCGCCCTCGCCTCCCTACCCTTTATGGGCATGATCAGCTTTTGGCAGGTCTACGACGGCATCGTTCCTAAGATGCTCACGGGGACCTTTGGCCTATCCAACTCGCTCACCGGCGCGATCATGGCCATCGATAATGTCTTTGGCCTGTTCCTGCTTCCGCTCTTTGGCATCCTCTCGGACCGTTGCACAAGCAAACTCGGGCGCCGAACGCCCTTTATCTTGGGCGGCTCAGCGGTGGCAATGCTCTCCGTCCCGCTCATCGCGATCGCCAACAACATGGGCAGTCTACCTCTGCTCATTGGCGCGATTATCCTCACGCTTTTGGCAATATGCGCCTATCGCACCATGACGGTCGCCATCGTGGCCGATATTACGCCTCGCCCACTTCGAACCAAGGCAGACTCGATCGAAAAGATCGTCGGCTATGCGGGAACGGGCCTTATGCTCGTCGCCATCTCGGTCATGGTTCCCAAGGCCGACAAGCCCGATTATCTTCCGCTCTTTATCTTGCAGGCCGCCTTTATCCTCGTGTCGGCCGTTGTCTACGGCATCTTTGTCCGTGAGCCCGCCCTCGTCGAAAAGATGCGCGAGAAATCGCTATCCATGGGCATCGACGAGGATCAGATTGACAAAGATGACTCCCCCGAGGCCGGCGGTAAGGAACGCGTTGCAGACACCGGCGTGCGTCGCTCCATCATCATGCTGCTCGCCGCAACGTTTTTCTATTACATGAGCTATAACGCCATGACCACCAATATCAGCCGCTATGCCGATATGTTCTACGGCATGGAGGGCGGTTCCTATGCCGTCATCAATATCGTGACGATTGCAGGCGCGCTGCTAAGCTACGTACCCCTGGCAAACCTTTCGCTCAAAATCGGCCGCAAAAAGGTCGCCCTGGGCACCGCCGTCATCATGGTTTTGTGCCCCGCGCTTCTTTGGCTGGCACCCGGTTTCTCGCCCGTGCTGTACGGCGTCTTTTTGTTGATGGGCGTTGCGCTGGGCGGCGTGGACCTGTGCGTGTACACGATGATTCTGGAGTGCTGCAGCTCCCAAAGCGTGGGCCGCTACTCCGGTTACTACTACACCGTGAGCATGGCGGCTCAGGTGGCGACACCGATTCTCTCCGGCATCGTTATGGACGTGGCGCCGTCGATGCTCTTCGCCTACATCACGGCAATGGGCATGATTATGGCCGCGAGCATTGCCGCCGCCAAGCATGGCGACGCCATCTTGATCGACGAGGTCGCTCGCCGCGAGGCAGCAAAGTAGCAGACCGAATTAACTACCGTGCGAAAGGGGCCGGATAGGCAAAACGCCCATCCGGCCCCTTTTTCGTTTCGTCCTCAAGAGGCTCGTCGAAGCCTACCCCACCGTGACGGATTCCCCGGTAAAGGTACTCACAAGCAACAAGATAAAGAACGCCAGATAACTGATGCTCAATAGGTAGGCAATGACCAAAAAGACAATCCATCCGGCATTGGTCATGCCGTCGGCACGACGTTGCTCGCAAGAACGGCACAGCCAAATCGTCACGCCAATGGCCACAATCAACAGCACAAGTGCCACCGCGGCCAACCCGGCAAGCGCAAACATCACGCCAATGCTCACGGCGATGACCGGGAGCAGCAGCAAGCCGCACCCGCACCCGCCAGGACTATACACGGCAGTCTTTCGGCGTCGTTCCATCGTCACTCCAAGCCAAGCAATCGTTTGTAGACATCGAGACCTTTGAGCAAGATTTCCTCGTCAAAGAGCATGGTATCGGTATGCAGAGCGTTCGTGGCATAGGCTGGGCAGCCATCAGCGTCAATCGGGTTTTCTTGTCCCTCCGGCACGCCCGTGCCCAGCAAGAAGAACACGCCCGGCAGATGGCGCTGGTAGAAAGCGAAGTCCTCGGCGATTAGCAGCGGCTCGTCCACAAGTTGCAGCTCGGACAAGGCAGGCGCAATGTGGGCGAACAGCTCGGGGTCGTTGTCGACCGGCGGATAGCCCTCGGCAAAGTCGAGATCGTACGTGCAGCCCGTTGCAGCGCATGCCTCATCAAGCACGCGGCGCACGCCCTTACGCGCACGGTCGAACATGTCGTCTGTAAACACACGCAGGCTGCCGGCAACATGGGCCTCCCCCGCCACCGCGTTGCAGACGGTACCGGCTTGCAGCAGACCAAATTTGCCGATACAAGGCTCGTCGGTGCCCAGCTCGTCCATCAGCTCGCGCTCGGCAACCAAAAACTTCGCTGCCGCCAACGCGGCATCGTGCGACTCCTCAACCGGCACACCATAGGTCTTAGCGATATGAATACTCGTTCCGTGAATATGGATATGCGTCTCGCTCGAACGCGCCAGCAGCGGACCGGAACAACTCGCCAACGTGCCGGCAGGCAGATCGGGCCACACGTGAAAGCCGAAAATGCGGTCGACTCCATAGCGCTCGAACACGCCGCTTTCGCACACCGTCTTGGCGCCACCGGTCGTTTCCTCGGCCGGCTGGAACACAAAGAGCGCGTTGCGCCTCATGGCGCCCGGCTGCTCGCGAATCGTACGGTCGACATATGTCGCGGCGGCAAGTGCCATAGCCATGTGTCCGTCATGTCCGCAAGCGTGCATCTTGCCGGGATGCGTCGAGGCAAAGGCCGCACCCGTCGCCTCCGCGATGGGTAGCGCATCCATATCGGCGCGGATCGCCGTGGCACGCGCGGCACCAACGCCAGCATCGAAGAAAGCGCAGACGCAGCTGGGGCACGGATGGGTCACCTCGCAAGCGAGCGGTGCCAGCACGCCCTCGATATAGGCTATGGTTTGAGGAAGATCGAAATCGAGCTCCGGAATGCGATGCAGGTCGCGGCGATAGCGACGGAGTTCTTGGAGCTCGGTCATAGAGGATCCCTTCGTGAGGCATATCTGTTGCAACTTATTGTGATACAGGATTGTGGCACACATGTTTCTAGCATATCCCTGCATTTTTTAAACGTTATATACGAATACTCTTGTTTGGTAAAGTGCAACGTGGTAGGGTCGTTACCACTTGATAGAGGCGCGGGCACGAAGAACCGCGGGCGAGCCGGCAGGCTTTGACCCCGTGGGGAGGCGAAACCCGCCGAACTGGGCTTTTCGGGCACGAACAACCTGGTGGGCCTGCGGGAAACACCCGCAGGACTGTCTGCAGCAATGCGGGAGCGCTATCCGGACATTGGGTCCACGCTATGCGGATTCGATGCGCAGATGGCGCCGTCTGGATAGCGAGGTTCACGGGACATGGCATTGACCCCCAACGAGGCATATGCGGCCAAACAGCCGTTTGTGGACAAGGAGACGCTCGAGCATATCGTCGAGCAGTTCCCCACGCCGTTTCATCTATATGACGAGGCGGGCATCCGCCGCAACATACAAGAAGTGCGCGACGCCTTCGCATGGAACCCGGGCTTTAAGGAATACTTTGCCGTCAAGGCCAATCCCAACCCGGCGCTCATCTCCATTCTCAACGAATACGGCTGCGGCTGCGATTGCTCGAGCTATACCGAGCTCATGATTGCCCGCTCGCTGGGCATCACGGGACACGACATCATGTTCTCGTCCAACGACACGCCAGCTGCCGACTTTGAGCTCGCCGACAAGCTGGGCGCCATCGTCAACTTTGACGACATCAGCCACATCGAGTTCTTTGAGCGCGTTGCGGGGCCCATCCCCAAGACGGTCAGCTGCCGCTTTAATCCGGGCGGCTTGTTCCAGCTCTCCAACGGCATCATGGATAACCCCGGCGACTCCAAATACGGCATGACCACCGAGCAACTCTTCGAGGCCTTCCGCATGCTCAAAGCCAAAGGCGCCGAGGACTTTGGCATCCACGCATTCCTTGCCAGCAACACCGTCACCAACGACTACTACCCCAAGCTCGCGCGCATCCTCTTTGAGCTTGCCGTGCGCCTGGAGCGCGAGACCGGCGCACATGTCGCCTTCATCAATCTGTCCGGCGGCGTCGGCATCCCCTATCTGCCCGAGCAGCAGGCCAACGACATTCACGCCATCGGCGAGGGGGTGCACGCGGCCTACGACGAGATCCTGGTTCCCGCCGGTATGGGCGATGTGGCCATCTGCACCGAGATGGGCCGCTTTATGATGGGGCCCTACGGCTGCCTGGTCACCAAGGCCATCCACGAGAAGCAGATCTACAAGGACTATATCGGTGTCGATGCAAGCGCCGTCGATCTGATCCGTCCTGCCATGTACGGCGCTTACCACCACATTACGGTGATGGGCCAGCCGAGTGGCGACGACAAGATCACAGCGCCCGTCACGGACACCTACGACATCACGGGCAACCTATGCGAGAACAACGACAAGTTCGCCATCGATCGCGAGCTGCCGCATATCGACATGGGCGATCTGCTCGTGATCCACGATACCGGCGCGCATGGCTACTCCATGGGCTACAACTACAACGGACGCCTGCGCTCCGCCGAGGTCCTGCTGCGTCCCGATGGCTCGGCCGAGCTCATCCGCCGCGCCGAGCGCCCGGGCGATTATTTTGCCACGCTCGACGTGCTGCCATGCGGCCGAGAGCTGCTGGCCAAGTCGCGCGCCGAAAGTGCCCGCCGTCGTGCCCAAGACGAGCGCCTGGCAGTCGCCGCCCAATGGAACAAACGCATCCAGATCGCGGACGCGAAGGAGAAGAACATGGACATCCGCAATCTTGAAGGCTCAATCGTCGCCCTTGTTACGCCGTTTAAAAAGGACGGCAGCGTCGACTTTGACGCGCTCGAGCGCCTTATCGATTTCCACCTGCAAAACGGCACCGACGCCATCCTCACCCTAGGCACCACCGGCGAGAGCGCCACGATGACCGACGACGAGGACAACTCCGTTGTCGCCGCCGTGGTCAAGCATGTTGCAGGACGCGTCCCCGTCATCGCCGGCTCGGGCTCCAACTCCACACAAACCATGCTCACCAAGTCGCTCACCTACCAGGGCTTGGGAGCCGACGGACTGCTGCTCATCACCCCCTACTACAACAAGTCCAATGAAGAGGGTATCTATCAGCACTTTAAGACAGTCGCCGATGCCGTGAACATCCCCTGCATCCTGTACAACATTCCCGGCCGCTGCGGCTGCGGCATCAGCGAGCGCAACGTAGAGCGCTTGGCCGCGCACCCCAACATCATGGGTATTAAAGAAGCCTCGGGCAACGTCGCCTACGCGGCCAAGATCGCCCACCTGCTGTCCGACGACTTCCGCATGTACTCAGGCGAGGACGCGCTTACCGTGCCGCTCATGAGCCTGGGCGCCTCGGGCACCATCAGCGTGTGGGCCGATGTTCAGCCGCAGCTCGTGCACGACATGTGCCGCGCCTATCTGGACGGCGACGTGGAGCGCGCTCGCGATATCCAGATTGCCGGCCAGCCGCTTATCAATGCCCTCTTTAGTGAAGTCAACCCCATCCCCGTCAAGGAAGCGCTCGCTCAGATGGGTATGATCGAGGCAAACTACCGCATGCCGCTATGCCCCATGGCAGACGTCACGCGCGCTGCACTTACCGATGCTCTGAAGGGAGCTGGTCTGCTTGATTAAGACCGTCATTATGGGAACGGGCCGCATGGGCTCGCTCATCCGCACCACCGCCGAGGGCGTTGTCGACGCCGCCGCACAACCTGTATTCAATATCGTGGCCCAGATCGGCTTCGACTTGTCAGAGCTCGAGAACGCCCCGACAGCCGACGTCATCATCGACTTCTCGAACGTCGTGACCTTCGATGCCGTCGTCGCCTATGTCGAGCGCACGGGTGCGGCGTTGGTCTCGGGCACCACGGGCTATACGCCCGAGCAGATGGATCGCCTGCGCGAGCTGGGTCAGAACGCCCGCGTCATGCACTCCGGCAATTACTCCATCGGTATCGCAGCCCTGCGCCATCTGGTGGCACAGGCCACACGCGAGCTGCCCGGCTTTGACTGCGAAATCGTCGAGACGCACCATAACCAAAAGGTCGATGCCCCCAGCGGCACTGCCAAGTTGTTGCTCGACGCCGTCGTCGAAGCCGAGCCCGAGGCAGGTTACCACCCCGTCTATGGCCGCGAGGGCATGTGCGGAGCGCGCGACCCCCAGGAGATCGGCATGCACTCGCTGCGCGGTGGCACTGTCGCCGGCGTACACGAAGTGAGTTTCTTTGGCCAGGACGAGGAGGTTACGCTCACGCACCGCGCCACGAGCCGTCAGATCTTTGTCAACGGCGCCCTGGCAGCCGCGCAGAAGCTCGTCACCCACGAGCCTGGCTTCTATACGTTCGACCAGATCATGTTTGCCTAACCAGATATCAACCGGATCCACCCAAAGGAGAAACAGCAAATGAGCAATGCAGCCGAGATGGATGCACAGGAGATTATCAACTACATCGCCACCGCGCCCAAGAAAACGCCTGTCAAACTGTACGTGCGCGAAAAGCCGGGCATGAAGGTCCAGTGGGGCAATGTACACGTCTACGGCGGTCGTCGTGGCAAGACCGTCTTTGGTGACTGGGATGAGCTTAAGGCCATCCTGGACGCGAATGCCGATTCCATCGATTACTACGACATTGAAAACGACTGCCGCAACTCTGCCGTACCCATGCTCGACCTCAAGGGCATCAACGCCCGCATCGAGCCGGGCGCGATCATCCGTGACCGCGTCGAGATCGGCGATCGAGCTGTCATCATGATGGGTGCCATCATCAACATCGGCTCCGTCATTGGCGAGGGTTCCATGATCGACATGGGCGCCGTGCTGGGCGGCCGCGCCACTGTGGGTAAGAACTGCCACATCGGCGCCGGTACCGTGCTGGCAGGCGTCGTGGAGCCCGCCAGCGCCACGCCCGTCATCATCGAAGACGATGTCATGATCGGCGCCAACGCCGTGATCCTGGAGGGCGTGCACGTAGGCAAGGGCGCCGTCGTTGCCGCCGGCGCCGTGTGCGTCGAGGACGTCCCCGCCGGCGCCGTCGTGGCCGGTGTCCCCGCCCGCGTCATCAAGATGCGCGACGAGAAGACCAACAGCAAGACCGGTCTCGAGGAAGGCCTGCGCCAACTGTAGGGTTACGCGGTTTTACCAAACCGCGTAACTGGTCGACGCTGCAAACGCCCCAGAGCGGCAATCTGACGTTCAATCATCGGGCATGACCAAAAGGTCAATGCCCTCCTCTTTCACGTCACCTTGCTCGCCTAGGGGCGTTTTCGCTGACGTATGCTCAACCTGCGGGGAAATTCACCCCCAAACAAGAAGGCCGAAGCTCCATTGGGGCTTCGGCCTTTTAGCTTTGTCTGCAGCGTCCAAGCGCAGTTTATCGATTCTCGATGCTGCCAATATTCTTGAGCTCGATGGAGATGAGGCCGTTGGGCTCGTTGACGAACTCGATGTACTCGGAGTTCGAACCCATCTCGGCCGGGAAGCTGATCTCGATGCCCGTATCGGTACGAATCTTATGATTGCGCACCGCCGCGCGCTCGACCTGCTTGCGTTCCACGGGAACGCGCTCAGGAACCTTCTCCTCGGTCAGCGCCGCGCGCACGCTTTCCTTGATGACCGGCTCGTCCTCAAAGACCTCATCGACGATATCCCAAGGCGGAAGCTCCTCGTCATCCTCGACCTTCTCGGCCACAGCGGCCTTAACCTTAGCGAGCGCTACGGCCGTATTGGCACCGTGCTCCTCGGCGACTTCCTCGACCACGCGCGTCACGGTGTCGATGACTTCCTTGCCCGACACGCCCGTGTCGCACTGCAGCAGGCCGTCGGGGATAAGCATACGGTCCTCGCCGGCAATCTTGCGTTTCTTGTCCACATAGCCGATCTCCATGGTGCTCGCGCGCACGATGGCATAGCTTGGCACCTTTTGCGAGGGGTTCGGCAGAATAGCGTAGTGGCGCGCGATGTCATTGCGCACCTCCCCCTCCTCGCGGCCCACTTCGTGCATAAAAGCCTGCTTAGAGCCCAGCAGCATCACGGCAAACCAGCGGGCATCCTCATCATCGTCAAAATCCGCCACAAGCACGTCAGTGGACTCGGCTTTCTCGGCTTTGGTGAGCTCGGAGGAGATAAACTCCGCAATCTGCTGCGACAGGTCCACGAACTCGCGCTCGCCAAAGAAATAGCCCTTGAGCTCGCCGCCAAACGCAGAGTTCTCGGCAAACGTGGCACGCTTGTTATCGGCCGAGGTACGTGCACGGCGCAGATGCGTGGTCACGAAGTTGCGCACGGTGCGGCTCTCGATATCGAGCTCGCGCTGGCTCATGACGTTGACGGCAGAGTCAAAGTCCAAGATATGCAGAATCGCGTGATTGATTTTCATATACGGCATTCCGTTCTAGATCGATTTCGGCACGAACCAGTATAGCGGTCGAGCCCGCCCCAGGCGCATCGAAGATTGGTGCATCAGGGACAGGCTGCTTTGCATCAATGGTTAGCGCAAAAGTTCGGACTGCCACGCCTCGAGTTGTTCTGCCAGACTCTTACCGGCGGCGGACATGTCGATCTGGGGCCGTTTGGGCAGCAGTGCGCATTTAAGGATTGCCACGATGGTCTGCGAGACAAAGCGTCGCGTTTCCTTGTCAAAGCCTTGCGCAGCCAGGAGCATCACGGGCAGGCTCTCGCGCAGATTCCCAGCGATATCCGCAAACCGCTCAGCACCCGTAGCCTCAAACACGGAGAACAGCGCATCTACAAAACGCTCGCGCTCGCTAGGCGACACTGCAAGCAGCATCTCGCGAATGGAGCCATCAACGTATCGAGCACCGGCGGACAGGTGCTCGCAGTACACGAAGTCGCGACCATCAACCATCCAGCTAAAGGGATTGTGCTGCAGCAGGCTGAACTCGGTGCTCTCAACGATGGCATAGTCCTCCTGTGTCTCGAACATCATGCCAAAGATCGACGACCGAGGTAACGTCTTGTCGATTCGACCGGAAAGATCGGCAAAGGCATTGCCGTTCAGAAACTCCTCGACGAAGCCCGGACCATCATGGGAATACGCCCGTTCGATTCGCTCACGGGCGACATCGGAGCACATCGCCGCACCATACACCGCAAGGTTTCCGCCCTTGGAATGACCTCCGCACAAAAGCGGCCCGTCAATCGCATCCGCCGCCTCGTCCACATAACGCGCCGCGGATTCCTGGGCCGGCACAGGACACCGGAACGCCATGTTAAAGTCCTCTTTCCAGCCCACAATCGTGCTGTCGGTCCCCCGGAAGGAAAGATAACAAAACCCCGCCGGAAACCGGAACGCCATGGCTGCAAACTGCTCTGTCGCCACCACAT
>JBPGZF010000002.1:0-109159 GCA_052033095.1 Collinsella sp.
CGGCCCGTTCTGGGCGCGCCTCAATCGTAGCCCGAGACGGTCCCGGGCTGACAATTTCGACTGTAATGGACGTTCTTAAACGACTAGTCGAACAAGAACGTCCCCAATGACTACTTTGGGCCACGAAAGCGTCGCAGGTTGAGCATAAGTCAGCGAAAACGCCCCTAAGCGAGCAAGGTGACGTGAAAGAGGAGGGAAGCGTACTTCGGTACGCGACCGACGATTGAACGTCAGATTGCCGCTTAGGGGCGTTTGCAGCGTCGAATGGTTACGCGGTTCGTAGAACCGCGTAACCCCCTAGTTACATAAGCTCGCAAACAGCCGCCGCGAAGGCAACGGGGTCCTCAGGGAGGATGCCCTCGACCAGCAGGGCCTGATCGTAGAGCAGGCCGGAGTACTGCTTGATCTTGTCGGCGTCGCCGGCCTTCTGGGCAGCGACGAGCTTGGCGAAGACCGGGTGTTTGGCGTTGAGCTCGAGCACGCGCTGGCTCTTGGGCATACCGTCGGGCGCGCCCTCAGGACCCTTCTGAAGCACCTTCTCCATCTCGAGCGAAAGCGGACCCTCGGTGGTGATGCAGGCGGGAGCGTCAGTCAGACGTGCAGAGACGGCGACCTTCTCGACCTTGTCGCCGAGCGCCTCCTTCATGGCGTTAAAGAGATCCTCGTTCTCCTTGGTGGCGTCCTCGGCCTCCTTCTTCTCGTCATCGGTCGCCATGTCAAGATCGCCGGTCGCGACGTTCTTAAGCTCCAGGTGACGATCCTCGACCTCGGGCTCGGCACCATCGGCAACTGCCTTCTCGGCAGCCTCGCGAGCAGCGTCATCCTCGTAGACCTTGGGCATATCGGCAGCCACGTACTCACGCATGGCCTGGAAGGTGAACTCATCCACGTCCTGCGTCAGCAGCAGTACATCGTAGCCGCGGTCGAGCACGCCCTTCACGACGGGCATCTTGGCCAGACGCTCGCGCGAATCGCCGGCGGCATAGTAGATTGCCTTCTGGCCCTCGGGCATGCCCTTGGCATACTCGGCAAGGGTGATCATCTTCTGCTCCTTGGCAGACCAGAACAGCAACAGGTCGGCGAGCTCGTCGGCCTTCATGCCGTAGCTCGAGTAGATGCCGTACTTCAGACCGCGACCAAAGTTCTCAAAGAACTTCTCGTATGCCTCGCGGTCGTTATCGCGCATGTCCTCAAGATCGGCAGTGATCTTCTTCTCGACACGCTTGGCAATGGCCTTGAGCTGACGGTTCTGTTGCAGCGTCTCACGCGAGATGTTGAGCGTCACGTCGGCAGAGTCCACGACACCGCGCACAAAGTTGTAGTAGTCGGGCAGCAGGTCGTCGCACTTCTCCATAATCAGCACGTTGGAACTGTAGAGCGCCAGGCCCTTCTCGTAGTCCTTGCTGTACAGATCGAACGGGGCGCGACCCGGCACAAACAGCAGCGCATCGTACTCAAGCGTACCCTCGGCATGGAAGCTGATAGTGCGCGCGGGATCGTCAAAGTCGTGGAACGTGGACTTGTAGAACTCGTTGTAATCCTTCTGCTCAACGTCGGAGCTGCGCTTCTTCCAGATCGGTGTCATGGAATTGACGGTCTCGAGCTCCTGGTAGTCCTCGTACTCGGGCTTGTAATCGTCGCCAGCATCCTCGGGCTTGGGCTTTTGACGGCTCTTGGACACCATCATCCGGATCGGGTAGCGCACATAGTTGCTGTACTGCTGAATCAGGCTCTTGAGGCCCCACTCGGTCAGGAAGCGATCGTAGGTCTCGGCCTCGCCGTCGGCATCGAGCTTCTCGTTCTCGCGCAGCGTCAGGATGACATCGGTACCGTGCTCGGCGCGCTCGCCGTCCTCGATGGTGTAGCCCTCAAGACCGTCGGATTCCCACACATGGGCGACATCCTCGCCATAGGCGCGGCTGACGACCTTTACGTGGCTGGCAACCATAAAGGCGGAGTAGAAGCCCACGCCAAACTGACCGATGATGTCGACATCGGAGCCCTGCTGCTCGGCGTTCTCGGTCTTAAACTCCTCGGAGCCGGAGTGGGCGATGGTGCCCAGGTTGCGCTCGAGCTCCTCGGCGGTCATGCCGATACCGTTATCCGAAATCGTGATGGTGCGGGCATCCTTATCAAAGGAGACGCGAATGGCCAGGTCGCCCTGGTCGATCTTGACGCTCGGATCCTGCAGGCTCTTAAAGTTGAGCTTGTCGACGGCGTCGCTCGCGTTAGAGATAAGCTCGCGCAGGAAGATTTCCTTATTGGTGTAGATGGAGTTGATCATGAGGTCGAGCAGTTTTTTGCTCTCGGTCTTAAATTGACGCATGTGCAGTCCTTTCGCGCTACCCCCGCCCGCAAAAACGGCCCGGTCGCCCGAGCCGCATCGCAGACCTGCTATGTTCAGACTTAGATTTTATAACCCATTAGCGCGCATATATACATACGGAATCGAAAAACTGTATGTCCAAACGCTCCGATGCGCCAATTGCCAAGGAGTGTCCCCGACTGCCGGCAGGAAAGGAACGTCCCTATCTGCCATCTACGCGCTTGGCCATCCAAGCATGGGGCTGGCCCTCGTCTTCATAGTCCACCGGGGCAATCTGCGTGTAGCCCGCCTTGGCATAGAACGGCAGCACGTATTCCTGCGCATGCAGCTTAATGAGCTTGGCGCCGGCATCACGCGCGCACGTATCACTGGCCTCGACAATCTTGCTCGCCAGACCGCGACGGCGCATGCTCGGCAGCACGGCCACGCGCCCCATAATGTAGGTCTCCCCCGCCGCGACGCCTTCGTCCAAGTCGCACGCCGGCGACACCGGAGCCTCTGCGTCAGCCGCGCGCTCAAGCTCTTCGGGAAACACGCGCGAGCAACCGGCAAGCTCACCGTCTACATAGAGCGTCACATGGATGCAGTTCGGATCCTCGTCGATAGCGTCGAACTCATTCTCGTAGCCCTGCTCGTCCATAAAAACGACGCGGCGCACCAACGCCGCGTCATCGAAGCATCCCGTCTTAAGTTGGATATCCATGGCTGCCCTTTCATTCAATGCGAACGTTAGGGACAGATATATTAGCGAAAATGAGCTCCGCGCACGCTAAACTTCGCACGAGCCTTCGCCAAGCAGTCGTAATGACCCACGTTATGGGCATCGCTCGCGATGAAGCTGTACAGGTTCTGATCGAACAGGCGCTGTGCCGGCTTTTTCTCGCGACCAAAGCGACCGCCGGCAATAAAGTCCGCCGAAGCCTGCAGCTTGCAGCCCATATCGACCAGACGCTCCGCCACGCTTACATCCTTTTGAACCGCACGATAGCGCTCAGGATGAGCGATGATCACCTGGTAGCCACGGCACTGCAAATCGTAAATCGTGTTCTCGTACTCTCTAAACGCATACGCATCGGCATGCGTCGAAAGCTCGAGCAGAAACTCGTTGGTCCCATCGAAATGCAGGTGCTCCGCGGCATCGATACCAAGCTCAACGAGCTTTCGATGGTTGACCTCGAAGCCCATCTGGAGCGGAAAACCGTCAGCGTTATCACGCAGCAGCTCAAAGGCATCCCACATCTTGTCGTAATCAAAATAGGGATCACGGCAGTGAGGAGTGCAAACAATTCTGGTTACACCAGCCCGCTTGGCAGCCTCGAGCATCGCCAAGCTCTCATCAAGATCGGCGGCGCCGTCGTCTACACCCGGCAAGATATGGCAATGAATGTCACGCATAGGTCGGCCTTAATCAACTAAACGTTTGCTCGGTTGGTAAAGATGCCCTTTTTGGAAGCGCCCTGATCGCCGGAGCCCTTCTTAACCTTCTTACCGTCCTTGGTGTAGTAAGAATAGTAGTACTCGCTGGTCTCGGTCTCACAGTAATTCATGACGGTACCGATGAGCTTGACCTTCTCGGACTTCTTAAGCTGGGCGATAGCGTTGAGCGCCTCTTCGCGCTTGGTAAAGTCCTCGCGCACCACGAACAGCGTGCCGTCGGTCAGGCTGGCAATCTCGGCAGCATCGATGAAGGTGCCGACCGGAGGAGCATCGAAGATGACGTACTGGAACTTAGCAGACAGTGCCTTGACCAACTTGGAAAAGCGATGGGAGACGATGATGTCGGCAGGATTGGGAATGTGTGGCTCGGCATCGAGGAAGTAGAAGTTCTTCTGACCCGTCTCGACAATTGCCTGGTCAATGGAGATCTGCTCGGAAAGGACCGCATAGAGTCCGCCGCGCGAACGAACGCCGAGCATATCGGAAAGGGACCTGCAGCGCATATCGGCCTCGACCAGGAGCACGGACTTGCCGCTCGTGGCGATTGCCTGAGCAAGGTTAATGGAAACCGTAGACTTGCCCTCGTTGGGAATCGAGGAGGTAACGGTAATGGTGCGAATGGGGTCATCCACGCTCGCAAAGCGGATGTTGGCCAGAAGGGTCTTGGCGGCATTCTGTACAACGAGCTTATCGGTGTTCTTTGCCTTAGCCATGCCTATTTACCACCTTTCATAGCCGGAATTCGGCCAACAACGGGAATGCCCAGGAGCTCTTCTGCCTCTTCGGCACCGCGGATGCGGGTATTGAGCATGTCTGCCAAAACGACATAGGCAACTGCGATAAAGATACCGGCGAGGAACGCGACGGCAATATACAGCGTGCGCTTGGGGCCGCTGGGGGCTTCGGGGGTCTTAGCCTCGTCGATAACGTTGATGCTCTGGGCAGCGCCGACGTTCTGAGCGACCGTACTCACCGAGCTGGCCATGGCCTTTGCGACCTTAGCCGTCTCCTTGGCATCGGTGCCGGTAACCGAAAGCGTAATGACACGCGTGGTGGTCTCGGAGGAAACAGACACCTTGTAGTCATCCAGATCGGTGAGGCCCAGTTCATTGGCTGCACCGCTCTTAACGCTATCGCTATCCAGCAGCGTGGCGATATCGTTGGAAAGCATCTGGCTCGCCGAGAGATCGTTGTAGCTCATCTGACCGCTATCGTCGGTCTTGGCGAGAATGTACATGCTCGTCGTCGCGGTGTAGGTGTTGTCCATCGCAACGAAGGACACGATGCCCATGGCGATCGCGCAGACCACCGGAAGGGTGATGACCAGCTTGAGGTGCTTCTTCAGCAGCTGGAACAGTTCGAGAAGGGTCATGCAGCTTGCCTTTCATTTCCCCAGTTCGGATTGACAAAACTGTCCGTATGTTATCGCATCTTTTTACCGAGACCAAACTCTATACATAAGAAACAGGCTCTCCTGTAAAAATGTCGGAAGCAATCGTAAAATTGCACAACAACGCCGCACCCGAAAGTCAAATGCGGCGTCTATATCAATATCTATGTTGTATCGCTATGCGAATGGCTCGTCCTGCTGTATGGGAAACGTCACCGTAATGGTGGTTCCCACGCCCAACTCGCTCGACAGATCAAGCGTGGCGTGATGATACAGGGCCGCATGCTTGACAATGGCAAGCCCCAGGCCGGTTCCGCCGCGTGCCTTGGACCTACTCTTGTCCACGCGATAGAACCGCTCAAATACCTTGCCCTGTTCTTCAGGCGCGATACCGATTCCCGTGTCGGCGACAGCGAGGAACGGATGGCCTTCGTCGTTGGTGCCGCACTGCAGCGTAACCGTACCTCCGGGCCGATTGTAGCGGATGGCGTTGCTTGCCAGATTATAGATGAGCTCGTCGACCAAGCGCGACACGCCTTCGATGACCACAGGCTTGGTCTCATGACTTATCGTCACATTCGCCTGACGGGCAACCTGTTCAAGACGCTGTTCAACCGCGTAGATCGCACGCGAGAGCTCAATAGGCTCCGTGGACCCAATGGGCACCGCCTCGCCCTCAGTTGCACGTTCGGCCTCGTCCAAGTTAGACAGCGTAAGGATGTCGTTGACAAGCGCTGCCAAGCGGCCCGCCTCACGATAGATGCGACCGCCAAAGTTGCGCAGGTCGTCCTCGCCCTCGACCATGCCATTTGCGATGAGCTCGGCATAGCCCGAAATCGCCGTAAGCGGCGTCTTGAGCTCATGGGTGATATTCGCCGTGAACTCGCGGCGCATACGGTCGTTGTCCGCTAGCACCGCCATTTGGCGCTTGAGTTCCTGGCGCTGCGACTCGATACGCTCAAGCATGGGGACCATCTCGGCATAGGCGTGCTCATAGCTACGGCGTGGGTGATCCAAATCCACCTCTTGCAACGGCGCGATGATGGCACGGGACTCACGGCGCGCCATAAAAAACGAGAGTACTGCACCCGCTGCTGCGATAAGCAGCATCGGCGCCAGCATCGACAGCAAAATCGCCGCAACGCCAGGCTGGGCCTGCGCCAAGCGAACGACCTGGCCGTTATCAAGGGTGACGGCGCGATAC
Organism: Collinsella sp.; assembly: GCA_052033095.1. Lineage (GTDB taxonomy): Bacteria > Actinomycetota > Coriobacteriia > Coriobacteriales > Coriobacteriaceae > Collinsella. The sequence continues at coordinate 6,358 of JBPGZF010000002.1, forward strand.
AGCATAATCTCGTCGAGTGTAGAGCTTGCGCGCTCCGCGGAACCCGAACCACTCTCAAAGGCCTCGATGACCTCGGGGCGATCGCCATGGTTGGGCAGTGTGGAAGGCGACGCCTCGTTGTCGTAGGCAACAGATCCGTCCTTATTGATCAGCGTGATACGAAGATCCTCGCGATCGAGGCTTCGCAAGAACGGAATGGGCTCCTGCTGCTCGTCGAGGGCGGCAGCAATGAGCTCGGTTTCCTGCGCCAGATTGGCACTCGTGGCATCCGCCAAAGTGTTTTGCACAAAGAACGCACCCAGCACCGTAAACGCCACGATAACCGCCATGGCGCAGACAAAGATCGTCACAAAAACGCGGTGCGACAGCGTATGTTTTCCCTGGGGGGCGAAGACCACGGGTTACCCCTCCGATGCGGTGGCCGCGGTGTCGTCGCCTTCGGCACCATCACCGGCAGAAGGCTCGGCCAGGCGATAACCCACGCCGCGCACGGTCTCGATGGCGCTGGCATGCTCGCCCAGTTTTTGGCGAAGCGTCTGCACGTGCACGTCAACGGTGCGCGAACCGCCGTCGAAGTCCCAGCCCCACACGCTCTGCAGCAACGACTCGCGGGTAAAGACCACGCCGGGCTTGCGCATGAGGTACTCGAGCAGGTCGAACTCGCGCAGGGTGAGCTTAAGCGGCTCGCCGGCAACGGTCACCTCGCGATGGCTGGGCGAAAGCACGATGTCGCCCACGCTGAGCACATCGCTCGCCTGCTTGACCATGCCGCCGCGACGCAGCAGTGCGCGGCAGCGGCTCGCAAGCTCCATGAGCGAAAACGGCTTAGTCAGGTAATCGTCGGCACCGCCATCGAGCGCCATCACCTTGTCGAGTTCGGTGTCCTTGGCGGTAAGCATCATGATGGGCACCGTCGCCGTCAGGCGATCGGCACGCAGGCGACGCATAATCGCCAAGCCATCGGTGTCGGGCAGCATGATATCGAGCAGCACAGCATCGGGCACCCGTCGCGCCACGGCAGCTTTAAACTCGCCATCACACGAAAAGCCCTCGGCCTCGATTCCCTGCTTGCGCAGCGCGTAGACTGTCAAATCCCTGATGTTGTCATCGTCCTCGACGTAATAGATCATGTTGAACCCCTTTGCGGCCGATATGACCGCATCTTAACCCTAAAGGCACCTGTAAAAGACAGCGTCAGCCAAAACGCCCCGTCAAATAATCCGCGGTGCGCGGATCGGACGGATTCTTGAAGAGTTGCGCGGTGGGCGCGTACTCCACCAGCTCACCCAGCAAAAAGAACGCAACCGAATCGGAAATACGCGCGGCCTGCTGCATGTTGTGCGTCACGACCACCAGCGTGCAGATCTCCTTGAGCTCGCAGGCCAGCTGCTCCACCACGAGCGTCGACACAGGGTCGAGTGCCGAGGTCGGCTCGTCCATCAGCAGAATGTCGGGCTGCACGGCAAGTGCGCGAGCGATGCACAGGCGCTGCTGCTGTCCACCCGAAAGACCCAGTCCCGACTCTTTGAGCTTGTCCTTGGCCTCGTCCCACAGGGCAGCGCGACGCAGGGAGTCCTCGACCAGCTCATCGAGCACGGCGCGGTCGCGCACACCCATACCGCGAGGACCGTAGGCGACGTTGTCGTAGATGCTCATGGGAAACGGGTTGGGGCGTTGGAACACCATGCCCACGCGCTGGCGCAAACGGCAGATGTCGCAATCGCCCAGGATATCTTGACCATCGAGCGCAATCTTGCCCTCGATGCGGCAATCCTTGATGCCGTCGTTCATGCGGTTAAAGCAGCGCAGCAACGTAGACTTTCCGCAGCCCGAAGGCCCGATGAACGAGGTGATCTGCTTGTCGCGGATCTTGATATTCACGTCCTTGAGCGCATGGTGGTCGCCATAGAACAGGTCGAGGCCCTCGACGTCGATGCGCGTCGGCGAGGCGGCAAGTTCCTCTGCCGTGGGGCGAGTCGCATCCCCAACCTCGCGCTCATGCGCGGCCTCGGCCTGCGCTTCCATGAGTTCTTCAAGCTCCGTGGGCTCCGCAGCCGCAGCAGCCATCATACCGCATACCTCCATATCGATATCAATTCAGCAGTATCGATAGTAGAAATCGCGGCTCATATGCACGTGAGCGCATTGTCAAGTGTTTGTAAGGGCACGCTGGCTATGCGGCGGGCAGCTCGATGGTGAATATCGTGTGTTCGGGCGTCGATTCACATGCAACGGTACCGCCGTGTGCCGCGATGATCTCCTTGGCAATAGCAAGGCCCAGGCCGGCACCACCGCGATTGGTCGCACGCGCCGCATCCAGGCGATAGAACTTCTCAAAGATCACCTTGAGCTTAGCCGCAGGGATAGGATCGCCCTGATTGATAAAGCGCACGCGCACGCCGCCATCGTCTTGGCGCCTGGCCTCAATCGTGATAGTCGAGCCCTCATAGCTATAGGCGACGGCGTTTTTCATGATGTTGTTGAACACGCGGGCCATCTTGTCGCCATCCACGAGCACCGTCAGGTCCTCGCGAATATCAACTTGGGCTTCCTTATGCTGCTCGTTGAGGATGGGATAGAACTCGTCAGCCACCTGAGCCAGCAGCAACCCCAGATCAACATAGCCGCGCGTGAGCACGATATCGTGGAAGTCAAAGCGCGTGATATCGAAGAACTCTTCGATGAGCGCATCGAGCCGGTGCGCCTTGTCGAGCGCCACGCCCGTAAAGTGCGCACGTTGCTCAACCGGCAGCTCAGGAGCCTCTTGCAGCAGCGAAAGATAGCCCACCACACTGGCAAGCGGGGTGCGTAGGTCATGTGCCAAGTACGTGACCAGATCGTCCTTGCGATGCGACTCGTCACGCAGAGATTGCCGCACCTTGCGCTCACGGTCACGCACGCGGTTAAGGGCGCCCTCGACCTCCAAGAAGTCGCCGTCAATGTTGTCCCAGGTGTTGGGGTGATCGATCAGGCGATCTTGAATACGAGCGGCCAGCACACAATCGGCATGCTGCTCGCCCCGCTCGTAGCCCTGGTAGTACAGAGCACGGCCGCAAAAGAACAGCACGCACACGGCAAGCGCCAGCACAAAGCCAAGCATGTTGAATACAAAGCCGGCATCGAACAGCACCGGCCCTTCGATGCCGCCGAGCGCCATGGCGCCAATCGCCAACGTCATGGTCCACGCGGCACCGCCAATCACCACGCAACGGCGCACGATTTCGAATCGATCGATCAGCAAAAAGCCAATGAGCAGCACCGCTAAGATTCCGGCGATGTTGTCGATGCCAATCAGCAGCAGGCTCAGCAAAAAGAGCAGCACCGTCGCAAGCGCGCGGTTGTCGACGACTGCCCGTACGTATTCAAAGAGTCGATCGGGCACCTCGAATGCCTGCCTATCGTCTTTTGTCATATCCACTTCCCCACCATCAAAGGCGCTATTCGATTATGTAGCCGACGCCCCAGACGTTTTTGATAAAGCGCGGCTTTTGAGCGTCGTCGCCAATCTTTTCGCGCAGGTGGCGAATGTGCACCATCACCGTATTGTTGGAGCCGGGCATAAAATCCTCGTTCCACACCGCGCGGAACAGGTCCTCCACGGCTACCACGCTGCCGCGATGCTCGACCAGATACAGCAAGATGGAATACTCGATGGGCGTGAGGCGCACCGGTGCACCGTCCACCATTACGGAACGAGCATCGCGGTTGATCTCCAGTCCGTCGAGCTGGATGGTCGGCGACTCGGCCGCCTGCGAGCGGCTACCGTAGCTGGTGTAGCGGCGAAGCTGAGCGTGTACGCGCGCGATGAGCTCCAGCGGACGGAACGGCTTAACCACGTAATCGTCCGCGCCAAGCGAAAGGCCCTCGATCTTGTCTTGCTGGGCATCGCGCGCCGTCAGCATGATCACAGGATAGGTATGGCTGGAACGGATCGTACGCAGCAGCTCAAATCCATCGATATCGGGCAGCATGACATCCAACAGTGCCAGATCGAACTCCTGCTCCAGGATTGCCTTGGCAGCATCGGCCCCGCTATAGGCAATCTGGACATCAAAGCCCTCTTTTGTAAGGTAGATACCAACCAAGTCGGCGATGGCCTTCTCGTCATCAACTACCAAAATGCGCTCGTTCATGCGTGCTCCTCTCGCGCTCCATTATGCCCGAGGCGACGCACGCCACACACAACAAGCGTGGGTGATTAAGTCGGCCTTAAGCACCCTTGTGCCCGTTCAGGCGCGGATGTGGGCCACGCACGCACGCGATGATCGCCGACGCCGGCAAACGATATACTCTAGTTCCAGAAGAGACCATCCCGTCGAAAGCGAAATCCGTGAAGTCCCTCACCTCTTTTGCAAAGCGCTCAGCCCAGCTTGCCGCCGGCTTTGTCTGCGCCATCGCCCTTGCCGCTGGCGTGCCCACCGTCGCCGGCGCCCAAGCGCTCACGACCGACAATGTTTGCGGCAAAACCGCCGATGCGCGCGGCATCACGGCCGAAAACCTGCCCGATATCGATGCGACCAATGCCCTCGTCATGGGCAAAGACGGCACCGTCTACTATGCCCGCGGCGCCGATGAGCAGGTCAAGATTGCCTCGATCACCAAGGTCATGACCGCAATCCTAACCGTCGAGAATTGCAAGATGGACGAGAAGGTCACGGTGAGCAACGCCGCAGCCACCGTGGGTAATTCGACCGCCGGCTTGCTCGAAGGTGACGAGCTTACCGTGGAGCAGGCACTGCGCGGCCTGATGATTCCCTCGGGCAACGACGCCGCCGTCGTGCTCGCCGAATATGTGGGCAAGAAGATCGACCCTAAGACCAAAGACGCCGAGGCAACCTTTGTGAAGGCCATGAACGAGCGCGCCAAAAAGCTCGGCTGCACCGGCACGGTCTTTGAGAACCCACACGGTCTGGACTTTGATGAATGGGCCGGCGATATGCACTCAACCGCACACGACGTAGCGCTGATGATGCAGGAGGCCATGAAAAACGACACGATCCGCGAGGTCGTAGCGAGCGAGGATTCCTGGATCGAGGTCACGGGCGCCGACGGCACCGACCATTCGCATTCCATGGACACGCATAACTATTTGCTGGGCCAAGATGGCAACATCGGTGGCAAGACCGGCACCACCGACGACGCGGGCTACTGCTTTGCGGGTGCCTACAACCGCGATGGCGACGAGATCTACACCGTCGTTTTGAACTCCACCACCACCGACCAGCGCTTTACCGATACCGCAACCCTTGCCAATTGGTACTACGGTCACAAGGTGACGGTCGCAATCGCCAACACGCAGGAAAAGACCGCCAACGGCAACCCGCTTATGGCGCGCATTGGCCAAACCGACTGGACGGATAAGACGATCGACGCCACACTCGCCGATCCTACGGCGCAAGCGACCGTGTTTTCCCTTGCCGGCGAGGTGACCGAAAAGGTTAGCTACGACGATCTTTCGGGCACGGTGCATGTGGGCGACAAGGTGGGTAGCGTTACGCTCAAGCAGGACGGCACAAAGATCGCCGTCATGGACCTAGTCGCCGACGAGGAAGGCGCAGGGCCGAATCCCATTGAATGGCTACTCGTGAAGCTCGATCGCTTGGGCCGTCGCATCGACAACCGCCCACTCACGGCAGAAAGCGAGACCGTCGCCAAGGCGCCCGAGGTGTAGGGCGCAAGAATAATAAGTCCACTGAAAGGAGGCGTCCGAAAGGATGCCTCCTTTTTTTGAGGTTCGAATCCCCAGCCTCCTTTCTCCGCACCAAAAAAGGGCCCCAGATGGGACCCTTCTTCAAATTCGTACTGGCGGAGAGCTGGGGATTCGAACCCCAGATGCCCTTTTGGGGCATACTCGCTTAGCAGGCGAGCACCTTCGGCCTCTCGGTCAGCTCTCCGTAACAGCCGTTCTATAGTAACCAAACAGTCGAAGTTGGGCAAGAGGGAATTTTCTAATTGCCCAGCAGCCTTTCCTTCTTGAAAGCTTCGCCTACCCCAGCGAGCGGTTGAGGGAGCCGAGCTCGTCGTTGCCCATGGTGCGCCACATTTGGAAGATACAACCGCGCGCCAGGAAAAAGAAACCGTTGTCGACCAGTTGCACAGCGGCATCTGCCAGCTGATTCGTCACGGCGGACACTGGCGGCAGCTCTAGTCCAGCCTTGTGGATGGTCTCGACCGCTTCCTCGAACGTCGGAGGCTCGCTGACGCCCATCTCGTTCATAAGGCCCTGCATTTCTTCCAGCGCGCTGCTGCCCGACTCCTCGCCGCGCGGCACCAGACGGTAACAAGCCAGCGCCAGGTCGAGCTGATCGCAATTCCAATAGGCAAACGCCAAGCGATAGAACAGGTAGCCGATTGCAGAACGATCGCTGGCAATACGTAGGCCGTGGCGCGCCACCTCGATAATCTCGTCAAAGCGCTCCAGACGTGCAAGCACGTTGATGAGCGCAAAGTGCGACTGCATGGACGAGCGCGCCAGATCGTAAAGATGGCGCACCTCGGGCAGTGCTCGTTCAAAGTCCTCTTGCTCGGCGTAAAAGCTGCAGATCTCGTGCTGGGCAAAGTACAGCGCATCGGGCGCACGAAGGATTCGCACAGAGCGGTCTTCTTCCAACACCGGTAGCACCATGCGCACCAGCTGGTTATCGCAAAACTGCGTTTGAACCGGACCTGTCGCCAAAAGCTCGGCGACGGCGCACTTAGCCTCCAACTCCTCAACAAGACGGGAAAAGCCTTCAAAAGCACCTGTACGGTCGACTTTTGCCTGCTCGCGCAATTCAACAACACGGGCCACGTATGGGTCGTCGTCCTCTTCCATGACCTCCAGCTCGTCAGCCGTATCGGCAAGCAGCAGATCGCGCAGCGCCGGCGGCAGCATGCGATGGTCATCACGCGGACGAGCATGAACCTCCGCAGGTTCAATCGTCTCCGGAGCGGTTGACTCATATGCCTCAAGCACACGCTTGCACGGCATATCGTCCATGTCCATGCTCTCAAGATCCTTGGCGACAGGCACGCAATCGGCCAGATAGGCCGCGCGCCCAAAGAAATACGTTGCAACAACGCGCTCGCCCTGCTCACTGTCGGGAGCAGCAATCTGCACATAGCAGCGCGTGATGCAGGTGCCCGCGGCAAAACACGCTGCCGCAAGCGTGAGCGCCACGCGCGCATCGTGCTCCGCGGCCCAGATCGTGCGCGTGTCCTCGTCCAGCTCGTGCCAGGCGTCATCTTGAGCGTCGTATTCACGTTGCGGCATGGCATCAACGACAGACTGCCCAAACCGAACGAGCATGATCCCCTCGGCAACGTTTGCCCGATAGGTATAGTCGAGCCGCGTGACCACGTTAAGCGCCTCGACAATACGCGCGAAGCGGGTACGCACATCCCACTCACCGCCCGGTTGGCAAGCCACCGTACCCGGTTCGCCCCACGGGTTATCGCTCGAGGCCGTATCGAGCAGTCGGGGAACATCGTTGGTCGTCTTAGCGATATGCCACGCATCAAAGAGCGCGCAGCCCTCAAGGCTCGGCGACGAGGCCGCGGGGACCAATCCAGCCCCGATGCGCTCAAGGATGCCGGAGAGGCGGTTGAGACGGCACTCGATGGCGAGCAGCGTGTCAATCTCGTCCTGGTCCAGCAGACTACGATCAAAATTGAGATAGAAAAGCTTTGAGCGATCGATGCGAGCCAGGCTCATCTCGGACTTAGCGGCGATGGTGCGCAAGCGGGGCAAGTCAATTTCACTCATAAGGGCGGCGGCATAACGCTCGATACCGCTCGGATTCTCGGCATGGTCAACGCGGTAGAGCAGCGTCTCGATAGCATCGGGGAGCGGTGCCGTGTTAAAGCCCAAAAACACCTCGACCGGCTCGGGCAACTTTACGAGCTTGATCTTGTCGACAACGTTTTGCATACCCTCGTCGAGTCCGTCGGCGTCCGCCGTGCTCGCAATGGTATTTTCGGAGTCAGTGAATATCACGTAGCGCAGGAACATCGATGCCATGAACTCGCCGTAAGGAAGGGAGCGGGCCGAATTCCATGTCTCGTGTTCGGACTGTTCGCGCATGGGACCTTCGGGAGAGCCGACGGTTCGCGCGCACGCGCGCATTGTGCCGTTGGCTCCCCGAACCACAATCTCACCAATACCGGAGTCCGACTCGTCAAGGACGAGTTCCATATCGGGATCGTTGGGCAGCGGAGCCTCGCTAACGGGGCGGTCCACCTTGTACACCTCACCCGAAACGCTTACGTAGCCCAAAAGCGACACATGACTTTTGCCAACGAATTCGACGACATAACAAGATTCATGCTGATCCTCGCCAAAGAGTTTCCAGACCACGCCATACGAGCGTCCCGCTGGCTGCTCGGGCATCGCCGGAAAGCGCTTCTTGGGATCGAGAAACCTGAGCTTGTATGTCGGACGCTCTGCCACGAAATATCACCCTGATCGGTCGCTTGAGAAGGAGTGGTCGCGAATAAGTCGCGACATCTACTCGGAATCTTACACGAGTCGACAGGAAATCGTCCCTTTGGACGAAAGCACTCAAGCTGGCGCAAAAGAAAAGCCCCCGTTGCCGGGAGCTTTAATCTCAAATGGTGCGGCGTATAGGATTCCGCGCATCCGCTGCGCGGATCCGCACCGGCTTCGCCCGCCTGCCGGCGTGCTCGCCCGCGGGCTAAAAACGCTCCGCGTTTTCTTTACGCCCGCGCCTCGACCGAGGTTCGAATCCATGCGGTGTTTACGTAAAAGAAAAGCCCCCGTTGCCGGGAGCTTTAATCTCAAATGGTGCGGCGTATAGGATTCGAACCTATGACGTTCTGATTCGTAGTCAGACCCTCTATCCAGCTGAGGTAACGCCGCGACTTGTTGATTATTATGCACAGAGACTGAATAATGGTCAAGCATTTTTTCAAAAAAAGTTATCGAATTTGATTTTTAATCATTTGGAGGGCTTGGCGCAATCTTCGACGCATCGCGATATAAGAAAAGCCCCCGTTGCCGGGAGCTTTAAAGTCAATTGGTGCGGCGTATAGGATTCGAACCTATGACGTTCTGATTCGTAGTCAGACCCTCTATCCAGCTGAGGTAACGCCGCAACGCACGGATTATTATGCACGCGAGTCCCCGATGGGTCAAGCGACAATTAGAAAAAATATTACGGAGTGATAATTAAGTTGTTCGTGCCTCGACCGTGGTTCGAATCCATGCAGTGCCGGCGTAAAAGAAAAGCCCCCGTTGCCGGAGGCTTTCAATTTCAATTGGTGCGGCGTATAGGATTCGAACCTATGACGTTCTGATTCGTAGTCAGACCCTCTATCCAGCTGAGGTAACGCCGCAGCGCAAGACATATAAAACCACTTTAGCTTATTGGAGTCAAGCACAATTTCAAACTTTTTTGTGGAACGCAGTCTTGTCATGCTGCTCCGCATATACCGCCATTCCCCGTACGATCGATTGGCTTTTCGATCACGTCAAACTTAGCATCAAGTTCCCTCAGGAGCGATCTCACCCGCTGGGCACAATCATAATCGGCAAACGAGATACTCAACATGCGAGCAACCTGGTTAGATGTCCGGACCCCATAGAAATGCTCCAGGGCCACAAGCCCCTCGTGCGCCACAAACGTCTCAACCACATGCGGCGACTCCTCAAAGCACCATTGGGTCAACGAACCCTCGCTCGTCTGTCGAACCACCAGGCCACCCATGCCAGACGGCTCACACGTTACAAGCAGGTACTCCCCGCCCTCGTCGCTCTCAAACAAAACCACCCGATCATCAAACAGCTCCATCGCGCCCCCTTTCTCTCGCTCTTATCTAGTAAAAGCATAGCAGGTAGATGACTGTATACAGAACAGTTGTTCGTGTATTTTCTATTGAGCTGTCCGCACGGCATGGTATGGACCTGTGCACGAAATAGGGCGCCCCCGAAGGAGCGCCCTTGCATATCGCCTATGCAGCCAAGTTACGCGACCGGCTCGATCTTCTCGAGGCCGCCCATGTAGGGACGCAGGACCTCGGGGATCGTGATGGTGCCGTCGGCGTTCTGGTAGTTCTCCAGAATGGCAGCCATGGTACGACCAGCCGGCAGGCCGGAACCGTTAAGGGTGTGCAGGTAGCGCGAACCCTTGAAGTTCTCGGGGTCGCGATACTTGATGTTGGCGCGGCGAGCCTGGAAGTCACCGCAGTTGGAGCAGGAGCTGATCTCCTTGTAGGCGTTGTAGCTCGGCAGCCAGACCTCGACGTCGTAGGTCTGACGGGCAGAGAAGCCCAGGTCGCCGGTGCACAGGCTAATCACGCGATACGGAAGGCCCAGCTGCTGCAGCAGGTACTCGGCCTCGGCGGTCATGCTCTCGAGCTCCTCGTCGGACTCCTCCGGCTTGGCAAACTTGACCATCTCGACCTTGTCGAACTCGTGCTGGCGAATGATGCCGCGGGTATCGCGACCAGCGGAGCCGGCCTCCTCGCGGAAGCAGGGGGTGAAGGCGGTGTAGCGGCGCGGCAGGGTATCGGCGTCGAGGACCTCACCGGCGTGCAGGTTGGTGAGCACGACCTCGGCGGTGGGGATCAGGAAGTTGTCGCCCGAGACGTGATAGGCGTCGTCCTCGAACTTGGGCAGCTGGCCCGTGCCGAACATGGTCTGACGCTTGACGACGATGGGCGGCCACCACTCCTTAAAACCACGGCTGGTGTGCGTATCGAGGAAGAAGTTGATGAGGGCGCGCTCAAGACGGGCGCCGGCGCCACCGAGAACGGTGAAGCGGCTGCCGGAGAGCTTGTTGCCGCGCTCGAAGTCAAGGATGTCGAGGTCGGTGCCCAGATCCCAGTGCGGCTTAAAGTCGAAGTCGAACTCGCGCGGGGTGCCCCAACGACGGCGCTCGATGTTCTCGTCCTCGTCCTTGCCGTACGGCGTGGCCTCGCAAGGAATGTTGGGCAGGTGAGCCATGAAGTCGTACTGCTCCTGCTCGAGGGCGGTGCGGCGCTCGGCCAGACCGTCAATCTTCTCGTTGACGGCGCGCACGGCCTCTTTGGCGGCCTCGGCCTCGTCCTTCTTGCCCTCCTTCATCAGGGCGCCGATCTTCTTGGACTCGGCATTGCGCGTGGCTTGAAGTTCCTCAACCTCAGTGATGACGGCACGACGCTCGTCGTCGAGCTCAAAGAACTTCTCGCGATCCCAAGACGTCTGGCGGTTAGCCATGGCGACATCGATGGCATCGGGGTTCTCGCGAACAAACTTGATATCAAGCATTAGATCCTCCGGCGATATACATTCCATTTAGGTTGCAACCTTGTACATGTATGGGCAAGTATATACTTATGAGCGTTTACGACCCAACTCAACTACGCAAGAAGGCACCCAATGGACGCAGTTTTTTCCTTTTTGTTTGGCACCCGCACCGGTTTTGCCATCCTTTTCGCCGGCGGCATCCTGCTGTTTGCGATTATTGCCTTTGTAATGGAGAAGCGCACCCATAAGATGTATGTCGACCGCGGCCCCAAGTCCGAGGACGAAGAAGACAGCTTCTGGGACTAACCTGCCAAAAAGGGACAGGTTTATTTTGGTCGGTTTTATCTGGGCAAACGCAAGTGCCCCGCAACTGGAATTGAGCCAGTTGCGGGGCACTTTTCGCTAAAAGGACAAAACCGCAGGAAAAACCTGCCAACATAAACCTGTCCCTTTTTTGGTCGGTTTTACTGGAGGGTTGCGTCGATTGCATTGACTAGGGCGCTGCGCATGCCGGCGTCCTCGAGCGCAACGACGCCCTTGATGGTGGCACCACCGGGCGAGCATACGGCATCCTTCATCGCCGCAGGATGCTGGCCAGTTGCAAGCTGCAGCTTTGCCGTACCCAGCACCATCTGGCTCACAATGCGATAAGCATCCGCACGCGGGATACCGTGCTTGACCGCCGCATCGCCCAGGGCCTCGATTGCCATGGCGACAAACGCCGGAGCGCAACCACCCACCGTGCCGCCCACAAACAGCAGGCTTGTGTCGAGCTCGACGACAGCGCCAAACTTACCGAGCAGGTCGAGCACCACAGCACGCTGCTCGTCGTTAAGCGTCGAAGCCTTCTCGCAGGCGATGACGCCCTCGCCCACCGAAACCGGCGTGTTGGGCACCGTCGAGATATGCGCGACGCCCGGCAGGACCTGCTCCCACTTGGTACTGTCCCAGGTCCAGGCAACCGACAGAACGACCTTTTTGGCAAGAGCATCCTTGAGCGGGGCGAATACCTTCTCGATCATGTACGGTTTGACCGCAGCGACCACGATATCGGATGCGGCGACAACCTCGGCGGCATCGTGGCAGGCGACCATGCCGCGCGCCTCGCAGCGCTCAACCAGTGCGTCGTAGCGACCCGCGCAGGCGCACATGTCGCTCGCAGCTACACCGGCAGCGATCCAGCCATCGGCCATAGCGCTCGCCATATTGCCAAAACCGACAAATCCAATCTTCATATCGCATAGTCCTTTCAGACACATTCCTCAAAACGAAAGGTATTGTCCCACGCCATTGTTTCGTATTGCCGACCTATTTGTGATACGGCTCGCCACGACTGATCTTGCAGGCACGGTAAATCTGCTCCAGCAGCACCACACGCGCCAGGTTATGCGGCAAGGTAATGCGTCCAAAGCTGAGCATCTCGTCGGCTCGTGCGCGCACGTCATCACTCACGCCGTCCGAACCGCCGATTACAAAGGCAATGTCGCTGTTGCCTCGCAGCATAAGATCGTCGAGCCTCGCCGAAAACTCCTCGCTCGAGCGCTCCTTGCCCTCGATAGCCAGCAGGATCACATGCGCTCGAGATGGCAAGGCGGCAAGAATCGCCGCCCCCTCCTTGTCGCGCGCGGCATCCACGCCGCCCGCCTTAGCCGGGTCGATATCGGCCACCTCGCGGATATCCACCTTGGCATAGGCACCTAGGCGCTTGGTGTACTCAGCGCACGCGTCCTTCCAAAAGCGCTCCTTGAGCTTACCGACGCAAACGACGGTGTATTTCACGCGCGTCTACTCCTTCGAATCGTTTTGAACTTTGCCGGCGGCCAGCATCTGCTCGAACATCGAGGCCGACTGCGAAAAGTCGCTCGGCAGCACGACCGTCGAGGTTTTACCCGTGCGAGCGAACTCCGTCATCATCTCGGACCACTGCGTAAACATGAACAGTTGGTTGGCCTCGTCATTGCCGACACCCGTCTCCTGGATGATCTCGAGCGAATCTTTGATACCCAGCGCGATGGCCTTGCGCTGGTTGGCGATGCCCTCGCCCGCCTTTTCCATAGCCTCGGCCTCGGCGGTCGCCTCGGTGACGCGCTTGATGCGGTCGGCCTCGGCGAGCTCCTGCGCGGCAGCGCGCTTGCGCTGGGCAGCGTTGATGTCGTTCATGGAGTTCTCAACCTCGGTCGGCAGTGCGATTTTGGTGATGAGCGTCGACACGAGGGTGAAGCCGTAGGCGGCCATCTGCTCGGAAACAGTAGCGTTAACATCCTTGGCGATGTCATCCTTCTTGGCAAAAACCTCATCGAGCGTGTAGACGGGGATGGAGGAGCGCAGGGCGTCGGTGATGAAGTCGCGCATCTGGTCGACGGGCTCCTGCAGCATGTAGTAGCTCTTGTAGATGCCCGAATCCGCCGGGCCAGCACCCATGTCATAGCTCACGTGGTACTGAGCGGAGACCTCAAGGCCAATGGTCACGTTGTCCTGGGTCTTAACGTCGATGCCAAAACCGTTTTTCATGGTGCGCAAACTCACCGTGGCGGCCTTACGGTCAATCACGGGCACCTTCACGTGGAAGCCCGCGTTGACGATACGATTGAACTTACCCAAGCGCTCGATGATCACAGCGTGCTGCTGCTCAACGACGTAGCAGGCGTTGGGGAGCAGCAACAACAGGATGATGATGGGAATCAAAAGGCTGGTAAGGGCGGCGATGATACCGGAAAACAGCATGGTCTCTCCTCTGATAGGCACACGTTGGCATTAGGATACCCGTCCAAGGAGATCGTGCATAACAAAAAAGCTCCCATTGCTGGGAGCTCTTTCAATCAATGTTGCGGGCGAAAGGACGTCCGCGTATCCGCTTCGCGGATCCGCACCGGCTTCGCCCGCCTGCCGGCGGACTCGCCAGCTCGCTAAAAACGCTCCGCGTTTTCTTGACGCTCGCTCCTTCACAGGTTCAAGTCCCTGCGATGGGCCCATAACAAAAAAGCTCCCATTGCTGGGAGCTCTTTCAATCAATGGTGCGGGCGAAAGGACTTGAACCTTCATGGGGTTGCCCCCATACGGACCTGAACCGTACGCGTCTGCCAATTCCGCCACGCCCGCGTGCAGGAATTAGAATAACGGAGCGCCACCGCGAACGCAAGAACTATTTTTGAAAAAGTTTGCAGGCATTTTCCCAAGCGGCATGCGCGATTGTTTCGGCGTCCTCACCAGTGCGATCGACACGGTCGTTAACCAGCGCGTTTGCCGTAATGGAGATCATTGCGGGCTCGCATTCAAGACCGCGGATGGGCTCCGGAGCCATATACGGGCAATCCGTCTCGAACAAAATTCGATCGAGTGGGGTTGCCGCAAATGCCTCGCGCACGTCGTCGTTGCGCTTAAAGGTGGCCGCACCACCATAGGCGATATAGCAGCCCAGCTCCACAAAGCGCTCCATCGTGGCGCGGTCCTCGCCAAAACAGTGCAGCACACAACCGGCCTGGGGCACGCCCACCTCACGAAGCACGTTGTACGCATCCATATGCGAGGTGCGCTCCCCATCCGAGTCCTCGTGCCGCAGGTGCAACTCCACCGGCACATTGCAGCGCACGGCGACTTCGAGCTGGCGCGCCATGCAGTCAATCTGCACGTTATGGGGTGCCGGCGTGATGTCGTCGTCGTAATCCATGTGGTAGTCCAGACCGATTTCGCCAATACCGGCGCACAAAGGGTCATCAAGCGCAGCAACAACCTGCACGTGAATGTCGTCGGTATAGTCCGGCGCGCCATACGGATGCACGCCGGCAAGATACTTGATCTGCGGGATATCCTGCATCGGCAGAATTTCGCGCACGAGCCAGTCGCTATAGTCCGTCACGCTGCGCTTGTCGGCGATAGGGTCGAAGACCGTCACCAACAGGTCGATGCCTGCCGCCTTGGCACGCACGAGTGTCTCGGGCACATCCTTGCCCCAGAACGAAAGCAGATGCGCATGCGTGTCGGCAAGCGGTGCCAAGGGCACGGGACAAGCAACCGTCTTCTTTTTCTTGGTAAACGTCACGCGTTCGGCATTAAGCGTCATGGGAAAGCTCCCGAGCCAGGTACACAAAGTCGGCGACGCCGAGCGTCTCGGCGCGCGTGGTGGGTGCGATACCGCAAGCCTCAAAGGCGGCATCGAGCACGTCCTTGGCAAAGCCGTTGGCGCTCATGGAATTGCGGATGGTCTTGCGACGCTGAGCAAATGCAGCGTCAATCACACGGGCCACAAATTCGCGATCGAGTCCTTCGGGCACCACACCGTCAACACGGTCGATACGCACGACGGCCGAGTCCACGTGTGGCGCCGGCATAAAGCAACGCGGCGGCACCTCAAAGCGACCCGTCACCTGCGCATACAGGCCAAGCTTTGCCGTATAGCCGCCATAGGTCTTGTTGCCCGGCACTGCGGCAATGCGATCGGCAACCTCCTTTTGAACCATGACCACGGCACGCTTGAGCGCGGGCATCGTCTGGAAGAACTGCAGGATGATCGTCGCCGCCACGTTATAGGGCAGGTTCGCGACAAATACCGTCGGCTCACCGCCTGCAGCCTGTTCAATCTGCCCCGGCGTCACCTTGAGCGCGTCGCCCATGATAAAGCGGAAGTTGGCATAGTCGGCGGCATGGGCATCGAGCACCGGTTCGAGCTCAGGATCGGCCTCAATGGACGTAACGCACGCCGCTTCCTGCAGCAACGCAAGTGTCAACGTACCGCAACCCGGACCCACCTCGAGTACGCGCTCGTCACCTGCAAGCTCGGCAAGCTCGCAGATACGCTCGATCACATGATTGTCGATTAGAAAGTTCTGGCCCAGGCGATGCTTGGTCGCAAGGCCAAACTCCTCCAGCAGCTCCCTTGTTGCCGTGGGGTTTGCCAAAGGCGAAGTTGTCATAGTTGCCTCCTTAGCATGATGGCGGCGTCTTGAAACGAAAGGGCATGGACCGTTGCGGCCATGCCCTTACATCTAAACAGCAAATTGCCGATATGGCGCTCGCGCGGTCTCTACGCCAGACGCGGGAACAGCGGATCGCCCTTCTCGACGGGCTGACCACCAGCAAGCAGGCCCCAAGCGCAAATGCCCTTGAGGTCATCGGTCGCGGCCTCGTTCTCGCAGGACAGGCGGCGCAGGGCCTCGACAGAGGTCTGAGGCATGAGCGGCATCAGCAGGTGAGCGGCAATGCGGATGGCCTCGAGCAGGTTGTAGATCACAAACGCCAGCTCGTCAGCCTTGGCCTCGTCCTTGGCAAGTGCCCAGGGCTCGGAGTCCTCGATGTAGTGGTTGGCGGCGTGGATGAGCTCCATGACCTCATCCTTGGCTCCGCCGTAATCGAGCACGTCCATCTTGGCCATGTAGCGGTCGACCAGGCCATCGGCGATCTTTGCCAGCGGGTTGTCGAACGCATCGAACGATGCGGGCTTGGCGGGCGCGCAACCGTCAAAGTACTTGCCGCTCATGTTGAGCGAACGCGAGATAAGGTTGCCCCAGCTGTTGGCCAGGTCGGCGTTGTAGACCTGCTCCATGCGATCGAAGCTGATGGCGCCGTCGGTGCCGGGGACCACGTCGGTCATAAAGTAATAGCGGTAGCCCTCGACGCCCAGCATGTCGATAACGTCCTGCGGAGCGATGGCGTTACCGCGGCTCTTGGACATCTTCTCGGCCTTGCCTGTCTCGGCATTGCGCACGGTCAGGAAGCCGTGGGCAAAGACGTGCTCGGGCAGGGCCTCGCCGATGGCCATGAGCATGGCGGGCCAAATGACGCAGTGGAAGCGGATGATGTCCTTACCCACGATGTGGAACTGCGCGGGCCAGCGATAGGCCAGCTCGGCACGCGCCTCGTCGGTGTCGACACCGTAGCCGACGGCCGTCATATAGTTGAGCAGCGCATCGAACCACACGTAGGTCACGTGACCCTCGTCAAACGGGACCTGAATGCCCCAGTCAAAGCTCGTGCGGCTCACGGAAAGGTCGTTAAGGCCGCCCTCGACAAAGCTACGTACCTCGTTCATGCGGAACGCAGGCTCGACAAAGTCGGGGTGCTCGTCATAGAGCTTGAGCAGCTTGTCCTGGAAGGCGGAGAGCTTAAAGAAGTAGGACTCCTCCTGCACGCGCTCAAGCGGACGGTGGCAGTCGGGGCATAGATGCTGGCCGACGCTGCCGTACTCCTCGTCGCCCTTCTGGACCTGCGTATCGGTAAAGTAGGTCTCGTCGGGCACGCAGTACCAGCCGTCATAGCTGCCCTTATACAGGTAGCCGGACTCCTTCATGCGCTCCCACAGATACTGCACGGCGTGATGCTGGCGCGGCTCGGTGGTGCGAATGAAGTCGTCGTTGGAGATCTCGAGCTTGCTCCAAAGCTCCTTGAAGTGCGGGGCCTGGCTATCGGTCCACTCCTGCGGCGTCATGTTGTGCTTGGCAGCGGCCTCGGCGACCTTCTCGCCGTGCTCGTCCATGCCAGTCAGGAACTTGACGTTATAGCCGGCGGAGCGGCGATAGCGAGCCTGAACGTCGGCGATGATGGTGGAATAAGCCGTGCCCAGGTGCGGATCGGCGTTGACGTAGTAGATGGGCGTCGTGATAAAGAACGAAGGCTTGCTTTGATCCATGGGGTTTGTCCTCCAGAAAAACGTTGCATACAGGGGATGATTCTAGCGCAAGGGCTGGATATCCTCCATCTATTGCATATCGAGCACCATGGCATAGACATCGCGCTTGCGGCGCGAATACTTCTGAGACAGGCGCTTGGCCACCGCAGAGGCGGGCTCCCCCTCCTCGAGCGCGGTGCGGATATCCTCGCGCAGGGCCTCGTCGGGATCCGCTACCGCAGCGCCAACCGGCACGATGCCGGCCTCCTCATCCTCGCTCGGCGGCGCGATGACCAGCGCAATCTCGCCCTTTACCTCGCCGCGAGCATGCAGCTCCTCGGCAAGCTGGTCAGCGGGCCCGCGCAAGACCTCCTCGTGCAGCTTGGTGAGTTCGCGGCAGACGGCAACCTCACGCTGGGGAAAGACCTCCGCCACGGCCTCGAGCGTCGCCACGATGCGATGTGGAGACTCGTAGAAGATGAGTGCGCCGGGCACCACGGCAAGGCGCTGCAAACGGCGCACACGGTCGCCGTGCTTTCGGCCCAAAAAGCCCTCGAAGAAAAAATGCTCGCAGGGAATGCCGGACGAAACAAGCGCCGTGACGCAAGCAGAGGGCCCGGGAATAACTTCGACGGGCAAATCGGCCTCACGCGCCGCCTCGACCAGCGCCTGGCCGGGATCGGACACGCTCGGCATGCCGGCGTCCGAGGCAAAGGCGAGGGTCTCCCCCGCCAGCAGACGGTCGACCAGGCCGGCAGCGCGGCTAGCGATCACATTCTCGTCGCAACGGACAAGCGGCTTGGAAATGCCCAGGTGCATCAGCAGCTTTGACGTCACACGCGTGTCTTCGCAGCAGATGGCATCGGCGGCGGCAAAAGCCTCGCCAACGCGCGGGGACAGGTCACCCAGGTTGCCGATGGGCGTGCCGACCACATAGAGTTTGCCCGTATGGGCGCTGTTTTGCGTCATATCAACCTATTCAATCATGCCGCGCTCGAGCGTACCGAGCGCCGCGCGGGCGTCCCATGCTGCAATGCGCTTCTCGGTCTTCCACGTTTGGAAGAACCAACCGGCAGCCGGCGCAAACGAAGCCAGCTGGTTGGCGATAAACACGCGCTCGTAGGCATTGCGGCCCTCGGGCGTAACCGACGAGTTGGCAAAGATCGCCGCGCCCGACCATTCGCCCACCAGCACGGGGAACCCAGTCGAAATCGCTTCTTTAAGCTCGCGCTTGTTACGCGAAATCGCCGTCGTCAGCCCGCGAGGGCTCGTGATGTCGAGCGCGTACTCGTCGCGGTAATGGTACAGGTGAAGGTCCATGTAGACGTTCTTGTACTTGGCGCCGCGCATAAAATGCTTCCACTCGCTGGGATGCCCCGACGACGAGAAGACGACGATCTTATCCTCGGGCATATACGAACGAACGAGCTCGTAGGCATCGCGATAGAAATTGCGCAGGTAGTGGGCCGGAATGCCATCCGTCATGGTGAAGAGGCTCTTGCGAACGCTCATCTGCGGCGTGTCCAGCAGCTCAATGCCCAGCAGGCTCTCGGCCTCGCCATAGCGATCGGCCAAGCGCTCGAGCACGTCGAGTGCGACATGACGGCCGTTGGTGGACGAATGCCACTCGGCGACAGCCTCCGGCGTGGTGGGCGAATCGTTGGAATCGCCCTGGCCACCGGGCACGGTTGCCAGATCGAGCAGCACGCGGATGTCGTACTTGGCAGCCCACTCAATTGCACGGTCAATGTAGTCGACAACCGAGATGTAGGACGCGTCGGACCCCTGTGAGCCAAAGGCATACCAGGGCACCGGCAGACGCACGGCATTGAGGCCAATCTGCGCCATGCGGCGAAAATCGTCCTCGCTCACAAACGTCTCGTAATGGCGGCGCATGCGCTCGTTATAGGCGGCGGTACCCATGGCCTCCTGTAGCTCAGCCGCGTTGGATGCACCGGTCGCCGCGTACAGCGACGGGGTCACCCAAGGCTCGGGAATAAACCAGCCAGAGAGATTAACGCCGAGTATCCTCTCCATCACTGCCCCCTTCGGATCATGCAGGTCGAACCCGCATCGTATTGCGTAGGATAAGTATCGTTTTGAGTATACCCGCGTGTGCGGACAGGCGACCGAACGGTCTGCAAAGTGACGCGAAAGTGGGAGGAATGTCTGGGAGCAGACGGGCTCGGAATGGCGCGACGAAGTGTGTACGCGCGCCAAAGGCAGGCACCGGAAAGCATGTCCCGTTCTATCGCTCAATAATGGGGCGCATTTTCCGCAGAACCCTACATAAAAGAAAAGGACCCCTTTGCAGAGGTCCTAGTCAATTCAAGGTGGCAGGGAAGGGAACCGCGTCCGCGCGCTGCGCGGACGGACCGCTGCGGCGCTTACGCGCCTTGCGAGCTGCGCTGGCAAACGCTTACGCGTTTACTCAGCTCCGCGCCCTCACGGGGTTCGATTCCATGTGGGGGCTGCATAAAAGAAAAGGACCCCTTTGCAGAGGTCCTAGTCAATTCAAGGTGGCGGGGAAGGGAATCGAACCCCTGACACGAGGATTTTCAGTCCTCTGCTCTACCAACTGAGCTACCCAGCCATTTGAGGTGTGCCTTGTTTCAAGGCTTGATTAGTATAACCAAGGACGCGTTCCGGTCAACCGAGAATTTTAAAAAAGTTTTTGAGCACAGCCTCGGTTCTATAAATCGGCACGTCAGAGACATCAGCCGGCAGCAAGAAGTTTTTCGCTCAGAGCCGCACGGGCAAACTCACTTGGCGTCATCCCCTCGGCAGCCGCCCGTCGACGAATGGCCTCCTTCATTCCCAGAGGAATCTTGACCGACAACGTTGCCGTCCCCTCACCCGAGAGCGGGGGCCGTCCATGCACGATCCCACCAACGGTATGTTCGCCATCCGGAAACTCTCCGCGCTCGTACGACTCGCACCACGCGTCAATCATTTCATCCGTTACAACCTGACCATTAGCGGCCGTATACGTCTTGCCCATCATCGACCCCTTTGCCGAGCCCGTTCAATCTCCTGCCAAAATTTCTTCTGGACTGGAGACAAGGCATGAATGATAAGCCACCCACGGACAAGCTCGACCGCGACAAGCTCCACGCTTCGTCCGTCTGGGGCCATCCAATCGCAAGCCATCTCGGCGGCTCGTCCTTCGACTCGCGACGAATGCACTCAGTAACCGCAAGCCAAGCGCTAAGCACCTGCTTTTCCGTCAGGTGCTTTTTAGCGTTGGGATGGATCTCAACATCCATGCATCTTCTCCTCCATCTTACCCAATTTCGTATGACGAAAGTCCGCTGTCGCCAATTCTTAAGCCGGCACGCGTTGGAGAGCAGGGGTCGAAACAATGATTGAAGGGCACTCTAGTGCGGCCCAGGCGCCGGGGCAGGAGCACATACGCCAGGGACGTACGTTTTCGTAGCGCGCGAGGATATTGCCGTCGCGATCGATGAAGGCGATGTCGATGGGATAGGCCATAAAACACGTATGGACCGAAGAGCAGCGTGGAAATGCCATGACGAGCGGCAGACCGTTGACGGCAACCGGACACCGTCCCAGCATGCCACGCAGGCGCACGGCAAACGACTCCGCCACCGCAAACTCGGCCGGCGTCCAGCCCAGCCTATTGAGTGCCCGCGCGTAGGCGATGTAGGACGAGACCGCGGTCACATGACCACCCCCGGACGCCATGGATCGACCGTCACCGCGCGCTCGTGTGACAACTTTGCCGGTGCCCCCAGCGAAACGCCGGCGACGCTGAGCAAGCTCGGCCACGGCTCATAGCGCATGGTGCAGGTATAGGTCCTAAACGTGCCGGAAAGCGAAAGCAAACCGCCATCCGATGTCGTCGCACCCTGTTCGCTCGAGACCTCGATCAGCAAGTCATAGCCTTCCATGGCATGTTGGATCTGAGCCTGAACGGTCGCGGAAGCATCGATGGAGCTGCCATCGCCCTCCCCGCTCGGCGCCACGGCATGTGCTAGCACGATATCGGGCACCACGCGATCGAAGCGTGCGACCGCACCGGCAAAGACCATGACGTTGTACACGATAAGCGCCAGAACCAGCAGGACGGGCGTGACCACGGCCATCTCGACCGTCGCCTGGGCGTGCTCCTCGCACAGGCGCGTGCGGATGCCCATTACGACCCACCGCCCAGGGCACCCGCCAGTGTGGTGACATCGACGGTAAGTGGGATGGAACCGCCGCCGGGCAGCGGAATCTCCGCAAGCGTGAACGTCGTGCCGCTGATGGTGCGCTCGACTTGATATTCCAACGCTTCGCAAAGCGCCTTGGGGTCGGTCACGCCCAACGGAATACTTCGTAGCTCGTCCTGCGCATTAGAAAGAGCCGTGATGTCAGACCCCGGGCTCTTGATGACATTGGCGGTGTCGGTCAGCACCGGCTTTCGCAGGCGCAAGTCGCACGGCTCCAAGCCCAGCGCCGCCACGGACGCCGAAGCGGTATCGCCAAGCCACGACGCAATGGAGCCCAACGCGCCGTTGCCCCCTCCTAGGCCCTTAATCATCTCGTCCATAAGTTCGTCGGCCGAACCTTGGATGTCTCCGTATCCCACAAGCAGCCGCCCCCAAACATCCATGACGCCATCGAGTACGCCGGCAACGCCACCCGAGCGTTCCTTCAATGTCGAGAAAAATCGCGAAAGCACGTTGTTTTGCGCCGTCGCCTCATCGGGCGCCAGCACCGCGGCAGAGATGGCACCGCGACCGCCAAGCCTGACTGCCGTGTTAAACGAAGAGTTGAGCTCATCGGGGCTCGAGATGGTACCCGAAACCGCAAAGGCAACCACGCCGTTGCGACCGGGCGGAGCGATACGCGGACGCTCGCCCGAAAGCGCTTTAATGGCCTGGTCAAACGCATTGCCTGCACGGTCGGCCTCGTCCTCGGTCTGACGCATGAGCTCAAGCTCTTTGTTCCGACATTTGACGTATTCCTCCAAGGCCTTTTTGAACTCGTCGAAGTGATATTCGAAGCCGTTTTCGATAGAGGTTGAAGGCGCCGCAACAGCACCAAGCGACAAAACGCCAAAATGGCATTTGCTGCATTTATCCTGTCCATCGTAATCGGCAACCGAAGCAAATCCGCTCGGCGTCCCCTTCTTATAGTTAGGGCAGGTCGTCCCGTAATGCAGATACGCCTTGTCATCGTTCACGCTCGTCGGCCACACCGCATCGGTATAGAGTTCCGTCGCCCGAACCTCATCAGAGTTGCGCGGCAGCAGCGGAATATAGGAGGAAACCCTGTCTCCGTTCTCGGTTATATGTGCCCGATCGACCTCCGCGCTCGCATAGGTATAAAACGCCTTACGCGCCGCAGACTCTGCCTTCATCTCGACACTCGAGCCGTGGGGCTTCTCATTTGTCAGACGCCAATGGTAGTAGTCCTTCGCGCGATCAAGGGCAACTTGGGGCTCCCACGTAACGCTCGATGAGTAATGCGGATTTTGAACACCGGAGAGATCCGTTAGGCTTTTCGCACGCTCCCACATGCAAGAACAGCTGCCGACCGAGCCCTTGTCAGACCCACCACAATCCGCCAGCCAAGCACGCTCTTTAGCCTTCGCCGTGTCCTCAGAAGCCTTCCGCAGCTCCTCGGCCGCACACTCTAAATCATCTGATGTGTCTTTAATGGTATCGGTCGAGATCTCGGAACCCTCGAGCGCAACAAAATCAGACTCGGATGTCCTGGGCACGGCAAGCGCCGTACCGGTATAGGTCACACTATCGGTATCCTGCGCCGACACCGCCTGCGTGGCACGCGCGGCGATCAGATACGGCAGAGCCGTCTCGATTTTCTGTAAGCCTTCCGATGCGCTTTTGGCAAACTTGTTGCGCGTTTTAATGATCTCAATCCCGGTGTCGACCATATTGCCGGCAACCGGTTCGGCACCCGGGATGAGGATGGCGACCAGGCCCGTCCCGATCGTGGCAAACCCCGCCAGCCCCAGACTCAAGATGCTCGCATCAACCACCGTGGCAGCCGTGTGATAGGACGACACTACGTTGGCACCCGCCAGCGCGCCGCTATCGGCCGCCACCTGGGTATCCCCGGCACGCGACATGCTCCATATCGCCGCCGTCGACGAAAACAGCAGCGTGAGCACCACCAAGATGACCACCGCAGAGGAGAGCGTGGTATAGGCACCGTCTTCGATAAACAGGTCGATACCGGCTCGACCCATAAAGCCGCCTCGTTTGCGGGGAGCGCCTGGTCGACGGCGGGCCGCAAACCCTTGCGTCACCCGCAACAGGCAGCGCCTAATCCCATGCAGCAATCCACGAATCATAATCTCCCTCCAGCCATTCGGGACGCGATTGATACGAGACATCGACTTTGAGCTCAACGTAGCCGCCCTCGGCGGTACCACCCATAGCCTGTGCAAACGCACCGATCACAGGCAACGGCTTGACCTCGCCGGAAACGGACACGGACGAGACGCCACCCGCACCGGCCCGGCCAAGCTCGATATCCCACGACAACGGCCCGCCGGCATGAAAGATCGAAACGTTGGGCACTGCGGTAAGCCGGCGGCGGGTGAACTCCTTAAGATCATCGTCCTCCGCCGTCGTCGTGGTCATGAGCCGCGCGGTCTCGGCGGCGGCAGACTCCATGACCGCGCGCGTATAGAGCAGGCACACCGGTTGCAGTGCGAGAAGGATGAGCGTCAGAAACGTCGGCAGCAAAAAAGCGGACTCGACCGTAGACTGCGCCCGGTCCTCACGCGCGATATCAATACAACGCGATGTCCTTAGCGCCCGCAGCGGCGTCGATAACCGGCATCGAGGCAACGCCATGGGATGCCGCCCGCTCAACCAGCGCCGCCAAGCGCCCATCGGTGCCAGCACGCCAAAGCCCCGCGATCGCCAGCACGATCGATAACAGCGCCACCGTGACGATGGCGTATTCGACCGTTGCCTGGGCAGACTCCTCGCGCAGGACGTCATGCATTTCACGACCCCTCCTTTGAGTTCGATGCCTGCGGGCTCAGGCGGATCACGCGCAGGCGGCACGAGGCATCGCCGGCATCCGCAGCAACCGTCACCATATCGACCCAGCCACGTCCATCGCGCACGATGGCGCCCCATACGTTGCCCTTAATATCGAGATAGCCGCTCAGGGCGAGCTGGGCCGTTGGCACCTCGCGGTAGGCGCGTAACATATCCGCCGCTGCCTCGGTCATCGGTCGGTCCTCGGACCATGCAAGCCGGACCGCAATCGCGTTGCCCTCAGGCGAATCCGTCGCAGTGGCAGACCGCTTGTCGAGCGTCCGCAGAAAGGTTTGCGCCGTGACAGCGACATCCGAATCGTCCGCATCTCGCGTCTCATCTTTTTGAGACGCCACCGCCGAATCTGAGCCCGAATCGGAGGCGGCCCCAGGACGCTGCTGCCGCGCGGCGTTAAGCCCCCAAAGCACCGCCGCTATCGCCACGACCAGGCAAGCAAACACCAGCAGTACCCCGATGGGGCGCTCGCCCTCTACAGGCTGTTGATGCCCTCGCTGATAGCGTTCCATAGATCTTGGACCTTGCCCTTAAATGCGACGATGGCGATAATCGCGATCACCACGAGCACGCCGACCAAGATGGCATACTCGGTGGTACCCTGTGCGCTCTCCTCCTGCAATAGCTCCTTGGCGCACTGACGAACATGTGCCGCCCGGCAAAACGCCCAGCCCTGGACCTTGCCAGCAGCGTCAGTCATCGTGTTCATGTATTCCTCCCTACATCATCCCGCCTGCTCCCAGCAGCGGGCCCAATATGGACAGAAGCAACGCCGGCAAGATGAGCGTGCCGGTGGGAATCAGCAGCTTGACGGGCGCACGCTCGATCTCGCGCTCGACCGCGGCGCGATGAGCCGCACGGATCTCGCGACTTTGAGCGGCCAGCGTCTCGGCAAGTGGGGCACCCAGGGCGAGCGCCTGCCCCACCGTGATGGCAAAGGTCTCGAGCGCTCGCACGTCCAAGTCGCGCGCGGCGGCCAACAACTCGTCCTCACGCGTGCCCACGCCCACCTGCCACGCCATGCAGGCTCGCTCAAGGCGAAGAGCCAGCACTGACCGGCGGTTGGCGCAGAAAATCTCAAGCGCCGCATCAAACGAAAGACCGGCCGAAAGACCCAAGCGAACAACATCGATCATCTCGGACACTTCGCCGAGCGACACTCGCGCCGGGCCACCCGCTCCAACCGCGCCCTTCGCTCGCGCGATCAGAGCATCGACCACCGAGCGACCTGCGGCAGCGACCAGCACCGCCTCGCGCTTGCAGGCCCCTGTGATCCTGCGTGCATCCGCCCGATCCAAACCCGTCGCGGCAAATACGCTCAGGGCGCACAGGCAAGCCGCAACTGCAACCGGGGCGCTCATAGCTCCACCCGCATAATGCGCTGGATAACCACCAGGGCAACGGCGTTGAGGGCAAGACCCAGCACCACAGCGCCCGCGCCGGCAGGCGTCGCAAGACCGCGACGAAAATCTGCCGAAAGCAGCGCCAACACCGCGCACATGCCCGCCGGCATCGCCGCGACCATGTGTGCCGACATACGCGCCTGTGACGTCTTAACATCCAGGCGGCGTTTGAGCTCAATGCGCCCCCCTACCATGCTCGACGCCTCGGACAGTAAGTCGGCAAGCGGAGCTCCGGTGCGCTGAGACACCTTAAGCGCCAAGGTCACAAGCGAAAGACCGGGGGCGTCGATGCGCACGAGCAAGTCATCGAGCGCGTCGGTCGCCGAGATGCCGCAATCGATCGCCGCCGCCACCCGCAAAAACTCGGTATGCACTGGCTCTTGCGCATGAGCGCCCACAAAGCGCATGCCCTGGGCCAGCGAATGTCCCGAGGCAAGCGACATGGAAAGTGCGGTAAACGCCTCGGGCATTGCCTCTTCTGCATCGCGTTGCTCGCGCCGGCTCTCAAAGCCATCCCGAGCGGCGCCAACGGCAAACGGAACAACAAGTCCCAAGGCAAATCCGAGGGGTGATAACGACACCATCGTTAGTAAAACGCAGCAGACACCGCTCGATAGCAGCAGAAACGCCAAACGCCCCGAAGCATCTTCGATCACGAGGCCAAGGCGATGCGCCGGAGCCAGCGATGCCCACGAACGGGCGATCTTTTTCAGCAGATCGTTTTCCACCAGCTCACGCGGCAGTTTCTCTGCCACCGTCTCGAGCGCCTGACGTGCCAGCTCCGCCGGCGGTACCTGCGGCACACGAGGTTCCGCCCCGCACGCCGTCGCGACAGAAAGCCCTGCCAAGCCCCCTACGACGAGGGGCACAGTGATCTCCATTCGTCCACCTCCTCTTGTGTGAGCGTCCCCGACCGCAGGCCTTCTGCGATAAACGGCGGCTCGCGGTCAAGCGTCCAGGTGCGCTCGGCGGCATCGAACGTCACATAGCGCTCGAGCTCTACGCCGCCCGATGCGGCGCGTCGCACCCCCGAATACGAGGAGACGAAGCGTCTGCCATCGGCGTGGCGCTCGGACATCACGATACCGTCGAGTGCCATGGCAATCTGCTCCTCGATAAGCTCACTCGGCAGATCGATCCCATAACGTGCAAGCAACGTCAAACGCACCACGGTCTCCTGTTCTGAACCCGCATGAAGTGTGGTGAGCGATCCGTCGTGGCCCGTGTTCATGGCCTGCAACATGTCGCAGCACTCGGCACCGCGCACCTCGCCCACCACGATGCGGTCGGGGCGCATGCGCAGGGCATTAGTTACCAGGTCGCGGATCGTCACCGCGCCCTCACCCTCAATTGAAGCCTCGCGCGCCTCTAGGCGCACCACGTGCGGATGATGCGCAAACTTGAGCTCGGCAGAGTCCTCGATCGTCACGATGCGCTCGCCGGTGGAAATCTCACATGACAACGCGTTGAGCAGGGTGGTCTTACCAGATCCCGTGCCTCCCGCAACCGCCAGGT
Organism: Collinsella sp.; assembly: GCA_052033095.1. Taxonomy (GTDB): domain Bacteria; phylum Actinomycetota; class Coriobacteriia; order Coriobacteriales; family Coriobacteriaceae; genus Collinsella. The sequence continues at coordinate 34,138 of JBPGZF010000002.1, forward strand.
CCTGTCGCAGCGACACCGCGCACGACAGCAGCTGCGCATACCAAAGCGGCAGCGACCCCAACCCCACGAGCTCGTCCAGCGAGCAGATACGGTCCGAGAACTTTCGGATGGTGAGAATCGGTCCGTCAATCGCCACAGGCGGAATCACCGCGTTGACGCGATAACCCGTTTTGAGGCGGGCGTTGACGATGGGGCTGCGCTCGTCGATACGGCGGCCAAGTGGCGAGATGATGCGGTCGATAAGCACACGGATCTGTTCATCATCCTCAAACGCATGCTCGATGGGGTACAAGACGCCGCCGCGTTCAAAGAAAGCCGAGCGGCAGCCGTTGATCATGATCTCGGTAACGGTGTCGTCCTCGATGAGCGGCTGCAACGGCCCCAAGCCCACCACGTCATCCAAAATCTCGTCGATGATAGTCTCGCGCTCGGGCGTCGCGAGATCGGTCGGCTCCTCAACATTGAGCGCCGCCTCCACCGCAGGACGCAATTCCGAGCGGGCAAGTGCCGGGTCGATATAGGCGCTGATACGCGCCACTTCGTCGTAACCCATGCGGTCCATCACGGCGCGCTTGGTGCGTCGTTTCACGGCGCGGCGACGCCCCGCATCTACAGGCGCTGCCGCCGCCGCAGCGCCGGCAGCCTTAATCCTCGTTTGCAGGCTCATCGCTGATCACCCTCGCGCGACCAGGGAAGGCGGATACGCGGGCGTTCGGTGCGCGTTGCACGGTCGGCGACCATATCGCTCCAAGGGCCGACGGCGCACCCCAGTTCCACGAGCATCTCGCGCGTGGCCTCGCGCACGCTAGTCGCAAAAGCGCTGGTCTGCCCCACTGCCTCGTCAGCGCGCCCAAACGCCATGAGCGCGGCGAGATCCTGCCCGCCATCGGCGATACGAATCTTGGAGCTCAACGCACAGGCAATCTCAAAGCGCATGGCGACGTCCTCGTCTGCCCCGCGCGCACCGAACCGGTTGAACACGGCGCTCATGCGCGTGCGCGGCACACCTACTCGACTTGCCAGTTCAATGACGCGCGACGCCGATGTCGCGGACGACACCGCCGCATCGCCAACGACCAGGCAACGGTCGCTCGCCGCCACCGCAGCCGCCACGGCGTCGCCCCAAAAGACCGAGGTATCGATAAAGACCACGTCGGATTCGCGACGCAGGACATCAAGCAGTAGCTCCACCGGACGTGCCATGAGCTCGGCTTGCTCGGGCGCCGCGACGGGACCCCAGAGCGTAACGCCCGGCGCCACGCGCATCGAAGCGGATACGATATCCGGCTCGGTGAGCGTGCCCGCCGCCGACGGCTCGATAAGTGCCGCCATATCGCGCGGAGCATCGACGCCTAACAAGTCGTAAAGGTTTCCAAACATCAGGTCCAGGTCGAGCACGGCGGCACGCAAGCCCAACAGCGACGATGTGTGTGCCATGGTGGCAACGATCGTCGACTTGCCGCAACCGCCCGAACCCGAAATAGCGCAGATGACTGGAGCTCGATGCGGCGGAGCGGCAGCGTCTGCCGGCGGCATCGGAGGCGGCGGGGCGGCCGTCGGTGACAGCGTCCCCGTCTCCCCCGCCGCAACCACGTGCTGCGTCCAAGCCGGCATGGCTGCTTGTTCGGTCTGCGAGGCAGGCTCGTTCTGCGCAATCTGCTCATGCTGCATCAGCGACAACTCGCCGCACCCGGCAAGGCCCTCAACTTCGTCGAGTTCATCCGCCAGATTCACGCCGTGCACGTATCCCATATCTACTGCCGGGGAGTCGCCAGCATGCTGCGCCGGCCCTCCAGCGTCATCGTATACAAGGGGGTTCCGGGGGCGCCGACCATGCTCGGCTTCCGCTTTTCCATAATCATCAACACGCGGGCCTCTTGTAGCGCGAGGCGCCCCGGGTTCCCTATCAACAAAAGCATCGGGCTCAATCGTCATGCTCCGATCGGAATCAACCGCTCCCTCGCCCGCGCGCCCGTTGCCGCATATACTGTGTGCAGCGATGACCTCGGTCGCCCCCGCGCGAAACAGCCCCTCGATATCCGACGGATCGAGCGCTTCTATCAACACGACCACGCGACTCACGCGGCCTTCGGCCGTCAGGCGCGCAACAGTCTTGCGCACATCTTCGGTATCAAACAGAGACGCCGCGATGATGGCAGCCCCGCGGCGCGACGGAAACGCCCGCGCCATGGAAACCAGCCCGTCCAGGTCACCCACGCGAAGCACCTGTGCACCCACATCACGGCCCTCGACTTCCCGCTGCAACAGCCCGTAATCGCCGCACGCGCAGCACGCAAGCCAGATCGCCTTCATCACTCGTCGCCTCCGCTCTTTTTGCCGCGCGCCGTGGCGGGAATCGTCAAGCTGACCGTTCCCTTGCCCGAGGCTCCCAGCAGTTCCTTGACGTCTTCGGGGTCAGCCGCCAGCGTCACCCATTCGATCTTGCCCTCGCGCGTGGCACCGGAATCCTCACTGGTATCGATCACGTGCGCGCCGCACAGCCGATCGGTCACGCCGTCCTTTTGCACGTACACGTCCACGTAGCTGCCCACGCCCGTGGCACCGCCGACCGAGTGCTCGGCATCGACCGCCACCGAAACGGCGACCTTGCCCTTAGGCACCTCGAGCTTGCGGCTCTCGGCCTTGGTGTAGACATTGCAGATCACGGCGTTTTTGGGAATACGCGAAGTCGTCACGTCGCCGCGCACCTGGCGCAGCTCGGTCGCTGCGTCACGCGGCAGCAGGCTCGTCAGCCATTCCTGGGTTATGACATTGGTCTCATCGAGGGTCTCGCCCACATCGATATCGCGCGCCGCGACGCAAACCTCGACGCGATCGCCACCGTACTTGGCCAAGGTCTCAGCCTGGACCTGTTCGGCTTGCGAGCGGATCGACGAGCCGTAAGCCATGCAGAGCAGAGCAGCGAGCACGCCCGCGACCAGACTGATGGCGATGCGCTTGCTCTTGTTCACGGCCGCTCCTCTCATGGCAGTGCCGGGCGAATGCCCGTACCACCATTGTCTGAGCGGTCAGAGTGCAAAGCGGCGCAATCGCGATCTTGGTTTTCGATGTCAAACCAATCGATGACCAAAAGCTGACCAGCCCGTCAAGCTCGTGGCAAGGTTTTGGTCAGCACGTCAGCAAACTGCATGTTTCGAGGCTTTTCCGCAGCAAAAAAGCCGTCTCCCGAACAGTTGGGAGACGGCTGTCATAGGAAAAATCAATTACAGATGGACATCGGGATCGAGCATTTGAGCGCTCACGCGCATGGATGACGCCAGATTTTGGAAAGTTTCCAGACGCAGGCTGTCGATCTGCCCGGCGTCCTCGGCCTCGCGAACGGCGCAACCCGGTTCGTGGGTATGCGTGCAGTCGCCAAACCGGCACGCACGCGATGCCTCGACAATCTCGGGGAAGGCGCGTGCCAGACCCCGCTCGTGACCCACGAGCGGCAAACTGCGCAGACCCGGGGCATCGGCGATCACGCCGGCGTCGCCCGGCAGCGCCACCATCACGCGCGCGACGGTAGTGTGACGGCCCTGGTCGTCGCGTTCGCGCACACCGCCGGTCGCCAACGTATCGTGGCCCAGCAGTGCATTGAGCAGCGTCGACTTGCCGGCACCCGACTCGCCCAGAATCATGGCGCAGCTCCCGGCAGGCACGCAGGCACGGACCTCGTCCAGACCGCGGCCCTCGGCAGAAGACGTCACGATCACGCGCACGTCCGGACCCACCAGACGGCGCACGCGGTCCAGATCGCGCTCGAGCTCATCGGCCTCGCAGCGGTCAGCCTTGGTGAGCACCACCACCGGCTCGGCATCGCAGTCGAGCGCCAACACCAGCGAGCGCGCCACACGGTCGAGCAGCACCTCGCCGGCACCGAGCGCCTGCACGATTAGCACGCTATCCACGTTGGAGCAGAGCACCTGGCGCTCTCCGCGGGCACGGCCGCGCCAACGCTCAAAGCTCGTACGGCGCGGCAGTACGCATTCAATCACGCCCATATCGTGCCCGGGAGCGCGGCGCACCGCCACACGATCGCCCACGGCAGGCAGCAGGACCTCGTCCCCACCGCGCGACTTGGCAAATCCCACGGCATGCTCGGCGCGGAAGGTATCGTCGGCAGTCGCCACCAGCGGAAACCCACGATCCAAGCGCACCACGGCGCCAAGCTGCATCTGCTCGGGCTCCTCGGCATGTGCGCAGAAATCATCAAAGGCAGCCTGCTGAGCTTCATCGACCGGCAGGTCATCGAACGCCGGAACGTCCTGCAGCGCGTCGAGTCCCGGCACGCTCGCCAGCAGCTCCTCGGCAGACGCGGGAGCCTCGGTCGCGAGCTTCCGACGACGATCGCGCTTAGCCCGCGCCCCCGTCGTCTTTTTCTTCGCCTTAGCCTTAGCCTTGCCCACAGATGCCTCCCAGCACAAAACCACACAACTGAGCAGGTATTTTAAATCAAAAAGAGCTGGCCGGGCAAAGCCCGACCAGCTCACAAACTTTCCCTTAGCCAATGGTCCCGAGAGGTTATCCGAAGGCCCGCCCGCCGGGAGGGGTTTCTTCCGAGCGATCCCGCAGCGCGAAGCGCGAGGACCAGCGAGGAAGAAACCCCGCAGGCGGTCGGGCCGGTGGGAAGGATGGCCTTTCGACCTACTCCTTCTCGACCGCGCGCATGATCGCCTTGTAGATCTCCATCAGCGGGATGATCAGGAAGGCCAGGCCCAGGGCAGCGACAACGCCCTTGAGCTCAAGCGTCACGGGGCCAAAGAACATCTCGGCAAGCGTCGGCTGCACGGTTACGATCACCGTCAGCACCAGCGCCAGCGCGGCGGAAGCCCACAGCCACTTGTTCTGCTTCTTCATGGTGAACAGCGACGCACGACGGCTGCGCATATTGAAGCAGTGGAAAATCTCGACCATGTTGAGCGTGATGAACGCCATCATCACGCCTTCCTCGTCGGCATTGCCGGCGATCATATCGGCGATGTGGATGTAGCCCATGTCAAAGTACACGCCCACAAAGAAGCTCGCCAGCACCAGCACGGTGATGATAAGGCCCTGGACCACACAGTCCAGGCCCATATGTCCGGCAAAGACACCGTCCTTGGCGTTGCGCGGCTTGCGCTTCATGATGTCGCCCTCGGCGTCCTCCATGCCCAACGCGAGCGCGGGGAAGCAGTCGGTGACCAGGTTCACCCACAGCAGCTGCACCGGCTGGAAGATGGTAAAGCCGATGAGCGTGGCGATAAACACCGAGAAGACCTCGGCAAGGTTAGCCGAAAGCAGGAACTGGATGACCTTGCGGATGTTGTCGTAGATGCGACGACCTTCTTCGCAGGCGCCGATGATGGTAGCGAAGTTGTCATCGGCAAGTACCATGTCGGCGACGTTCTTGGTGACGTCGGTACCGGTGATGCCCATGCCAACGCCAATGTCGGCGCGCTTGATGGACGGGGCGTCGTTGACGCCATCGCCCGTCATGGCCACGATCTGGTCGCGCGACTTCCAAGCCTCGACGATGCGTGTCTTGTGCTCGGGCTGGACGCGGGCGTACACGCCGTAGTCCTCGATGTGCGCGTCGAGTTCCTCGTCGCTCATGCGATCGAGGTCGGCACCGGTGATGGCATGGCTGCGATCGGTGACGATGCCCAGCTGCTTGGCGATGGCCACGGCGGTGTCGATGTGGTCGCCCGTGATCATGACGGTGCGAATGCCAGCGTCGTGGGCCTCGCGGATGGCTTCGGCCACCTCGGGACGAACCGGGTCAATCATGCCGGACAGGCCGCAGAAGACCAGGTCGTGCTCGAGCGCAGCGGGGCTGCAGTCGCTCGGGACCTCGGTGTAGGTGCGGCTTGCCAGCGCCAGCACGCGCAGAGCCTCGTCGGCCATGGCCTTGTTGGCGGCCACGAGCTCGGCGCGACGCTCCTCGGTCAGCGGGACGACCCTGTCGCCGTCGTAGATATGGGTGCACAGGCCGATCACCACGTCGGGCGCGCCCTTGGTGTACTGCTCGTACTCGCCATCCAAGGTCTCGACGATCACGGACATCATCTTGCGGCCCGAGTCGAACGGGGCCTCGCCCACGCGCGGATGCTCGGCAGTCAGGCCGGTGAGGCCAGCCTTGCCGGCGTCGTTGACGAGCGCGCACTCGGTCGGCTCGCCCACGGCCTCGCCCAGCTCCTCGTCCCACTGGGCATCGGAGCAAAGCGCCATGCCGGCCAGGAACTTCTCCTTGGGCGCAGCGAGCTCGTGCTTGACGACGGTCATCTTGTTCTGGGTAAGGGTACCGGTCTTGTCGGAGCAGATGGTCTGTGTGCAGCCAAGGGTCTCGACAGCAGAGAGCTTGCGGATAATCGCCTGGCGCTTGGCCATCTTGGTCACGCCAAGCGAAAGGACGATGGTCACGACGGCAACAAGGCCCTCGGGGATGGCGGCGACGGCGAGCGAGACGGCAACCATAAAGGTGTCGAGCAGGGCAGTCGGATCGGTAAGAACGTTGCCCACGCCGTGGCGGAGGATGTCAACGCCAAAGATGACGACGCAGATGACGATCACCATGATGGTGAGGATGCGGCTGAGCTCGGCGAGCTTCACCTGCAGCGGCGTGAGCTCTTCCTTGGCCTCGGCCAGGGCGCCGGCGATCTTGCCCATCTCGGTGTTCATGCCGGTGCCGACCACGACGGCGCGACCACGGCCGTACACGACGGTGGAGCCCATATAGCACATGTTCTTACGGTCGCCGAGCGGCACGTCGTCGGTGCCGGCGGCGAGCTCGATCACGTTGGCATGCTTCTCGACGGGCACGGACTCGCCGGTAAGGGCGGCCTCCTCGATCTTCATTGTGGCGCTCTCGAGCACGCGGCAGTCGGCCGGGACGGAGTCGCCCGCCTCGAGCATGATCACGTCACCGGGCACGAGCTCGGCGCTCGGCAGGTGCACGAGCTTGCCGTCGCGCAGCACCTTGGACTGCGCCGCACTCATCTCCTGCAGGGCCTCGAGGGCCTCCTCGCTCTTGGCTTCCTGGACCACGCCCAGCACCGAGTTGACGATAACGACGAACATGATGATGGCAACATCGGCAAAGTCGGGCTCGCCCTTGACCATGCCCGTGAGTGCACTGATGACGGCGGCAACGATCAGCATGATGACCATAGGGTCAGCCATCTGTTCAAAGAAACGCTTCCACAGCGGCGTCTTCTCAGCTTCCTCGAGCTTGTTAGGGCCTGTCTTGGCGAGGCGCGAAGACGCCTCGTCGTTGCTCAGGCCGAGGTTCTCATCGACACCTTGGTCGCTGAGCACCTCCGCCGCGGCGGACAGGTATTCCTTTTGCATATAGAGTCCCCTCCTGGGATTCGGGCCACTCAGCAGATTGATGCCCGATCATAATTCCCAGGAGAAGGGCAAGGGCTCATCAAGGCTGCCGTGCTGAGCGGCAGTTGATAGTGGAGCTATGGTACCCCAAAGCGACGCGTCTAGCCAAAACAATCGGTTTGGAAATATGGTCCGCACGCAACGGTGCAGACCGTGTGATGCTCAACATTGGTAAAACGTTTTTTCTTCGGCACATCGCCAAACTGACATATCGCCCAGATAGCAGCGGTTGGAGTGGTTGGTAAAGATTTTTCATATACCGTTTTTCCCGCAAAAAATGAACTTCCATTTCGGCATACGGTCGATTTTTTGGGGTATTCGGTCGGCATTTCGTTATAATCATCTCGGTTTTATTTCTTATGGTTTATCTATCAGCGCAAGACGATGTCAGATGGAGGTCTGAATGTACAAGCGCACTAAGATTGTATGCACCATGGGTCCCGCCTGCGATAGCGACGAGACCATCCGCGAGATGATCAAGGCGGGCATGAACGTCGCCCGTTTTAACTTCTCGCACGGCTCCTACGACGAGCACCACGGTCGCATCGAGCGCGTCCGCCGTATTTCCAAGGAGCTCGGTCTGCCTGTCGGCATCCTGCTCGACACCAAGGGCCCCGAGGTCCGCACCGGCCTTCTGGTCGACGGCAAGAAGGTTGCCGTCAAGACCGGCGATAAGATCGTCGTCACCGCTCAGCCCACGTCCGAGGATTTCCACGGCACCGCTGAGCACATCTCCCTCGACTACCTGGCTCTGCCTTCCGAGGTCGAGAAGGGCTCCCTCATCCTGATCGATGACGGCCTGGTTGCCCTCGAGGTCGAGTCCGTCAGCGGCCAGGACATGACCTGCGTCGTTAAGAACGACGGCCTGATCGGCGAGCGCAAGGGCGTCAACATGCCCAACGTCAACATCTCGCTGCCCGCCATCACCGAGCGCGATCGTCAGGACATCCTCTTTGGCCTGACCGAGAACATCGACTACATCGCCGCTTCCTTCATCCGTGACGGCGAGTCCGTCCGCGGCATCCGCAAGCTTTGCCGCGAGAACGGTGGCGAGCACGTGACGATCTTCCCGAAGATCGAGTGCGCCCTGGGCGTCGAGAACTTCGACGAGATCCTCGAGGCTTCCGACGGCATCATGGTCGCCCGTGGCGACCTGGGTATCGAGATCAAGCCCGAGCTCGTTCCGCACATCCAGAAGGAGATCATCGCCAAGTGCAACGCGGCCTACAAGCCCGTTATCACCGCTACGCAGATGCTCGACTCCATGCAGCAGAACCCGCGCCCGACGCGCGCCGAGGTTGCCGACGTTGCTAACGCCATCTACGACGGCACCGACGCCGTTATGCTCTCTGGCGAGTCCGCTGCCGGTAAGTACCCGGTCGAGGCCGTTAAGATGCAGGCCAGCATTGCTCTCGAGACCGAGAAGTACCTCCCGGCCCACGCTCCGCTCGAGGTTCCGGCCGACGCTCACGGCACCCGCGTCGTCAACAACGTTGTGGGTATGTCCGCTGTGAACATGGCCACCACCGTTGGCGCCAAGTGCATCACCGTGCCGACGACCACCGGTCGTACCGCACGCCTGATCTCGCACTTCCGTCCCAACATGCCGATCTGCGCGTTCTCCCGCCACGAGTGGGCCGTCCAGCAGATGATCATGTACTGGGGCGTTATCCCGCACCAGGCCGAGATTACCCAGGGCACCGTCAACGGCACGATCGTCAAGGCGATCGAGACCGCTAAGGAGCTCGGCTACGTCGAGGCCGGCGATCTGACCGTCGCTACCGCCGGCGATCCCCGCATGAGTGTTCAGCTCGAGGACAAGGTCTCCTCGACCAACGTCGCTTACGTCGCTCAGGTGCGCTAAATCGCACCTGCAAGCACGCTTGCATTGCAAAAGGGCCCGGAAGGCTTTGCCTTCCGGGCCCTTTTTAGACCTTCTTCGTATGCCGCATCATCGATTTGTGTTCAGTCGCAAGCCTCTCCGATGCCGAGCGCACCACCGAAGACGCCCTGCGACGGGAGCCGTTGGTCAATTGGAATGAACTGTTCACCGTTAAGCCGGCCGGCTAGCAGCTAGCGATCAGGGGGACTGCGGGAACGTCAGAAGCAGCAACGCGAGCCGCAAATCCCGCCTCGGTCAGCTCGATGACCTCGGTAAACGTTACATCGAAAAACTCCTCGGTTAGCAGGCGATACGGCGGATGATCGGGCTCGCCGGGGTTTTCGCGTACAATCTCGTGCATGACGCCGATAGTCTTGAGCACATATTCTTTATGGATGGGATACTGCCCAAAACGCGTCGCAGCGGTATAGAGGCGATCGGTCGCACGCGGAATGGAAACGATGCCCAGCGTCTTGCCAAACCAGTCAAAATCGCCCTGCTTTTTAATGCGGAATTCCTCGCACGGCTTGCCGCCGTGTGCTTCCAGATACTGGTTCACACGCGTGTTCCATACCGTGTCGGCAAGCAGATGCGACCAGACGCCCAGCGTTAAATCGAGCAGCGACTGCGCCACATCTTCGGACGCAAGCGAGAACTCACAGGCGCCGGGACCGACAACCGGCTCGGCATCCCTGTAGCGCTGAGGATAGTGCACGCGGTTCAGTCGCTCGCGCTCCTCGACAATCGAGGTAGCCTCAGCAGGTTCGCCCGCGGGTGCGCCTTTAAGCAGCGGCGCCACATAGGTATCCCAGAACTCGTGCTCGCGCGGCTTAGGGATAGGCTCGGGCTTTGCAAAGTGCGTAATGCGATACGGAATGGGATCGGCGATGCCAGGGACCATATAGCCCACGAAGATATCCGGAACCACGCAGCCAAACAAAAAGGCATTGCGGTCGCGCACGCTATCGGCAAGCACGCTAGCACGTGCCAGCAAGCGCTCCGTTTGAGCGATATGAATGTTCCAACTTGGCATAGCCACCCCCATAAAACCTGGTTAACTATACCATCACGGCAGAGTCGCACAGGCGGCCATACATACCCTACGCAGCAACTATTCCGCAGCACCGCTTTCGGTTCCATACGACGGCACGGGCGCCTCAACCACATGGTGATATCGATCGATATAGATGGCACGGGCCTCCAGGCGGCGCACCAAATCTTGATGGTGCGTACTCATCAAAACCGTCTTACCGGCAGCAACGTAGGCCAGCAAAAAGTTGACTACGATGTCGCACGAGTCCTCATCGAGCCCGTTGGTGGGCTCATCGAGCACTAGGATATCGGGGTTCATCGACACCACCGCAGCCAGCGCAACGCGCTTCTTTTGCCCGCCCGAAAGCTGATAGGGCGAGGCATCGACCAGATCGGCAACCTGGAACAGCTCCATGGCATCGCGGACGCGGCGCTCGAGCTCGTCTGTCGGCAGCCCCATCTGCGCGGGGCCAAAAGCAACTTCCTCGCCCACCGTAGCGCAGAACAGCTGGGCGTCGGCATTCTGGAACACAAAGCCCACGCGCTGATGAAAACGCTGAGCGGCTGCGGAATCCTTGAGATATGCCGCATCGATCACGTGCCCGTCAAACAGGTACGCACCCGCGTCCGCTAGTTCAAGACCGTTGATAAGGCGCATAATCGTCGTCTTACCGCAGCCGTTGGGACCGAGTAGGGCAACGAGTTCACCACGATCGACCTGCAGCGACACACCATCGACAACCGTATGCCCCGCATAGGAGAACAGCACGTCGCGAAACTCGATGAGCGGCACGCTCTTGGCGCCAGTAGCACCGCTCGCGCCCATCACGCCATTCGTATCGTTTGCCAAAACGTCGCCCTTCCCTATCCACATCGACGGCTCGGCCGCCCGCGCTACAGCACCGCGCACAACACGGCGAGCAGCACCACGACGACCGCATAGACCGCATCGCGCCAGCCAAAGCCGCTCCGCGCGGGAGTCGGATACGCACCGGCAAAGCCACGGCAAAGCATAGCCTCGTCCATCGCGCGGCTGCATTCCATCGCCTTGATAAAGGTCATGCCCATGATACCCGCGATCGAATCGGTACGCGAAAAACCCGCAGGCGCACGACCCACACTGCGCAGCATGACCGATTCGGTCAGATCGTGCGCCGTGCGTCCCAGCACCTCGATGTGCTTGAGCGCCATATCAAACGTAAAGATGACCTCGTCGGGCAGCTGTAGCGTCTTGAGCGCCGCCGACATGCGGCTCCAGGTGAGCGTCCACGAAACGCCCAGCACGAACGACACGTTAATGAACGTCTTGAGCGCGATCTTGAGCATGGCGCCCGCGGCAGAAGCGCCCAGCAGCAGGGCAGGCAGTGCCAGAACCACCGCAAGCCCCGTGGCGCCGAGCGCCGGTACAAAGGTCGCACGCAGCCCGCGTACGGGGCGCACGGCAACGAGCACCAGCGCGATGGCCGCCATCAACATGAGGTACAGCGGGCTCTGCGTCAGACACACGCACAGAACGCAAACGAACATCCCCACCAGGCGCACCGGAGCCGAAACGCAAGAAAGGGCGCGGTCGACCATCGACCCGCCCTCGTGCGCGCCTCCACCCAGGCGAACCCGCTCAAGCAGGCTCGCCAGGTGCAGGACATTCTTTTGCATCACACGATGCCGAGCCCCCGCGGGCTCGTAACGCTCCTCGGCCGCAAGCCAACTAGGCAGCTCGGCTATTGCCATGAGCACCGCTTTCCTTGACCGTCAGCGAGACCAGGCGGAATGTGATGGTGAGCACCGCCACGCCAATCACGCCCGAAAGAATATACATCGCAGCCTGGCCGGCAAAGCCAAGGCCCTGCTCCTCGGAATAGGCCTGCAGATAATCGCCCGTGGGCAGGGCGTCGGCAAAGGTCGGGGTGTCGAGGCCGACCGAAGCCTGCAGGCTGTCGTCGCCAGCCTCCTGAACGGCGGTCGCGGCGCCCTCGGCGTCCCACTCACCCCAGGCGTCACCGGTGGCGAGCAAGCCGAGCGGCGTAGCCACGACAAGCACGGCGACCAGAATGAGCGTGGGAATCAGGGAAGTCTTCTTGGCGGTACCATTGGCGGCAAGCTGGCCATCGGCGGCTTCGGGGCCGACGATAATGCTCGGCGCCGTCTTCTTAATGAAGCCGTAGATTGCGGCCGTCGCCACGCCCTCGACCACACCGGCAACCAGCATATGCGGGATCAACATGGCCGGAATAGCCACGGACAGCGGGAAGGGGCAGTACAGCGGCGCGCCCGAAGCGTTGGTAAAGAGCATCGGCTGAATACCAAACTCGATTGCCGCGCACAGGGCCGCCAAGCACAGGCCGACCCAACCGCTCACGATGGCAGAAACCGAGGTGCCCCAGCTCTTGTCGTGCAGACGGCTGTTGAGTGCACGGAACACGATAGCAGCGACAAACGGCAGCACAAAGGCCATGTTAAAGCAGTTGGCGCCAAACGACAGAACGCCGCCGTCGCCAAACAGCAGCGCCTGCAGCGCCAGCGCGACCGAGACAGCGATAGCCGCGGCCTCGGGGCCCAGCAGCAGCGCGATGAGTGCGCCGCCGACGGCGTGGCCTGTGGTGCCGCCGGGCAGCGGAACGTTAAACATCATGAGCAAAAAGGAGAACGCAGCGCAAATACCCAGAAAGGCCATATGCTCGCGATCGAGCGTGGCGCGCACTTTCTTGATGCAGTGAACCCATACGGGCACCATCGCCACCGCCATAACGGCATCGGTCTGCGGGGACAGGTAGTTGTCTGGAATGTGCATATACGCCTCCCGGTATCGGCGCACGGAATTGCAACGCCGCTTGAATCACCTTGCCAGTGTTACGTAATGTCATATTCGTAACACGCCGCAGGCTATAATAGCAAAACGGCGCGCCGCCACAAAAGCAGCACGCCGTTATGTAATGCGCGTGTCATATATGCAGGGTCAACGGTGCCTTATTCCGAACACCGCGGTCGCGCAGGGCTCCGCAGCAACCGCCATCAGGCCCTACGCTCCCGGCGCAAGCCCTAGCCGCGGACCTCGCCGTTTACGCCCTTGCACACCTTGGTGACAATCTTCTGGTGCGCCTTCTCGACCTCTTCGCTGGTGAGCGTGTGGTCGTCGGAGCGATACGTAAGCGCAAAGGCCATGGACTTCTTGCCCGCTCCGATGCGGATGGGATCGCGGTAGACATCGAACAGGCGTACGCCCTCGAGCAGCTTGCCGCCGGCGCTGGTAATACGGCGCTCAAGATCCTCGCAGGTCACAGCGTTGTCGACCACGATAGCAAGGTCATGCTCAACAGCCGGGTACTGCGAGAACTCGCGGTAGTTCTCCTGATTGCGGGCGCCCTTGATCAGCTTGTCCAGATCGAGCTCAAAGGCAACGACGACCTCATCGATGCCCATCGCCTCGCGCGCCTCGGGGTGAATCTCGCCAACCCAGCCCAGCACGGTGCCGCCGGACAGAACCTCGGCCGCACGACCCGGCTGCAAGAAAGCGTAGCCCTCGCCCTCGACGGGACGGAAGCGAACCTTCTCGATGCGCAGCTGGGCGAGCAGCTCCTCGACAATGCCCTTGCCAAAGAAGAAGCGCAGCTTGCGGTACTTCATGTTCCAGGACTGCTCGCTCCACTGGCCCGAGAGCACACCCGCCACGGACTTGGTCTCCTTGGGCAGGCTGGCATTCTCGCGGCCGTGGAACAGGCTGCCGACCTCGTACAGGTGCACGTTGGGCGTGCCGTGGGCCTCGTTGTAGGCAACGGACTGCAGCAGGCCCGGCAGCAGCGAGCGGCGCATCTCGGTCTGCTCGGCAACCAGCGGGTTCATGAGCACCACGGGGCAACCGCGGCCCTCGGTGGACATACCGATCTTCTCCAGGTCGCCCGGGGCGGCAAAGCCAAAAGTCGTGGTCTCGTTGAGACCGCAGGCGCGCAGGATCTCACCGACCTTACGGGTGAGCTTCTGCTCGCGGGTCAGACCGCCAATATGGTTCTTGGCAGCCGGGATGGTCGCCGTCACGCGGCCCATGCCCCACAGGCGCAGAACCTCCTCGATTAGGTCGATCTCGCGCGGCAGGTCGGGACGGAAGCTCGGCGGGGTGACCATAAAGTCCTCGCCGTCGCGCTCGACGGTGCAGCCCAGACGGGTGAGCGAACGCTCGATAAAGTCGGGCTCGATGTCGGCACCGCAGATGGCATGCACGCGGGCCAGGCGCAGCTTGATGCTGTCGATGGTCTTGGGCGCGGGGAAAACGTCAACATAGCCAGGAGCAACCTCGCCGCCGGCGATCTCCTCGATGAGCGCACAGGTAACGTTGGCGACATCCACGCAGCCGGTCTCGTCGACCTGGCGCTCAAAGCGAATGGAGGCGTCGGAGATCAGCGACAGATCACGGCTGGTGTGCGAGGTGCGACCGGCGTTGAAGCAGGCGCTCTCGACCATCACGTCGACGGTGTCGTCCTCGATCTCGGAATCCATGCCGCCCATAACGCCAGCCAGCGCCACGGGGCGCTCGCCGTCGGTGATGAGACCCATGCCGGCGTCGAGCGTGCGTTCCTCGCCATCGAGCGTCGTGAACTTCTCATCCTGCTGGGCAGCGCGAACCACCACGCGGCGACGGCCCCCGCGCTCGGCAAAGGTGTCCAGGTCAAAGGCGTGCAGCGGCTGACCGGTGAGCATCATCACGTAGTTGGTGATGTCGACGATGTTGTTGTGCGGGCGCACGCCCAGGGCGTTGAGGCGCTTGACCATCCAGTCGGGCGACGGACCGACCTTCACGTTACGCACGATGCGGGCGACGTAGCGGTCGCACAGACCCTCGTCGGCGATCTCGACGGAAAGCTCGTCGTCGGTCGCGCGGCCGGTCTCGGCCTTGATGGCAGGCAGCTCAACGTGGAAATCGCGGTCGAAGATGGCGCCGGTCTCGCGGGCCATGCCGATCATGGACAGGCAGTCGTGACGGTTGGGCGTGATCTCGCAGTCGAGCACGGTGTCGCTCGAGCCCACGTACTCGGCAAACGGCATGCCGCAGGGCGTATCCTCGGGCAGGATCATGATGCCGGAGTGGTCGCCGCCCAGGCCGAGCTCGCGCGCGGAGCAGTTCATGCCCATGGACACGACGCCGCGAAGCTTGCTCTTCTTGATCTTGACGTCGCCGGGAAGCACGGCGCCGATCATGGCCGTGACGATGTGGTCGCCGGCCTCGAAGTTCTGCGCGCCACAGACGATCTGCAGCGGAGCGGGGTTGCCGTCGGCGTCGAGATTCTTGTCGCCCACATCGACCGAGCACACATACATGTGGTCGCTATCGGGGTGCGGGGTCTTGGTGAGCACCTTGGCGGTCACCACGTGGTCGAAGGACTCGCCCACGGTGTCGATCGCCTCGACCTCGGTGCCGGTACGGATATATTCGTCCGAAAGGGTCTTGGGATCCTCCGGAATATCGATCATGGTCTTGAGCCAGTCGTAAGAAACGCGCATGTAGCTCTCCTAGTTCTTAATCTCCGCAAAGGGAGGAATATCAAATGAAGACGTCGCCTTAGGGTTGTCCAGGTGCCCCAGGTTGGCGTGAAAGAGAAGCGACGCGTACTAAAGGTACGCGAGCGACGGTTTGAACGCCAAGATGGGGTGCCTGGGCAAGCCTAGAACTGATTCAGGAAACGCATATCGCCTGTCATGAGAGTTCGCAGGTCGGGCAGGTCGTAGCGCAGGGCCGCGACGCGCTCGGCGCCAATACCAAAGGCAAAGCCGGTGTACTTCTCGGGGTCGATGCCGCAGTTGATCAGGACGTTGGGGTCAACCATGCCGCAGCCCAGGATCTCGATCCAGCCGCTATGCTTGCAGAAGTTGCAGCCCTTGCCGCCGCACACGTGGCAGCTCACGTCCACCTCGCAGCTAGGCTCGGTGAAGGGGAAGAAGTGCGGGCGGTAACGCGTCTTGCGATCCTCGCCAAACATGCACTTAACAAAGTAGTCGAGCGTGCCCTTGAGGTCGCCAAAGGTGATGCCCTCGTCAACGACCAGGCCCTCGATCTGATTGAACTGCGGCAGGTGGCAGGCGTCGGCCGTGTCGGGACGATAGACGGTGCCCGGGCAGATCATGTAGATGGGCGGCTTCTGCGACTCCATAGTGTGGATCTGCACGCCCGAAGTCTGGGTGCGCAGCAGCACGTCGGACTCGCCGTGGGCGTGAGCCTCGGGGTGCGCGACGCTGCCGGGGTTGTTGTCGACCACGTAGAAGGTATCGCGGGCCGAGCGGCTCGGGTGATCCATGGGGGCGTTGAGCGCGGTGAAGTTGTAGTAGGAGGTGTCGACCATGGGGCCGGACTCGACGGTGTAGCCGATGCCGCAGAAGATGTCCTCGGCCTCCTCGATAATCTGCTTGATCAGGTGCTGATGGCCGATCTGCGGACGGATGCCCGGCAGCGTGATGTCGACGGCGTCGTGCTCCAGTGCGCGCTTGAGGGCGGCGGCCTTCATCTCGGTGTTGCGCTCGTCGAGCATGCCCTCAATCAGCTGGCGCATCTCGTTGGCGCGCTTGCCCATCACGGGACGATCCTCGGGGGCGAGCTTGCCCATCATGCGCATCAGGCCGGTGATGCGGCCCTTGCGGCCGAGCAGCTCAACGCGCGCAGCCTCGAGCTTGGCTGCGTCGTCGGCGCCTGCGACGAGCTCCTTGGCCTCTTCCTCGAGTTTGACCAGATCATCAATCAGACTCATGTCTTCCCTTTCGTCTCTCGCGCTCTCCGTTTGCCGAGGCGGCTGCCGCCGTCTGGCGTTGTGAAAACGCGGCCCGGTTCGGTAATAAAAAAACCGTCCTCGGGCGTGTGCATTGCCCAAGGACGGTTGAATTCCGCGGTACCACCTTGTTTGACCCGGCGGATGTCTGGCCCGCCGTGCCCACTCTGCGCCCCTTATCGCGAGGCTCACGGCTTCCCTACTGGGGCTTCGCCGCCGCTAGCCGCGCGCCCGTTGAGGTCGCTGCTCGGGAGTGAACGCTTGGCCCTTGCCACCGCAGGAAGGCTTGCAGCCCATGACCTTCCCTCTCTTGCCGGCGACGCGGCGGGCAAAACCCTCTCCGTCAACGCATTGGGCTACAGGATACCACATTGTGTGGGCGTATCGCCGCGTTCCGTTTTGTTCGTGCTGGGTACAAGGCAGGTAGCTGTGCAAACTGGCCGCGCGCCCACCCGAGGCGCTCGGCTCACGAGATCAAGGATATGGTATGGGAAAGAAAATCGATAAGAAGGTCGAGCCTGCAGCGGGCAAGACATCCAAAGGCATGAAGGTCGATAAGGCCGTCAAAAAATTCCGCAAGCTCGAGGGCAAACTGTGGACCCGCGAGTACCTGCTCAAGATTGCCGAGTTTGACGGCGCGACCATTGCCCCCGCCAACGGCGCCGCAGCGCGCGCCGATGCCATGGGCACCCTTGCCGGTGAACATCACAAGCTGCTGACCAGCGAGAAGTCCGTTGAGCTCGTACGCTCGCTGGCACGCGAGACCGTCGCCGGAGGCAAGATCGACGACCCGCAGCTGCTCGACGAGATCCGTGTGCTCGGCCGCGACCAGCGCGAGGCAAGCGTCATCCCCACCGAGGAGGCCGAGGCTTGGACCAGGCTCACCTGCGAGGCAGACGCCGTGTGGCACAAGGCCAAGACGGCCAATGACTGGGCGAGTTTTGAGCCCTATGTGGATAGAATCGTCGCCCAACTTAAGCATCAGGCCGAGCTCATGGACCCCAAGCGCGACCCATACGACGTTTGGCTCGACCAGTACGAGCGCGGCCTTTCCACCAAGAGCTTCGACGCGTTTTGCGATGAGGTCAAGGCGACGGTCGTGCCGCTCGTGCACGCCATCGGCGAGCGCGGCCAGCAGCCCGCTGCCGACTTTTTGCACGCCCGCGTGCCCGAGGCCGCCCAGCGCGCCATGAGCTTCGACCTTATGAAGCTCGTCGGCCTGGACCTGAACGACACCACGCTTGCCTTTACCGAGCACCCGTTTAGCGAGGGCTTTGCCGTGGGCGACGCGCGCATCGCGACGCACATCTACGAGGACGACTGCATCTCCAACGTCTACAGCATCATCCACGAGGCGGGCCACGCCATGTACGAGCTGGGCGTCAATCCTGCCTATGCGCGCACCTGTCTTGAAGGTGGCACCTCCATGGGCATCCACGAGAGCCAGAGCCGCTTTTTCGAGAACACCGTGGGCCGCAGCCGCGCCTTTATGGGCCCGCTGCTTGAGGTACTGCGCCGCCACGCGCCCGAGGTCTACGGCAACGTGGACGAGGACACGCTCTACCGCGCCGTGAACATCGCGCAGCCGTCGTTGATCCGCACCGAGGCCGACGAGCTCACCTACCCGCTGCATATTATGGTGCGCTACCAGATCGAGCGTATGCTGTTTGCCGGCGAGGCCACGGCCAAGGATATCCCCGCGCTTTGGAACCGCTTTATGGACGAATACCTGGGCATTCCCGTTCCTGACGACACGCGCGGCTGTCTGCAGGATACGCACTGGAGCGGCGGCTCGTTTGGCTACTTCCCCACGTATGCGCTGGGTAGCGCCTACGACGCCATGTTTGTGCCGGCCATGTGCCGCGACGGCGTCGACCTTACCGGTGCCTGCGCGAGCGGCGATCTAGCGCCCGTCCGTGCCTGGCTGGGCGAGCACATTTGGCAGTGGGGCCGCGCCAAGGACGCGCCGGAGCTCGTCAAGGGCGCATGCGGCATGGACTTTGACGCCCGCTACTACTGCAGCTACCTGCAGGACAAGTTCACCACGCTCTACGAGCTGTAAGGATTGACCAGCACGCCATCGCCAACGCCAACTATGTTGACGCCAATGTCTTGGCAACGTCAGCGAAAACGCCCCTAAGCGAGCAAGGTGACGTGAAATGAAAGGGCGCTGACCTTCTGGTCGCGCCCTTGAAATTGAACGTCAGATTGCCGCTTAGGGGCGTTTGCAGCGTCGAGCAGTTACGCGGTTTGGTAAAACCGCGTAACTACAGAGCCCCGAGTGCGTTGGCGATGCGCTTCATGGCGGCATCGGCGGATGCTTGGTCGGGCGCCTCGGCCAGCACGCGGATAACCGACTCGGTTCCGCTCTTGCGCACGAGCACGCGGCCCTCGCCTGCCAGCGCAGCCTCGGCCTCGGCGATGGCGTTCTGCACGCCCATGTTCTCGAGCGCGGCGTCCTTATCCGCTACGCGCACGGCCACCTGCGCCTGCGGTAGCAGCTTGCACGGAGCCGTGAGCTGCGAGAGCGTCTCGCGCTCGGCGCGGATCACTTCCATCACGCGCAGCGAGGTCATAATGCCGTCGCCCGTGCGCTCGATATCGCCAAAGATCGTATGGCCCGTCTGCTCGCCGCCCAGACTGTAACCGCCCTCGCGCATCTTGGCATACACGTGACGGTCGCCCACACCGCTGGTCACGGCACTTAGGCCGGCAAGCTCCAACGACTTGATCAGGCCAAAGTTGCTGGCAATCGTCGGAACCACGGTACCGCCCGAAAGGCGACCGTGCTTGTTCAGGTACACGCCGCACACGTACAGGATCTGGTCGCCATCGACCACGCGGCCGCGCTCGTCCACGGCCAGGCAGCGGTCGGCATCGCCGTCGTAGGCAAAGCCCACGTCCAGGCCCTGCTCCACCACGTGGCGCTGCAGACGCTCCATATGCGTGGAGCCGCAGTCGACGTTGATGTTAAAACCATCAGGCGCGGCATTGATCACGCGCACGTCGGCGCCCAGCGCGTCGAACACCGGCTTGGCCACCGAGGACGCCGAGCCGTTGGCGCAGTCGATGCCGATCTTGACGCCCTGCAGCGAAAAGTTCGCGCTGGCGATGAGCGAGGCAATGTAGCGGTTGCGGCCCTGCATGTAGTCCACCGTGGCGCCGATGTGGTTGCCCGTGGCCAGCGGCACCTCGCTCTTGCCATCGACGTAGTCCTCGATGAGCTCCAGTACGTCCTCGTCCATCTTAAAACCGTCGCTATTGACGAGCTTAATGCCGTTATCGCAAAACGGGTTGTGGCTCGCGCTGATCATGATGCCGCAATCGAAGCAGCCTTCCACGGTCTGATGTGCTACGCCCGGCGTGGGGATCACGTGCAGCATATAGGCGTCCGCACCGCTCGCGACCAGGCCACTCACCAGCGCCGCCTCGAACATATAACTCGAGCGACGCGTGTCCTTACCCACGATGACGCGCGCCTTGCGCTCGCGGTTGGCGCCGTAATACCAGCCCACAAAACGGCCAATCTTATAAGCGTGCTCTACCGTCAGCCCAACGTTAGCCTCACCGCGAAAGCCGTCGGTGCCAAAGTACTTCATGCGCTCTCCTTACAAAATAGGGGCGAACAGATTGCCTGTCCGCCCCAAAATGGTACTCGATTATCTGCGCTACCAGAAAAACCCTACGCCGACGCGCTGTCGCGAGCCGCCTGGCATGTAGGAGTCTGACGCAGCGTAAGCGGCTTGTCCCCCGCCTCGGCTGACGTGGTCAGCGTATATGTGATCGTCGTCGTCTCGCCAGCATGCAGGTCAACGGTGCCCGAATAGAAGGGGATTCCATGCCACGTAGCGGCGCCAAGACCAAACTGGGTGCCCTCGACGGTCAGATCAGTAATGTTGCCGCCCGTCGGGGCAAACAACGAGACATTCAGACGCTCGTCGTCGCGCGCGGCATCGGGCGCGCTCGCCGCGACGTAGTCGGGCAGCTTGCCGGCCTCCTCCTGCGTCATGATGTTCGTCAGGGTAACGGTGATGCGATACGAGCATGTGCCGTCACCGTTCTTGATGCCCTGGCCAATCTGCGTATCGGCATTCAGGTACCAGTCGAGCTTGGAGAAGCTCAGGTTGTTAAAGTAGACACCAGCAACGGGATCTTCACTCGGGTCATCCGGATCGGGCAGCGAGGCGTCGATGTTCATCTCCTTGATAGCGTTCTGCTCGTCATCGTTTTTCATCCACGCGATCAGGCGGCCCTCTTCGGCACCGCGCTCAACGGCGCTGACAAGCTTCGTAACATCGACATCGCCGATACCGCCAAGGATCTTGTCGAAGGCAGCGCTGGCGACGGATGCAAAGATGCCGTCCGACTCCTCGACCGGATAGTTCCAGTACACATCGTGCATGAGGACCTTTGCGGCGTTGGTGCCGTCGACAACCGTTCCGTCGGGCAGCGACACGTTACCGACCAGGCCCAGCAGATACTGCAGGAACACCGGGTCGATACCGATGACGCCATCAACGTCCTGTCCATACTGGGACTTCCACAGCGCGGCGACACGCTGCGAGTTGCGGGGCCAATCGGGCGAATACGCGTTACCAGAGTTGTACAGGTTACTGTGGTCGCCAAACAGTGCCTCGTCCTCTTCGTCGACGCTCTCAACCGCCTCGTCTTTGCCAAGCGCAATACATGGAACAAACTCGCCAATCGACATCTGGCCGTCGGTGACCGAAATCAGGCCCTGCGAACCGCCAAAGCCGCCGCAGGCACGAATCTCGACGTTGTTCATGGCGTACATAAGGTAGTTGCGCGTCTGGCCGTTGGCGCCGAGCATCTGGGGAAGGACGGGGGCGACCTTCTCCGCCGCGTCAACCGCGCCGTTGAGGGTGGCAAAGCCGTCCTTGGCCTTATCGACCAGCTCGGTCACCTGGGAGATATGAGTATCGCCAATGCCCTGGACCTTCTCGTTGGCGCTCTTGAACACCTTCGAGCTGCTGGAAAGCGAATCGGCAACGGCCTGCAGCGCGGACACGTTAATCATGCCGTCCTGGAACAGCTTGCCGGGCGTGGCCTGCGAAAGGTTGTCGGCCATGGGAACCAGCGCGTTGCTCGAGACATCGGACAGGGCATCAATCATGGTGCGGGCTGCGTTGATGTCACTGCCATACACCGGGATAAACGAAGCCGCCGTCCACAGCGGGCTCGAAGTCTCCGCCTTCATGCTGTCGCAGAGCTCATCGATCTTCTTCGCGTCGTCAGGCAGCGTCGAAAAATCGCCCGACGTGACCTTGTCCTTAAGGCCACCGACGATCTCGACAGCCTCCTTCGCTTCGCTCTTTACGGTCTTTGCCGAGTTAAGCAGCATAAAGCCGCTTGCGCCAAGCGCAACGAGAAGCACCGCGACTACAGCGGCAATAATGGCGCCGGTGTGACGCTTTTTGCGCTCGCCCTTGCGATGGCGATGACGGACCAGACCGTCAGAGGTCGAACTCGACGAAGCGTCGCTACCGTAGTTCAAGCCAAAATCGTAATAATCTTCCTTGGAACCCGAGCCCGCAAACTCGGCACCGCTATCATCCAGGCGGGCGAACGTGCCAGTCTCGGAGGCGCCGGTGTAAATCGTGCCAAGGTTACCCGTAAGCCCCGCGCCACCGGCAGAGGGAGTATTGTTGGCGGCCTTGTCGGCATTAACGTTGCCGGCGGCATTCGCGGCGTTGGCAGCACCTGCGTTGTTCGCGGGTACCGAAGGAGCCCCGCTCGGCTGCGACGTGGAGGTTGCACCGCCCGCAAAGACATTCCCTCTTGCGCGGCCGGTCTTTTTTGCCTTTTGAGACTGCTCGTACAGAGCGGTAAACATCGCCGTCTCGCCCGGGGACACGCGCTTACCGGAACCGCCCTGTCCAGCGCCGCCCGGCGTGCCGGCCTTACCAGCCCCGTTCGGACGCGGCGGAACTGCAGGACGGCCGCTATCGCTGCCCTTAAAGTGATTACCAGCCATAAAGAAATCCTCGCAATTGAGTCGCAATGAAAAAGTCCATAACGTTACTAGTTTATGGCATTTTGAGCATCGACAGCTAAACTCCAGACACGGACATCAATTGGCGAAAATGCGGCACAACACCTTTTCCGTCTTGGCAGCGGCGCCAGCTACACCGTGAGGAACATCATCACGATGATCATGGCAAAGCCGATAAGGTCGGTCGGCAAAAACACCGTGCCCAGCATAACGGCGCTGGTGATGGTCGCCGAGACGGGCTCCACGGTTCCGATGAGACTCGCACGCACCGAGCCGATGTCCTTAACGCCCTGCATATAGAGCATGTAAGCAAAAAACGAGCCGATAACCACGAACACCGCGAGCGCCTCGACGCCGGCAGCGTCGAGTGCCGGCACATGCGCCCAGGGCTGCACGAAGACACATGAGATCACGCCCGCCGTGAGCATTGCCGAGCCCGTGACGATGGGGCTGCCGTATTCGGGCAGGATCTTGGCGGGAATCACCGCCATACACGCGGCGCTGACCGCACACATAAGACCTGCTGCCAGGCCAAGCGGCGAGATATTCAGGCTGGTGGGGTCGCCGCCGGTGGCGATTAAAAAGGTTCCACCCAGAGCCAGGCCAATGCCGATGACTTCGCGAGTACGCGGCATGCGGCGATCGATCACGCAGGTGTAGCCCATGATGATAACGAGCTGCAGGCACTGGAGCACCGTCGCGGTTCCGGCGTTCGTCAGGCGCACGGCCGAAAGATAGCAAAACTGGTTGAACAGCAGGCCAAAAGCGGTAAAGAGCAGCAGCTGCTTGCGATCGGCGGGTGTGGTCCAGAGCTTGACCAGGCGCTCGCGGTCGCGCGTAACAACCACGGCCATAAAGAGTAGACCGGCGAGAATCTGACGCACGCTCATAAGCCACAAGGTGTCGACGTGGTAGGAATCGAACAGAAAGCTCGCGCTGGTGCCCGAGAAGCCCCAAAACGAACCGCCCACCAGCGTAGCCAAGACGCCCGTGATCATCTTGCGCGTCGAAGCGCTGTTCAGGCGCTCGCGCCAGGCGCGGCGGGTGCTACGGCTGAGCTCGTCGGTGCCCTCGGGCACATCAATGTTCGATATATCGGTCATCGGCACCGAAGCCCCTGCGCCTTCGACCTGCTCGACACACTCTTTGCTCATTCCACTCCCCCGAAACGGCCTGGAAACAATTCGGCTTACCTTACCACGGCGAAGGCATCAGCTGGAGGCTTGTCCGCTTATCGGTAGGACAATTCCGCAGGCGTCTTTCCATAGCTCGATACCGCAATGGCCTTGCATTATGCGACAGCCAAATCGCGGCAGCAGGCTCTTTTGAAATGGATATGACAAAGCCCCCGAATTCCACAATGTAAGCGATTTTTAAAAATGTTCTTGCCACCGAGTTCAGGCTCCGTTATATTATCCCTTGCGCACTTGCGCACCCTTGATCGGGCGTTTAGCTCAGGGGGAGAGCGCTTCCCTGACACGGAAGAGGTCAGAAGTTCAAATCTTCTAACGCCCACCAAATGTTCGCAGCTCAGAGGCTATGTCTCTGGGCTGTTTTGTTTTATGCCGCCAAATCCGCTGGCAGCTCCAACCGCCCAAACAACCACCCCGCCCATGCGCAAAACCGCGTCAGCGACCCAAGCGCCTATCCCGGCTGACCCCGCAGTCAATCAAAACCGCCCCAATAGCCACCGAGGCCGAGACCAACGCGTCTCGAACCCATCTGAGCCGCAGCTTCTCGGCAAAACGCCACAACGTCCACACCCTGCGGTATCCTTGAGTCACTTGCACCTGCAGCACCAAGGAGCCGCCATGCGCACCGAGCTCGATGTCCCCTTTTCGCACAAAGAAGAAGCCAAGGCGCTGGGCGCCAAATGGGACCGGACCAAGAAGATCTGGTATGTACCCAGCGGCGTCAACCCCGAGCCCTTTGCCGAGTGGCTGCCCGGTGTTGACCGATCCGACCCCTCAGCGCCGTATATATATCTAGTACTGGGCAAGCGCGAGTGCTGGAAGTGCCACAAAGAGACCTCGGTCGCGGCCTTCGGCATTCCCTATCGAGCCGATAACGACGAGAGCATCGTCATCGCGCACGCGCCCAACGAAGCCGGGCACATTGCCATCGACACGGCCAACGCCAACGCACTCGCCATCGTGCCCGCTCTAGGCTGCGTGCCGGGCGAGATCCGCGACTATCTTTCTAAGCGCTGCGGCTACAAGCCCGTAGGCGCGCGAGCCTCCAAAGCCCCGTCGCTCGGCAACACGTGCACCAGTTGCGACGCGCTGCAAGGCAGCCGCTATCTGTTCGAGGAGCCCTCGTCCCCGTTTGCCCTCACTGCCATCAACAAGCTGCCGGCACTGGAGTTTGTGCGCGTCGAAGTTGCCGGCGTCTTTGGCGTCCCGGCCACGCGCACCGACTTTGACCAGGCGCTCTTTACCTGGGCACGCGACCATCACGCCGAGTTCCACAAGCAGCTCGGTGAGGGGATTTATTTGTAGAGGCGAAAGACACTCACAGCCAACTCCTCCGCATCACCTATCCCTCGTCGCCGGCGTCGTACACGATATCGAGGCCACAAACAGGGCATTTCTCCGGATACACCGGCATATGAACGCCTGTCCGTTTTCTCACTTCGTCGCTGAGTCTGTCGCGCGCATCGATGAACCGAATGTCGAGACACGGTATTTGCGAGCCGCAGCAAGGGCAGGTGACGACAAACGACCCGCAATCAACCTCTACGCTCGGAAACAAATTGTTGTCTATAAGGGCACACGGCAGTTTTCCGTACTTCCCCATCGCAATATCGCCTCGCCAGCTCATACACGCTCCCCTCTCGCTATACAAATCAGGAAGAGCATGCACCGGCGGGTGGGCGCGATATTGCATCGCCACGCGATCCGATCAAACAACACGATCGTCAAAGAATGCCAAAGCCAAATACGCTAATACGGCAGAAGCCCCGCCTTTTCACGCTTCTTTTCCGAGCGATCGAACTCAATGCGATGGGCCTCAAGAAACACCGTATTGGGTCGCCACTGACGCTCATTCGGCTGCCTTAGCGTCGCACCCGCAAAGGAAACGTAGTCGGTCTTATCCAGCAGGTACGATCCGCACAGCCGATATTCGCCGCAAACAGGCTCAAACGAAATCAGGTGAGCATCAAATAGGGA
Source organism: Collinsella sp. (assembly GCA_052033095.1). GTDB lineage: Bacteria > Actinomycetota > Coriobacteriia > Coriobacteriales > Coriobacteriaceae > Collinsella. The sequence goes on from JBPGZF010000002.1 coordinate 60,352, forward strand.
ATGAAGATCGCGCCGAAGCAGAATGCCGTTGCTGGCAACCTGCGATTTGGGTCCCGAGTAATTCTCGATATGTGCAGCCTCCAGAGCTTCGCTGACGCCGCAGTCCGACACCGCGCAACGGCCATCATAGGCGGCAACGAGCTGTTTGCGGAACCATTGCTGCCCCAATCGCTCGCGCCTTAACGCATAGCGGACCTTTTCGTCGTCGGTCGTACCCTGTCCGGCAAACTCAATATCGACGGGCATGTGCTTCAGATAACTCATGTCGGGTGCAAAACGAGGGTCCGGTCCGCCTTTATGAACAGGACCGTGCAGAACAAACCATCCGTTTTCGGGCTCGAACCGTTCAACAAACGCAAGGCCGAGCACCTTGTAGCCCACCTCGGTTGCAAATATGACTCCGACTGGAACGCCACATTCCATGCAGTTGAGCATTTTACGGTTGTAATTCTGGTCTCGAAAACCAACGGTATCCGGCGCTTGAACCGAGTACTTAATGACCCACGTACCATCGTCCAAATAGAGCGGAGGCACATCGGTGTAGAAGCTCTTTTTAGAGTTATGGACCGAAAGCGCAAAGATCTTATTGGGATCTTGCTTCACCCGATCCTGGCCCGGCCAGAAGATCCCTGAATCCCGCGTTACGGGAAAGAAGTCCGAGCCAATTCTCAAACGGTACTGATACTGAGGGCTATCTTCCTTGGTGTGGTGCGGAAGGCTGGTCCAAACGCCGCCGCGCTGTTCCTCACCCAGAAACCACTCCCATGCCTCAACGTATTCGGAAGGCACGAGACTGCAGGCGCGGTCATAGCTTGGTCCATCCATCAACGGAACAGCAAGGTCAATGTCGTTCATCGCCAGCACCTACAACCATACGAACGCGAGTCATGCCCCTCAATAATATGGCCGAGAGTCAATTATTACGAGATCTCATTCCGCGATCGGCACATCGTTGATGCTCTCGGTTTGCCGCTGGCGCGCTTGTACCCCGCTACCCCACTTCCCTGTATACTGATGTAGCACGTGTTTCATCCGGGCTTGTTGGGCCGGGTCGTTCATGGGAGGGTCTTATGGCTGCCTCGAATCCGCCTAAGGGGAGCGTTTCTTCTTCGTCCATCAAGCCGGTTACGCGCAAGGCCGTGCGTTGCCAGCGCGAGGTCGCTTGGCTTGTCACGCAGGCGGCGGGCAGGCTTGTGGCGACCACTCAGGACGTCAATGCGCCTACGCCGAGCTTTGTGTTAGCGGCGGCGCTGGATTTTGTGCGCCAACTGGAGCTTGCCGCGCAGGATGCCAACGGCCACCTCGACTACCAGAACGTTATGGCGCCCGACCTGCAAACGTTCTGTCACATGGCCAAGTTGCCTGCCGCGCCCAATGCGCTTTCGGACGCAGGCTACATGTTTACGCTCTCGGGCGCGGACCTTATCCGCGACATCTATGCATACTGCAGCGAGCTCGCCGAGCGCCACGTCTTTGACGCGGCAGAAGTCAAACCGGGAAATGTCATCAAGCTGGTTCTTAGGCTGTTCTTGATAGACGGGTTCGGGGCCATGCCGGCGTAAACCGAGTCTTTAGCATCACCGTCGACTGGGCAACAACCGCTTTACCTTAATGGACGCCAATCGAGGGTCGATTATTGGGTCGCCTCGTCCACTAACGCATCTATCCCACGCGCTCCGACAGTCGATACTTGCGATTGCGGCTCGTCGCCGGCGCCGTGGGCTCAAGCTCGCCTTGAGCAATGAGCGCGTTGACGCGCGACCTAACCTGGGAAATTGTGAGCCCTGTGCGCTCTGCCAGCTCGCGCGTCCCCAGCTCGCCGTAGTGTTTGAGTGCCGTCACAATTAAGCCCCCGCCATGATCGACCGGCTCGATCTTTGAACGGTAAAGTACGACCTTGAACCGATCGAATCCCGGGCAGAACAGGGGCTCGGCCAGACCATGCGCGCGCATGGCATCGATCATCATCGGGATGCCCGAGCCATTGCCCTCAGCCGGCGAACCTGCGCCATCCGGCAGCGGGACAATCGACATGAGCTTCACAAGCGTCGCATTGCGACATCGGGAGCTGCCGTCAAACAGGTTCTCGCGAGTCTTTCCTCCGTATAGGCCGCCGGGGTTCGTCACCTCGATACGGTCATCAAAAACGTCGACAGCAATCGATTGTCCACAGAACCGATCTCCGTATTCTCGGTGGATTGCGGCGTTGGCGATTGCCTCGCGCAGGACCTCCTCGGGAATCTCCAGCGAGTCGACACGCGAGACGCCTTGGATCGTCGAGGTTCGCCGCAAATTCTTGACGACTGCCGCGACGGCATCCGAGACCATTTCGCCCAACGTCCCCTCGCAGATCGTACGGTCCATGAACCTCAACGACCCCGCCGCGCCCTTCTGCGTTCCGGCATAGACCGCCACATCGATAAAGAGCTTGGGATAGAACTGCTGAGGATAGGCACCCGCAGCCAGGAGCCCGGCCTTAGTGACATTGCCCTGGGAGTCGAGGAAATTCAGGCGCTCCAGCTTCGTTTTCTTGTCCGGCGCGCCGCGCATCGCACGGGGTGTCAGTGAGAAAGCACGCTCTATCGTGCGGTCGACCAGGGCCTCGTCAAGATCGCCTGCGACCGCACCGGGCACTGCATCGCGATCACTGGGGCTCGTCCGTTCATACGATGACAAGGACAGGACCTCGGTCGACGAGAGCGGAACATCTTTGTCATCGATGCGTTTGTAACTGCCGCCTTGAGCGCCCCGCTCTATGACATAACAAGGCTTGCTCGACGGGTCGAGCTCCTCAATCGTGATGACCAGAACCACGGTGCCCTGGAGCTCCACGCGTTCAATGGTGTATTTGGGCGGATTGGCCAGTTTTCCGCGACCGCCGGCATCACCCATGCCCGCTACGAATTGGTTGAGCACCTTCTCGGTCTCAAAGTTCTCAACCGGGACAAAGCCCGCGCGCTCGCTCACGCCGAGCACGATAATTCCGCCAGCAGTATTCGCGAATGCGCTAACTGTTTCCCATACGTCGCGGGAAAGCGTCGTGGCGCTCTCCTTGACCTCGACGTTAAGATCGTCCGAGCCCATGCGCCTTAAAGACTCGAGCAGACCGGTCAGCTCGTTTTCGTTCATCTGCATGTCCTTTCGCTCGGCCCGGCGGAGAATGCCACGAATAGATTTCCTTCGTCTCTCAGTTATCTCTCGTAATTATCTCTCATCTTACTGCTATCTCTCATATTAGAGATAATTGAGAGATGAAAGATAAGATGTCTGCCATCTGTTTCATGTAAACATGTTTTTGCTGATAGAACAATCAGTATTGAGACAATACCATGATTGCTTGTCTCTTTGCTGCTCAGTTATCTCTCATATTTATCTCTCGTCTTTCGGTTATCTCTCATATTAGTGACGAATGAGAGACGAGAGATGCGTGAGTGGTGCATGGGCGTGGATTATTGGACGGTCGGAAAATCCCTCAAATAAAAAACGGGGCCGGCCTTACGCCGAGCCCCGTTTTCAAACGGTCAGTTAGTTATCCAACGCGCGAGCATAGCAGTCAACATTACGCCGCTGCGAACACTCCCAAGCCCGTTCCGATAATGCAGATCGCAAAGATGCCCAAGATGATCCAAATGGTCTTGACGCCCTTTTTGTAGAGGGCGACGCAGGCAAAGGTTGCCAGCAAGGGCAGCAGACCGGGGAAGATCGAATCGAACAGATCCTGCAGGACAATCTCCGAACCACCCACGTCAAAGGTCAAAGCAGTGGACAGTGAGACCTGCGCCGCAATCATGGCGCCGATAACGGTCATTCCGAGGACACCGGCAGCATGCGTCATGCGAGACATAAGGTTGTTCTCTTCGGACTGCTGCAGGAACTTGGTTCCCAGGTCGTATCCCAGATGGGCTGCGACAATACGCGTTGCAAAGTTAATCACGGAGTAGAGAAGGAAGACGGAGACGGGAAGGGCGAGCGCGACGGCAGTTGCCGTGCCCGTACCCGTAATGACGGCAAACGCGCAGCCAAGCACGCCGGAGGCATAGACCTCGGGAGGAACCGCCGCGCCAACCATGATGGCGCCCATGAACATAGACTCCAAAGCAGCGCCGACGATAACTCCCTGCTGGACATCGCCAAGGATCAAGCCGACAAACAGGCTCGTAAACAGCGGACGACCAAGCATCGTAATGCCAAATGCTTGCTCGTCCATAGACGCCAAAATGCGACCAGCGCAACTAGGAGGTACTGGGCAACTATTCTGATTAACCCCAGAAACAAGCCTGCAGGCGAGACGTTCAGAACAGCTCGCCTGCAGGCAACAGCAGCAATTTGAAAGGATTAGTAGTTCATCTGGTGGTAGTAGCGACGCGTGGTGAGCGGGTGGTTGCGGACGTGCTCGAGATGGCAGCTCAGGCGCTCGGTGATGGTGTAGGTGACCATCGGGGAGACGATCTTGCGGAACTCGGGGTCGCTGAACGGCAGCTCGACCTCGGCGGTGTCGAACTTGTTCACGCGGACATGGACGCCCTTCTCGTCGGCGAGCATGTGAGTGAAGTTGTCCACGCGGTCCATGAGCTTACGGGTGTCGTCCTCGCCGTAGAGCATGATGAGGCTCGTGCCCTCCTCGCACAGCTCGATGGTGCCGTGGAAGAACTCGGCGGCGTGGATGGACTTGGTCTTGATCCACTGCATCTCCTCGAGGATGCACATGGCGTAGTCGTAGGCCTCGCCCCAGAGCATGCCGGAGCCGATCACCATGTGGTAGTCGGTGTCCTTGAAGTCCTCGGCCATGGCGGCGCAGCGCTCGTCCTGGGCGTCCTTGGCCTTGATGAGGTACGGGGCGATGTTGCCGAACTCCTCCATGAAGGTGTCGTACTTGGGGAAGGCGCCGGCGTTCTTGAGGAAGCGGGCGACCAGCGTGATCTGGTAGGTGTAGATGGCCTCGCACAGGACGTCGTCCTCGGCGAAGCTGAAGAACTTGTAGTCGGCGTACTCGGTGGCCGGGGTGTTGTCGTTGGAGACATACATCAGCGTGCGGGCGCCCTGCTCCTGGCAGAACTTGGCGGCCTCGATGATCTCGGGGGTGGTGCCGGTACGGGTGGAGAAGACGCAGACCGAGTCCTTGTTGAAGGCCTTGGGCGGGCACGCGAGGAACTCAGCGGCGATCTCGCAGTGGACGTCGACGTCGGCCGTGGTGGTCTCGACCCAATACTTCATCGGGAGCGTGTGGGCCCAGGTGCCGCCGCAGCCGATGAAGAAGATGTTGGAATAACCCTGCTCGCAGACCTCGTCCACGGCAGCCTCAATCTGAGGACGGAGAGCGAGGGCATCGCTCACAACCTTCTCGTAACGAGGCTCATCGAAATTGAACATATCTAATATCCCTTCGTTTAATAGAGTGAAATTCGTTTCAATTGACAACTTGTCATTTCACTACGTATTAATACTTAATGACCTAAAAAAATACCTTTCTAGGAAATGGAAGCTTGGCCGTCTTTCATCTCGGCGAGTTTATGCTCGAATCCAAAGCCGCCGGGTTTAAGGCAATTCTTAGCTGAATAGTCAGCAGCGAATTCCATTGCATCCCGAATGATCTCCGCATCGAGCGGTTGCTTTTTACTCCAGCCATGCGAAAGACAGCTCACAACAAACGCAGCGATATACGAATCTCCCGCGCCCATGGTGTCAAGCGCATCTACGGGTCTTATATTTCCCCGGTACCATCGGGAACCGTCAAAGAACACAGGCCCTGCAGATCCCCGTGTAGCAATCGTGTAGCGACAACCATGCTCTATGGCCCTCTTCAATAGAACTTGAATCTGTTGATCGCTCTCGCCGGAACAGGAAAACAGACCAAGGGTTGTAGCAGGGCAAACAAGATCGAAATATGCGTCGGTTCGATACTTATCTTTAACGGAAAAGTCGTAAACCACCACAGCGGGAAGATCTTGAACTAGGTGCACATCATCCTGCAGCTTTGCATTGACGCTGGTAAAAACCGCATCGAATCCCTGAAGAAACTTGACATCAGAATCGTTGATATGGGTTTTGTGCGCCCAGCAAGCCCCCGTATCGTAACCAACTTCGACACGTTCACCGTTGTAAACATTTACATCGCAAGTCTTGGTTGTTGCTTTTTCAGGCATGCATGATTGCGAAAGGTCAACGTTCAGCGAAGAAAGGGCATCGGTGATTATTCGCCCTCCCAGGTCGTTGCCGATCTCCCCAATATACGCAGCCTGTGCGCCAAGCATGCTTGCATGGGCAGCGACGTTTACGGCATTGCCACCAGGATACATAACGCCTTTGTTGAGATAGCGATCAATAACGTTGTCACCAATTGCTGCGATTTTCACCTCAACGCCTCCCATCACGTACGGTCTTTATTAGTACTCGACCTTGCGGTAATAACGGCGGATGTCGAGCGAATGGTCACGAATTTCCTCGAAATTCTTGCTCACACGCGAGAGAATGGCATTGAGCACCACCGGAGAAAGCATCCAGCGGAATTCATCACTGATACCCGGCAACTCATAATCATGTGTATCGAATACGGTGAAATCATCCGCATATTGCTTACAGAAGCGTGCAACGCGCTCATCAAGAGGCCTAGTCTGCGCCTCCGTCATTGCGAGCGCGACGCAAACGCCCGGCTCAACAAGTTCGATAGTGCCATGGAAGAACTCAGGCGATGTAACGGATTTGGTGCGCAGCCATTGGGACTCCTCGAGCACGCACATGGCAAACGAATACGTGGGGCCCCACAGATTGCCAGAACCAATCCAAATCTGATACGGATCGTCCTTGTGCTTCAGAGCATATGCGCGAGCCATCTCGTCAGCGTTCTTGCCGACGGAAACGAGAGCAGCGGGGAGATTCACAAGCTCATCAGCGAAGCGATCGTAGTCATCGAAAAAGCCCCTGTTCTTGAGAATCTTTCCAATCAGAAGGTACAGCACGAGCTCCATAGGACGACCCTGCTTATAGATCACTCCATAATCGGAAAGTTCACCAAGCGGTGAACCGTCCACGCCAAGCGTAGAGACAATGGTGCAGCCTGCGTCTTTTGCCGCCTTTGCCGCCGCGACCGTCTCTTTGGTGTCGCCCGACTTGGACGCCATGAACGCCAAGGTCCCCTTACCGATGCGCCGATTGCCAACCGTGAGGAAATCTGCCGAAACTTGGGACTGGACGGGAATATCGGACATAACAGAAACCATATAGTCAAACGGCTGCATCATCGCAAGCGAGCCACCTGACGAGGTGAAGAAAATCGAATCGAAACCCTTTTCGCAAATTTCGTCAGCAATGCGTTCAATTTCGGCACGTTGATTGTAGATATAAGCACCGTTATCGAGAATTGCCTGTTCATCAAATGAAACCATGAGATATACCTTTCTAATTCAATTGGGCCAGACGGCGAAATCAACCATTTAGATTGCAAACACTCCGAAGAAGGAGCCGACGATACCAACCGCCATGAGAATAACGAGAATCCAAGCAATTTTGACCTTGTGCTGGACGAGTTCGTAAACTCCAAGTGTCACAAGCAGCGGCAGCAGGCTCGGCATGATACCGTCGATGATGCTTTGGATAGTCTGCGCACTGTCGCCGGTACCGAGAGAACCAGCCACGCTGACCGATACAAGGTTGGGCACCATAGCGCCGATAACCATAAGACCGAGAATTGCAGCCCCCATAGTGAGCTTTGGCATAAGACCAGATTTCTCGATCTTGCTCAAGAAACTGGTTCCGAATCCATAGCCCCATTTAAGGCAGAACCAACGAATCAGATAATGCGGGACATTGAATACGACAAGGAAGAGAAGCGGGCCGAGAATGTTACCCTGCATAGCAAGCGACACACCCAAGCCAGTGGCGATGACACGCAACGTTCCCCAGAACAGAGAGTCGCCGATGCCGGCCAGCGGGCTCATAAGAGCGGCCTTTACGCTGTTGATGGAGGATTCGTCAAAATCCTCTTCGTTAGCGTTTGCCTCTTCCATCGCTGCCGAAATGCCCAGAATTAATGTTGAGACATAAGGAGTGGTGTTGAAGAACTCCATGTGACGCTTAGCAGCAGCAGCCTGGTCATCCTTATTCTTATACACGCGACGAATGATGGGAAGCATGGAGAAGCAGTATCCCATGTGCTGCTGGCGCTCGTAGTTCCAGGAGTACTCCATCGTAAGCGAACGGAAAAATACCGATTTTAGATCACGCTTTGTAATCTTGTTGGAACTGGTGTCATTAGAAGTCGTCATCGTCGAAGCTCCCTTCCGAACTAAGCTGTGGCGTCTGAGCAATGAAGTTTGGCTGGACCACCACGAGAATTACTGCGAGGCAAAGCCCAATGATGGCAATACCAAGGATTGGAATGCTCATGTAGGCACAGAGCGCAAACCCGAGCACGAAGAAAATAGCAGTCTGCTTGTTGACAATCATTGAAGCGAGCAGCGCAATGCCGAGCGCAGGGATGAATCCACCCGCAATAACCAGGCCGTTACTTACAAACTCGGGAATTGCGTTAAGCACCGCGTTCATAACCGGCGTTCCGAGATAGAAAGCAAGGGAGCACACGAAAAAGCGAGGAAGCGATTTGACGATGAATCCACCAAGCAGATGCATCCGCTCCATACCTTTGAGGTCGCCCTTTGCCACGCAGTCGTCCGCTTTATGGACGAAAAACGGCATCACGATCAGCGTAAGCGCGTTATCAATGATGAGATAAAGCGACGCAATCGGGAAAGCGAGCGTCAGCGCAACTTCAGCGCCTTGACCCGTCGAAATTGCAAAGGCAGTGCCCAAAATACCACCGGTGATAACGTCAGGCGGAACGGCCGCCCCGATGGTAACCGATCCAATGAACACCATTTCAAGCGTGGCGCCGACAATAATGCCCGTCTGCAAATCACCCATCACAAGACCGATGAGGACGCCCGTGACAATCGGGCGAGAAGCAAGGCAAGTGCCAAGTGCCCACTCAAATGTCACGCACATTGCGACGAGGCCGATAAGGATCGCTTGAGTCAACATGAGGGATCCCCTTTCTATTGTATGTGCTTAAATCAAAATCTTCTCGTCTCTAGGTACCTGCCTGATCTCCACCTCGATTCCGGCATCACTGAGCTCATGTAGAAGCTCCACGTCGCGATCGGTAGCGAAAACCGTTGAAGATAGGCGTACATCTGCACCCTCACGCGGCTTCGTTCCTCCAATGTTGATATGCTCGATTTCGCTGTAGCCCTTTGCCAGGCGGTAAGCATCTTCGATGCTTTCAACGACAATGAACAAACGGTACTTATCGGTCACACCGCTCCTAAGAGCCTCGATAGAATCATCGACCGATTTGATAACCAATTTGACGCCTGCCGGACGTGCCAGCTTAAGCGTCGTCTTGCGCACGTCATCTTTCACAACCGCATCGCAGGCAATCAAAATGCAATTGGTGTCAAGCTCTTGCGTCCAAGTCATGGCAACCTGACCATGAAGCAAGCGATGGTCAACTCTCAGCAGCTTAATCATCTTTGTTCCTTTCTCAAAAATCCTCGTCTTCTTCTACCGAATTTGGCAGCGAACATAGGCATGTGCCCTTTTGGCGGACACTTGAAACCAATGCAGCGAGCTCGGCGTCATCAAGTGTGCTCAATTTCGAAAACACTTCGAGCACTAGTGGTAGCGACATGCCGGCAATGAGCCTTAGAGAATCGTCACCCAACCTTTCCATAAAAGCGTTATTCACTGACCCACCATAGACATCAGTGATGACAATCCACTGGTCTGCTGGGTCGCGAGAACGGTCCCAAAAATCTATCAACTCGTTTACATCCATCGTGTCCTCATCGACATATGCGCATAGCACCTTAACGCGAGGATCTTCACCGCAAAATAGCTGGAGCGTTTCACGCATCGCTCTAGCAAGTGGCCCATGGCTGGCCAAGAGCAACTTCCTCATTTATCTCCCAATCTCAGTCAATCATCTGTTAATAGAACGTTATATTTTGTATTGTTATCTACAGTATCCTCGAAACTTTCGCTTTGTCAAGACAGATCAATCGAGCTTCCTAAGCGGTAATAATTCGCCCGTAAACGGCAAAAAAACGCCCCTTTGTCGGGGCGTTTTCAATCTCTTGTTATTCGGTTAAGAAAGATCCGGGGTTTGGCTTTCGCTAGAGATAAAACTTTAAGCGCTCAGTGCAGTACACCTGCCGCGAAATAAACAATGGCACTCCCTGCGCGCTGCAACGCTTATCTACAAATAATAAAAGGGCAGATCCCGGCTTTACATTCAAATGTTCTGCCTCGTAAGCACTTGCAAAGCACACCTGCAACGTTCGCTCGTTATTGCCAAGTTCGATATGGCGTCTTCCCAGCACCTCAAGTAGAGAACCCGATAAATCTTCATGTTCCAAAAAGGCAAGAGAAGGAGTGTAGCTATTGGTTTCCAACATCGTTGGCACGCCATCGACTAAGCGCAAACGTCTAGTCTGAAGAATATTCTCGTCCTCCTGGACCTGAAGAAAACGCACGTCGCGCAGCGTAGGATAAATCCAAGCTACTTCGAGCACTACGGTAGAAGGCTTTTTATTTTCTTGAATGCAGGAATGGGTGAAGCTTTCCTGGTCATCGGCTGCATAGGCATTGCGTGTCGTGGTAACAAAAGTCCCTTTCCCTCGCGTGCGCTCAACGATATCGGCATCCTCTAGTTCCTTGATTGCCGATCGAACAGTAATACGACTAACGCCATATTCCTCCATAAGCTCCGTCTCAGTAGGAAGCTTATCCCCTTCGCTATATACGCCACTTTCTATTCGACTCACAAGATCGTGAACGATCTGCTTATACAATGGAACAGCGCTCTCCACTTTAACCATTATTCAACCTATTGCTTTCTACACTCAACGGCTTCAAGTCCCCGCCAATTGATGCCGAGTTGATTAGCCTTAATCGAAAAGAAGTATTTGAAATAATCACCCAACATCACCTGCTTAGTAAAGTGCACTGGCTTACCAGTGCTCATATAAACGGTCTCACTCAATATAAACATCGCAGCTTCTCCTGCGATATTAAGGATGCGCTTCTCCTCATCCGTAGCAAGCCCTGCTTCAAGCACAATAGACGGGAAACAATTATCCTCTAGTCGCAGCCCCGTCTCTCTCTCAATCGTTTCATAAAGTGATGCGTTCTCCATATCGACACCCAGTAAAAACCCGAAGTTCTTTACTGGAAGATAAATATGTTCAATCATTGCATTTATGTGGTTAATTGACCTCACGCGTTTGAGGTAAACCGCAGATTCATTCTCTTCCATTCGCAAATGACGACGGACGGCAACGGGCGGCTCGACCTCCTGAAGAGCGAGAACACGAGACGAGGTTTCGATATTATTTTCATGGCAAAAATATGTGAAACCCTTAAACGTGCTCAAGCTCGAGACGATTTTAGGCTGCCGGATAAATGTGCCCTTGCCATGACGCGTATCAAGCACGTCGTCATCCACAAGAGTTTGAATTGCCTTCCGTATCGTCGCACGGCTAACCTCGTATTCTTCGCAAAAACCATTTTCGCTAGGCAACACGCCACTTTCGGAAAACTCGCCCATCTCAATACGACGGCGCAAATCATCAGCTACTTGTACATATAGCGGCACAGCACTAGTCGGGTTAATCATAACGCTCTCCGTATAACATTCTATGAAACTTCTATACGTTATAAGATAACCTATTACGTATTATTTTGAAAGAAATAGACGGTTCAATCTTATTTTTGAACCGTCTACAATATCAAACACTCCATATGAAGGTGTCGAATGCCACTTGTGGCGCAAACAAGAGGGGCATTTGGCAAAAATGCCCCATTTCGCCTTGAAGTCGCTACCGTGAAATGCCAACGAGCCGCATGGTCGAGTCCAAGCAAATACGACCTCAAGCGGCCAGCTACGGCATGGCTCCCTAGAACGAGACTGCGACATTTGTTTGCATTGTTTTACGAACGCAACATAACGAATTATTTCCGAGCAAAATAACGACCGCTGAAAGCTGCTTTAGTAGTTCATCTGGTGGTAGTAGCGACGCGTGGTGAGCGGGTGGTTGCGGACGTGCTCGAGATGGCAGCTCAGGCGCTCGGTGATGGTGTAGGTGACCATCGGGGAGACGATCTTGCGGAACTCGGGGTCGCTGAACGGCAGCTCGACCTCGGCGGTGTCGAACTTGTTCACGCGGACATGGACGCCCTTCTCGTCGGCGAGCATGTGAGTGAAGTTGTCCACGCGGTCCATGAGCTTACGGGTGTCGTCCTCGCCGTAGAGCATGATGAGGCTCGTGCCCTCCTCGCACAGCTCGATGGTGCCGTGGAAGAACTCGGCGGCGTGGATGGACTTGGTCTTGATCCACTGCATCTCCTCGAGGATGCACATGGCGTAGTCGTAGGCCTCGCCCCAGAGCATGCCGGAGCCGATCACCATGTGGTAGTCGGTGTCCTTGAAGTCCTCGGCCATGGCGGCGCAGCGCTCGTCCTGGGCGTCCTTGGCCTTGATGAGGTACGGGGCGATGTTGCCGAACTCCTCCATGAAGGTGTCGTACTTGGGGAAGGCGCCGGCGTTCTTGAGGAAGCGGGCGACCAGCGTGATCTGGTAGGTGTAGATGGCCTCGCACAGGACGTCGTCCTCGGCGAAGCTGAAGAACTTGTAGTCGGCGTACTCGGTGGCCGGGGTGTTGTCGTTGGAGACATACATCAGCGTGCGGGCGCCCTGCTCCTGGCAGAACTTGGCGGCCTCGATGATCTCGGGGGTGGTGCCGGTACGGGTGGAGAAGACGCAGACCGAGTCCTTGTTGAAGGCCTTGGGCGGGCACGCGAGGAACTCAGCGGCGATCTCGCAGTGGACGTCGACGTCGGCCGTGGTGGTCTCGACCCAATACTTCATCGGGAGCGTGTGGGCCCAGGTGCCGCCGCAGCCGATGAAGAAGATGTTGGAATAACCCTGCTCGCAGACCTCGTCCACGGCAGCCTCAATCTGAGGACGGAGAGCGAGGGCATCGCTCACAACCTTCTCGTAACGAGGCTCATCGAAATTGAACATCCCTTACTCCTAACTCACTTAGATGAACCCTTCGTTCATCCCATAACGTTATAATACTTTATATAACTAACTATGCAAGTATTATTTTGGTTCTGGTCTTTCATCAAGCCCCTTAAAACAACAATCGGCGTTTTTGGACACAGCGTGCAAGTTCATTGAACGATTCAATATGCATCGACTCTAGTTAAATGACGTCTTATGCAAATACCTTTAATCCGCTTGGGACCGACAAATCTTTTGACTGTCCGCAGAAGCTTTCCCGGAATTCCCTATGGATAGACGCACCGGCAATCGCTTCGTTATCCGGCTTATTGCGCATAGCCGGGGCATCTGGGAGAAAGCGAAATCTACCGCGTGGTCAACTAGCGTTTCATCGGAATCGACCGCATCCGCGCCAAATGCATCCGCGCCAAATACTAAATCACAATCGTTGAAACTCGTCCGATCATATGACGGCAATTTCTCGCCTTAAAAATGAGCACGAAATAAGGGGGCAGCTGTTTGCAACTTGCTTTATTCGTAAGTGTTTTTACTGAAAAAAACAATCACCAACCAAACAGCACTATTAATTGTTTGGCTCTTTGCTGTACAGCCATCTTTCGTATACGTCTCTCGTCTATCTCTTATCTCACGGTTGGAGACGAAAGGTGTGCGGGAGTGGATAATTGGACGGCATTTGGGCCTGCGACGGATTATTTCGTCCGAAAATCCACGCTCGTGCGGTGAACGCGCGGGGCCTTTGTCCAATCCGCTGGCATCGTCTCCAGTTCGTCGCAGAGCCGCCGCCCCATATGGGTATACTCTCGGGGATTCGACTCGATTCGCCCCCGTTGGGGCGTCAAAGGAGACTGCATATGTCCACTACCTCAACCGACCCGCGCGCCGCTGCCGCCGCACTGCTGGTGCCCGGCACCACCTGCCACGGCTTTGCCGTCGAGCGCTGCGAGACCGTGCCCGAGCTCGACTCGGACGCCTACGTGCTGCGTCACGCTGCCTCGGGCGCTCGCCTGCTGTACCTAGCGTGCGACGACGAAAACAAGGCCTTTGCCATTGGCTTTAAGACGCCGCCGGCCGATTCCACCGGCGTGTTCCACATTCTTGAGCACTCGGTGCTGTGCGGATCGGCCAAGTTTCCCGTCAAGGAGCCGTTTGTCGACCTGATCAAGAGCTCCATGCAGACGTTCCTCAACGCCATGACCTACCCCGACAAGACCATCTACCCCGTTGCCACCACCAACGAGCAGGATCTGTACAACCTGATGGACGTGTACTTGGACGCGGTGTTCAACCCGGCGATCTACACCAAGCCCACCATTTTTGAGCAGGAAGGCTGGCACTACGAGCTGGACCTGCCGGAGGGCGCCGGGGGCGAGGTCAGCGACAGCTCCGCGAGCCTGCGCGAGGGCACGCTGCGCTATAACGGCGTGGTGTTCAACGAGATGAAGGGCGCGCTGTCCGATCCCATGAGCGTGCTGGACGACGCCGTCAACGCCGCGCTCTATCCCGACACCGCCTATGCGCACGAGAGCGGCGGCGACCCGCGCGCGATTCCCGCACTCACCTACGAGCAGTTCCTGGACACGCACGCGCGCCACTACAATCCTTCCAACTCCTACATCACACTCTACGGCGACCTGGACGTGGACCGCGCACTGGCCTTTTTGGACGAGCGTTATCTGTCGCAGCCGAATGCCGCGAGCCGCCGCATGGACGCTGCCGTCGCCGCCAGCGAGGACCCGTCCACGCTGGCGCCCAATCCGCTGGGCGTGCAGGCGCCCGTGACCTGCGAGTACAAGCGCATCGAGATGGCTACCACGCCCGAGAACGCCCTGGTGGGCCTGGGCCTTGTGCTGGGCAGCGCACTCGACCGCAAGCGCACGATCGCAGCGGATATCCTGTTCGAGGCGCTGCTGGGTTCCAACGAAGCGCCGGTTAAGAAGGCCATTCTGGCCGCCGGCCTGGGCGGCAACGTGGTGAGCTACACCGCGGCCGAGAGCCTGCAGCCCTACGAGCTCATCATGCTGCAAAACGCACAGCCCGGCGTGGCGCGTGAGCTGCGCCGCGTGTTCCAGGACGCCTGCCGCGACCTATGCGAGCATGGCGTTCCGCGCGAGCGCCTGGAGGCCATCATCAGCAGCAACGAATACGACCTGCGCCAGCGCGACTACGGTATCGCCGACGGCGTGGCCATTGCGTGCGACGCGCTAAGCACGTGGCTCTACGATGACGACGCCGCGACGCTGGCGCTCAAGTACGGCCCGGTTTACGAGGAGCTGCGTGGCGAGCTGGACGGCAGCTACTTTGAGGACCTGCTGCGCGAGCTGGTGCTGGAAAACGACCACATGGCGCTGGTCGAGCTGGTGCCAGTTGACGCCGCCGAGGGTTCGGAGAGCGCCGAGGCCGCCGAGCTGGCAGCCAAGCGGGACGCCATGACCGATGCCGAGCTGGCCGACGTGGTCGAGCGCACGGCAGCACTGCGTGCCGCGCAGGAAGCCGAGGACACGCCCGAGGACAAGGCCACGCTGCCGCGTCTGCGCGTGTCCGACATTGGCGAGGCGCGCCCCGAGCCGCCGCTGGTCGTGGACACGACCGCGCCCATCCCCTGCCTGCGCCACGGCATCCCCACCAACCGTCTGGCCTACGCCATGCAGTATTTCGACCTGAGCTGCGTCGCGTTTGAGGATCTGCCCTATGTGACGCTGCTCTGCCGCCTGCTCAAGCAGCTGCCCACACGCGAGCATTCGGCCGAGGAGCTCGACAATTTACTTGCCGGCAAGCTGGGCTTTTTGAGCTTTACGACCGAGGTCATGACCCAGCCCGACGTGGACGGCGTGCGCCCCTACCTGCTGGTGAGCGCCGGCGCCCTGTCCGAGAAGATCGATGCACTGGCGAGTCTGCCGCGCGAGGTATGGTCGAGCACGCTTTTGGCAGACGCCGACGCCGACCGCATGCGCGACGTGCTCACGCAGATTCGCATTGGGCTTGAGCAGGGCTTTATCAACAACGGCCACTCGGCGGCGCTCGGTCGCGCGATGAGCTACAGCTCGCCTTCGGCCGTGGTGCGCGAGCAGCTTTCGGGCGTTGATTTCTATCTGTTCCTGCGCGATCTGCTCGACCACTTTGACGAGCGCCTGGACGGCCTGCGCGCCAAGCTTACCGAGCTGGCGGGCCGCATCTTTGTGGCCGACGGCTGCATGGCGAGCTTTACCGGCAGCGACGAGGACTTTGACGCGTACTGGGATGCCGCGGGCGACCTGGGGCTGGACGCTGGCGACGGCGCCGATGCCGGCCGCGACGCGCTCGTGGTGCCGGCGCCGTGCGACCGCCACGAGGCTTTTGTCATCCCCAGCGACATCTGTTTTGCCGCGCGTGCGTGCGATCCGCGTCGCCTGGGCATTGACGTGACGGGCGCCTGGGCGGTTGCCGCCAACGCGCTCTCCTACGACTACCTGTGGAACGAGATCCGCGTGAAGGGTGGTGCGTACGGCTGCGGATTCCGCGCGGCCGGCGAGCGTCAGGCGGCGTTCTACACCTACCGCGACCCGGCAATCGACCCCTCGATTGAGCGCGTGGCGCGCGCAGGCGAATGGCTCGGCAGCTTTGAGCCCGACGAGGCCGCCTTTGAGGGCTTTATCGTGAGCTGCGTGAGCGGCATGGACGCGCCGGTGAAGCCGTACGCGCTCACCAAGCGCCGCAACACGACCTACCTGGCCGGACTCGATCCGCATGCACGCGAGGAGCGCCGCGCCCAGATGCTCGCCGCCACGCCCGGTGAGCTGCGCTCGCTCGGCGCCGACGTCACGCGCATCGCGGCCACCTCGCCCACCTGCGTCTTTGGCGGCCGAGACGTCATCGCCAAGAGCAACGCCAACTTCAACGTAGTCGACCTGATGGGCTAACCACAGCAAGCAAAACCACTACAAAGGGGACAGGCCCCCTTTGTAGTGGTTCGAACACTTGTTCTATACGTACACATGTTCTATAGTATGGGTGATTGCATCGGATTTAAATTGCAACTAGAATATAGTTGCAGAATGTGAGGCGGGATGACTCGAGCCGATAAACTCATCGCCCAACTGTTTAGCTGCCCTTCGACGTATCGGTATGCCGATTTTTTAAAAGTCATGGCCTCATATGGCTTTGAAATGGACAGCAAAGGCAAGACATCCGGATCGCGCGTTCGCTTCTACAGGCCCTCAGATGGCAGGATGTTCGTGATGCACGCGCCTCATCCATCTGACGAATTGACAGCGGGGACAATTCGAAACATCGTTCGATTTCTGCAGGATGTCGGAGGCAGTCATGAGTAACGTTTTGGCATACAAGGGCTATTTCGCCCCAGTCGAGTTCGATGCCGAGCAGCATGTACTAACAGGTATGGTCGCCGGCATTAGGGACGCAATCGTATTTGAAGGCTCCACGGCTGAAGAAGTGGAGCAATGCTTCCACGACGCCGTCGACGATTACCTTGAGTTTTGTGCCGAAAAGGGCAAGGAACCAGAGCGGGCTTTTAAGGGCTCGTTCAATGTGAGAACAGGCTCCGAGCTTCACAAGCAGGCAGCACTGGCGGCGGCAAAGAAGGGCGAGTCACTCAATAAGTTTGTGACCGAAGCAATCGCCGCGGCGTTATAGCGTTAACGCATGGGCCAAAACCACCACAAAGGGGACAGGCACCTTTGTGGTGGTTTCGACATTTGCCCAGATAAAACCTGCCAAAATAAACCTGTCCCTTTTTGGTAGGTTTGGGAGAGGAAGCCGGGATGGACAAGACTGAGTTGCGGCGGGCGGTGATTGCTCGGCGCGATGCTCTTGATTTGGACTTGCGGGCGGCGAAGTCTGCTGATATCTGTGCGCGGCTGGTTGAGCTGCTGGGCCGCTTGGATGCCGCGTCGCCGCACACCGTTGCCGTCTATGCCGCGATGGGTTCCGAAGTCGACTCGGCCGCGTTTGCCGCAGCTGCCGCCAAACGTGGCTGGCGCGTGGCCTATCCGTGCATGCTCTCGGCAACAGACGCCGCAGCTTGTGGCCAGCGCATGTGTATGCGGGCAGTTGCTGCCGGCGACGCGGACGCGGCTCCGTTTATCGCCCACCCCACGCGGGCCTTTGCGGCCACGGACATCGACAGCAGCCGCTTCCCTATCGTGCCTGCCGAAGCTCTCGACATGATCGTCGTGCCGCTCGTAGCATTCGACCGCACCGGCACGCGCCTAGGCTACGGCGGCGGCTGCTATGACCGCTACCTGCCCATGCTCTCGCCCGTATGTCAAATCGTCGGCATCGCCTTTGACGAACAGCGCGTCGACCACATCCCCACCGATGCCCACGACCTGCCGCTACCCCACATCATCAGCGCCTAATCGCCGCCACATCAGCCACGGCTACAGCAGCACCATCGCAGTCTAGTGCTCCTCGCCGGCGCGGGCCAGGTCGTAGGGCGTGGTCTGGTAGACGTAGTAGTTGAGCCAGTTGGTGTAGAGCAGCTGAGCCTGGCTGCGCCAGACGTTGCGCGGCTCGGCGGTGGGATCGTCGCCCGGGAAGTAATGCGCCGGCACCTGAGGGTTGAGGCCGCGCTTCACGTCGCGCTCGTACTCCAGGCGCAACGTGTCGGTATCGTACTCGGGGTGGCCAAAGACAAAGAAGCGACGGCTGTCGGTCGACTTGACGATGTACAGGCCCACCTCGTCGGACACGGCCACGACCTCAAGCTGCGGCTCGGCCTCCACGTCCTCGCGGCGCACATCGGTGTTGCGCGAATGCACGGCATAGAAGCGGTCGTCGAAGCCGCGGACCAGCGGGCTTTGCGGCTTCACCAGATAATGCTCGAACACGCCGCTCGCCTTTGCCGGCAGATCGTACTTCTGGATACCGTAATGATGGTACAGGCCGGCCTGCGCGCCCCAACAAATGTGCAGCGTAGAGTGCACGTGCGTGGTGGACCAATCCATGATCTGGCAGAGCTCGGGCCAGTAGTCGACCTCCTCGAACGGCATCTGCTCCACGGGCGCGCCCGTGATAATCAGGCCGTCGTAGTGGATGTCGCGGATGTCGTCGAACGTGCGGTAGAACGTCTCCAGGTGGCCGGCGCTCACGTGCGTGGCCTCGTGCGTTTTGGTGCGCAGCAGGTCCACCTCCACCTGCAGCGGCGTGTTGGAGAGCTTGCGCATGATCTGCGTCTCGGTGGCGATCTTGGTGGGCATGAGGTTGAGGATGAGCACGCGCAGCGGACGGATGTCCTGGTGCAGCGCGCGGTACTCGGTCATGACAAAGATGTTCTCGCTCTCGAGCTGCGCGGCGGCAGGGAGGGCGTCGGGAATACGAATGGGCATGGATGCTCCTTACGAGTCAGTTGCAGCTATGGTACAACGACCGGCCCCATCCGCGCGAGCGCATCGCCCAGCGATGCCGTCAGCGGCCCAAATCACTCCAAAAGTAGAGATTAAGGCATGTCCCAAAATCTACGGCACTTTAGCTTAGCAAAGTAGCAGCAGAACGCTACAATGGTTCGACGCGAAAAACTCGGCCGAAAGGATACATATATGTACCAGACGCGCAAGATCGGTGTGGTCGGCCAGGGCCACGTAGGAGCACATGTCGCCAACAGCCTACTCATGCAGGGCATTGCCGATGAGCTGTACCTGTGCGATATCAACGAGGCCAAGGTGACGTCCGAGGTCCAGGACCTGCGCGACTCCCTTTCGTTTGTCCCGTACAATACCAAGATCGTCAACTGCTACGACCACTACGAGGAGCTCGCCTGCTGCGATGTCATCGTCAACGCCGCCGGCAAGGTCGCGCTTGCCGCCGGCAACCGCGACGGCGAGCTGTTCTTTACCACCGACGCCGCCCGCACCTTTGCCAAGCGCATCGTCGACGCCGGCTTTGACGGCATCTTCGTGAGCATCTCCAACCCCTGCGACGTCGTGTGCACCGAGCTGTGGCACCTGACCGGCTACGATCCCAAGAAGATCATCGGCTCGGGCTGCGGCCTGGACTCCGCCCGCCTGCGCACCGAGATCTCCAAGAAGGTCGGCGTGAGCCCCAAGTCCATCGACGCCTACATGATCGGCGAGCACGGCTTTAGCCAACTTGCCGCCTTTAAGGCCGCAACCATCGCCGGCAAGAGCCTCAACGAGCTTCAGGCCGAGAACCCCGACAAGTACGCCTTTGACCACATGGAGGTCGAGGAGCTCGCGCGCAAGGGCGGCTATGTGACCTACCAGGGCAAGCAGTGCACCGAGTACGCCGTCGCCAACTCCGCTGCGCGCGTCTGCGCCGCCGTGCTGCACAACGAGCACGCCGTGCTTTCCGCCTCCACGCTCATGACCGGCCAGTATGGCGAGGAGGGCATCTTCACCTCCCTGCCGTGCGTGATCGGCGCCGAGGGCGTCGAGGAGGTCTACACGCTCGACCTGTCCGAGTACGAGCTCGAGGGCTTCCACAAGAGCTGCCAGCACATCCGCGACAACATCGCCCAGCTCGACTGGTGGAACGCCGAGGCCTACGACGCAAAGTAGGCCGCTGGCTGCCGCAACCTTGCGAATCTAAGCGCGATACTAAGCGGGCCGCGCCGGAAATCCCCGGCGTGGCCCGCTTTTTTGACTCACGCAGTGCCCTTGCGAATCGAAGGTGAATACTTTTCCGCGAAGTGAACGAGCAAAAACGAGCCCCCGAAGCATCGACACTTTTCAGACGCCGTTTCCTGCGGTTTCGTAAGGTTTTTCCTGCAGTTTTGGCGTCAAAAAGTGTGGATGCTTCGGGATTCCAAAATAGGTCGTTCACTTCGCGGAAAAGTATTCGCCTTCGTTTTCGCGCAGACACGAATCCGGCCGCCACAACGCAAAACGGGGCCCGCGCGCAGCGCAGACCCCGTCAAAAAAGATAATTCCCGTTACCTAGTACTGCTCGATGCCCATGTAGCGACGAACCTCGGGGCTGTGGTCGAACACCTTGCCGCGGGCGGCGCGCAGCTCGCAGCTCATGTTGTAGAAGAAGATCGGCTCCAGGTACGAACGCACGCTGGCAGGCACGTCGCCCACGCCGTACTCGAGTGCGTCGAGCACCATGACCGTATCGGTGTGCGTGTTGAGGAACGCCAGCGCGCGCTCCTCCATGGGGCGGCACTCGCCCGATCCGAGCTGTACAAAGTAGAACACGCCGGGCTCGGTGGCTTCGAACGGGCCGTGGAAGTACTCGCCGGAGTGGATGTAGCAGCAGTGCTGCCACTGCATCTCCATGAGCGAGCAGATGGCCATGGCGTAGGTCTGGCTAAAGTTGGGGCCGGATCCCAGGATGTAGAAGAACTCGTGCTGCTGGCAGAGCTCGGCAAAGCGATCGCCCAGCTCGGCATTGACCTTCTCGCGGGCAGCGGGCAGCAGCGCATCCATCTGCTTAAGGCCGGCGTACATATCG
Organism: Collinsella sp.; assembly: GCA_052033095.1. GTDB lineage: Bacteria > Actinomycetota > Coriobacteriia > Coriobacteriales > Coriobacteriaceae > Collinsella. The sequence goes on from JBPGZF010000002.1 coordinate 81,836, forward strand.
GCGAGCGCCTCGTAACCCTCCTGCTGGTCGAGCAGCTCGGCAGCCATCAGGACGCCGATGCCTTGCGGAACCTCGGCCTGCGGCACGCCTTCGCCCCACGGATAGACCCAGGTGGTCCACTTGCCGTTATCAATCTTGGAGCCCTCGCAGTCGGTCATGGCCACGACCTCGGCGCCGGCTGCCAGCGCCATCTCGCAACCGTCGACGACCTCCTGCGTATTGCCGCTGTGGCTGCAGGCGATGACGAGTGACTTCTCGCCAAGACTCTTGGGGGCCATCAGGCAAAACTCGCGCGCCGTGTAAACCGTCGAGGTAAACGTGGTCGCCTCGCGCTTGAGCAGCTCGTTGGCCGGCATGAGGTCGATCATCGAGCCGCCGCAGGCGATCCAAAAGACATTCTCGACCTTGCCCTTGCGCTCGATGATTTCCTGAATCAGATCGTGTGCGTTCACGGTGACGCTCCTCCTTGTGTGGCGGCTTTGAACGACAGCAGCTCGTACCTGCGGTCGTTCTATGTTGTCCTATTTATACCACGCAAAGCTTCACCGGTGAAGTCATTTCGGCAAATTTGTTCTATGTTGTTCTATCTATGAACGTTAGATGTCGAACACGTAACGCGAGCCCACGATCTTTTGGCGCCCGAGCAGCAGGGGGCGCTCGTCTGCATCGGTAAAATACGCCTCCATATAAAAGAGAGGCTCGCCGACCGGCACCTCCAGCAGCGGGGCCACCTGGGCATCGGCAAGCGCGATCTCCACGGTGCAGGGATCGGACTTGAGCGGCGCGCGGCCCGAATGCTCGGCAACGAGCGCAAAGATCGAGTTATCGGCGAGGTCCTTATCGGCAAGCGTCTGCAGATAGGGATGGTCGGCCAGCACAAAGGCGTTGTTCTCGAGCATGACGGGGATGCCGTCGGCTGTGCGCACGCGCTCGACCACGATAAGCTCGCAGCCGGGCTCCACGCCAAAGAACACCGCATCCTCACGTGTCGCCGCGACCACCGTGCGCGACACCAGGCGCGCACCCGGCACCATGTCGTTGGCAGCACAACCCTCAGTAAAACTCTGGACGTCGCCCTTCTGGCGGATCTTGCGCTTGAGCTTGGGAGCGCACACAAACGTGCCCCTCCCCTGCTGGCGGTTGAGATATCCCGCGCGCGACAGCTCCTCGATGGCGCGGCGCACGGTGATGCGTCCCACGCCGTAGGACTTCGCGAGCTCCATCTCGGAAGGAATGCGCGAGCCAGATGCGTACACGCCGCGTGCGATCTCCCCCTTTAGGTCGTCCATAACCTGCTGGTACAGCGGCACGGCGGACACCTCAGTGCGCTCGGAACGTTCGGTCTTGCTATCGGCTGCCATCATTACGCTCCATCCCGCGCATGCTCGGACTCAAATTCTTCAATCGCCGCCATAAACTGCTCGCCAAAGGCGTCGGCCTTTTTCTCGCCAATGCCGTTGACCTGGATCAGCTCGTCGCGCGTCTGTGGACGCAGGCGGCACAGGCCGCGCAGAGCCTTGTCGGAGAAGACCATGTACGGCGCCATCTCCAGCTCGGTCGAGATCTCCTTGCGCAAGGCACGCAGGCGCTTGAACAGCTCGGCATCGTCGCCCACGCGCGGGCGCTGATCCAGCTCAGCCTCCTCGCGCAGCAGATCCACCGCGCGGCGGGCGCGGGCCGAGGCCTTGCGCTTGGACGCGCGACGCTTAACGGTAAAGGCGAACGCCTCATCCTCGACCTCGCCGGCACGCGGGCCCAGCCCAACGACCGGGTACTGCCCCTGCGAGGTGGCCAGATAACCGCGGCCGCACAGCTGGCCGATGATGTCCTTGATGCGCCCGACCGATTCGCTCGACAGCTCACCGTAGCCGCGGTCCTCGTCCAGATGCATCTGGCGAATGCGCTCGGTGTTGCCGCCGTGGAGCACGTCGGCGATCAGCGACTTGCCAAAACGCATGGGACGCGTGGCCACATAGCGCACGGCAGCGCGGGCCATATCGGTGACGTCCTCGACCTCGAACTGCGTGAGGCAGTTGCTGCAGTTGCCGCAGCCCTCGGCTTCGTCCGTGGCGGTGCCGCCCGCGGCGGCTGCCGCATGCTCGGCCGCGGCCTCGTCGCCAAAGTAGCGCAACATGTATTCGCGCAGGCAGCCGGTGGTATTGCAGTAGCCCTCCATCTGGCTGAGCAGACGATATCGATTCTGGAGCGCCCACGCGCGTTGCTCGTCGTCAAGTGCCTCGTCGGCAGCATCTCCGCGGTCGATCAAAAAGCGGCGCATGCGAAAATCGTTGCCGTTCCACAGCAGGTGGCAGCTGGCCGGGTCGCCATCGCGGCCGGCGCGGCCCGCCTCCTGGTAGTAGGCCTCGATGCTCTCGGGCACGTTGTTGTGAATCACGTAGCGCACGTTGGGCTTGTCGATGCCCATACCAAAGGCGTTGGTGGCAACCATCACCTGGATGTCGTCGTCGATAAAGGCGCGCTGGCTTTGGCGGCGGGCGTCATTGCCCATGCCGGCATGGTAGCGGCCAACGCGAATGCCGCTGGGGCCCAGCGCTTCGGCAAGATCGCCTGCCAGCGCATCGACCGTCTTGCGGGTCGAGCAATACACGATGCCGCTCTCGCTCGAATGCGCGATCACGTAGTCGCGCACCCAGGCGGTCTTGGCCTTGTCGCCCATCTCTTCGCAACCAAAGTAGAGGTTCTTGCGATCGAAGCCCGTCACCACCGTCGCCGGGTTTTGCAGGCCGAGCATCTGCTGAATGTCCGCGCGTACGCGCTCGGTCGCCGTGGCGGTAAAGGCCGCCACGATAGGGCGTTGCGGCAGGGAATCGATGAACTCACGAATCTGCAGATAGGCGGGGCGGAAATCCTGGCCCCATTGGCTCACGCAGTGGGCCTCGTCAATGGCCACGAGCGGAACGCCGATGCCGCCTTCGGCCGCAGCTTCCTGCGCAAAGGCCAGAAAGCGCGGCTCGAGCAGGCGCTCGGGCGCCACGTACATAAGCTGGTAGCGGCCCTCGCGCGCCCGCTTGAGCACGGTATTTTGCTGGGCCGGAGTAAGGCTGGAGTTGAGATAGCTGGGTCGCGCGCCCGCCGCGAGCAGCGCACGGGTCTGGTCCTCCATAAGCGACAGCAGCGGACTCACCACAAAGGTAATGCCGGGCAGCATGAGCGCGGGCACCTGGTAGCAAATGGACTTGCCGGCGCCCGTGGGCATAACGCCCAGCGCGTCGCGGCCAGCAAGGATCGCATCGACCATGCGGTCCTGCCCCGGGCGAAACGAGGTGTAGCCAAAATAGGCGCCGAGCGTGTCGAGCGCCATCTGCTGCATGCTATCGGTCATGGTTTCCTAACGTCCAAGTCATCTGCCGCCGATTATACGCCGCCACGCGGACCGGTGGCGCACGGCTGCCGGCCACGGGCAACGTGATCCAAGGCGAACGAGAGTAGATTTTTGGACACTTTCAGAATGAGAGTGGATAATCTCCCACTTTGAACCCGTCACCAAGCCAAAAATGGGAGATTATCCACGCTCATTCTATGGGTAGTCGATGTTTTGGCAATGTCAGCGAAAACCCGCCAGAGCGAGCAAGGTGCCTTGAAACAAGGCGGCATCGATCTTCTGATCATGCTGCCGAAGTTGAAAGGCAGATTGCCGCTCTGGCGGGCTTGCAGCGTCGAGCCGTTGCGCGGTTTGGAAAACCGCGCAACTAGAGCTACATGACCATGACGTAGCGCGATCCCACGTAGTACTGCTTACCCATCAGGACCGGCTCGCCATTGGGGCCCGTGAAGCCGGCACGCAGATTGAGCAGTGGATCATGCGGAGCGATGCCCAGCTCGGCCGCCTGCTCGGTATTGGCACGAACGGCCTCGACCGTGCGGTAGCCAACCGAGACAATCGGCGTTCCGCCAACACGCTCGACCTCGGCAAAAATCGACTTGTCCTCAAGATCAGCCGTCAACAGCTCACGGTAGGCGTCAAAGGGCACAAAGATGTTCTCCTCAAAGATGGGCTCGCCATCGGCCGTACGCACGCGCTTAATATGCAGCAGGAGCGCATCCTTCTGCAAACCAAAGAACTCCATCTCGTTTTGACGTGCCGGCACAATCTGGCGATCGACCACATGCGCGCCCGCCTTCATGCCATTGTCGGCACACAGCGCGGTAAACGTCTGCAGCGTCGAGGCGTGAAACTGGCGATTGATGTGCGGCGTGGAGACAAAGGTGCCACGGCCCTGCTGCTTAACCAGGTAGCCATCGGAGCACAACTCCTCGACGGCGCGGCGCACCGTAATGCGGCTCACCTCGTACTGCTCGGCTAGCTCAAGCTCGGAAGGAATACGCCCCTTTGGTGCATAAACACCTTTCTCGATCGCATCCTTGATTTCGTCGTAAATCTGCTGGTAAAGCGGTGCATTTTTGGGCGCAGGCATATCTGATCACTCTTATCGAAATATCAAAATAACTAATACGTATATAACGTCTTTTTATATGTTACCTCAGTTGGATAAAACGATACACCACATACAGCAAAACCTTACTTGCCGTCGTCCTGTTGCAGACTGTCCTGCTCGCTGAGGCGCGCCTGCCTGCTGGCCATGCGTGCGGGCTTGTCGGGATCGGGAACGGCCGTGGGCATGGGCTCGTCGACATGGCCACCCCACCAGCCGCCCACAAAGCTGAGCGTGTGGAACACGTTGATCACGGCACCGGGATCAATGTCGCACACCAGCTTGATAATGTCCTGGCTCTCGTAGGTCGAGACAACGGCGTGCAGCAGGTACATCTTTTCACGGCTGTATCCGCCGATGACCTCGGCGCAACTAATGCCGTGCTGAAAATGGTCAATATAGGCGGTCATGACCTCGTCTGCCTTGCGCGTCGTGATCTGCAGCGTCACGCGGTCGTAGCGATGATAGAAGCTGTCGATGGTCTTGGTCGAAATAAATTGGAACACGATGGAGTACGCCGCATTGTCCCAGCCAAACATAAAACCAAAGATCGCCAGAATAAAGCAGTTGAAACCAAAGATGACGCCCCAGATGGTCTTGCCCGTGTGGTTGGAGACCCATAACGCGATAAAGTCGGTGCCGCCGGTGGATGCGCCGGACTTAAGCGCGATGGCAGCGCCCAGGCCCGAGACAACGCCGCCAAAAATGATGAGCATGATCTTGTCGCCCAAAAACGGCGCGAAGTGAAAGACGTTGAGGAACAGCGATGAGAGCACGACCTGCATCATCGAGAAGATGACGAAGCGCTTGCTAATGCCGCTCCAGCATAGGAGCGCCACGGGGATGTTGAGCGCGAGCATGCCGAGTGAGATGTCGATATGAACGCCACCCAGCGAGGTAACGCGATCGAGCAGGACCGCGACGCCGGTAAGACCGCTCGGAAGCAGGTCGGCGGGTTGAATGAACGCCTGGATCAGGAATGTCTGGAGAACGGCAGAAATGGTGACCGCCACGGCGGTGATGGCACGGCGGACGATGGTAAGGCGGCCGAGCACGAGCACGCGGTCCGTGAGCTGATCGATGGCGTTCGCCACGTAGGCTCCTTTCGAAGGCAGATGTAGTTGTGGGGCGTGGCCGCGATTGTAGCATGGAGCATGCGGGGGCGCTTCAATTCACCCTCTCTCGACAACCCAAGGGGGACCAGCAACCCCCACGACCAAAGGCCCAAAGTACAAGTGAGTAGACTTTACGTGACCTGCAGAGCACACCCAAAACCGCCACCCCTGTGACCTGCGGTTTTACTAGAGCTGATGCACTTTGTGCTCGTCCTGCGCCAAAAAGTCTACTCACTTAGCCCGAATCGAAGCTAAACGGATCTAAATTGATGCCAAATTAAGCCAATCCGCAGCAAATGACGCGTGAACCAGTGCTTCTCGCGGCAGGTTGACACTACAAAGCGGCCAAAATGTCGGTCAGATTGTCGATAACGGCATCGGCTCGCGATTGATCGAGGTTGACGCCCTCGTGCGGACGCAGTGCCAGGACGCGGGCGCCGGAGCGCTTGCCGGCCTCGATGCCCAAAGGCGAGTCCTCGATAACCAGGCACTCGGCAGGCTCCACCCCCAGCGCCTCCATGGCACGCAGGTAGATCTCGGGATCGGGCTTAAACGCACTGCACTCGTGACCGCTGATGGTGTAATCCAGCACGTCGGCGATACCGGCAATCTCAACCAGCTCGTCAATGAGCTCGCGATAGGACGAGCTCGCGATGGCGCACTTCACGCCACGCTCGTGCAGCTCGCGCATCACCGGCTCCGTCTGCTCGTTGAGCAGCTCGGCATACGGAACAGGGTGGTCCGGGCTGTAGACCTGCTTGTACTCCACGCGCAAGCGCTCGCGCAGCTCAATATCGTCGGGCACCAGCGCCTCCCAAATGGCGGGCTCGTTAGACCCCGAAAGATCGGGAATCTCGTCAAAGTGGAACCCCTTCTCTTCCATAAACGCCACGCGGCGACGGTTGTAGAACCACTCGGTATCGACCAGCACGCCGTCCATATCAAACAGCACTGCCTTGATCATACGCATCTCCTCCCACCTGCCAAAAAGGGACAGGTTTATTTTGGTAGGTTTTATCTGGGGTTTTGTGACGCAACGGACACGCCCTCCCCAAAGCAAAAAAGGGGACGGGGCGCAAACCCCATCCCCTCTCAATCAACCCGTAAGGTCTACTTACTTGTGATTAGTAGGAAAGCTTCCACATGTAGCGACGCATGGTCAGCGGGTGCTGACGGGCCTCGGCGATCTGGTTGCCGTACTCGCGCATAACGGCGAGGTGCAGCAGCGGGTTGAAGTAGGTGATGACGCTCGCGGGCACGGCGTCAGCCAGGCCGTAGTCCTTGGAGTCGATCAGAGCGACCTTGGCGCCCATGCGCTCAAGGAAGGTGAGGGCGCGGGCGTCCATCGGACGGGTGGCGCCATCGGACATGAAGAAGACGTAGGGCTTACCCTCGGTGGAAACCTCGAACGGGCCGTGGAAGTACTCGCCGGTGTTGTAGGCGGCGGCGTCGATCCACTGCATCTCGGTGAACAGGAAGGCAGCGTGAGAATAAGCCATCTTCTCGGAGGCACCGGAGGCCATGAAGTAGATCATCTTGTCGTCCTTGAAGTCCTCGGCGAACTTCTTGGCGAGCTTCTTGCAGTGCTGAGCGGCGTTCTCGCAGAGATCGAAGATGTTGGTGAGGCCGGTAATCATGTCCTCGTAGTGATCATAGCCCTCGGTCTGCTGAAGGATCTCGAGAGCAAGAGCGATGGCATAGCCGGGCTTCTCGCACTTGGCAGCGTAGTTGGCGTGGAAGCCGTGGACGATGACGTGGTCGGCGTCGACGGTCAGAGCGGAGCCGGCCTTGTTGGTGAGGGAGACGACCGGGCAGTTGTGCTTCTTGGCGGTCTTGTTTGCCTCGACGGTCTCGGGCGTGGAGCCACCGAGGGAGCAGGTGATCACGAAGGTGTGCTCGTTGACCCAGGAAGGCGTGTCGTAGTTGAACTCGTTAGCGGTGAAAATCTGAACGTTCAGCTTGTCCGTGTTGTTGGCCAGGAAGTACTTGGCGGGGTAAAGGTCGGACATGGAAGCGCCGCAGCCGACGAAGGCGACGCTGTGGATCTCGTGGTTGGACAGGACGTCAGCGACGATCTGCTTAGGGAGGTTAAGGTCGATCTCGTACATCTGACACATTCCTTTCGATTTTTTGCGGCGCCACATTGCCGGACGCTCGCAGGGTTACCGTAATTTGGACCGAGTCGCCGGCCCGTTGAGGATGCGACAAAGGGACTGTCCCTTTGTCGCATTTGGGTATGGAAGCCTGCCTGGGGTATGGGATGCCAGGCAGACCCCCGGGGGAAAGCGGTTAGGCGCTTGGTCGCGACTAGGCCAGGATGCCGGCCGCGGAGAGGGCGATGCCGCCCACGATGGCGATCACGAGAAGCCAACCGGTGTTGACGTTCTTCTTGATGAGCCAGTACATAAGGCCGGTGAGGCCAAGGGAGATCATCTGGGGCATCATGCCGTCCAGGATGTCCTGGATAACGACGGTGCCCTCAGCGAACTGCAGCGGGGTGGTGGCGCCGATCAGCGTAGCGATCATGCCGCCCACGGACATAAGACCCACGATGCCGCAGACATACATGAGCTTCTCCATAAGGTCGCCGCCCTGAAGCTTGCTCAGGTACTCGTGACCGCCCTGATAGCCCATCTTGGCTGCAAACCAAGTGATCAGCACAGAGGGGACGATGGAGATGAGCATGGCCAGGATCGGGCCCATGATGGAGCCCTGCTGAGCCAGCTGAACGCCCAGACCAAAGGCGATAACGCGGATGGTGCCCTGGAAGAAGGAGTCACCGATGCCGGAAAGCGGACCCATGAGGGAGGTCTTGACCGCGTTGATCGAATCGGGGTCGAAGTTCTCGGGATCCTTGGCGTACTCCTCCTCCATGGAGGCGGAGAGGCCCAGGATGAAAGCGCTCGTCTGCGGGGTGCAGTTGTAGAACGCCATGTGACGGTGGTAAGCCTCTTTCTTAGCAGCGAGCTGCTTGGGATCGGACTCATCCGGATAGAGGCGATCGAGCGTGGGAACCATGCCGTAGAGGAAGCCCATGTTCATCTGACGCTCGTAGTTCCAAGAGGCCTGGATGGCCCAGGAGCGCCAGAAGAACTGGCTGACCTTCTTGTTCAGGGACACGTCCTTGGTTGCGGTTGCCATAGTGTGTTCCTCCTTAGTCTTCGTCGTCTTCGAGCGGATCGTAGTCGGAATCGACACCGGCGGCTGCATGGGAACCGTTGAACTTGAAGCCCATGAAGACGACAGCCAGGCACACACCGATCAGAGCGACCGCGATGACGGACAGGTTGAGGTAAGCGGCGAGCAGGAAACCGATGAACAGGAACGGAGTCATACCCTTCTTGATCATCATGGTGAGCAGCAGGGCCAAGCCGTAGGCGGTCATGATCTTGGTCGAAACGTTAAGACCGGTGGACAGCCACTCGGGAACCATGTTGACGATGGCCTGAACCAGGTCGGTGCCAACAAAGACGGCGAGGAAGATCGGCAGGAAGTACATGACGGCGTACAGACCGGAGCCGGCGCAGATGTGCATACGGTAGGCGGTCTTGAACTTTCCGTTATCGATCGCACTATCTGCCACATGAGTGAGGGCGGCGATGATGGAACGGAACACGATGCCGAGGAGCTGACCCAGGACGGCGACCGGGATGGCGATCGTCATGGCGGTCTCGGCGGAAGCATCGGTCAGGCATGCAAAGGCAGCGGCCACGATGCCGCCCAGGACCATATCGGGCGGAACGGCGGCGCCGACCTGCACCAGGCCCATGGACACGAGCTCGACGGCGGCACCGACGGCAAGGCCGGTGGGCACATCGCCCAGCAGCAGACCGACGAGCGTAGCGCCAACGAGGGGCTGCTCGAAGTTAAGACGACCGAGCAGGCGGGAGTCCCACATGCAGAACACGCCGACGAGGCCGACGAGCACCGCACTGATGAACGTATTCATACCCTTCTCCTTTCAGTCAGGCAAAAGCCTGGTTGATTACAGCTTGGCGTCGATGTCGACGCTCTGATACGTAGGGGTCTGCTGGACGTAGAGCTTGATGCCCATGTCGAGCAGCTGGTTGACGTCGGCCTTCTGGGTGGCGTCGAGGAAGACGGAGCTGTCCTTGCCGCCGACCTGCTCGGCACCGTCGTGGTTGGCGGTGGCGCCCAGGTTGATGGCGTCGAGCTTGTAGCCCTGGCAGAACTGCAGCATCTCGGCCGTGTTGCCAAAGACGAACATGACGCGCTCGCCGAGGGTGTTGAGCTTGTCCATCTTGGCGAGGGCACGCTCGACGGTGAAGACGTTCAGGCGCACGCCCTGGGGCTTGGCCAGCTTAAGAGCGCCCTTCTTGATGTCATCGTTGGCGGCAGCGTTGTCGACGACGATGATGCGCTCGGCCTGGACCTTGGTGGTCCAGGTAAAGACGACCTGGCCGTGCAGCAGACGGTAGTCAAGACGTGCGAGGACGATCTTGGCGGGACCGGAGCTGTGACGGGACGCCTTAGCCTTCTTGGCGGGAGCCGCGGCGACCTCGACCGGTGCGTTGGGGTTGGTCAGACCGGTGCGGGCCTCGTTGATGAGGGCCGCGAGCTCGGCGCCCTTGACGGGGGCGGGGCTCATAGCGAGCGTGAGCGCCAGCGGGATGTTGAAACCGCTGACAACCGTGAACTTCGTGCCGTTCTTGGAAAGCTCGACCATGTTGTTGTTGACCGAGCTACCGAGCATATCGGTTAGCACATACACGGTGTCGTCCGCGTTGAACGTGGCGATCATAGCCTCAACCTTATTGGTGATGGGCTCCTTGTCGTCACGAGCAAGCGACACGACGTGGACGTTCGACACGTCGCCGAGAACCATCTCGAGCGTGTCTTTGGCGCCTGCGGCCAGGCCGCCATGAGATGCGAGAATGATCTGATTCATCTTGCCTCCTCCTTTTCGTTATGGTCATTATAACGTCTTATACGTTGCTTATATTGCTAATTAGTATAAAGACCGTTCGCGGGTGAAAATCGACCGTTGACGGGTTTAACGTACTTGAAACGTTGGGGCTGGGTTGGCCGGCGCTGGCTGGATAACCCCAGGTCGGACGCCGCGCGCAATCCCCTATCGCACGAAGTACCAGGGGCTTTCCTGCACGGTGGGCTCCAGCGCAATGCCCGTGCGCTCGCGGAACAGGTCCATGTCCTGCGATTTCTCCGTCCACCACGCGTTGGGCTTAAAGGTCATGCTCTCGACAATACGTTTGACAATGGCGCTGTTGCGCAGCTTGGAAAAGTCGGTGTTCATGATCACGATGGAGGCGAGCACCAGCACAATGCCCAGGACCTTGATTGCGCCGGCGGACTCGGCATAGATGCCAATACCGACCAGAACGGTCGCCACGGTTTCGAACGAAGCCACGACCGGCACCTTCGACGTCTCAAGATCCATCGAAAGGCCCTGCATATAGAAGATGTACGCAAGAGCCGTCGGAATAAAGCCAAAGCCCGCGAACAACAGAATGAGGTGCGGGGACATTGCCGCGGCCACATCGGACCACGGAGCAGAAAGCACAGCCATAAAGCATCCGCCAAAGACAAAGCCCCAAAACGTCACCGCCAGCGGATGCAGCGTCTTGGTGGCCATGCGGCTAAACACAGCCAGCAGCGCACCGCAAAGTCCGGCGATCACACCCGAAGCGACGCCCCAAGTCGAGAAATGGAAACCGGACAGGTCGCCGCTCGTCACCGCGAGCACGCAACCCACAATGTTAAAGATGATGGCGACGAGCTTGTTGGGGGTCACGCCCTCGCGATAAAGCACGCGGCCGAGCATGACGCCAAACACCGGCGAGGTATAGAGCAGCACCGAGGCCGTGGACATGCCCACCTCGCCCATGCACTCGTAATAGCAGGTGTTGGCGACGGCCAAACCGACGATACCGACAAGTGCGCAGGGGACGAGCTCTTTAGGACTTGCCTTGAACAGTGCCATGGGACCCGAGGCTTTTCCCTCACGAGCACCTCCCTGGCAGCCCATGAATACCAAGACCGGAGCCATTAAGACGGCACCCGACAACAGACGAAGGGCCGCCATGCTCTGAGACGAAACACCCAGGGCCGATATTCCGTTAACAAAGATTCCGATGGTGCCCCACATAAGCGCGGCGATCAGCACCAGCACATAGCCCACATTACTTCTCTTCAACGCAGCCTCCTCGGTATTATTTCCAATATGTTTCATGCTACGTTATAGTCGTTATATACATTTATCAAGACTGAAATCGGCGAACGGGAAAACTCTTGACACAGGGAGTGTCGCAGGTGCCAGCAGAAAGGGAACGTCCCCAAGTGCCGCTCTAGCAGTTGCGGTGAAATAGTTCTCAAACAGAGGTTTCACGCCCCCAAACAGGAACTATTCCACCGCAACTTATGAGGGTTATTGGGCTGTTAGGCCGCTCTATTCCTTAGTAGTCCAGCTTCCACATGTAGCGGCGCGTCATGTAATCCTTGTGGGTGACGGCGGAGAGCGCACGCATGTAGACGTTGTTGAGGATCGGGGCAAAGATCAGGTGGTTGAAGTATTCGCTCACGCTGTCCTTGATGTCGTTGAGGCCAAGCTCCTTGGCGTCGAGCTGATAGACGCGATCGCCACCGTACTGGTTGACGAAACGGATGCCGCGCTCGTCGTTGCAGCGGCTGCGGCCGACGCTGATGAGCTGGAACAGCGAGGTGCGCTTGTCCAGGATCTCGAAGGGGCCGTGGAAGAAGTCGCAGGTGTTGATGGTGCAGGAGTCGATCTGCAGCATCTCCTGCACATTGCAGATGCTAAAGACGTAGGCGGCACCAAAGAGCGGGCCCTGAGCCATGACGTTGATGCAGGGCTTGTCGGCGTTCTGCTCGGCCCACTTGGCAGCGAGCGGACGGGTGTACTCGACGGCCTTGCGATAGATGGGGTCGACCAGGTCGAAAGCGGCCATAGCGGTCTCGTACTCGGCATAGCCCTCGGTCTGCTGCGTGAGCTCCATGGCGATCATGGTCACGACGGCGGAGTTGGTACGGCCCATGCAGGACTCGTCAACGGCCAGGCTGTCATACTGGATCTTGTAGTCGCAGACCTCGGTGAGGCCGGACTCGTCAACATAGATGGCGATGGTGCTGGCGCCGTGGTCCTTGGCGACCTGGGCGGCGACGATGGTCTCCTTGGTGCCGCGCATGGACACGACGACGGCCAGGGTGTTCTCGTTGACGTAGGCCGGGGTGGCATGCACGAACTCGTTGCTGGTGTAACTGGAGCTCACGACCTGCGTGGCCTCGTGCTCCATAAAGTACTGGGCAGGATAGTTGCCGCCGTTGGATCCGCCGGCGCCAATCCACACGACGCGCTTGATGCCGCCCTTGTCTGCCTTGTCAGCCAAAACCTGGGAGACGACGTCCTTAACCTGTTCCTGAGTAGTCATCGTGCATCAGCCTTTCTTCTCGTTTGATGCTCTCGATGGCATACAAGTTACATACACGTTTTGGTTATGTCGACTAGTTGTATGCTATATTTGTCTTAGAATTTTTGCTGGTAAAGTTTTCGACAATCCATTACCAGCGGTTTTGTTGTCATGTTGGATACATGCTTGGTTCAGTAAGCATACAAGTTAGATACAGGTTGTTCGCATGAGCACTTCGTCAAAAAAGAACTTGGCCCAATACGAGCGTCTGGCGAGTACGCTGCGTGACCGCATCGCCGCCGGCACCTACGCACGCGGAGACAAGCTGCCGTCCGAGATGGAGCTCATGGACGAATCGGGGCTGTCGCGCAGCACCGTGCGCCACGCGCTTAAGGTGTTAGTTGACGAGGGCCTGGTGCGCACCGAGCGCGGACGTGGCACCTTTGTGGCCGACACGCCCGCGCTCCACGAGAACAACCTGGTGTTTTCGAGCTATACCAAGCAGGTCGAAGGCCAGGGCATGAAGCCCACCACGCGCACGGTGGACTCGGGCTTTACCAAGGCGGCCGGCAGCATAGCTAAGTTCTTTGACGCCGCCGCGGGCAGCAAGCTCGTCAAACTTGTCCGCCTGCGCTACCTGGACGACGCGCCGCTGTGCCTGGAGACCACCTATCTGCCGCCAAGCTTTGGGTCGCTCATCGATCGCGATATCAACGGTTCGCTCTACGCCACGCTGCGCCAGGAGTTCCATCGCGCGCCGGCGCAGGGGCATAAGACCTTTGAGGTGTGCTATGCGTCGCAAAACGAGGCATTTTTGCTCAACGTCGAGCGCGGGCAGGCGCTGATCCTGATCACCGACTACGTCTACGACACCGACGGCCGTCCGCTCCATGTCTCCAAGCGCATCCAACGCACCGACCGCGCCAAATACACCGAGCCCATCGGCTAACCACCACAAAGGGACAGGCACCTTCGTGGTGGTTTTAGGCGGGAAGGTCGGGGAACCAGGTTGGTTTGGGCTGGTTGGGGGTGCGCTCGGCCAGGACCAGCTCCATCCAGCACATGTCGTACCAGCGGCCGAACTTTTGGGCACAGCGGTCGAAAGCACCCACCAAGCGATATCCCATATGGGCATGGAAGTCCTGGCTGTTGTGCGTTAGATACTCGTCGTCCTTGTCGTGCGGCACGGCGATGAGCGCGCACATGTTGGTGATGCCCATCGCGATCAGGCACTGCTTGAGCGCATCGTGCAGCTTGCGGCCCAGCCCGCCGTGGCGCACGTCGCGTGCCAGGTAAATCGACGTCTCGACCGACCAGTCGTATGCCTCGCGGCTGTTGAGCGGACTCGCATAGGCATAGCCTACCGGACGCCCGTCCAGCTCCATCACCAGATACGGATAGCGCTTGAGCGTACGCTCGATGCGCCCGGCGAACTCCTCAACGCTCGGCACCTCGTATTCGCAGGTAATCGCCGTCTGGCGCACATACGGCTCATAGATGGCAAGCAACGCCGGCGCGTCTTCGGGCGTCGCCAGGCGAATCGCCGGCTCGGACATCTCGGTCATACAACCCTTCTCTCTCAAAAACAAAGGCCGCCTTGCGCCAAACCCAGCGCAAGGCGGCCCCTCGTCATTACATCAGGCTACAGGACAGCCGCCAGCGCGTCGATGTCCTCCTGCGTCGTGGCCCAGCTGGTGCAAAAGCGCACCACCGTGTGGGTATCGTCGTACTTTTCCCAGTACTCGATCGCCGCATGCTCGCGAATGCGGGCCATGTCCTCGTTGGGCAGAATCACGAACTGCTGGTTTGTGGGCGTCTCCAAAAAGAACTGGTAGCCGCGCTCGTGCAGCACGCGGCGCAGCGCCTGGGCCGTCTGAATCGCCTGTCGACCAATCTCAAAATACAGGCCATCGGTAAAGAGCGCCTCAAACTGCACGCCCGTCAGGCGGCCCTTGGCCAACAGCGCGCCGTGCTGCTTAATACGCGGAATGGGATGCGCCGGAGCGTGCATGCCGCAAAACACCACGGCCTCGCCGCAAAGTGCGCCGCACTTGGTGCCGCCGATGTAGAACACGTCGCACAGCTGCGCCAGCTCGGGCAGGGTAATGTCGCACTCATCGGCCGCCAGCGCATAGGCCAGGCGGGCGCCATCCACAAACAGCGGAATCTCGTGCTTCTGGCACACCGCATAAATCTCGGCCAGCTCGGCCTTGGAGTACAGCGTGCCGTACTCGGTCGACAGGCTCACGTACACGGCGCCCGGAAACACCATGTGCTCGCAGCTCTCGTTTTCGTAGAACACCTGGATATAGTTTTCGAGATCCTCGGCGTGCATCTTGCCCTCGTAGCCGGGAATGGTGAGCACCTTGTGGCCGCCAAACTCGATGGCGCCCGCCTCGTGGCAGGCAACGTGGCCGGTCTCGGCGGCAACCACGCCCTCGTACGGCGCGAGCAGCATGTCAATCACCGTCGCGTTGGTCTGCGTGCCGCCCACCAGCAAAAATACGTCGGCATCGGGAGCCTGACAGGCCTCGCGGATCAGCTGCTTGGCGCGCTCGGTATGCGCATCGGTGCCGTAGCCGGGCTGCGGCTCCATGTTGGTGTCGACGAGCGCCTGCAGTACCGCCGGGTGTGCGCCGTGGGAATAGTCGTTGTTGAACGCGAGCATGGCAATCCTCTCTTACCAGGTATCGTCCAGATGATTCAAACGGGGCTATTGTACGCCGTGAGGATAGGCAACGCGCGCGGCAAGGCACTCAAGTGCCAACACCAGGGCAAAGCCGCAGCTCACGTCAGTCAAAAAGTGTGCACCGATCACGATACGGCCAAAGGCGACGAGCGCCGCGACGGCCGCCGCCACCCAAAAGACCACGCGACGACGCGAAGGCTTTTCCGTAAAGGCCGCCGCGGGAAGCCCCGCAAGCATAAGGCCGATTGCCGCATGCGCGGTGTGCCCGCTCGCGAACGACTTAAAGCCGTCCTTGATTACGCCGGCCGCAATATAGCTCCACTTGTCGGGGTTGCCGATTACCCACCACGGCTGAAAATTGAGCCCCGGCGTGACCTCGATCACGCGCATGCGCGGGCGCGACCACAGCGGCTTGACAACCACGTTGAGGATGATGGCCTGAGCGACCCACACGGCAAGCACCATCAACGCCCAGCGCGTAAGCTCGTCGGGCGCGGTGTCGCGCGTAAGGCGATAGACAACAAGGTTGGCCGCGATGACCAATGCAAACGTCAAAACCAGCTGAAACGCAATAAGCTTGCCGCCGACGCGCAGCGACCCGATAATCTCGTAGCCGACCAGGGCCACGTTGATCAGAACGCCTAGCGCGGCGAGCCACTTGCTCGCCTTGGAATCGGGACGTGCCGAGCGCACGAGCATAATGCCCGCGACGCTCGCCGTCAGCTCGAACGGCAGCTCGCCGGCCGCCTCGACAAAGCGGCCAAACAGGCTAGACGAGTTAAACAGCGCACTCGAGATCTGGTAATCGAAAAAAGACCCGACGAGCAGACAAAAGGCCAGGATGACCGCGATAGCAGCGGCATCTTTCTTATAGATATACCCGAACATGCTTTCCTTCCGATGGGGTCAGATTACCCAAATGGGGCGTTTGCGGCGTCGATCCGTTAGTCATCGTCGGACGCACCGAGCTGCTGCAGCAGCATGAGCGCCGCGGCCACCGGGCCGGTGCCGTCGTTGGCGTCGAGGCCGCGACCCAGGCCGCTGCCCGCGCCGGCGCCCGCCTTGTAGGGCACCGACAGCTTGCGGCTCTTGGGGAAGTTCACCGCGCCATAGCGATTCTTGAACTCAAAGGCTACCTTCTTGGGAACGTCAACCCCCAGGAAGGTAATGCGCCCACCGCTGAGCGTGACGCTCTCGAGCCCCAGGCGCTCGCCGCGAATGCGGATGCGCGCGCGGTTGAACAGGTTGAGTCCCGCCAACGGCAGCTCACCATGCGCGGCCTCGGTCTCCTCCTGCACCTCGTCGACACTCTCCAGGTCCTCAGCCGCCGCGAGCTTGCGGTACACGAGCACGCGCTGGTCCACCGCCGGCATGTACTCCTCGGACAAGAAGTAGTCGGCCGGCAGGTTGATGCCCACGCTCGCCGCCTCCACGCCGGCATCGTCATCGCCGCGCGCCTCGGCCACGGCCTGTCCCAACATCTGCGTAAACAGGTCAAAGCCCACGCTTGACAGGTTGCCGTGCTGCTCGGCACCCATAAGCGAACCGGCGCCGCGGATCTCCAGGTCGCGCATAGCGATGCGCATGCCGCTGCCCAGGTCTTGGAACTCGGAAAGCGCGGTCAGACGCGCCGTGGCCTCCTCGGTGAGAGGCAGCTCGCCGGGGAACATAAAGTACGCGTAGGCCTGCGTGGCAGAACGGCCCACACGGCCCTTAAGCTGGTAGAGCTGTGCCAGACCCAGACGCTGCGAGTCCTCGATAATGAGCGTGTTGGCGGTCGCGTTGTCGATGCCGCTCTCCACGATGGTCGTGGCGATGAGCACGTCGATCTTTTTGGTCGCGAACTCGATCATCACGTCCTCGACCTCGCGCGGGCTCATCTTGCCGTGTGCCACACCCACGCGCGCCTCGGGCGCGGCCTCGCGCACGCGTGCCACAGCATCGTCGATGGTCTTGACGCGGTTGGACACGTAGTACACCTGGCCACCGCGGCCCACCTCCAGGCGAATCGCCGCGCTCACCACGTCGGGGTCGTACTCCCCCACGTGCACAATCACGGGACGGCGCCCGGTCGGCGGCGTGGTGATCAGGCTCATGTCGCGCACGCCGCTCGTGGCCATCTGCATGGTTCGCGGGATCGGCGTTGCCGAAAGCGTGAGCACGTCAATCTGCTCGCGCAGGTTCTTGAGCTGTTCCTTATGCTGCACACCAAAGCGCTGTTCCTCGTCGATGATCACCAGGCCCAGGTTCTTGGGGTTCACGTCGGCAGAAAGCAGGCGGTGCGTGCCGATCAGCACATCAATCGTGCCCTCGGCAAACGCCTTGAGCGCGCGCTTTTGCTGCGCCGGCGTGCGGAAGCGGCTGAGCACCTCGACCTCCAGGCCAAACGGGGCAAAGCGCTCAAAGAATGTCTCGTAGTGCTGTTGGGCCAGAATGGTCGTGGGGCAGAGCACCATGACCTGGCGGCCGGAGTCCACGCACTTAAACGCTGCGCGCAGGGCGACCTCGGTCTTGCCAAAGCCCACGTCGCCGCACAGCAGGCGGTCCATGGGCTTGGGCGCCTCCATGTCGGCCTTGATGTCGGCGATAGCCTCCAGCTGGTCGCGTGTCTCGTCGTAGGGGAAGCTCTGCTCCATCTCGATCTGCTCGGGCGTATCGGGCGGACAGGCGATACCGGTAATCGACGAGCGGCGCGTATACAGATCGACCAGGTCAAACGCCAGCTTTTTGGCATTCTTGCGCGCCTTGTTGGTAGCCCGCGTCCAGTCGGCGGTGTTGAGCCTGGTCAAGCGCGGTTTATCGCCGTCGGGACCAACGTAGCGCGTAATGCGGTCAACCTGCTCCAGCGGCACGTAGAGCTTGTCGCCATCGGCGTATTCCAGCAAAAAGTAGTCGCGCTCCTTGCCGCCCACTTCCTGGCGCGCGATCTCGCTAAAGAGCGCGATGCCGTGGGTAGCGTGCACCACGTAGTCGCCCGGCTTAAACGGGAAGGTAATCTGCGTGATGTCAACCTTGCGGCGGCTGCGCGCGCGGTTGGCATCCATGCGGGCATTGAGGTCGGCAATCGAGAACACGGCCAAATTGGCATCGGGCACCACCACGCCCTGCGGCAGGGCGGCATCGACAAAGGTCACGCGTCCGCGCGAGATAGTAGGCACGGCGGCGCCGGCGGCTGCCTGGGCGGCACCTGCCTCGAGCGAGCGGGCGTTGAGCGCATCGGCCTTGCGCTCGCGAATTGCAGCATGGGCATCCTGACGGGCAGCACGGTCGGCAGAATCTGCCGCCGCCACGCGCACGCGCTCGCCAATGACGCCGGCGTTTTCGGGCGCCGCGGTCAGCGATTCCTCAAAGGTAATGCCCTCGTCGCCAAAGGTGAGCTCCATCGACTCGCGCGCACCGCGGTCGGGAATGGCAAACACGCAGGCGTAACGCTTGCCCACGACTTCCTGAATGCGCGTCATAAAGCGATTGTCCGAACCCGCGATGGCCGGCTGCTCAATCTTGAGCTCGGCCGTAACCGCACCGCCGGCACGGATGAGGCTTACGTAGTTCAGGCGCTGCTGAGCACCAAAATCGAGCTGCTGGGCACGTACATACAGGCCATCCAGTCGGTCGACCCCCGCCTCGCCGGCACGGGCCTCGATATCCTCGTAGGCACGCAGGCAATCGTCGAACAGCGAGCGCGGCTCGGACAGCACCACGAGCGCCTTGCCGCTCACGTGCGCCAGCGGGCTCACGGTCTGGCCGTACATCACCGGCAAAAAGCGGTCGAGCTCGGGCGTAACGATACGCGCATCCACCATCTCGAGCAGCGCTGTCAGTTTGCTGTCGTCCTGGCTGGCGCGATAAAGCGCCACATGCATGTTGTGGACGGCCTCGTCGGTAAGCGCCAGCTCACGGCAGGGGAAGATCTCGACGCTGTCCTCGTTGCCGATGGTCTGCCCCGTTGAGCTCACCATGCGACGGATGCGATCGATCTCGTCGCCGAAGAACTCGATGCGCACGGGCGCTTTTTCCTGCGCGGGGAACACCTCGACGGTGTCGCCGTGCACGCGGAACAGACCAGGCGCGTCGGCGGCGCCGGCATTGGTGTAGCCCATGCCCACCAGGCGCTGCGGCACCTCGTCAAAAGGAATCTCCTCGCCCACCGCGAAGGTCGTGGACTCCCAGTAGCGGCTCTCGACTGGCGGCACGCAACGCAGCAACGCGCGGGCCGAGGCGACCATGATGCAGTTGTCACCGCGAACGATGCGTCCCAGGGCCTCGCAGCGCTGGGCAACCACAGCATCGTCGGGCGCCTGCTCGCGCCACGGATAGTCCTTGCGCTCGGGGAAGCGGCACACGTGCGCCAGCCCCACATAGGCGGCAAGGCTGCGGGCGGCACGATCGGCCGCGTCCTCGCCGCTCACAACGTAGACCGTGGGGCGCGGACGGCGCGCAAACTGGGCGGCGGCCATAAGCGTGCGACCCGACTGAGACACGGCCAGCGTCACGTCCTCGCCAGAATCGAGCCCGGCCTCAACGGTCTGCAGCGCCTCGGCAGTGTAGAGCTGCGCGGCTATACGGTGAATGAGCATATGGTCCTCCGGCATCGCAACGCCAAAAGCCCGCCGGGGCAAGCTCGGCGGGTCGTACGTCAAATACATTGTCTGTCATGGTAGCGCATGGAGAGGACTCCGGCTCAAGAGCAAACCCAGCCCCGCAAAAAACGCCAGACGAAGATGCGTTCCGCCCTACCCCGCTACGCGCACGCTGGGGCACAAATCTGCCAGCGGACACTCGTCACACTTGAGTTTGCGGGCGTCGCAGA
This sequence comes from Collinsella sp., assembly GCA_052033095.1. Lineage (GTDB taxonomy): Bacteria > Actinomycetota > Coriobacteriia > Coriobacteriales > Coriobacteriaceae > Collinsella. Next base: position 102,310 of record JBPGZF010000002.1, read on the forward strand.
TCTCGCGACCGAAGGTGATCCACTGATGGTTGACCGACTCCCAATACTCGTGCGGCAAAATCTTGAGCAGATCCTGCTCGGTCTTGAGCGGCTCCTTGGCATGTTTCTTGGGACTCAGCATCAGGCGGTGCGCAATGCGGTTGACGTGCGTGTCGACCGCGATGCCCTCGACAATGCCAAACCCCACGTTGAGCACGATGTTCGCCGTTTTGCGCCCCACACCCGGCAGCTTGACGAGCTCCTTCATGTCGGCCGGCACCTCGCCGCCGTAATCGGCAACGATCATCTGCGCGGCCTCCACGGCGTGCTTGGCCTTGCTCTTATAAAAGCCGAGCGACTTAATGGTATCGGCCACATCGGCCACGCTCGCCCCCGCCATGGCCTCGGGCGTGGGCCACTGGGCAAACAGCCGCGGCGTCACCTTGTTGACCTGTGCATCGGTCGTTTGCGCCGAGAGCAGCACCGCGATCAGCAGGCGGAAGGGATTCTCGTGGTCCAAAAAGCACTCGACCAGGCCATAGCGACGGTTGAGGCGCTCACACACCTCGATGGCGCGCTCGCGCTTGGCGGCATTGGTCTCGCGTGGCATAACGACTCCTCGGCTCAACGGCACAATAAACTTATGGGCACAATTGTCCCACGTCCGAGACGCTTACGCCTCCAAGAATGCGCCGGTCTGACGGCTCCACAGGCTCGCGTACTCGCCACCCGCCTCGACAAGCTGCGCATGCGTGCCGTCCTCGACAATCTCGCCATCGGCCAGCACCACAATGCGGTCGAGCGCCGCCACGGTGGACAGGCGATGTGCCACCACAATGGAGGTGCGGCCGCGCATCAGGTTCTCGAGCGCCTCCTGCACCAGCGCCTCGGACTCGCTGTCCAAGGCAGACGTCGCCTCGTCGAGCACTAGAATCGGCGCGTCGGTTAGGATGGCGCGGGCGATAGCCACGCGCTGACGCTGGCCGCCCGAGAGCTTGACGCCGCGCTCACCCACCATGGTGTCAAAGCCATGGGGCAGACGGTCGATAAACTCCAGGGCATTTGCCAGGCGCGCGGCCTCTCGGATCTGCTCGTCGGTGGCGTCGGGGCGTCCGTAGGCGAGATTCTCGCGAATGGAGCGATGGAACAGCAGCGCCTCCTGCGGCACGTAGGCAACCTGGCGGCGCAGGCTCTGCTGCGTACAGCGCGAGACATCCTGGCCGTCCACGAGCACGCGGCCGCCCTGAACATCGTCCAGGCGCAGCAGCAGCTTGGTGAGCGTCGTCTTACCCGAACCCGATTTGCCCACCAGGCCCACGCGCTGGCCCGCCGCCACATGAAGTGTCAGGTTACCGAACACGCTCTCGCCCGCCGCAGCGTCACGGTACGCAAAACTCAGGTGCTCAAAATCAATCGCGCCCTCGGTCACTTTGAGCTCAGGGGCGTCCGGGTCGTCTGCCACCAAACGTGGCTCGTCCAGCACGCGCGTCATCTCGGCCGCATCGCCCAAAGCGCGGTTGATGCGCTGCATCATGGAGCTTACGTAGTTCAGGCGCATGGTGAGGTTATAGGTGTAGGTAAAGATCATGACGAGCGAGCCGGCCGAGATGCCAAACCACGCGTTGCCGCCCGCCACGAACACACTCACCACGGCCATGGTGATGACGATAAGGCCCGATGTCGTAAAGTTGCGCTGCATCATGGCGTGCATCGAGACCGTCTCGGCGTCGCGCGCGGCACGATCGGCGGCGTCGAACAGATCGCGTTCAAAGTCCTCGCGCCCGCAGGTCTTGACGGCCAAGATGTTCGTGACCGCGTCGGACAGCACGCCCGACAGTTTGTTCTGCGCGGCAGACGTCGCGGCCGAAAGCGGCATGATGCGCTTGTACATAAGCCAGACAAACGCGATGTAGACGACCATGATGCCCACCAGGATCACGGTAAACGTCGGCACCACCGGGGCGAGTGCGGCCACGGTGCAGATGACCGAGGTGATGGTGGGGATGAGCGAATACACCGTCACGTCCACCAGCCCCGTATAGCCGCTCATAAAACGACTCGTCTGACTCACGAGCGATCCGCCAAAGCGGCTGGTATGGAATGTCATGGATTGGTTGGAGAGCGTGTCGAAGCATAGGCGCGCCAGGTGATAGTTGCCCGCGATCTCGAGCTTGTAGACGGTGTAGTCCTGCAACTTGGAGAGGATCTGACCCACCAGGTTAACGAGTACGAGCGCCAGGATATAGGGGCCGAAGACCTCAAACACCTGGTCACCCGCCACGGGACCGGCTTGAACGCGGTCGACAATGAGGGCCATCACATAGGTATTGGCAAACGTCAGCAAAAAGATGTAGCCCGCCGACGAGAACACCGAGAGAAAGACAATCAGCGACTGCGTGCGCGTGACGCCCCAAAACCGCTGCAGCGTGCGACGCACGGTGGAGCGGCTGAGCGGGCTGGTGCTTCTCTGAGACATGGGCTTCCTTTCGCATCTGATTGGGCGAAACGCCATTGTTGCACACTAAAGCGCACTTCAGGCAAGCGCGATGTGAAAGGCAGCGGGGTGCCCGCGTTTGCGCCGGTGCCCTGCTGCCTTGTTGCAATTAGTCCTCGTCTTCTTGGTCTGTGGAAAGGCCCGCGGGCGTGAGTCCCAAAATCTCATCGACTTGGTCGGCGTCTTCCAGTGCGTCGATGTCCTTGAGCTTGCGCTCCATTACGTTGGTGCGCGTGGTAATGATGCCCTCGACCGTTTTGCCCGCGGTCTCGATCTGCTGCTGGGCGCGGCGCAGCGCCTTTTGATAGCGCGGCAGCTCGGCCTTGACGGCGGAGAGCACGCGCAGTACGTCGTCGGTACGTTTTTGCAGCCTAAACGTCTGGTAGCTCATCTGCAGGCTGTTGAGAATGGCGGCCATAGTGCTGGGACCGGCAACGTTGACATGATAGTCGCGGCCCAGGGTTTCGATGAGCCCGGGTCGGCTGACGACCTCGGCGTACAGCCCCTCAAACGGCACGAACATGATGCCAAAGTTGGTCGTTGCCGGCACACTCAGGTACTTTTCGCAGATGTCCTTTGCCTCGCGTTTCACCATCATATCGAGCGTCTTGCGCGCTGCGGCAACGGCCTCCGCATCGCCCGACTCCTGGGCGTCGAGCAGATGCTCGTACGCGTCGCCCGGGAATTTGGAGTCGATCGGCAGCAGCACGGGATCGCCCTCGTCTACCGGCAGCTTGACGGCAAACTCAACGCGCTCCGAGGCGCCGGGCCTGGTGGCAACGTTTTCCAGATACTGGTCGGGTGTGAGGATGTCCGTCAGGATCGCACCCAGCTGTACCTCGCCCAAAATGCCGCGCGCTTTTACATTGCCCAGCACACGCTTGAGGTCGCCTACGCCGGTGGCGATAGATTGCATATCGCCCAGGCCCTTGTACACGGCCTCGAGCTGGTCGCTCACCTGCTTAAACGATGCCGAAAGTCGGTCGTTGAGCGTGCGAGAGAGCTTCTCGTCCACCGTCGCGCGCATCTGATCGAGCTGCACGTTGTTGTCTTCGCGGATGGCACCCAGCTGAGCATCGACCGTCTCGCGCACCTTGTCCAGGCGATGCTCGATGCCCTCGCGATTGGCGCCGAGCTGTTGGGCGGTCTCGCGGCGCAGATCATCCATCCGGTCACCGGCTTGCGAGAACTCGCGCGCGATGGTCAGGTAACGTTGCTGCTCTACGGCCGCATCGGTCGTCTGCTGCTGCGCGATGGCATTGGCCGTGCGACGGGTTTCGGCCAGCGCGACGTTCAGGGCATCGAGCGCTTTGTTAGCCTGCTCGAGTGCTGCCAGCGTTTCCGCGCTACTGTCGCCACGCTCCCGCAACTCGGCACGCAGGCTCTTGAGTTGGAGGGCGCAAGCCACAGCAACCCCCACCGCCACCAAGGCGATCACAACAAGCACAATATCAATAGCAGACATAAACTCCGCCCAACAAACCCAATCGAGCACCAATCAAAACCGCGATCAATCTTACCCCGCCATACGCACCGGGCGCCCGGTCCCTTCTTGGGCGCCCCTCTCCTCCGCATATTCCATAATGCGGCGCGCCGTCTCCCTGCTCACCTTTGAGTCATCACCGGCTAAATATGCGTACACGTTTCCCTTATTCAGATTCAAATCGCGGCAGAGACCGTAGCGCGTTACGCCCGATTCCTCTAGCGCTCCCAACGTTCTTTTTCGCATCAGGGCGTTGATCCTTCTGTCCGCCACTGGCTTTTCCTTCACCGCTCTATACGCACGCCAAACGTTGGCATAACGATTAGGAAGTTTATCCTCGGCGCATAGAGATGCCAGGCTACCCGTTTGGGCGTACAAGGACAAAACGCCTCGGTAACCCTCTTCCATCCACGAACCCTCGGATAAGCCCAGAACGTATTCGGCTTTACCCTGTGCCAAAGCGAGCAAAAACAGGGGCTCCGCCACGCGCGGCGCAACCGTCGTCGCTTGCTTAACCAGTTTTCTAAAACTGAGCGACTGCTGTCCGGATAGCTCTCGGCAATAGCCTTTTAAGAATCCCTCAAAGGTCAGATTCAACCGAGCACCTCCTTTTTGTATTGCCTGTATGCACAGACCATCTCTTGATAACTCCGCTCCGAAGGCGACGACGCCAGTGCTTCTCCCTCGTCGAATATAAGCCGTTCGAGCAGCCCCCAATCAAGTCGGTCGACGAATGCCTGACTATGAAGATCGATGATGTCGTTCGGACGGAAGGCATAGAGCTTCATTACCGCCAGATCCTCCAAGGATGGCGTAGAGTACCTGATAAAACGCGCCCCAATATCCAAGGGGATCAAACGATCTTCGTAATTGAATGGCATCTGATTACAATATGCCACCGCCATACCATTCACCTCGGGGTATCGAGCTATGATCTCGCGGAGGCACCTGTCCGCCTCAAACACATCGATGTCATGTGTAACCGAACGATTCGTCACATCGTTTAGCATGAAGGCGCTTCCTCCCACCAATACAACGCTCGGCCTGTCGTCTCTTGGACCTATTTCCAGCTCTGCCTCTTCGTCAATGCCCAACAGAGTCTGCTCTAAATCCTGCTTATACATAACAAATCCTATTATTATTCAACTTCAATAATACTATTCAGTCGCACGACAGGACCAACAGGATGCAAGAATTCCGCTCGTGGCGATAATCCCTACACCCTAGAAGTCCTAATGTTACAAACGCTAGCTCTCCCAGCCGGTGCGGATGGTTGTTATGACGTCGCCTAGGCGCTGGCCCAGGGCCGCTAGATGTTGGAGCACCTCGTTGGGCGATGCGCCGTTGAGGATGCACGTGAGGGCATACGACGCCAGAAAGATGACCGCAAGCCCCAGCGGGATGAGCACGATCATCGCCAATGTGCGCAGGCGCTGGCCCACGCGGCGACGACGCGCACGACGCTTGTCGAACGCGAGCTCCTGCGCATATGAATCTTGCTGTACGGAATAGGCCTCTGGTGCCGATTCGCCCGCAGGCGAAACCACAGGTGTGGCATTTTGCGCAGGGGGCTGGGCTGCCGCCCCCTGCATTTGCATCTCCATGAGTCGTTGCTGCTGACGCAGCATGCGCTCAGCTTGTTGCTGCGGAGTCTCAAGAAACAGATCCATGCTGGCCTCCAAAATCGGAGCATTCGACGCTTACGACCAGCATCCCGCACCGCCATGACCGCGACAACGCAATCGCCGGCAATAGCCACAAAGTTTCTTTTGCTCAAAAGCTGTCGAAAAGCTCAACAACTCCCCTACCAGCACTTTCTCTGAGCTTTTTTCGTCAGCAATCTTTTGGCCTTCCACCCTTACGCCAACTGACCAAAATCCAACCAAAAGCTTGACGGAAATTGTGAAGACAGGGACCCCACATAAACAAACGTGCCGCCCCAAAAGGGGCGGCACGCAAACTTAAAATCAGCTTTTCAGTACCGAGCGCGCAACGACCCAACGCCGGAGCGTGGGGCGGGGAAATACCTTTGCCTCGCGCGACTCTGCGGAGCCGTGAGCGAGAGGGAAAGGTATTTCCCCGCCCCACGCTCCGCAGTCGGTGAAGGTAGGCTACATGCCCGCGAGACCTCGAGCTGCGGTGGCACACATAAACGCCAGGACTAGGATCACGAGTGAGCCCGCGATGTCGACCAGCACGCCCATTGCGCGACGCTCAAACAGCCAGCTCTCGAAGTGCGGGGCAACGTTGCGCCAAACACGCCACAACAAGATGCCCATGCCGATGACGCCGGGAATATTGAGCAGCAAAATCTCGGAGCACAAGAGGCCGATTAGGTTGCCGGCGGCAAAGCCCGCGTCGCCCTCGCAGTATTTGCGATAGATCATGTACAACATGTACGCCACAAACGGCTGCAAGCACGCAGAAATAAACGAGACCACCATCGAGGGGTCCTGCGAAAAGACCTCGGTGAGTTTATCGACACTCGTGGCGTCCTTCGAAGCCAAGAATAAACCGATAACCACAAGGGGCACCACGCCCAAAATTACCTCGACCAGAGTAAACAACTTGGCAGTCAAATCCTCACTAGCCGAATTCAAATGAGGCGCCCACTCAGGATGAGCATGCGCGCCGACTTTCTTGTCCTTCTCGGCACGATCGGCCTTTTTGCCCTCGGCAACCCGACGACCAGGATCCTTGCGAGTTCCCGCCGCAGCAACCCGAGCCCGAGACTTCTTGCCCATAAAAAACACCCCATCAGGTAGTAGATAAACTAAAAGTCGCCACCCAGTGTACCCCCCAAACAACGGCGCCGCCCCAACCCGGAGCAAGCCCCGTCAACCAAATAACCGAACCATCAACCAAATGGCCGCAACCCAATCCCTATACAAAAC
>JBPGZF010000030.1:0-20538 GCA_052033095.1 Collinsella sp.
GGGAAGGGGTGGGGAAAGGTGTTGAAAAATGGGGCGGTTCCCCATATTATTAATGACGTCGACAGGCGGGGTGGTTCCCCGCGTACGTGCCATCTGAGTAACCGAGGGGAGGGCGCACATGGGAATGACTGGTGCATACGAGCGCAATCTCGATGCAAAAGGTCGTCTGTCCTTGCCTGCACCCCTTCGCGAGGAGCTTGGAGAGCACGTTCGCGTGTTCAAAGCCCTGGATGTCGATGCTCTGTACGTGTTCTCTGCCGAGGCCTTCGATAAGTGGGTCGAAGGACTCTTCGCGGGTCGTGAGGGCCACGAGGGTTTTAACCCGCGTGACATTAATGACCAGAAGCTCATGAGGGCGATCAACAAGCGCACCACGTCGATGGACGTGGACAGCGCCGGTCGTATCGGTCTTTCCGAGTCTCTCCGCAAGCAGGCGAACCTCGACCGCGAGGTCACGGTTGTGGGCAACTACGACCACCTTGAGGTTTGGGATCGCGCCGCGGCCGATGAGGACGATGACGATGAGGCCCTGCTGGACCTCTTCTTCTCGTAAGGGCAAGGCACGGGTAACGGATGGAGCGTGGGATCTTGACACAAGAATATCGGCATGAACCTGTCATGCTCGGCGAAGTGCTTGAGTCGCTGCGGCTAAAGAGCGGCTCCGTTGTCTGCGATTGCACCCTTGGCGGTGCCGGCCATTCGGTAAAGATGGCCGCGCAGGTGGGGGAGACGGGCCTTTTGCTCGGCGTCGACCAGGACGACATGGCCCTCGAGGCCGCTGGCGCCCGTCTGGACCGCGAGGTTCCCGGCGTTCCGCACCAGCTGCTGAAGGGCAACTTCGGCGACTTGGACGAGCTGCTTTGCTCGGCCGAGGTGCCCGGGGTCGATGGCTTCCTGTTCGATTTGGGCGTTTCGTCGCCGCAACTCGATATCCCTGGCAGGGGCTTTTCGTATAACGAGGACGCCCCATTGGACATGCGGATGGATCCGGGTAATAACACCTTAAACGCAGCTGAGGTCATCAACACCTATAACGAACACGACCTCGCCCGGATTCTACGCGTCTACGGCGAAGAGAAGTTCGCCTCGCAGATCGCGCGCGAGATCGTGCGCCGCCGCGAGCAAGAACCGATCGAAACCACCGGCCAATTTGTCGAGATCATCAAGGCGGGTATCCCGGCTGCCGCTCGTCGGCATGGCGGACACCCGGCCAAGAAAAGTTTCCAGGCCATTCGCATCGAGGTCAATCACGAGCTCGATGTGCTCGAACGAGGGCTTGATGCCGCCACCAGGTGGCTCAACCCGGGCGGACGTATCTGCGTCATCTCGTATCACTCGCTCGAGGACCGTATCGTAAAGAACCACTTTAAGGAGATGAGCCAGGGGTGCACGTGTCCGCCGGAGATTCCGGTGTGCGTGTGCGGCAACGTGCCGATACTCAAGGTCATCACCCGCAAACCCTTGGTTGCCCAGCCTGATGAGGTTGAGCGCAACCCTCGGGCGAGATCAGCCAAAATCCGCGTGGCGCAGCGTCTGTAGGCACGACCGCGCGATATTGGACCTCCCGCTCGCACCATAAACGAAGCTTAAACACACTACCAACGTACTCGGGATGGGAGGCGGCATATCATGGGCTACAACACTTCAAGCGCAGCACTCGCCTATGATATGAACGCCATGCCCGCCTATCGTGAGACGCCGCAGGCCCCCGTTGCTCCCCGTGAGCAGCGCACGCCGCGCTTTGATGTCTACACGGGCGCGGGCCGTCAGGCAAACCAGGCGGTAAGCCCGGTTTTCATGAGCGTTCTTAAAACGTTTTGCATCATTGCGGCCATCTTCATGACGATCGGCGTCGCCCGCGTGGCGCTCGCCGGCGTTACGGCCCAGGTGCTCAACAGCAACGCCGAGCTTACCAACACGCTCGAAAAGGCGACCGATGAGAGCTCCGACCTGGAGGTCATGCATTCGGTCTATGGCGCCGACACGCGTATTCGCGACCTTGCGGGCGCTTATGGCATGGTGGAGCCCAGCGAGAGCGTTACACTTGACTTTTCGCAGGATGCAGCCGCGGGCGCCAACGCGACCGCGACCGCTCAGTAGCAAGACGGTAGCTGAGTATGACAAATGACTATCGCCGCGGTTCCGATGGGGGCCGCGGTTCTGGACGTCCCTCGTCGCGGGGACGTTCTGGTTATCAAGGAACGGGTCGGCAATCTTACAACGCCGGGCAGTCCCGTGGCAACGACCCGGCGTCGCGACTTCGCGGCTCGGGCGGCCCTCAAGTGCATAACACCAGGTCGCGCAAGAGTTCGTCGACCGAATGGCTCACGGGCACGCCTCTGCCTCGCCGCAAAGCCGTCATGGGCTTCATTGGGCTTGGCTTGGGCTTGGGCGTCTTTCGCCTTGCCGACTATCAAATTGTCGAAGCCGATAAACTGCGCGAGCGTGCCGATGCGCGCCGCCTGCTTGCGCAGACCCTCTATGCCAAACGTGGCACCATCTACGACCGCAACGGTAACGTGCTGGCGTCGTCGGTCGAATGTCGCAACATCGCCGTGAACCCCCAGCTTGTCGAGGATGTTGACAAGACGGTGTCGGCGCTGGTCAAGGCAACTGGAATCGATAAAAAGACCTGCCGCAAGCTCGTTGAGTCCGATGGAACCTGGGTGTATATCAAGCGCCAGGTGGACGAAGACGACGCTGCGGCGCTGGAGAAGAAGAACCTGCCCGGCGTGCTTTTTGAGCAGGGCATGAAGCGCGTATATCCATACGGCAATCTGGCATCGCAGGTGCTGGGTGTAGTGAATGTAGACAACGACGGCTTGACGGGTCTCGAAAAGCAATACAACAAGCTTCTGACCGGCACGAACGGTTCTCTCGTACGCGAGCGCGCGAGGGACGGCAGCTATATCGCGGGCGGTGCCTATAAAAAGGTGGCTGCGGTCGACGGCGTTGATATCGTGACGACGCTCGACGTCAATATCCAGCGTGCGGCCGAGGATGCCCTGGCAGAGGCTGTCGAGAAGACAAAGGCCAAGAACGGCTCGGCGCTGGTCACCGATCCTACGACAGGCGAGATCTTGGCAGCCTGCTCGTATCCGACCTACGACCAGACCAATTTGGAAAACGCCAAGACCGAGGATATGAACCTGCGCCTGGTCACCGACGCCTACGAGCCCGGCTCGGTCTTTAAGACGCTCGTGGCGGGCGCCGGCTTCGACTTGGGCGTCGTGCGGTCGAGTACGTCGTTTGAGGTGCCGGCGAGCATCAAGGTGGGCGACGATACCGTCACCGATGCCGACAAGCGCGACTACGCCATGACCATGGATGTGCGCGAGATGATGCGCCGTTCGTCCAACGTGGGATTTGTCCTGGTGGGGCGCAAGATCGGTGCCGACGACTTTGCCGCCTATGTGGACAAGTGGGGCATCGGTCACAGCTCGGGTGTCGATTTTCCGGGCGAGAGTCTGGGCATCGTCAAGGAGCGTGACCAGTATGACGGCGCCACGCTGGGCTCGATGAGCTTTGGACAGGCGCTGTCTGTCTCGCCGATTGAGATCGCACGTGCCGTGGGCGGCATCGCCAACGGCGGCGTGATGATGACCCCGCACTTCTATAAGTCCAGCAAAGGCGACGAGAAGGACTGGGGCGAAGGCGAGCGCGCGATTTCGGAGGACGCCGCATCCCAGGTGACATCGTGCATGCAGACGGTCGTGTCGGAGGGAACGGGCGTTGGCGGCGCGGTTGACGGCTATGACGTGGCGGGTAAGACCGGTACGGCCGAACGTGCCGACGAGAACGGCGGCTACCTCAAGGAGAACTACATGTCGTCCTTTATGGGCTTTGCACCGGCACAATCGCCTAAGGTGCTGTGCTATATCACGCTCGACGGAACGCCGAGCGGCTCAGATGCCGCTGCGGTTCCGTTCCAGTTTATTATGGCCAACGCGCTCGACGTGCTGGGTATCCCGCACACGAAGTAGGGGGTTACAATCTTTGGGGCGTGGTTTGTTGTCCCATATGAGGGGTGTTCACATGCCCTGCACCACGCATACGCGGCGCTGGGATACAATACGCCGATAGCATTATTAGGTTTACAGGGGAGCTGCAATGATAGAGATCGCCGTCAACAACCTCGCGGCCGCAACAGGGGCCCGAACCGTGACGGGAGAAGCCGATCGGGTATGCCGCGGGTGCGTTATCGACTCGCGCCAGGTCGAGGAAGGGACGATTTTCGTCGCCTTTCCCGGTGAAAACGTCGACGGCAATGATTTTGCTTCCCGTGCCGTCCAGTCGGGTGCCGGCGCCGTCGTGATGACGCGTGAGCCCGAGGCCGAGCTGGTCTCGCTGGCGCAGGACAAGGGCTGTGCCATCTTGCTGACCGATGATCCCGAGGAGTTTCTGCTGCGTTTGGCGCATGCGTATCGCCTGGAGCTTGGCTGCCTGGTCGTTGGCATTACCGGTTCCATCGGCAAGACGACGACCAAGGACGTGCTCGCCGCTGTGCTCGCCAAGCGCTATCGTGTCTGGGCCACCAAGGGCAATTTCAATAACCTGATCGGCATGCCGCTCACGGTGCTTTCCGCTCCGGCCGATACCGAGGTTCTGGTGCTCGAGATGGGCATGAACCATTTCCACGAGATCGAGCGCCTGTCCCAGTCCGCCAATCCCAACCTTGCCATCGTGAGCAAAATCGGCACCTCTCATATCGGCATTTTGGGCAGCCGCGAGAACATCGCCCGCGCTAAGGCCGAGATTGTACAGGGCATGTGCGCCGCCGGCGACTATTTGCCGCTGCTGGTTTTGGGCGGCGAGGACGACTTTACGCCGTTCATTCGCGACACGTTCGCCCAACCTGCTGGTATCGACGTGATGCTGGCCGGCGTCTCGGACGATGATGAGGTCCGTGCCCGCGACGTTCGCGTTGATGACGAAGGCCGTCCGGTCTTTACGCTCGATTTTGGCCAGGGTGAGACGATCGATACCATGCTTGCCATCCCCGGCGTGCAGTCCGTTCCTAATGCCGTTAAGGCCGCCGCGGTTGCCTATCGCCTGGGCGTGACGCCCGAGCAGATCGATGCTGCCTTTAGGGGTCTCACGATCACCGGACACCGCCAGGAGATCAAGCGCGCCAAGAGCGGTGCACGCGTCATCGATGACTCCTATAACGCCAGTGCCGAATCCATGGCTGCTGGCCTCGATCTGCTGTGCTCGCTTTCGTGCACGGGGTCTCGCATGGCGATCCTGGGCGAGATGGGCGAGATGGGCGATGAGGCTCCTCGCATGCATGAGCTCGTGGGCGCCTATGCCGCCGCCAAGAAGCTCGACATGCTGGCGTGCGTGGGTGGTGAGCTGGCCCAGCTTATGGCCGATGCCGCACGCATGATGGGCATGGACGAGGACCGCATCCAGGTGTTCTCCGATTATCAGCAGGTGCTCGACCGCATGGGCGGCGCGCTTGAAAAACATGATGTTGTACTGGTCAAGGGTTCCCGCTTTGTTGAGCTCGACCGCTTTGTGGAAGGTGTGTGCTAGCCCATGTTCGGCAATCCCTCGTATCCAACGTATCAGGCTTTTTTGGGGCTTGGCATCGCCGCAGCCATTGCGCTGCTGCTCATGCCGTGGTGGATCAAGCTGCTCAAGGTCGAGGGTATCGGCCAGCAGGTTCGTGCCGACGGCCCCAAGCGTCATTTGGTTAAGCAGGGAACGCCCACCATGGGTGGCGTTGTCATCCTCGTCGCGATCTCGCTGACCTGCCTGCTGATGGGCAAGCTCACCACCGAGCTCGTACTCGTACTGCTCGCCACGCTGGCGACCGGCGTGCTGGGCCTGATCGACGACCTGACCTCCGTTACGCATGGGCGCTCGCTCGGTCTGACGCCTCATGCCAAGATGATCGGCCTAACCATTATCTGTGTCACCTTTACGGTACTTGCCGTCAACTGGTGCGGCGTCGCCCCCGAGATTCGTTTTCCCGGTGGGTTGACGATCGACCTTGGCGTGCTTTCGACCACCATCTGCGGCTATTCGTTCCCGTGGCTCTATATTGTCTTTTGCTGGCTGATGATTGCCGGTCTTTCTAATGCCGTGAACCTGACCGATGGCCTTGACGGTCTTGCTGGCGGCACCTCCATGATCGCCATGCTCGCCATGGCTGCCATGGCGTTTTTGCACGGAGACGTGAACCTGTCCATCTTCTGTACCGCGTGTGCCGGTGCCTGCTTGGGCTTTCTGTGGTTCAACTGCTATCCGGCGAGCATCTTTATGGGCGATACCGGCTCGCTTGCTCTGGGCGCCGCGTTTGCCTGCACGTCCATCATGACCAACACCGAGGTCGTCTCCCTCATCATCGGCGGCCTGTTTATCGTTGAGACCCTGTCGGTTATGATTCAGGTTGTCTACTTCCATTTTACGCACAAGCGCGTCTTCCTTATGGCGCCCATCCATCATCATTTCGAAAAGAAGGGCTGGGCCGAGACCAAGGTCGTCATCCGTTTTTGGATTATCGCTGCGGCCTTTGGTGCCGTTGGCCTTGCTCTGTTCTTCCAGTTGGGATAGTGGTCTTTCATGCCTCTTGCTGATGTCTTTAGCCTGCTCGTTTTGGGTCAGGGCAAATCCGGTCTCGATGTCGCCCGCTGGGCGCTGGCACATCCCGAGCGCGTAAGCACCGTTACCGTGTATGGCGGCGGCACCTCTGAGCCCAATGACGCCACGCGTGCGCTCGAGGCTGCTGGTGCGTCGTTTGTCTATGGGACCGAACAGGTCGAGGGCGCCTATGACGTATGCGTGACGTGCCCGGGCATCTCGGAGTTCTCGGGCTTCTTTAAGGCCGGGCGCGAACATGCCGCTCAGATTATGGGTGAGCCAGAGTTTGCCTATCGCCTGTCGCCCGATAACTGGATTGCCATCACGGGCACCAACGGTAAGACGACCACCACGTCGCTGACTGATTATCTGCTCAAGGCTGCCGGCGAGGCCAGCGTAGCTGTCGGCAACATCGGTGAGCCGCCTATCAACGAGATTGACGGCCGAGCCCACAACGAGTGGTTTGTGGCTGAGCTCTCGAGCTATCAGATTGCTACGACCACCGAGCTCCACCCTCGCGTGGCAGTGCTGCTCAACATCACTCCCGACCACTTGGGCTGGCATAAGAGCCATAAGAACTATGCGCTTGCCAAGATCAAGCTGTTTGACAATATGGTCGATGACAATCTGGTGGTTGTCGACGTCGAAGACGCCGGCATTCACGAGTTCGATGAGTACATCTATACGCCGGGTCGCCGCATCTGCAAGGTCGCTTTTGACGAGCCCGAGGGTGCAGACGCCGCCTTTGTGCGCGACGGCAAAATGGTCGTGCGCCTGAAGGGCGTCGAGACTCAGCTTGTCGCCACGTCCGAGCTCAAGATCTCGGGCCATCACAATGTCATCAATGCCTTATGTGCCGCCACGGCTGCTCTGGCCGTCGGTGCCGATGTCGATGGTGTCCGCCGCGGTCTGGCCTCGTTCCAGCCGCTCGAGCATCGCGTGGAGCCGTGCGGCGAGATTGACGGTGTGCGCTACGTCAACGATTCCAAGGCGACCAACACCGACGCGGTCGAGAAGGCACTGACGGCATTTCCCGATGACGACGTGATCTTGCTGCTCGGCGGCCACGATAAGGGCACGCCGCTCACGGACTTCGCGCGCGTTGTTATGGATAACGTGCGCTCGGTCGTCTGCTTTGGCGATGCGCGCGAGCGCTTCACCGCCGCTATGGACGAGGCCGATGTCGATGGCGATGTGGATATCGCCCAGGCGGATGACCTACGCGATGCCGTGGACGTTGCCCGTTCGCTGTCGAGCCGTGGCGACGTGATCTTACTTTCTCCTGCCTGCTCTTCGTTCGATGAGTTCTCGGGCTATGAGGAGCGCGGCCGCGTGTTTAAGGACTATGTGGCCCAGCTTGCCGCTGCGGCGAAATCGCAAATGGAATAGGGGTTGCCGGTGAGAGAGGAGAGCCCCCGACAAGGTATGAGGAGGCCCGACTCGGACCGTGCTTCCTCGCGGCGTAGCACACCGCGTTCCGGTCGCGGCGGGCAGTCGTTTAGCGAACGCTATATTGCCGGCGTTCCCGCCCGCATCATGCGCCCCCGTCTGATATTCATGGCCTGTCTGTTTATCTTGGTGTGTTTTGGCCTGCTGATGGTGTACTCGGCGTCTTCGGTCGAGGCGCTGCACGAGAATGGCTCAGCGACGTTTTTTCTGGGCCGACAGGCTGCGTTTGCCGTGGTCGGTGTTCTGGCGCTGATTGCCATCGTGCGCGTTTTGCCGGACAGCTGGTTTGGGGAGGATGTGCTCAGGATCTTCCTCATAGGCATGATAGGGCTACTGTTTCTGGTGTTCTTGGTGGGCAGCGGCAGCCGTGGCGCCACGCGCTGGCTCAACATCGCCGGCATTCAGTTCCAGCCTTCCGAGTTTTTAAAGCCATTTGCCATTGCGTATTCGGCCATCATGCTCGATCGCTTCTTTTCGCCCGGTGGCAACATCAACGAATTCCTTCGCAAGATGGGCATCTACCTGGGCATTTCGCTCTTTCTGATCTTTATCCAGCCCGATTTCGGTACCGTCCTGATCATCCTGTTGACCCTCATGTGCATGGCGTTGTTTGCGGGTCTCGACCCCAAATTTATCATCGGCGTGATAATCTTCGGCATTCTCGTGATCGTGATTGCGCTTGTTGCAGAGCCGTACCGTATGGTGCGTATTCAGGTTGCGTTGAACCCTTGGGCCGACGAGTATGGTGACGGCTATCAGGCCACGCTTGCCATCATGGCCTTTGCCTCGGGCGGTCTGTTCGGCCGTGGCATCGGCAACTCAACCATGAAGTACTCGTATCTGCCCGAGGCGCACAATGACTACATCCTGGCCATCATTGGCGAGGAAGTCGGTTTTGTCGGAACCGTGCTGTTCTTCTTGGTGTTTGCGATGCTGATCTACTCGGCGTTTCGCATTGCCGAGCAGGCGACCGATCGTCGGGGCGCGCTCATGGCGTCTGGCTCCGCGGTCATTCTCGCGGTGCAGTTTTTGATCAATGCGCTGGGCATCCTCAACGTGTTTCCCATGACGGGCAAACCGTTGCCGTTTATTAGCTACGGCGGTTCGTCGATTATTGTGTCGCTTATGCTTGCCGGTCTGATCCTGCGCGTTTCGTACGAGAGCGCCCGTCGCGATGAGTACGACCGTCGCCGCGAGAGCTTTGCCGTTATGGATGAGAGTACCGCCGGCGTGCCCCACGTACGCGGCGAGCGATCTTCGCGTAACGGCTTTACCGTTCTGGATGGCTCTGCGACCGAGCCGGCAGCTCGTCCACGTCCGCGGACGGCGCCGCAAGGTCGTCCGCAGCGCCCCAGCCCTCGCAGCGCGGGCGGCGGATATAATCGAATCGATTTGAACTCGGACCCGTCGGCGCGTTTGCGCACCGACGACCAGGGACCGCGTGTACGAAGGGACTACCATGACCGATAAGATGACCGTTGCTATTGCAGCCGGCGGCACGGCAGGACACATTAACCCCGCGCTCGCTTTGGCCGAGGAGCTGCATGACCGTGGCCACCACGTTGTGTTCGTGGGCCAGTCGCGCAAGCTCGAGGGTCGTCTGGTCCCCGAGGCTGGGTTTGATTTTGTGCCCATTACGGTCACGGGCTTCGACCGCTCCCGTCCCTGGACGGCGCTGACCTCGCTGTGGCGTGTCAACAAGGCCAAGCGTGCGCTCGCCAGCCATTTCTCAAAGGTCGGCAAGCCCGATGCTGCCATCGGTTTTGGTGCCTATGTCGAGGTTCCGCTGCTGGGGTGGTGCAAGGGCGCAGGCGTTCCGTATCTGCTACATGAGCAGAACTCTGTTCCGGGCCTGGCCAACAAGATGATGAACTCCCACGCCGCTCGCGTGTGCATCTCGGTGCCGGCAGCGCGCTCGGTCTTTGAGCGCGAAGCTGACCCTGACCACGTGCTCATGACCGGCAACCCCGTACGTCGCTCGGTGATCGAGGGCGATCGCGCTCGCGGCCGCAAGGCACTTGGCGTTCCCGAGGACGCTACGCTGCTGCTCGTCTTTGGCGGTTCACTTGGCGCCCAGCACCTCAACGAGCGCGCGGTTTCGCTCAAAAACGAGCTGCTTTCGCGCAAGAACCTCTATGTGTTGCATTCGACGGGTGCCGACGGCTTTGAGGAGACCGAGCGCGCTTTGGCGCTGACGCCCGAGGAGGTGAAGCGTTACCGCGTCCAGCCTTACATCGACAACATGGGCGATATGCTGGCTGCTGCCGATTTGGTGCTCTCGCGTTCGGGTGCATCGAGCGTGGCCGAGATCGCTGCGCTCGCCGTGCCCTCGATACTCGTGCCGTATCCGCATGCGACGGCCGACCACCAAACCACCAATGCCCGTTATCTGGTCGACGCCGGGGCCGGCGTGCTCTGTGCCGATGCCGATATCGACGGTTCTGCCTTTGCCGATGAGCTGCTGCACCTGGTCGATGACGCGGCAGAGCGCGACGTCATGCGTCAGGCGGCGCGTGGTCTGGCTCAGGATAGGGCCGCCGCTCTTCTGGCGGATGCGGTAGAGGGTTTGCGTTAGTTAGACGGGATATCGTCGGTCGCCCTCGCGCTGATGCGGTAGGTGCGGTACAGTTAACGGGTTACAGGCAGTGTTTACGCAAGGAGTACACGAGCACATGGCTGATTCCCAGACTGCAACCTCCGCGCCCGAGTTTAAGAGCGCCCACTTTATCGGTATCGGCGGCGCCGGCATGAGCGGCATCGCCCTCGTTCTGCACGAGCGCGGTTATGCCGTTACCGGCTCCGACCTTAAGACGTCACGTTATATCCGCCAGCTTACCCGCGCTGGTGTGAAGGTGCATGTGGGCCATGAGGCAGCCACGATCGACGAGGTCAAGCCCGACGTGGTTGTTGTCTCTACCGCTATTCCGGAGTCCAACCCTGAACTCGTGCGCGCTCGCGAGCTTGGTATTCCCGTGTGGCCCCGTGCCAAGATGCTCTCTGCTTTGGGCCACGGCTACACCACCGTCGCTGTTGCCGGCACGCATGGCAAGACCACCACGTCTTCGATGTGCGCCACCATGCTCGACCGCATGGGTCTGGATCCGAGCTTCCTGATCGGTGGCATCGTCGAGGGCTATGACACGAACGGCAAGAACGGCTCGGGCGACTACTTTGTCGCCGAGGCCGACGAGTCCGACAGCTCCTTCCTGTTCCTGAACCCCAACGTGGTCATTGTGACCAACGTCGAGGCCGACCACCTCGATCACTACTCGGGTATCGAGGAGATCGAGGCAACTTTCGCCAAATTCATGAGCCTGGTGGGCGAGGAGGGCACCGTCATCGTCTGTGGTGAGGACCCGCATCTGGTCGAGCTCGCCAAGTCGACGGGCCGTCACGTGCTTTCCTACGGCTTTGCCGAGAGCAACGACATCGTCTGCATGCACCCGGATGTCAAGGGCATCCAGAGTGACTTTATCGTTCGCTTTGAGGACGGCACTGAGCATGCTGTGGAGATCAAGAGCAATCCCGGTCGCCACAACATGCTCAACGCCACGGCGGTGCTCACCGTCGCCCATGTCCTGGGCCTTGACATCGACGCCGCCGCCAAGGCGCTCTCGAGCTTTGAGGGCGTCCGCCGTCGCTTTACCCACGTGGGCGATATCGATGGCATCACCGTGGTCGATGATTACGGCCATCACCCCACCGAGATCAAGGCGACGCTTGCCGCCGCTTCGTCGCTGGGCTACAAGCACGTCGACGTCGTGTTCCAGCCGCACCGCTATTCGCGCCTGCAGGCCCTGTGCGACGACTTTGCCGATGCATTTGCCAATGCCGATAAACTGCTGCTGATTGATGTGTTCTCGGCTGGCGAGATGCCCATTCCGGGTGTCACCTCTAAGATGCTCGCCGATACCGTGCGCGCCAAGCATCCTGGCAAGGAGGTCGTGTACTGCTCCAGCCGTCTTGAGCTCAATCAGGAGCTCGAGCAGATGGTGGGCGAGGGCGACCTGCTGCTCACCATGGGTGCCGGCGACGTTACGACCGTCGGTCCCGAGTTCATTGAGTATCTGACTGCCAAGAAAGACGCTTAAGTCTAATGGGTCTGTTTAACGCCGTCATGGCGCTCTCGGGCATGATCGACACGGATGTGATCGAGGATGAGCGCCTTGCGCGTCATACGAGCTATCGTATCGGCGGCAAGGCCGACCTCTTTGTGACGTGCCATAGCTATCATGCCCTCCGCCGCGCCGTGGCGGTGCTCGATCGCGAGCAGGTGCCGTGGGTCATCATCGGCAAGGGCTCCAATCTGCTGGTTGCCGATGGCGGTTATCGCGGTGCCGTCATTTCGCTCGGACGTGAGTTTCAGCGCACGGTTGTTGCCGATGACGGTTGTACGCTGACGGTCGGTGCGGGCGTGATGTTTGCGCGCCTGGTCAACGATGCCCTGTCGCGTAGCCTCTCGGGCCTTGAGTTTGCCGTTGGCATTCCTGGTTCGGTCGGCGGTGCGATATCTATGAATGCCGGCACACGGACCGAGTGGATTGGCTCGCTGGTTGAGGATGTCGTAACGTTTGACCCGGCATCCGGTATCAAGCATTATGCGGGGTCCGAGATCACTTGGGGCTACCGCGAATGTAGCCTTCCCCGCAATGAGATCATCCTCGAGTGCGTGCTCAAGCTTAAACCGGCGCCCAAGGCCGACATTCGCGAGCGCATGGAGCGGTACCTTACAAGGCGCAAGCGTACGCAGCCCATGGGTCGCGCATCCTGCGGGTCTGTCTTTCGCAACCCGCCCGATGCGAGTGTGGGCAAGCTTATCGAGGATTGTGGATTAAAGGGTTTTTCGATTGGCGGCGCGGAAGTTTCGCCCGTTCACGCTAATTTTATCGTTAATAACGGAACTGCCTCGGCCGATGACGTTGCCGCGGTTATCAGACATGTGCACGGAAAGGTGAGGGAGGCGTATGGCATCGAGCTCAGACCGGAAGTTAAATTCCTCGGCTTCTAGAGCATCGAAACCCACCTTCCGCCGCGCCGGAGGGCGTTCCGGCGCGCCTGCCAAACCTCAACGCAATACCGTCGCGCACTCTGAGTCTGTCGGGCATGCTCGACAGACCAGTCGTCCGGTCGTCGGCTCTCAGCTCGGTAATCGTCCGGCCGCAAAAAAGTCCTCGCGTCCCTCGGTGACGTCAAAGCCTGTTATGGGCGCCAAGCCTGCCCGTCCCATGGCAGCTCCCAAGCCCTCGACGGGAACTATAGCGGCGCGTCCAGGTCGCACGCTGGGCGCATCGAAACCGCGCTCGCTGACATCGGTGCCGGCTACCGCCAAGAAGCCTTCGAGTAAAAAAGGTTTCAACCCGTTATCTTCACTTGGGGCGATGGCAAATAAAACATCAGACGCCGCTTCTGTCGTTACAGGCAAAGGCAAAATCGTGGGCGGCGTTCTGGCCGTCTTGGCCGTGCTCGTCGTCGTTGCCATCGTGGTGATCAACTCTGGATTGTTTACTGCCACTGATATTCAGATTCAAGGCAGCGAGCATGTGACGAAGCACGATGCTATCCAGCTGATCGACTTGCCCGAGGGAACGTCGCTTTTTAACGTCGATCCCGACCAGATTACCGAGGATCTCAAGCAGAACCCGTGGGTTTCGGGCGTGGATGTCCAGCGCCAGTTTCCCCATACGCTTATCATCACGCCGACGGAGCGTAAAGTTATCGCCATTGCGTATATCAGCTCCGACGACCTTGCCTGGGCTATCGGAGACGATGACACCTGGATCGCCCCGCTGTCGACGTCGGTCGAAGTGGACGACCAGGGCAACGTCATCACGACAGGGCGGGGCTCAAATACCTTGACCGGAATCGATGCCGCGCTGGCGCTCGCCAAGCATTATGGCGCGGTGTTGTTGACTGATGTCTCGGCGGATGTCGCTCCGGTTTCCGGCCAGGCGGTGAACTCCAAGGCCGTTAAGGCCGGCCTGGATTATGTGCGTGGTTTTTCGAGCGAGTTCTTGGGACAAGTCAAGGATATTTCTACGCCTTCGGTCGAAGCCATCTCGGCAAACCTCAATAACGGCATTGAGGTGTCGCTGGGCGATTCGGACGATATCGCCAAGAAGGAACGCGTAGTCACCAAGTTGCTTTCGCAGGTAGAGGGCGTAACGTATATCAATGTGCGCTCTCCAGGCAACTACACATTTAGGAATGCTCCGACCTCGTAGCGCTGGTTGATGCTTTGTTGAGGGGCCATACCACGCCGTTTATCTGGTTTGTTTGGTTTTCACGGTCAATTATTTGACTGATACGTTCATAATGTGCAAACATAATACGGTTTACCTTTGCATTTACTTTCAACCTGAAGGTTAATGTGCGCAGGGGTCGACCCATGCTATGGCTATAACCTTTGTTCGGAGGACCGACATGCACGAGACAGAGATCAACAACTACCTTGCCGTCATTAAGGTGGTCGGCGTCGGCGGCGGCGGTACCAACGCGGTCAATCGAATGATCGAAGAGGGCATCCGCGGCGTCGAGTTTGTTGCCATCAACACCGATGCTCAGGCACTCGCGATCTCTGATGCCGATATCAAGGTGCACATCGGCACCGACCTTACCCGCGGCCTGGGCGCCGGCGCCAACCCCGAGGTTGGCCGCAAGGCTGCCGATGAGTCCCGTGACGACATTGCCGAGGCGCTCGCTGGCGCCGACATGGTGTTTATCACCTGCGGTGAGGGCGGTGGCACCGGTACCGGCGCTGCTCCCATCGTTGCCGATATCGCGATGAACGAGGTCGGCGCACTGACTGTCGCCGTCGTGACCAAGCCCTTCACCTTCGAGGGCCGCAAGCGCAAGAAGAGCGCCGAGGAGGGCATCAAGACCCTCTCCGATTGCGTCGACACCATGATCGTCATCCCTAACGATAAGCTGCTCGACATCGCCGAGAAGAAGACCACCATGCTCGAGGCCTTCGCGATTGCCGATGGCGTCCTTTCCCAGGGCACCCAGGGCATCACCGACCTCATCACCGTCCCCGGTATCATCAACCTGGACTTCGCCGATGTTAAGACCATCATGAAGCAGGCCGGTACCGCCATGATGGGTATCGGTACCTCTTCTGGGGATACTCGTGCCGTCGACGCTGCCCAGCAGGCCATCTCCAGCCCGCTGCTCGAGAGCTCCATCGATGGTGCCACGCGCGTTCTGCTCTCCATCGCCGGTTCCAAGGACCTGGGCATCCAGGAGATCAGCGACGCCGCCGACGTTGTCGCCAACGCCGTCGACCCCGAGGCGAACATCATCTTCGGTACCGTTGTCGACGAGTCCCTGGGCGATCAGGTGCGTATCACCGTCATCGCTACGGGCTTCTCCGATTCCAACGTCAACCGTCAGGACGAGCTCTTTGCTGCTCAGCAGTCTCAGAGCAAGGCCGCTGCCTCCGCTGAGCCGCAGCGCACCGCTCCGGCTGCCAGCCCGGCTCAGGCCGCTCCGACCCGCAACGTCGGTGGTACCGAGCTGCCCAACTTTGGCAACGACCAGTTCGAGCTTCCCGACTTCCTGAAGCGCGGCAGCTTCTAGTTCGTTTTTCTCAACGACCTGCACGGGGTGTGTCCATTTGGATGCACCCCGTTTTGTTTCTCGTTTGTAAACGAAAGCCTCCAATCTCCTTACGTTCCCTTTACGTTTGGTCCCTACCGCTGCGGGTATCCTTTTAAGGAAGTATGACAGCCGTATAAACGCGGACTGCGCGGCGACGCCGCGGTACTTGTGTTATTAGGAGGCTTTAGTATGGCAGCACGTGCGGACAGGGTTTCGCGTGTCGACCATGATGGAGTTACGTTGGTGGAGGGCGCGACATCCGATGTCCGTTTTGCCTTTACCGAGCGCACCGGTGGCGTTTCTGAAGATGCGTACTCCTCGCTCAACCTGGGCTCGCATGTAGGCGATGACCCCTTTGCTGTTCAAGAAAATCGTCGTCGAGCGCTCGAAGCTATGGGCGCCACTGAGTGCGAGCATAATCTGCTCGTGCCCAATCAGGTACATGGTGACCATATCGTTACGGTGACTTCGAACGGCGCCGACGATCTTGAGGCTGTTCGCGAGCAGATTGCTGAGGGCTGCGATGCCATCGTCTGTACGGCCCATGACGTGCCCGTGCTGCTCTGCTTTGCCGACTGCGTTCCCGTGGTGCTGGTGGCCCCCGGCGGGTTTGCCGTGGTGCACTCCGGTTGGAAGGGCACGATTGCACGTATTTCTGCCAAGGCGTGCCAGGCGCTTTGCGATGCTGCCGGCTGCGATGCGAGCGACGTTTCCGCCTATATCGGCCCCCATATCTTGGCTGACGAATATGAGGTATCCCAGGAACTCATGGACCGCTTTGCCGCCGAGTTTTCGTGCATCGATGCGGGCGCTTCTCGCATGCTCGATCTATCTGCCGCCATTCGTGAGGCGTTGGTAGATATCGGTGTGGACGCGGATAATATCGTGGATACCCAGCTTTCGACTGTGCGTCAGAACGACCGCTTTTATTCCTACCGTAACGAGGACGGCACCTGTGGGCGCCATGCCGCGATCGGCGTGATGCTATGAGAAAGATCGTATCGGTCCTGAGCGCCGCTGTGCTTACGCTTACGCTGTGCGCCTGTTCTTCGGGATCTTCTACCTCTTCCATTACCGTGGCCGGCTCCACGACCTGCCTTCCTATCGCCGAGATTGCGGCAGAGGGCTTTAAGGAGGAGACCGGCATCGACGTGCTCGTTTCCGGTTTGGGCTCTTCCGCTGGCATCGAAGCCGTCAGCGCTGGCACGGCCGATATCGCCAGCTCCTCCCGTGGACTCAATGCCGACGAACAGGATCTGGGCCTGACTCCCATCGTCATTGCCCACGACGGTATCGCGGTCATCGTGAACGACGATAACCCGGTCGATAACCTCTCGACCGAGCAGCTCCGCGATATCTATGCCGGCAAGATCACCAACTGGAAAGAAGTCGGTGGCGAGGACCTGAGGATTCAGGTCATCAACCGAGATGAGGCGTCCGGCACGCGTGAGGCCTTTCGCACCATCGTGATGGACGGCACCCCGTTCGATCGCCGCTCGGCCGTTCTTTCGGGCACGGGCCAGGTGCGCGACGTGGTATCTCGTTCGCGCGGTGCCATTGGCTACATTTCGCTGGGCTTCGTCGATAGCCTCAACGCCAAGACCTCGGTCAAGGCCGTCTCGGTCAATCATGTTGAGGCGTCCGAGAAGACGGTCGCGAGCGGCGGCTATCCCATCTCACGCGACCTTTACTTCTTTGTGAAGGGTGCGCCTTCGCAGCAGGCGCAGGATTACATCGACTACGTGACGTCCGAAAAGATGGACAAGCAGATTCGCGAGGCGGGCTTTATCCCCGTCACCAACGACGAGAAGGGGAGTGAGTAGCATGGAAGCACAGGAAAACTCCCAGACTGAGCGGAATGTTCAGACGCCCAAGAAGCGCGAGCTGGCGCTCGTATCGCGCAGTACCTATATCAAGGAGAAGGCGCTGCAGTGGATCTTCTTTGCCTGCGCGTTCTTGGCGGTCGTTACCGTCATCCTGATTTTTGTCTTTACCACGTACTCGGCGCTGCCCGTCTTTACCGACATCGGTCTGGCGGACTTCTTTAGCTTTACGTGGGCGCCCTCTGAGGGTCACTACGGCATCGTGTCGCTGCTTGCCGGCTCGGGTCTGGTGACCATCGGTGCGCTCGCCATGGGTGTGCCCCTAGGCGTGGGCACGGCCGTGTATCTGGTCGAGATCGCCAGCAAGCGCGTGCGCAAGCTCATCAGCCCTGCCGTTGACCTGTTGGCCGGCATCCCTTCTATCATCTATGGCTTCTTTGGCATGATCATCATCCGCCCGTTTATCGCACAACTGACCGGCGGTCTTGGTTTTGGCGCGCTGACGGCGTGGTTCGTGCTCGCCATTATGATCGTGCCCACCATCACGACGCTTACCATCGATGCTCTCAATTCCATTCCCATGGGCATTCGCGAGGCATCGTATGCCATGGGCGCCACCAAGTGGCAGACCATCTATAAGGTCGTGTTACCTGCCGCCAAGCTGGGTATCGTGGATGCCATCGTGCTGGGTATGGGTCGTGCCATCGGCGAGACCATGGCCGTGCTCATGGTCGTGGGTAACGCCCCGGTTATTCCCGACAGCATTGCGAGCCCCATCTCGACGCTCACGAGCCAGATTGCGCTCGACATGAGCTATTCCTCGGGTCTGCATCGCTCGGCGCTGTTCGGCATGGGCGTGGTCCTGTTTATCATTTCCGCCACGCTGGTGGGCATCGTCCGTCTGATTTCCAAGAAGAAGAGGGGGTAGGCTATGTCCGATTCCGTTGACACGACGGTCGATACGACCTCGTCGCGCGAGCGCATCAAGCGTGCCCTTTCCCACGGCAAGAAGGGCCGCATCAACAAGGACCTGTCCAACAAGATCATGCTTGGCGTGTTCCGTGCCGCGGCATACATCACCACGCTGGTGCTGGTCGCTATCATCGCCTACGTGGTCATCAACGGCCTGCCACACATCTCGCTCGACTTTATCTTCGGTTGGCCCCAGGGCGTCAACGCCGAGGGCGGTATTTGGCCCACGATCGTCTCGACCGTCTATGTGACGGCGCTCGCCATGCTTATCTGCACGCCGATCGCTGTGCTGGCAGCCGTCTATCTGGCCGAGTACGCCAAGCAGGGCAAGATCGTCGAACTCATTCGCTACGCTGCTGACGCTTTGGCCTCGGTGCCCTCCATCGTTATGGGCCTGTTTGGCTACGCCTTGTTTGTCGAGGCCATGGGCCTGGGCCTTTCGATGGTCTCTGCCGCTCTGGCGCTCGCGCTCTTGATGCTTCCCATTGTCATGCGCACCACCGAAGAGGCCATTCGCGCCGTCCCGCGCTATATCCGTTGGGGCGCGTACGGCCTGGGCGCCACCAAGTGGCAGGTTGTCTCCAAGATTGTGCTTCCTTCTGCCTTTGGCCGTATTGCCACGGGCATCGTCCTCGCCATCGGCCGCGCCATTGGCGAGACCGCGGTGGTGCTCTACACCATGGGCCAAGCCATCAATCTACCTATTTCGCCGCTCGATTCCGGCCGCCCCATGACGGTTCACCTGTACCTGCTTGCCAACGACGGCATCAACATGAACGCAGCCTACGGCACCGCGCTCTTGCTGATGGTGATCATTCTGGCCTTCAACCTGTTTGCGCGCTTCCTGTCGCGCAAGCGTCGCTAGTTAAGGAGTCCCATGTCCGTTTATCAGTCCGCTCCCACGCTGGAGCAAGCGGCCATCACGGCCAAGGATTTCAACTTTTGGTACGGTGACTTTCATGCGCTGACGGGGCTCGACCTCAACATCGCTAAAAACGCCATCACCTCCTTCATTGGCCCTTCGGGCTGCGGTAAGTCGACGTTTTTGCGCTGCATCAACCGCATGAATGACCTGATCGAGGGTACGCGCATCGAGGGCACCATGACGCTCGACGGCAACGATATCTATGCCGAGGGCGTCGACCCGGTCGACCTCCGTCGCCGCGTGGGCATGATTTTTCAGCAGCCCAACCCGTTTCCCAAATCCATCTACGAGAATGTCGCCTTTGGCCCTCGTCTGCAGGGCGTGACTAGCAAAAGCGACCTCGATGACATCGTGGAAGAATCGCTCAAGCGCGCCAACCTCTGGAAAGAGGTATCCAATCAGCTCAACAAGGATGGTTTGGCGCTCTCGGGCGGTCAGCAGCAGCGTCTGTGCATCGCGCGCGTGCTTGCGGTGCAACCCGATGTCCTCCTGATGGACGAGCCCTGCTCCGCCATCGATCCCACATCCGTCTCTAAGGTCGAGGATCTGATGGCCGAGCTGGCGCCCGAGATGACGATCATCATCGTCACGCATTCAATGCAGCAGGCAGCTCGTATCAGCGACTACACCGCATTCTTCTTGCAGGAAGTTGCCGGCGAGCCCGCCACGCTCATCGAGTATGGTCAAACCGACGCGATCTTCACCAGCCCGGTGGACTCGCGGACGGAAGACTATATCACCGGCCGCTTTGGCTGATCGGTGCGACTAGTCCCAAGCCGATCGGACCTGGTCCGGTGCGTATTCACTGTGCGGGCGGCATGACCGCACCCAACTGATTGGAGTGAACCATGCGCAAACTGTTTTCCCGTCAGCTCGTCGAGGCCCGTCACGAGATGCTGAGCATCTACGAGGCCGTCGATCTGGCCCTCCACGATGCCGTGAAGGCCTATGTGACCGACGACCGCAAGCTCGCCACCAAGACCAAGAAACGTACGCTTTCGATTGACGCGCGCTGCGCCAACCTGGAGGCCGTCTGCTACAACCTGATCGCCACGCAGTCACCGGTCGCCTCCGACTTCCGCCTGCTTCAGACGATCATCTACGTCGACTTTAACCTGCAGCGCATGACCGATAAGGTTCGCCAGATCTGCCGCGCCACGCGTCACATGGTCAAGGCCGACATCTCGC
>JBPGZF010000031.1:0-20458 GCA_052033095.1 Collinsella sp.
CTCTCTGCCCTTACGGTCTTCTTCCGCGACGTTATGCATCTGTGGAGCGTCGTCATTACGGCGTGGACTTACATTACGCCCATCTTCTGGACGACTGACTATATTGCGCAAATGCCGCATCTCGTGCGTATCTTGATGTATGCGAACCCCATGTTCAACTACCTGCAGTTTATGCGCGATATCTTCCTGTTCCAGACTACGCCCTCGCTTATGACGTTTGGTATGTGCGTCGCTTGGGCGGTTCTTGCGCTTATTATTGGCTATACTGTGTTCCATAAGTCCGAGCGCAAATTTATCCTCTACATCTAAGGAGTGCTGTGATGACTGAATCTGTTGTTGATTACAGCGAGCAGCCTCTGGCTGTCGAGGTCGACGACGTCACCATGATCTTTAACATGGCGTCCGAGTCGCTGACCAACCTCAAGGAGTACTTCATTAAGCTTGCCAAGCACGAGCTGTTCTTTGAGGAGTTTAGGGCGCTTAAGCACATCTCGTTTGATATTCATCGCGGCGAGGTTGTGGGTCTGGTCGGCACCAATGGCTCCGGCAAGTCTACGATGCTCAAGATTATCGCTGGCGTTCTTGAGCCTAGCGAGGGCAGCGTTAAGGTGCGCGGTAACATCGCGCCGCTGATTGAGCTTGGCGCCGGCTTTGACCCCGAGCTGACCGCCCGCGAGAACATCTATCTGAACGGCGCCCTGCTCGGCTATACCAAGGAGTTCATCGACGCCAACTTTGACGGCATTATCGAGTTCGCTGAGCTGCAGAACTTTGTCGATATGCCGCTTAAGAACTTCTCTTCGGGCATGGTGGCGCGTATCGCCTTTGCAATCGCGACGATTACCGAGCCCGATATTCTGATCGTTGACGAGACGCTGTCCGTCGGTGATGTGTTCTTCCAGCAAAAGTGTGAGGCCCGCATCCAGCACTTTATCCAGAGCGGCGACGTGACGGTTCTGTTCGTTTCGCACTCTATGGAGCAGGTTGAGCGCATCTGCCAGCGTGCCGTTTGGATTGAGAAGGGTGACCTTCGCATGGACGGCCCGGTCGATGAGGTCTGCAAAGCGTACCGCGAGCAGTTCAACTAGGTTATAATTACTTGCGCCTGACAGGCTTGTGCTTGCTTGGGCGTGCGGTTATTTGCTCCATTAGCTCAGTTGGATAGAGCAGGGGACTTCTAATCCCAAGGTCGACGGTTCGAATCCGCCATGGAGCACCATCGTTTATTAAGCCCAGACCGCTTGGTGGTCTGGGCTTTTTTCATCTTGTGTGTTGCTGGAGCCGAGCGCGAGCAAGCCGCTGCTGTTTGTTGGGGTTGGCATTTTACTTTTCGAGATGCTCTTTCAGCAGCTCCAACGCGTGGGCGTAGCCCTTCAGGCCCTCTCCGGTGATGGTGGCGAAGCAGGCCAGACGGGCGTAGCTCACCTGGCGGAAGTCTTCGCGGGTCTCGACTGCGCTAATGTGGACCTCCACAGCCGGGATGGCGACGGCTTTGAGCGCGTCCAGGATGGCCACGCTTGTGTGCGTGTAGGCGGCCGGGTTGATGACGATGCCGTCGACCTTTCCGTAAGCCTCCTGGATCTTGTCGACGATGCTGCCCTCGTGGTTAGACTGGAAGACCTCGACCTCGTCGAAGCCCTGTGCGGCACCCGCTTCCTGGCAGATCTGCACTAAGCGATCGTAGTTGTCGCTGCCGTAGATGCCTGGCTCGCGAATGCCGAGCATGTTGAGGTTGGGGCCGTTAATGACGAGTGCTTTCATGGTTGCTTCCTTTGCAGTTGAAAAACCACCACAAAGGTGCCTGCCCCCTTTGTGGTGGTTTTGGTTAGAGAGCGGGTGGGAGGGTGTCGAGGAGGGCATGGGCGGTGTTGGCGGCGCAGTCGCGTGAGTCGATGATGTAGTCGGCCCAGGCGCGGTAGCGCGGCATACGCTGCTCGGCCAGCTTGTCGATGCCGTCGCGCGCGGTGATGGGGCGGCCCTTGTGGGCGAGCTCGTCGAGCTTGCGGTTGAGCATCACGATTTGGCTGTTTTGGTGCAGCAGAGGGTAGTTCTCGTCGCGCGTAACCACGCCGCCGCCGGTGGAGAGCACCAAGCCGCTGCGCTTGGAGATGTCGGCCAGCGCTGCCGTCTCCTGCTCGCGGAAGGCCGCCTCGCCGCACTTGATGATAAAGTCGGCGCAGGGCATGCCAAGGCGCTCCTCGAGGGCGCGATCGAGATCGATGTGCTCGCGGCCCGTGAGCTGGGCGATCTGCTCGCCCACGCGGGTCTTGCCCGAGCCCGGCATGCCGATCAGCGCGATGTTCTGTTCGCGGCGTGACAGGCGCTCCGTTACGTCCAGGATCCTCTCGCGCGGGGTGGCTTTGCCGGTATAGCGCTCGACAGCTTGTGCCGCCTGGGCAACAAGCATAAGCAGGCCGCCGATGCAGGGGATGCCGCGGCGCTCGGCCTCGAGCATCAGGCCCGTGCGGGCGGGGTTGTAGACAATGTCGATGACGCCCTCGAGCGCATCGAGGCCTTCGAGCGTGCAAGGCGCGTCGGGGCAATGGGGGAACATGCCGGCGGGCGTGCAGTTGACGAGTAGGGAGGCGTCGGACTGCTGCGCGATATTGTCGTAGTTGACCTCGCTCGTGCGACCCACGGGTACGACGATGGCGCCCATGTCTCCCAGCACCATACTTGCCGTGGTGCCGGCGCCGCCGGTGGCACCGAGCACGAGGACCTTCTTACCGGCAACCTTTACGCCCAGCTCTTCGACCAGGCATTGGAAGCCAAAGTAGTCAGTGTTGTCGCCGCGCAGACGGCCATCGGGCAGACGCGTGATCGTGTTGACGTTGCCCATGCGCTCGGCCAGCGGACTCAGCTCGTCCAGGTATTCCATGACGGCGCGCTTGTAGGGGATGGTCACGTTGGTGCCCTCCCATTCGTCGCCGGTCATAAAGGCCTGGAGGTCCTCGGGCTCGCGCTCAAATCGCACGTACTCGAGCCCCGCGAGCTCTTTGTAGATGGTCGGGGTGTAGCTGTGGCCCAGCACGCGGCCCAGCACGCCGTAGGGACGGGTTGCAGCGGAATCGATCATCTAGAGTACCTCCGTGTAGCTGCCAAAGTAGGTGAAGTTCTCGCACACGTCGTCGATGGAATCGAGCAGGTCGTCGAGAGCCTTGCTGCCAAAGGGGCAGTCCAGATCAAAGTAGAACATAAACTCAAAGTCGCGGCCGGGGATGGGGCGGCTCTCGAGCTTGATGAGGTTGATATTGAGCGCGTAGAAGCGCTCGAGTACGCGATAGAGCGCGCCCGGCTCGTTGGCCGTGGTGATCATGAGCGAGGTGCGGTTGGCGCCGGGGTAGACGCGCGGCTCGCGGCTGATGACGACAAAGCGCGTGTAGTTGTTGTCCGAGTCCTGGATGTTGGGCTCCAGCATCTCCAGGCCATAGAGTGCCGCGCAGCTGCGCGAGGCGATGGCGGCGACGTCGGTGCGCTCGGAGTTGGCGACCATCTCGGCCGACATGGCCGTGTTTGGGTACTTGGTGGCGTGCAGGTCGTGCGCCTCGATAAAGCTGGCGCACTGCGCGATGGCCTGGCCGTGGCTGTAGACCTCGCGTATGTCCGCGAGCTTGGTGCCGGGCTTGACGAGCAAGTTGTGGTCGATCTTGAGGCGAAGCGAGCGCACGATGTGGAAGTCGAACTGGGCGAGCAGGTCGTAGACGGCGTTGACCGATCCGGCTGTGGAGTTCTCGATGGGCAGCACGCCAAACTCGCAGAAGCCGTCACGCACGGCGCGCATAACGCCTTCGAAGGTCTCGAAAAACGCGATGT
This sequence comes from Collinsella sp., assembly GCA_052033095.1. Lineage (GTDB taxonomy): Bacteria > Actinomycetota > Coriobacteriia > Coriobacteriales > Coriobacteriaceae > Collinsella. Next base: position 3,814 of record JBPGZF010000031.1, read on the forward strand.
CGGGCACGTCGAAGAGTTTGCACGCGGCGATCTGGCTATAGGCACCTTCCACGCCCTGGCAGGCGACGCTGGCAGTCTGGGGGAAGGGCGTGTCGAAGGCTACGGCCGTGGCGTGGGCCTTTTGCGAGACGGTGATGCCCTTGAGCTCGTTGATGTAGCGCTGCTGCTCGGCCTTGCTCATGCTCATGAGGAGACGAAACAGGGCGATGGTCTGTGCCTCGTAGCGCTCGGGCGCGCGGCTGGCGAGGTTGTTGAGCTTGGAGCGCTCGCGGGCGGGGTCAAAGACGGCCTTGCCCATCTCGATCTTTGATTTGGCGACCTCGGTGGCAATGTCCATGCGCTCGACAAAGCTGTTGAGGAGCGTGGTGTCGATGCCGTCGATGGCCCGGCGGATGTCAGCAAGGTCCATGGGGACCCCTTTCGCGTAATGGCAGAGTTGACGGGCAACTCAGGTGAGTCGGGTTAGAGCTGGCCTGCGTCCTCGAGGAGAGCGTCCCAAATCGCGAGGGCGGCGGCTGCTTCGGCTACGGGGACGGCTCGGGGGACGATGCAGGGATCGTGGCGGCCGTGGACCGAGAGCTCGGCATTTTCCATGGCGTCCATGTCTACAGTCTGTTGCTCGCGGCCAATTGAGGGCGTCGGCTTTACGGCCATGCGCCACATGACGGGCGCGCCGGTCGAAATACCGCCCAGGATGCCGCCGGCGTTGTTGGATTCAACCTCGATCTCGCCCGACTCTGCATCGATGCGATACGGATCGTTGTTCTCGCTGCCGCGCATGGCGGCGACGGCAAAGCCCATGCCAAACTCCACGCCCTTTACGGCGGGGATGCCAAAGGCGATCTGTGCGATGCGGTTCTCGATACCGTCGAACATGGGGTCGCCGATGCCCGCGGGAAGCCCGTAAATGCCGCACTCCACGATGCCGCCGATGCTGTCGAGTTCGTCGCGCGCGGCTAGGATCTCCTCGCGCATGCGGCCGGCTGCGGCGGCGTCAATGCACGGCAGATCGTTCGTAAGGATCGCCTTGCGGTCGGCCTCGCGATAGACCATATCGTCCATCGGCAGGTCGGAGATGCCGCCGATTTGCGCGACGTGCGCCATGACCTGAATGCCGTGGGCCTCAAGTGCCTGCAGCGCAATGCCGCCGGCGATGCACAAGGGAGCCGTCAGACGACCGGAGAAGTGTCCGCCGCCGGCGACGTCGTGCATGTTGTGATACTTCACGCGCGCAGGGAAATCTGCGTGCCCGGGGCGGGGTTTGCGGCGCAGCTCGGAGTAATCCTTGGAGCGCGTGTTGGTGTTCTCGATAATCGCGGCGATGGGCGCGCCGGTGGTATGTCCATCGACAACACCGGCGATGATGTGGGCTGCGTCAGCCTCGCGTCGTTTGGTCGCGGTCTCGTCGCGTCCGGGGGCGCGACGGTCGAGGAAGGCCTGCAGCTCCTCCTGGTCCACGGCGATGCCCGCCGGGATGCCATCGAGCGAGCAGCCGATAGCGGGGGAGTGCGATTGGCCGAAGATGCTTAAGTGCAAGACGTTGCCAAAGGTCGAGGACATGCTATTCCTCCTCGAGTGTGATTTTGCCGCCCAGTAGGCGGTAGTGGTCGAAGAAATCGGGATAGGACTTGTTGACGGCCTCGGCGCCGTGGATCACGACCTCGCCGGTGGCACGGCTCGCAGCGATGGCGGCCATCATGGCGATGCGGTGGTCGTTGTGCGAATCGACCTCGCCGCCGGTGAAGGCATCGACACCCTTGATGATGAGGTCGTCACCGGCGATGCGCACCTGTGCGCCCAGCGCGGAGAGCTCGCGGGTGGTGGTGACCAGACGGTCAGATTCCTTGATGCGCAGGCGCGCACAGTCACGGATGAACGTGCGGCCCTGAGCCAGCGAGGCCACGGCCGAGATAACGGGTACCAGGTCGGGAATGTCGTGGGCGCTCATCTCAAAGCCGGCGAGCTTGTCGGACTGCACGGTGGCGGCGTTGGTGGAGCGCACGATGCGGGCACCAAAGCGCGAAAGCGCGGCAAGCACGTTGCGGTCGCCCTGTGCGGAGCTCAGCGACACGCCCTCGACGGTGATGGGGTCGGTGCCGATGGCGCCGGCGCACAGCCAAAAGGCGGCGTTGGACCAGTCGCCCTCGACGGCTACGCTGCCGGGCGTGCGGTACGAGCCGCTGCTCACGCGGAAGTTCGTGACCTCGGGCTGGCCGTCCTTGGCCGGAATACGCTCGACGTTGACCTCGACGCCAAAGGCCTTCATGGCCTGGATCGTCAGGTTGATGTAGGGGCGGCTCTCAATGAGGCCGGTCACCTGCACGCAGGAGGGCTGGGCGAGCAACGGGGCTGCCAGCAGCAGGCCCGAGATGTACTGCGAGCTTACGTTGCCCGGCAGCACAAAGGTGCCCGGGCGCATGCGGCCGCTCGTCTTGAGCGGAAAACCGCCCAGACCCTGCAGGTCGCAGCCGGCGGCAATGATCTCATCGGAGAGCGGGGAGAGCGGGCGGGCGCCCAGGCGTCCCTGGCCCACAAAAGTTGCTTCTGCGCCCAGCGCGCAGGCGACGGGCAACATAAAGCGGAGCGTGGAGCCGCTTTCGCCGCAGTCAAGCGTTCCGCCGGCAAGTGCCTTGAGCAGGCCAAACTCAATACTCTTCATAGTGGGATGGACCTGGAAGCCATCCTCGACGGTCTCGATGCGAGCGCCCAGTGCCGTAAGGCAACGCACCGTAGCCTCGATGTCGGCGCAGGTGGTGTTGCAGGTAACGTGCGTCTCGCCGTTGGCAAGCGCGGCGCAGATGATCAGGCGATGCGCCATCGACTTGGACGCGATGGCGGGAACGGTGCCCTTAAGCGGGGACGGGGTGATGCGGGCTAGCATGCGAATGCGTCTCCCTTCTGGCCGAGGCCCTCGGCAATGAGTTCGTGGAAAGTGGAAAGCGGCGTGCGGTCGATGCTGCAGCGGCCGATGCCGTGCGGAATCACCAGGTCGATGGTGTCGCCCGCGCGCTTCTTGTCGTGGAGCGCCTCGGCAAAAACGGCATCGGCATCTAGGTCGCAGCGGGTCTTGAGGCCATGGCGGGCGCAGAGCTCCTCGATACGACCGGGCAGTGCAGCATCGCAAATGCCGTGCAGAGCCGCGGCGCGCGTGATGATGCCCATGCCGATCGACACGCAGTTGCCGTGTCCGAGCTCAAAGTGCTCGCAGGCCTCGACGGCGTGTCCGGCGCTGTGTCCAAAGTTGAGGAGCTTGCGCTGGTTGGTCTCGCGCTCGTCGGCAACGACCACGGCGCGCTTGATGTCGATATTGCGGGCGATGATGAGCGCTACGCGGGCCACATCGCGGTTGAGCAGCTCCAGCGTGAGCGGGGTCTTCTCCAGCTCGGCGAAAAGCTCCGGGTCGGCGATCACGGCGTGCTTGATGACCTCGCCGCAGCCGTCGGCGAACTGCTCGGGCGTGAGGGTGGCTAGGCACCCCACGTCGGCGATAACCACGCTCGGCTGCCAAAAGGCGCCGGCCAAGTTCTTGCCGGCAGCCAGGTCGATGGCGGTCTTGCCGCCCACCGACGAATCCACCATAGCGAGCAGGCTCGTCGGGATCTGCACAAACTTGCAGCCGCGCATGTAGGTGGCGGCCACAAAGCCCGCCACGTCGCCCACGACGCCGCCGCCGAGTGCCACGATCACATCGGAGCGCGAAAGCTCGTGTTCGGCCACAAACTCCAAAATGGCAACATAGGTTTCGGCGCGCTTATGGGCCTCGCCGGCCTCGAAGGTGCAGATGCTCACTTCGTAGCCTGACGCCTCCAGGCTCTGCTTAACGGGCATCTGGTAGAGCGGGCCCACGTTGGTGTCCGTCACGATGACGGCCTTGGTGCCGCCGGCAGTGGCGCGCACGAGCGGTCCCGCCTGCTCCAGCAAAAACGTGCCAACATGCACCCGGTAGGGGCGTGCAGTGTCGATATCGATGGTAATCGCCATAAGCTTCGGTCCTTTCGACCTGGCGTGATAGGTGGTCTAGTGGGAGGCCTCGTCGTCGAGTGCGCGCTTAATGCGGTCGCCCTCGGCAAGGAGATTCTCCAGATAGCGCTGGTCGCGGTCCTTAAGGGCGCGGCTGTAGGTGCCAAGCGAGTCGATCAGATGGTCGATCTCGAAGGCAAGCGCGTCGGCGTCGTCGATCATGAGCTCGGACCACATTTGCGGGTTGAGGTGCGCCACGCGGGTGAGATCGCGGTAGCTACCGGCCGAAAAGCCGTGGTGGACCTGGGCGGTGGGGCTTTTGACGTAGGCGTTGGACACCACGTGCGCAAGCTGGCTCGTGAAGGCGATGACGCGGTCGTGCTCGGCGGCGCTGGTCACGCTGAACTTGCCAAAGCCCAAGGGGCGCACCATCTCGCGCACCTGGCCCAAAAGCTCCAGTTTGAGCGCATCGTCCACCGCGGGCGGCACGAGCACGAGTGGCGCGCCCTGGAACAGGTCGGCGCGGGAGTGTGCGTAGCCCGAGTACTGCGTGCCCGCCATGGGGTGTGCGCCCACAAAGTAAAAGCCGTGCTCACGGGCAAGCTCAAAGGCGCGTTCGCACACGATGCCCTTGACGCCCACCGTGTCGATTACCACGGGGCCCATGATGGCGTCGGTGTCGGTGGCGTCGGCGAGCGCCTTGGCGTGCGTCTCGAGCCACTCGATGCATGCCTCGGGGTAGCAAGCCAGGACGATGATGTCGCATTCGCCGAGTGTCTTGTCGTTGAGCTCTCCGGCGACAGTGCCCATGCTGGCGGCCGTCATGACATCGTCATCGGGGTCCCAGGCCAGCACGCGGACGCCCGCCTGTGCATAGCCGCGGGCAAAGCTACCGCCGATGAGGCCAAGGCCGACGATGCCGGCGCACTTGGGGCCGCCCTGGTTAACGCGCGCGTTTCTCACCGTACCCATGGGCTACTCCATGGTCTCTTGGCAGACAACCTCGCGGATGGCTCGGATGCGGCGCATGGTGTCGTCGAACTGATCGGGGGTGAGGGCCTGGGCGCCGTCGGACCAGGCGCGGCTCGGCTCGTCGTGGACCTCGATCTCCAGGCCGTTGGCACCGCAGGCGGTCGCGGCGAGCGCCATGGGTTCGACGTAGCGGGTGTAGCCGGTGGCGTGGCTGGGGTCGGCGACGACGGGCAGGTGCGACAGGTGGTGCAGCACCGGCACGGCGTTGAGGTCGAAGGTGTTACGGGTGCGGGTCTCGAAGGTGCGGATGCCGCGCTCGCACAGGATGACGTTGTCGTTGCCCTCGCTCATGATGTACTCGGCTGCCATAAGCAGCTCGTCGATCGTGCCGGACATACCGCGCTTGAGCAGAATCGGGGTCTGGGTCTTGCCGACCTCCTTGAGCAGGGGGAAGTTCTGGGCGTTGCGGGCGCCGATCTGCATGACGTCAATCTTCTTGTCCAAGAAGACCTGCACGTCGCGTGGATCCATGATCTCGGTGACGATCGGCATGTCGAGCTCGGCAGACGCCTCGCACAGCAGGTCGAGGCCGGCGGGGCCCATGCCCTGGTAGGCGTAGGGGGAGGTGCGGGGCTTGTAGGCACCGCCGCGCAGCATCGTGGCACCGGCGGCCTTCACGCGGCGGGCGATGCGGATGAGGTTCTCGCCCTCGACGGAGCACGGGCCGGCGATGACCTGGAACTGGTCGCCGCCGATCTTGACGCCGTGGCCGCAGTCGATGACGGAGTCCCCGGGGTGGAACTTGCGGTTTGCGCGCTTGAACGGCTCGGAGACGCGCTGCACGCGCTCGACGACATCCATGGACTCGAGCAGGAACGGGTCGATCTTGGTCGTATCGCCCACCAGGCCGATGATCGTCTCGTTCTCGCCGCGCGAGACATCGGTCTTCAGGCCCTTTTTCTCAATCCAGCTGACGATATGGCCGACGGCCTCGTCGCTGGCGCTCTGCTTTAAAATTGCAATCATGGTGTGCCTCTCACCTCGATGGATAACCCTTGCAAAAACGGCCCGCATCGCGAGCCGTGTATATATGATGCATGAGAGTTTATACTATCTGACTCGCTTTTGCCTTCTAAAGTGGGCCGTTGCGCCGCGTCTTCCTCGGAATTGCAAAGCTTTTTCTTTTATTTTGATAGCCCGTGGTGCACTTGGGTATAATGCCAAACGTTGGCCCTATTAGCTCAGGGGATTAGAGCGTCTGCCTCCGGAGCAGAAGGCCGTTGGTTCGAATCCAACATGGGGCACCATCGAACGTAAGACCGTCCGAACCTCGCATGGTCCGGGCGGTTTTTCTTATACCGACGCGACGTGATGGGACGTGGTATGGCAGCAACGGATATCGAGCGCGGACTCTCGACCGCCGAGGTCGAGGAGCGCATCGCCGCCGGTAAGATCAACCGCAACATGGAGCTCAAGACCAAGTCGGTCAAAGAGCTCATCATCGAGAACCTCTGCACGCTGTTCAATTTGATCAACGTGATCTTGGCGTTCCTGGTCATTTTGACCGGTTCGTTTAAGAATCTGACGTTCCTGTTCGTGGTGTTCCTCAATACCGCCATCGGCGTCATTCAGTCCATGCGTTCCAAGAAGATGGTCGATAAGCTCACGCTGCTGACCTCCAAGAAGGCCATCGCGGTGCGCGACGGCGCCGAGGTGGAGCTCGACTTGGACCAGATCGTGCTCGACGACATCATCCGCCTGGGGCGCGGCGATCAGATTCCCGCTGACGCCGTGGTGGTTTCGGGCGAGGCGCTCGTGAACGAGAGCCTGCTGACGGGCGAGAGCGACCTTATTAAGAAACAGCCCGGTTCCGAGCTCATGAGCGGCAGCTTTATCGACTCGGGCCTGCTGCGCGCCCGCGTGATCCATGTCGGCGCCGACAACTACGTGGCCAAAATTAATAACGAGGCCAAGTACGTCAAAAAGGTCAATTCCGAGATTATGAACGCGCTTAATGCCATCGTGCGCTTTGCGAGCATCATCATGATCCCGCTCGGTTTGGCGTTGTTTGCCTCGAGTGTGAGCGAGCTGTGGGATGCCGCGGGTACCCCGGGCGATAGCGCGCTTTCGTGGTGCTTCTCCGAGCTGTTTGCTGGTCATGTGCCTTCGTCGGCGCTGCTGTCCACGGTGGGCGCCCTGCTGGGCATGATTCCGCAGGGCCTGGTGCTGCTGACTTCGTCGGTGCTCGCGATTGCCACGGTGCGCCTGGCGCGTCGCAAGGTGCTGGCACAGCAGCTCTACTGCATCGAGACGCTCGCGCGCGTCGACGTGCTGTGCCTGGACAAGACGGGCACCATTACGTCGGGCCGCATGGAGGTCGAGGGCACGTATCCGCTGCCGGTTGAGGGCGTGAGCCTAGGCGCCGACTCGGACGAGGCGGCTGTTCCCGTGGATACCACGGTGCTCGATTTTGCGCTGGCTAACGTGGCACGTGCGACTTCGGCCGATGCCAACGAGACCTGCCAGGCGCTGCTCAACTATTACGCCGATCGCCCGGTCGAGGTGTCTGAGCCGCTGTCGGTTATTCCATTCTCGTCCTCCAAAAAGTGGAGCGGCGCGTCGTTTGCGCAGGGCTCCTATGTGATGGGTGCAGCGCAGTTTGTGCTCTCCGATCGTGTGTTTTCGCAGGTTGAGAACCGTGTCGCCGAGCTTGCCGATACCTGCCGCGTGCTCGTGGTGGCGTGCGTGGACGGCTTTACGCCCGATGGCGATATGGTGGGCGAGGCCGAGCCCGTGGGCTTTGTGACCATCCGCGACGAGATTCGTACCTCGGCGGCCGAGACCATCGGCTACTTTAACGAGCAGGGCGTGACCCTCAACGTGATCAGTGGCGACGACCCGCGTACGGTGTCGTCGATCGCGCGCGTGGTGGGCGTGCCGGGGGCGGACGCTTATGTGGACGCTACGACGCTCGATACGCCGGCCAAACTCGATGCCGCAGTGGACCGCTACCATGTCTTTGGTCGTGTGACCCCGCAGCAGAAGCGCGAGCTCGTGCAGGCGCTCAAGCGCCGCGAGCACACCGTGGCCATGACGGGCGACGGCGTCAACGACGTGCTGGCGCTCAAGGAGGCCGACTGCTCCGTGGCCATGGCGGCCGGCTCCGATGCCGCGCGCAACGTGGCCGAGATCGTACTCGTCGACAACGACTTTGCCTCGATGCCCGCCGTGGTGGCCGAAGGCCGTCGCTCCATCAACAACCTGCAGCGTTCGGCCTCGCTGTTCCTGACCAAGACGCTGTTCTCGATGGGCCTGGCGGCGCTGTGCATCGCGCTGCCGCCGTACCCCTTCGAGCCCATCCAGATGACGCTCATCAACTTCTTCTGCATCGGCGCGCCGGGCTTTGTGTTGGGCCTGGAGCCCAACAACGCCCGCGTGAAGGGGTCATTTTTGACCAACGTGCTCAAGCGTGCACTGCCGGCGTCGATTGCGGTCATTTTGGCTGCGGCGCTCGATATCTTTGTGGCGCGCGTGTTTGGTTTTAGCCAGCTCACGCTGTCTACGATGTGCCTGCTTACGTCGTGTGCGGCGAGCGTCAGCCTAATCTGGCGCATCTCGCAGCCTCTCACGCCCTTACGTGTGGTGCTCTTTGTGTTTGTAGTCGCCGGCATCCTGACGGGGGTTATCGGATTCCCGAAGCTGCTGTCTATTGCCAACCTGACGATGGGTCAGATGATTATCTTGGCTGTCATCGTGGTCTTTACCTGCTCGGTGTTCTTTAAGCTCGCCACGATGATGGATTCGCTCAAGCCGCGTCGTCGTCATGCCGCAACTGGTTTTGGCCGCGGTGTGCGCGTCCGCCTGGGTCGCGGTGGCGGCAAGGTGAGCTCGACGGGTTCGACGGCCGAGCGTTTTGCCAAGCGCTTCGCCGCCGACATGGCGCAGCGCCGCGAAGATCGCACCGCTCGCGAGGCCGAGGCCCGCGCACTCGAGGGCGTGGCCCAGGCCCAGCCCAAGAAAAAGAAGAGTACCGGAGCCAAGCGCTCTCGCGTGACCAAGTCTGCCCAAGGCATCAAAGTTTCGATGCCAAGCAAAAAGAAGAAGTAACTACGCGCCCTGGCGATGTTGAATTGGTGCCTTGCTCCTGTGGGGCCGTGGCGATGTTATGCTCTAACCTCGATTGTTTGAATTGCTTCGAAAAGAGGATGCCGTGATCTGCCCGCATTGCCTTAAGACTATCGAGGACGGCGCCTCGTTCTGCCCCTACTGCAACGCCTATGTGGGTCCGGGCGATGGCCCCGAGCACACCGAGTTCGTGTTCTGTGAGGGCTGCGGTGCCCGTCTTTCTCCGCATGATCGTACGTGCCCCAAATGCGGACGCCCCGCTCCGGGTATCCTCTCCGAGGATGCGGCCGCATCCGACTTGGCAGCGGGCCGCACGGCGGGCTTTCCGCGCCTAACGCAAGAGCAGATCGATACCGAGGTGCCGCATGCGCCGGCCTCTGCCGCTGCGGTGCTCTCGGACGCCGCCGACCCCAATGAGACCTGCGTGCTGCCGGCTTTCGATAAGGATTTCGGTATCCCCAAGGTCGATATTCCCACGCCGGTTTCCCTGCATGACGATGCTCAAAAACCCAAGCGCAAGGTGCATCCCGACGAGGACGCCTATCACAAGCACAAGCGTCATATCCCTAAGCCGCTCATCGTCATCGCGATCCTTGCCTTTGTGTGCGGTGGTGCCTATTGGTTCGTGACGACCGATCCCATGGGTGTCATGCCTGGCTTCTATGACCAGTTTGGCCAAGCCGCGCAGACGACCTTCCCCACGCGCCAAAAGGGCGAGGCGACTGAGGACGATACCAAGCAGGACGATTCTGCCGAGGTGGTCCAGGAAGAAACCGTGCTGACCGATGATCAGCTCTATACCAGGCTCGACGGTCTGTATCAGACCATCGTGTCCTACGGTGACGAGGACCAGATCGGCGAGGTCATCGATTCCTTTAACAACGGCTATCTCCGAACGCCGCTGTCCACCCGTCAGGAGCTGTCGCAGAGTGCCTACGCCCTGCGCGACCAGATTAAAAAGACGCAAGATGAGCTCAACAACCTTAAGTATCAGGACGATACGGCCTATGCGGATGACATCGCCCACTTAAAGCAGCTTGCCGAGTGGATGTATGAGCGCGTCGACGTGATCTGCCAGAGCTGGGATATCTCGCTGGCCATTCCCGATGGCGAGTCGATGAGTTCCCACCAAAGCGAGATCCTGGCGCCCATCGCACAGGGCGGCAATAGCGCGCTGAACCAGTACGACGCCAATGTGGGTTCCTGGAAGCCGCAGCAGCGTTCCTAAAATTAGTTCGCCATAGTCGGCATAACCTACGTGCGCAATTGATGTAAGCCTGTGCTTATTGCTACAATTCGTACAAATATGCTTTAAACGCACGAGGAAGGAACCACATGTTTGGTTTTAAGAAAGAGCTCTACACGCCCGAGTATCAGCTTGCCGGCGACGAGTGCGCCGTAATCGAGACGTCGAAGGGTACCATCAAGGTCAAGTTTGACGGCGAGGGCGCTCCCATTCATGTCGCGAACTTCTGCGAGCTTTCCACGATGGGTTTCTACGATGGCCTTAAGTTCCATCGCTATGTGCCCGGCTTTGTCATCCAGGGCGGCGACCCCAATACCCGCGATATGTCCGGCGCCGACGTCGCTGCCGGTCTTGAGGGCCCCGACGGCATGCCCGGTACCGGTGGCCCCGGCTACTGCATCAAGGGCGAGTTTGCCACCAATCCGCGCAACAGCCATGTCGATGGCGCCCTTGCCATGGCACGCTCCATGGACCCCGATTCCGCGGGTTCGCAGTTCTACTTCTGCCTGGGTGCCCAGCATAACCTCGATTCCGGTTACACCGTCTTTGGTACCACGGTCGAGGGTCTCGATGTGATTTCGCAGCTGCGTGCCGGCGACGAGATCGTCCATGTCGAGATCGTTCACGAGTAAAGGGGACTTCCTTGAATAGCCAGCTGATCCAACAGGGCCGCGCCGCTTACCGCGCGGGTGATTTTTCCGCTGCAGCCCAGATGCTTGGGGCGGCAAAGACTCCCGATGAGATTATGGGTGAGGCCGATCACCTTCGTGGTAACGCCTTGATGCACCTGGGCATGTATGCCGAGGCCGCCGAGGCCTACGCCGCCGCCCTCAACGACGGCACCTATGGCAAGCGCGGCGCGCTGCTCACCAACCGCGGCAAGGCGCTCGCCGCCGTGGGCGACTACACGACGGCCGCTCAGGCGTTCTCTGCTGCTACGCAGGACGCTTCTTATGCCACGCCGTTCAAGGCCTATCTGGGCCTGGGTAACGCGCTGTTCCAGTCGGGCGACTATGCCAACGCGGGTACTGCCTTCCGTCAGGCTGCCATCGATGGCGCCAATCCGGCTCCTGCCGCCGCGCTCGGCGAGCTCGGTCGTTGCTTCATCAAGCTCGGCCGTCCGGCGGATGCCGTGGAGACCTACCGCACGGCTATCGACTTTGCCGGCCCCCGCGACGACACGCGTGCGCTCAACGCCGGCATGGGTCAGGCGCTTTCTGCCGCCGGCCGTCCCTCCGACGCACTCGACGCCTTTAACGCCGCTACTGCCGATGGCATCTACCAGCTCACCTCCGAGCAGGCCGATGAGCTTGCCCGCGTGCACGATTCGCTTGCCGCGCTGTCTGCCCAGACGGCTATGGCCACGGCTCCGGCGCCCGCGATGGACGCTCCTGCCGTCGATCCGCTCGATCCTACGGGCGCGACCGGTCAGTTTATGCCCGATCCCTCGGACACCGGCTTCTTTACGCTGTCCGAGTCCGAGATGGTCCAGCAGGACCGTCAGGATCGTAAGCAGGCCAAGGTCCGTCGTCGCCATCGCCACACGGGTCTCAAAGTCTTCATCGTGCTGCTTCTGCTCATTTTGATCGCCGCGGGCGGTCTGGGCTTTGCCTACACGCGCGGCTTTGGCTTCCCGTCCCAGGAGTCTGTCGTTACCGATCTGTTCCAGGCTGCCGGCGACGGTGACACCGCAAAGGCCGAGTCTTGCCTGGCATCGAGCCTGTCCGAGGACGCTAAGTCGATGATCATCTCCTCGATTCCGCAGGGTGCCACCGTGTCCGTCGAGGGCATGGATCAGTCCATGACCGAGACGACCGCTAAGGTGAAGGCATCGCTGTCCAAGGGCGGCGAGCAGGAGTACACCGTCAAATTCGTGCGCTCCGACAACCATATCGGCTGGGCCGTTTCCTCGCTCGATATGGATTTCTCGGCTGCTGACAACCAGTAGTGACCTTATGGGATTTAGCTTTGCCCGGCGCTTCACCGCAAGTGAGGTGCCGGGCTTGCGCTAGTATGATGATCTAGTAGTTTTCCAGCAATCATCCAACACATCAGGAGTTGCGTTGTTTTCTTTGATGGATATGTTCTTCGGTAGCTATGCGGGCGATCTTGCCATCGACCTCGGCACCGCAAATACGCTTGTCTCCGTGCGCGGCAAGGGCATCGTCATTCGCGAGCCCTCTGTTGTCGCCATCGACAAGAACGACGAGCGCATCCTGGCGGTCGGTATCGAGGCAAAGCGCATGCTCGGCCGTACGCCCGGCAACATCGTGGCCGTTCGTCCCCTGAAGGACGGCGTCATCGCCGACTTCGATGTTACCGAGGCCATGCTTCGCTACTTTATCGATAAGGCGTCCGAGAAGCGCTATCCGTGGACCCCGCGTCCGCGCGTTGTCGTCTGCGTTCCCTCCGGCGTCACGTCGGTCGAGAAGCGTGCTGTCTTTGAGGCCACGATCCAGGCTGGCGCTCGCCAGGCCTATCTGATCGAGGAGCCCATGGCTGCCGCTATCGGCGCCGACCTGCCCGTCGAGGAGCCCACCGGCTCCATGGTCATCGACATCGGTGGCGGTACCACCGAGGTTGCCGTTATCGCTATGGGCGGCATCGTCGTCTCGCAGTCCATCCGTATTGCAGGCGACGAGTTCGATCAGGCCATCCTCACGCACGTTCGTGATGCCTACAACCTTGCCATCGGCGAGCGTACGGCAGAGGACATCAAGATCAAGGTCGGCTCCGCTGTGCCGCTCAAGGACGAGCTCGACGTCGAGGTCAACGGTCGCGACGTGATCACCGGTCTGCCCAAGACCGTGCGCATCGAGAGCGAGGAGATTCGTCGCGCGCTCAACAAGCCGCTCGACGAGATGGCCAAGGCCGTCAAGGACGCCCTCGATGCCACGCCGCCCGATCTTGCCTCTGACCTTATGTACTACGGCATTTTGCTGACCGGTGGTGGCGCTCTGCTACGCGGACTCGACGTGCGTCTGCGCGATGAGACCGGCGTTTCGGTCAACGTCAGCCCCACGGCGCTCGATAACGTCGTTAACGGCTGTGCCCGCGTGCTCGAGGCCAATGCGTTTGATGGCGGCTTCGTCCAGACCAATGCTTAATTTCCAAAAGGTGGATTCCATTTGGCACGATCTTCGGGTTTCTCCACAAATCTGAATACCAAGCGACAATCAACGGGTATGCGCCCGTTGATTGTTTTCAGCCTGATTTCGGTGTTGCTGCTCACGTTTTACATCCGCGAGGGCGAGGCAGGGCCGATTCATGCCGTGCGTTCGGGCGTAACGACGATTACCTCGCCGGTGCGTTTTGTGGGCTCGGCCGTGGCGGCTCCCTTCAATGCGATCGGCAACGTGTTCTCTAACCTTACGGCGTCGCAGGACACGCTTGACGAGCTTAAGAAGCAAAACGAGGAGCTGACCTCTAAGGTTGCTGAGCTCTCCGAGGCTCAAAAGACCGCCGAGCGTCTGGAGGGGCTGGTCGGGCTGCAGTCGACCTACAACCTCAAATCGACCGCTGCTCGTATCGTTGGTGCCTCGGGCGATGCCTGGACCTCGACCGTAACCATCGACAAAGGCTCTGCCGACGGCCTTACCATCAACATGCCTGTGACGAGTTCGGCCGGTGTTATCGGCCAGATCATCGAAGTCTCGGCCAAGACGTCCACCGTGCGCCTGATTGGCGACGAGAACTCGGGTGTGTCCGCCATGGTACAGGACACGCGCGCCCAGGGCATGCTGCAGGGTCAGGCTGACGGCACGCTGCGTCTTGAGTATGTGAGCGTCGACTCCGACGTTAAAGTCGGCGACATCATCGTGACCTCGGGCATCGGCGGTGTGTTCCCCAAGGGTCTACCGCTCGGCACCGTCTCGTCGGTTGAGAAATCGGCAAACGACGTGTACTACACCATTGTGGTGCGCGCTCAGACCACGGCCGAGAACAACGAGGAAGTGCTGGTCATTACCTCGCTGACCGACGAACAGTCGGCCTCGGATGAGGACGTGAGCACGGCCAACAGCACGCCGCAGGGAACGTCGCGCGATGCTGCAACCAAGACGAAGGACGAGAGCTCGGATGACAGTTCCGACACGTCCGAGACGACCGATTCCGGCTCGAACGAATAGGGGGCATGTCCATGGATCTACACGAGCAGGGGATGAGCTCCCGCACGTTTGTAATCGCCGCCATCGTATGCGTGCTGCTGCAGGCAGGCCTGGCACCGCAGATCTCCATTGCGGGCGGTCGCGTCAACTTCATGATTATCCTGGTGTGCCTAAGCGTGTTCTCGGGCGACCCGACCCGTGCCGTCGTGTGCGGTTTTTGCAGCGGCTTGTTTTATGACCTGTCCGCTGCCGTGCCGGTGGGCGTTATGTCGCTCCTGCTGACCGTGGGTTCTTTTGCCCTGGTGCACAGCGCCGTCGGTCAGACGGGCGGTACCCCGAGTGCGCGCGGCGTCACTGTGGGCGCCTTCGCGCTCGTCATTAATGTTATCTACAGCATCATCTTGCTGTTTATGGGTTTGGAGACGAGCTTTGTCGTGGCGATCTTCGGCCATGCGCTGCCGTCCTCGATCCTGACGGGTCTGGTTGCCATTCCGTTTTTGATGTCCGGCGTCGTGCCGCAGTCCGGCTATGGATTCTCCGCACGTGGCGGACGCCAGACGGGTATGCGCTTTAAGCCCAAGACCCGCAAGCTCAAATAGGGGAGGCCCGTAGATGTCTTCCCAGATGACGGTTATTATCGCCGGTATCGTGCTGGTTGTGGCCATCGTGGTCGCGCTGGTCATCATGCGTCGAGGCGATTCCCGTTTTACCTACGATACACAGCATGGAACGGCTCCGCGCGCCACCGAGGGCGAGGGCAATACCGCGGCGACCGCCTTTAAGGGCCGCTTTTCCATCCTCACCACGGGTGTGGGCGCGATGTTTGCGGCACTTGCCGTCAAGCTGTGGGGCATGCAGATGGTCTCGTCGGACTATTACGAGAAGCAGGCCAATAGTAATCAGACTCGCACCGTTACCACACCCGCTGTGCGCGGCCGCATCCTCGACCGCAATGGCGTGGCGCTTGTCCAGAACCGTCCCTCACTTGCTGTCGTGGCCTACCGCGACCTTGCCGAGGATGAGGTTCTGGTTCGCCATCTTGCCAACGTGCTTGGAATGCCTTATGTGGCGGTCCTTCGCAATATTCAGGACAATACAGAGGGCGCTCAGAGCCTGCATACCATCGCGACGGACGTCCGTCGCTCCACGGTTGCCTATATCAAGGAACACGCCGGCGAGTTCCCGGGCGTCAAGATTGCCGAGCGTACCGAGCGCCAGTATCCATACGGCGAGACGGCATGCCATATCTTGGGCTATACCGGCACCATTACCTCCGAGCAGCTCGAGGCCCAGAATAAGAAAACCTCTGGCGATGATGATGCTTCTGCTGGCAAGATTACGTACCAGTCGGGCGATATCGTGGGTCAGGCGGGCGTTGAGAGCTACTACGAAAACCTGCTGCAGGGTATTCGTGGCGAGCAGACCGTCAAGGTCGATGCCTCGGGCAACGTGACCGGTCAGGCCGGCGCCGTTCCCGCGAAGGCCGGCTCCGACATTAAGCTCACGCTCGACCTTAAGATCCAACAGGCCTGTGAGACGGCACTGGCGAGCGCTATCGAGCTTGCCAAGACCACTGGCTACAGCAATGCCGGCAACGGCGCCGTGGTGTGTCTCGATCCCAACAATGGCGAGATCCTGGGCATGGCGAGCGAGCCCAAGTTCGATCCGTCCGTCTTTATCGGCGGCGTCTCAAATGACGTGTGGACCGAGCTCAATGATGACAAGGGTTCGCACCCGCTGCTCAACCGCGCCATTAGCGGACAGTACATGTCGGCATCGACCATCAAGCCGCTCTCGGCACTGGCCGGTCTTGAGTTTGGAACCTACACGTCGGGGCAGACGACCAACTGCACGGGCTATTGGACGGGTCTGGGCAAGTCGTGGGGCAAGTACTGCTGGCTGCATTCCGGCCACGGCACCATGACACTGCAGTCGGGTATCGCCAACTCGTGCGACCCCGTCTTCTACGACATGGGCAAGGCGTTCTTTTATGATGAGAAACATTCCGAGGGCCTGCAGGAGGTCTTTCGTCGCTGGGGCCTAGGCAAGACCTGCGGTATCGATCTGCCGAGTGAGGGCGCGGGCCGTATTCCCGATGCCGAGTGGAAAGAGTCGTACTTCACCGACGCATCTGCCGAGGACCGCAAGTGGAATGCCGGCGATATGACCAACATTGCTATCGGCCAGGGCGACATCCTGGTGACGCCCCTGCAGATGGCGTGCGCCTATATGGGTC
>JBPGZF010000032.1:0-20428 GCA_052033095.1 Collinsella sp.
GCCATAAACGGGGATATTTCCATCATTAAGTTTTTTGTGATCCTTGCCATACCTGATCTCAAGTAGATCTTCCAGCGTGCCCATTGGCCACCCTGCAGCTTGTTCGCCAGCCGTATAGTTCGAATACAGAACGTCGCATGCCTTTACTAAATAGCCATTTATGTTAGCGTTGGCTTCGATTTTTTTTGTTAGAAGTTCAGCTATTAACGCTATTTTTCTCTGCTGTTCAATATCTGGCAATTCGAGCCTAATTCTTTTGAAATTCTTTGTTGGCTGGGCTAAGGCTGGTACTCCCGTTTGATTTGCAAATGCAAGAAGCTTGCCTCGTCCCTCTCTGGTGTGAAAATAGAAAACGAGATATGGAACATATACTTTTGAAGTGTCGAAGGTCACCTTAAACTGCCGTTGAGAGCACAAATATTCTTCGTAGGCAGAATCCTCTGGGATATAGGCGATTTGTCCGAGTGTGCCGCTGATTGTGACAACTACATCACCTCTTTTAGCAATTGAACGCGAGAGTGACCTCGCTTTTTCTTCGGTAACAAACTTCGTAAGGTTGTCTGTAACCTTAAATCCCTTTAGATTTGCGCCATCAATAATGGGGAAACCAGATGGGACAAAACAAGATACCTTTAGATTTGAACCAAAAGGTCCTGCTGCAATATCGGTGATTACATCGGAAAGAACGATCTCAGAATCCATACCCAATCGCCTCCAAGTTCTTCTTAATTTGCTCCTGCAAGCGGTTGGACTCTTCAAAGCACTTTGAAATCTCGCTGGTCAGGCGTGCCATCTTCTCTTCAAATGGTTCGCCGTCGTCTTCGGTTTCGGCAATGCCTACGTAGCGGCCGGGTGTCAGAATGAAATCTTGTTTAGCGATTTCGCCTAAATCAGCTATAGCGCTGAAGCCTTTCTCGGGTTCGAGCTCGCCCTTACGGAAGGCGTCGAAAGCGCCCGCGACCTTGTTGATGTCCTCTTCGGTAAACTCGCGCAGCTTGCGCGTCACCATCGTTCCCATCTCGCGTGCGTCGATGAACAATGTCTTTCCTGGTTGAGCCTTTTTCTTATTCAGAATCCACAGGCATACGGGAATTTGGGTGCTGTAGAACAGCTGCCCTGGCATGGCTACAATGCCCTCGACCATATCGTCCTCTACGATAGCGCGTCGAATATCGCCCTCGCCACTCGTCTGGCTCGAGAGCGACCCGTTTGCCAATACGAGGCCAATCTTGCCCGTGCCGTTAAGATGCCAAATCATATGCTGCATCCAAGCGAAGTTAGCGTTGCCCGTGGGCGGCACGCCGTACTTCCAACGTACGTCTTCCTGCAGCGCTTCGCCGCCCCAGTTCTTGAGGTTGAAGGGTGGGTTTGCCAACACATAGTCAAACTTTTCATTCTTGTGCTGGTCGGCGCTGAAGGTGTCTGCATAGTTGCCCAAGTCAGCTTCGATGCCGCGAATACCGAGGTTCATCTTTGCGAGCTTCCACGTGGTAGGGTTGCTCTCCTGGCCAAAGATGGTGATGTCCTGTACTACGTTGCCGCCATGGTGCTCGACGAAGGCGGCGGACTGTACGAACATGCCTCCGCTGCCGCAGCAGGGGTCGTACACACGACCGTGGAAAGGCTGGAGGATTTCAACCAGCGTGCGCACGATACACGACGGCGTATAGAACTCGCCGGCGTTTTTGCCCTCCATTGATGCGAATTTCTGCAGGCAATATTCGTATGCGCGCCCTAACAGGTCTTTCTCACTCTCGTTATCGGTCATTTGTACGTTTGTGAATAAGTCAACGACGTCGCCCAAGCGCCGCTTGTCTAGTTCGGGGCGAGCGAAGTTTTTGGGCAGCACGTCTTTGAGCTTGTCGTTTTCGCGCTCGATGGCGCGCATGGCATTGTCAATGATCTGGCCAACTTCGGGCGTATGCGCCGCCTGTGAGATATTCACCCAACGTGCTTCTTCGGGAACGAAGAAGACATTCTGCTCCATGTAGCAGTCGCGATCCTCCTCGTCGCCGTAACCCTCTGCGACGAGCTCTAGATAGCGTTCGTCGAAACGGTCCGAGAGGTACTTCAGGAAAATGAGGCCTAATACGACGTTTTTGTACTCGGCAGCGTCCAAGTTGCCACGCAGCACATCTGCAGCGTTCCACAGTTGATCCTCAAAGCCAACGTCGGCCGTGTTCTTCTTGGTGTCCTTAGCCTTGCTTTTAGCCATGCTGTTTTAACTCCCTATGCTGCATTGTCGGCCCAGAGTTCGCACTGATCCATCACGGTGGCCAGTGCCGACTCCATGCCCTCTGGCGGATACTTATGATGTTTGAGCAGGCGCTTGATTGCAACACGCATGGCAGCACGAGCGCTTTGCTTCTTTTGCCAATCGACCGTGCGCATTTCGCGCATCTTCGCAGCGAGCTCTTGCGTGATAGCGACCAGCTCGTCATTTCTTTCGCGATAGTAGTCGGCGACTGCCTGCGGTTGTGTTAGCGCCTCGTAAAACGCAAACTCCTCTTCGCTAAGCCCAAGCTCCTTTGCCTTTTGGTTTTCGGAAAGCATCTCTTTCGCCATCTTGAGCATTTCTTCGAATACCTCAGCGTTTGTGAGCTGCCCGTTGAGATAGCCATTTACCATGCTTTGCATGAGTTCCGAGTACTTTTTTGCCTGCGTTATGCTCTTTCTGCGGTAGCCCTTAATCTGGTCGTCGATGAGTTTTTTCAACAGCTCGTAAGCCAGGTTCCTCTCTTTCATGCGCGAGAGGCTCGACAGGAACTTGGGATCAAAAATCGAAACCGTTTCGTCTTCCACCTTAAACAGGTCTATTACGCCGTCGGTGTGGACGATGTTCTGTTCGAGTAGCGCATTGATGCGCTCATTTACCTGCTTAAGGGTAAGTTTGCCTCCGTTTTTGCTGCGGGTGCCGCCCTGCTCGGTGAGCTGAAGGATGAGCTCTCGAACAACCTGGAAATAGCCAGCCTCGATGCGCTGCATGTCTGTTGCGCGACTTTTGGCGAGCCCATAGGCTTTGAGCATGACCCCTGCCTGCTCAACAAAGTCTCGGGTGGTATCTTCGTCGCCGGGTGCAAGGATATGATTTACTCCACCCGTTATGAGTTCGCTTCGATGTGCGGCGGACTCGGTGCTCATGAATTCCGAATAATCGTATCCGAACATTTTGTCGCGACAGACCGCTAGCTTTTCCAAAAACTTTGGATAGGCGGTTTTCCCGATATCCATGTCGCCGTATTTCTTTTGGTCGCGCTTGGTGTAGTCCTTCATGGCGCGTTTAAGGGCGTTAGCTATGCCTACGTAGTCAACAACCAGTCCGCCAACCTTGTCTTTATATACTCGGTTTACGCGTGCGATTGCCTGCATCAGGTTATATCCGCGCATGGGTTTATACACATACATAGTGGCAAGGCTCGGCACGTCAAAACCGGTGAGCCACATGTCTACGACGATTACGATTTTGAGCGGGTCGGCGTCATCCTTAAACCGCTTTGCCATCTCCTTAACATGGGCCTTATTGCCTACGACGTCGAACCACCACTCGGGGTCTTGATTGCCCATGGTCATGACAACGCCGAGCTTGCCCTCGTCCTTCCAAGAGGGTCGCAGCTCGCATATACGTTGATATATAGCCATGGCAGCGGGGCGCGAATACGCAACGATCATTGCCTTGCCGGTGAGTTCGTGTGCACGGTTGGTCTCATAGTGCTCTACGATGTCCTGACATAGGGCATCGATGACTTCGGGTGCACCTAGAACGGCGTCCAGATTTGCAAAGTTGCGCTTGCTTGCGTCAATGGTTTCGGCGTTAGCCTGCTCGGTGAGCTTTTCGTACTCATCATCAACTTTTGCAAGGATGCCCTGATCCAGTTTGAGTGCGACGACGCGGCTCTCGTAGAACACGGGTCGAGTTGCGTCGTCCTCTACTGCCTGAGTCATGTCATAGACGTCAATATAATCGCCGAAAACCTCGCGAGTCGATCGATCTTCGGCAGAAATAGGGGTACCGGTAAAGCCGATGAAAGTCGCATTCGGAAGGGCGCGGCGGATGAGCAACGCGGTGCCCGTGTGCTTCTTGCCGTCACGGTCGTATTTCTCCTCGAACCCGTACTGCCCGCGGTGCGCTTCATCCACCATCACGACGACGTTCTTGCGCTCGGAGAGGGCGATGGCCTCCTCCTCGAATTTCTGCATAGTGGTGAAAATGATGCCGTTGGCGCGGCGGCTCGAGATCTGCTGCGCAAGATCGGCGCGGCTCTGCGCCTGAACGGGCGTCTGGCGCAGGAAATCTGAGCATCTGGAGAACTGCGCGAACAGTTGCGAGTCGAGGTCGTTGCGGTCGGTAATCACCACGATGGTCGGGCTGTCGAGTTTCTCTTCGAGCAGATGGGCAAGGAAAACCATCGAAAGCGACTTGCCCGAGCCCTGCGTGTGCCAGAAGACGCCGCCCTTGCCGTCGCCGCCGATGGCCTCATGCACGCTTTCGAGCGCTTTGTTCACCGCGAAGTACTGATGGTATCCCGCGAGGATTTTCGCGTCCTCGGAGAACAGAATGAAGTTCTTCAGGATGTCGATGAGTCGCTCCTTGGGGAACATGCCGTCCAGAGGCGTCTTCCAATCGGCGTACTGGGTGGCCTCGTAGCTTCCATCGACGCTCTTCCACTCAACGAAGCGTGACTCGTTGGCGGTGATTGTGCCAACCTTGGTGTGAAGCATGTCGCTGGTGACGCAGAAGGCGTTGTACACGAAAAGCGATGGAATCTGTCGTTTGTAGTTTTGAATCTGTTGGTAGGCATCTTCGCTGTCAGCGTCGGCTCGAGCGGGTGACTTCAATTCAAAGAGAACGAGCGGAAGCCCGTTGACGAATACGATGACATCTGGACGTTTGTTGGTGCCACACTCGATGTAGGTCCACTGGTTAACAACGTGGAAGCAGTTCTTTTCGGGATTGTCGTAATCGACCAAGCGCACGATGTCCGTATGCTCTTCTTTGCCGTCAAACCAGCTTGTCTCCACGCCGTTCTGGAGCATGTCCATAAAGATGCTGTTCTTGGCGATGAGGTCGCTGCCCTCGATTTCCTTTAGTCTGGTTATTGAGGCATCAATCGCGCGTCGATTGAGCGTGGGGTTAATGCTCTCAAGAGCGGGCCCAATGACGTCAGGCAGGAAGGCGTCGTCAAACGCGTCGGAGGAACGAGCGACATCAGGTCCATAGAGGTGCTCGTACCCCAGGCTCGTTTGCAAGTGGTCAATGATGCCTTGTTCGAAAGCATCCTCATTAAATGACGTTGAGGAGCTGTAGTCGACAGCAATCATGCGCACTCCCTACCTTATACTTCTTTGACGTTGGTGAGCCTGTCCACCATTGCATTCTAGCAGTTAATCTTGCATATATTGGTATATCTGACACCCGTTAGTTGCCATTTGACATAGCGGTTGACCGCGCCAGAATGACAATTGGTGGCAAGGCTCTCTTACTTATTTAAATCGACTTCTATTTATGGGCGCTCGTGTTGTGACAGTTGCCCAAGCGCTTGCTTGAAGCTGTTGTTGGTGATCTTGAGATCGTTTCCCGCTTGCATTTTAATGAGTGTCGGGTAGTCGTCCGGATTGTTCTCGATGCGAGCGATGAAGCTTGAGGCTTCATCGGCGCCCGGGGTCTTGTGAGGCATGGGACCAGCAAGGATTGCGGCGTAGCCCATCGAGCCGCGTATTTTGCCGAAGTTGAAGTGCTTGAGTCGGGAGTATTCGAGTTGAAACTCGAATCGATCCGGATCGAACCCTTTCTTGCGGGCGATGCTGCGCAACTTATCGACGTTAACGACGCTGGCGCCCACAACGAGGATTTTACCCAGAAAGCGTTCCTCAGAGGGATCGTTTTCACTTATGAGAAGGTCGGACATTCCAAGGGATGCCAAAAGATCCTCAAGAGTGTCTTCGCGATTTGCCTTTGTTATGGCGGGTAGTAGTTCGAGGCCCATGCGCCCCATCATCGCGTCGCAAAGGTCGGAGAGCTCCTGAATGGTGAGATGCGCCAAAGCTAGCCCTCCTCATCGAAAAGGTCGGTAAGTTCTTGGCGAGCTCGAGATAGACGTAACTTTAACAACTTGATCTCGTCTGTCTTAGCGAGATAGGCATCGGCAATCGTCTTCTGACGATCGGCGTCCTCGAGGGGCACCTTAATGTTGCCGAGAGCTTTGATGGGCACGCTGGGTATGGTGGTGCCGACTGCTTCACGGGCAAGGAGCTCTTTTCCAGTGGGGCTCGAGAAAAACGCGGCGAGGTAGTAGGGGTCAATCTTTTCTCTGTTGACGCTCAATACGTACAGATTTCCATTCGCGATGATTTTCCGATCTTCAGGGACCTCGGCAACCGCGACCTTGAACGGTGCGCCGGATTTTGAGATAAGGACGTCGCCGTTGTGGATACGATACTTCTCAAGTTTCGTGTCGAGTGTGGAGAGGTTCGGAAGGTCGTCGTCGATAGACCCATCAGAGATATTGCCAAGGTTGAGATAGCTGAGTCCGGTGTCTTCGTCGCAGACAAGTGCATCGAGTTCTGCTGCGCGAACGCTTGCGCCTCGCATGATTTTTGCGACGCTCCCGAGCTCAACTCCATTCGGGACCTCGATTTCTTTTTCGAGATAACGCTTTGCAGAGAGATCGAAGTCGCGCGCCGCAATTTCATCAAGTGTTTTGAAAACACTCTTTTCGGAATCGGCGCCAAGGCGCTCGACAATCGCGTTAATGGCGGTTTCGTCAATTGAGCAGCTGCGGCGATCATTGGTGCCCAAATCAGTTGCATCGACAAAACGGACTCCTTTGGAGCCGCCTGCGGTAAGGACGACGAACGACGTTTGAATCATCGTGTAGGGAGCAAAGACCCCCTTGGGTAGTGCGACAATCGCTTTAATGAAGCCGTTCTTAACGAAGTATTCGCGAACTGGTTTATCCGTGCCATTAAAGCACGCGCCGTTCGACATGACTGCGGCGGCGGTCCCTCCCTTTTTGAGGGAATCGACAAGCAGGCGGTTGAAAACCCAATCGGATGACGACGGACGGCTGTAGCGTTCCTGGCCCTTCATGACTTTCTCGATGTAATCGGAGCTCTTGGAGAACATCTTGGTCTGCATGCCCCAGGGGTAGTTGGAGAACGCTTTATCTACGGGATCGCGCTCGATGCTGCTGTCGAAATAGCGGAACATATCATCATGGGCATAGCAAATCTGCGATCCCGTGACTTTGGATCGAAGCTTTGCGATGGCGAGAGTGCTTTGATTGAGCTCGACGCCCATGGGCTTCGCATCCGGGCATTTCGCCGCAGCAGCTTCGAGGAAATTGCCCGTTCCACAGCCGAAGTCCATGACCTTCTCGCCGGATTTTATATCTAGAACGGCAAGTGCGAGTTGTGCGATTCCCTCGGGGGTTGAGGACTCGCCGCCAAAGACTCCCTGGCTGATCGGACCGTTCTGAAGGTATTCGTCGATTGCTTCTCCGCTGAAATTTGAAAGAAAGGCAAGGAGTTCGTCGAATGATCCGTCTGCGGAAAGGCGCTTATAGGCTCGATCGAGCAGTGCGGCGATATCGTCGTCTCCCTGGGATGCAAACTTGATCATCTCGGCGTAGTTATCGGGTCTGCCGGTTTTCTGAGCGAAGCGCGCGAGATAAACGAGCGGATAGAGATAGTCGGACGGCAATGAACTGCGGAGACGGGTCGTGAGAGTCCAGCCGATTTCCTTTGCCTGTGTGTTGACGTTAAACAATTTGAATCCTTTCATTGATTGGTTATCAATAACCGCTGATTGAACTATAGCACATAAGGTTATTGATAACCAGATGGTTTTCAGGTTATTTATAACCAAAGCCCTTGTTCTAGTCGCATTGATCCGTCGGAGCCAGCTGGTTTTGCCCACAAGCTAATGATTTGGTAACGGATAAAGGCATGAGAGCTGAATCGGAGCAGCGCGCAATTGCTGTTTCAATCTATTCACTGTTGAGGACGAGAGCGCACGGCATGCCATCTCACGGTTTTGGAACAGTGCCGATCTAACTGGTAATCTAGCAATATGACAGCTCGAACCGCAATCTAACCGACGTCAACAAAGAGGAGTAGAAATGGACAACGACACACTGCTGTTTAGGGATAAGGGTGCCGGTGTATTCAAGGAAATCTGCATCTACCCGAACCGGATCACCACGCTCAAGAAGAACCGCTTCTTCGGCACGCATGAAGAGGTGGTTTACCTGAATGACGTTACCGGTGTCTATAGAATCAATGGCAAGCAGGTGATCTTGAACAACAGGCTGCGGACGGGCTATGACTACAGGCTGAGCAGCCGCTCCCAGGCACAGGAATTCGTAAGGGTCCTGAACTCGATTATGTAGCCGATAGCTATTCCCCGCACGCGCGGTGGTGATCCCTCAGGTAATACAACGGGCATTGCGCTAGCCTGCTGTTTCCCACACACGCGGGGATGATCCCTGCCTGTCCGAGGATGAAGTCAGGCGGCCGAACCGTCTCGTCACGATGTGACTCGACACGCTAGAGGACAGGGTAGAGCGTCACGTTCTGACGAGCATGGAGGGCTGCGAGTGCCTGGGCAAGTCCGGGGAGTGGCTTAGACGGCGGGATGGCTTTAGCTCCGCTCCCTTGGGGGTCGAAAGATATGAAGACATACGTTTATCAGGCGGTGCTCACGCCCGATGAGGACGGTGGTTACGACGTGGAGTTTCCCTCGCTACCGGGATGCTTTGCCTGCGGTGACACGATTGCCGAGGCCGCCGAGCAGGCCGTGGACGCGGCGAGCACCTACGTGGCCGTGCTCGTGAGGGACGGCCTCGCCGTGCTGGAGCCCGAGTTTATCGAGCCCGCAGACGGCGGCCTCTCCATGATGGTCGCCTTCTCCACGGACGAGGGGTATATCGTGGAGGGGGAGACGGTCTCGGCGGCCGGAGCCGCGCGCGGGCTCTCCGTTTCCCCCGGCAGGATTACCCACATGCTCGACTCGGGAATCCTCACGGGCTACCGCAAGGGCCGCCGCACCTATGTGACCGTGGAGAGCATAGCGGCGCGCCTGACCGACACGCCCCGCTCGGGCAGGCCCAAGCGGGGCGTGGTCGCATAGCTTTTGTCCGTCATGAAAGGTGGCCGTAAAAAGGGCTCTTCGGCTGTCCCCCGGGGCGAACTTTTTATGCCGAGTTGAGGTAGCGATTGCCTCTCGAGAAGTCTGGGAAATGTCCCGAAAAGCGTCGCCGCTCTATCTGGCGCCTCGGTTATCTCCAGGATAGTGAGCCCAACGCCGCGCAGTGCCCTGACCCTCTCCATCATTTCCCTAGCATATGCTATGTAGACTCCAAGCCGAACCTCGATTGTCCAACTTCTTCTCCGTAATCTCGCTCCTTTCTGTCCATTCGGGGCGCAACCTTTTGGTTTTAGATCCCGATGTTGGTAGATGTAAATAAACGGTGGAGCGGCTGCAAAAGATCCGCCTCGCTGGGTAAAATCAGGATGTGCCGCGGAACCCGCTCCTCAGCTACTCAAACTTCGGAGACGCGGGCAACGCAGGTGCTAATGTCTAAAGGGCCGGCTGCAACCGGCCCTTTTCATGACTCCCTTCGCTATCCGTTACTGCTTATATTCCCGCCAGATCGAGTAGAGGTTCCGGGCAATGCCGGTCACATACATCGAGAGGCGCAGGATTTCAAGAAACAAGTTCATAGGCTTCACCCCAATCGGAGATCGGAGCGTTGCCCGCAGGCGGATTCCACGGCAGTCAAGATTTTACCTCACAGGCCGCGGTGGGAGGCACCCTGCCCATCACCTGGTTTGGAGCAGTGTCGATCTAACGGGCAATCAAACCCCTAGCGCTCTTTGAATTGAGCAAGCATCTGCCCGAAGAAGCTGAGCCCGGATGGCTCATAAATGAGTGAACCGCCGTCCGCGGTCCTGTAGAGCCCGCAGGGGAGGTAGCGCCCGTCGGGAAGGACATAGAGGTTGGCTTCTTTCTTCAGTCCTGCTGGAAATAGCGGAATCCCGTTTTCGTCCATTTGGAACTCATCAATATTCGCTATCTCTCTTTCCATGGCGCCTGCTGGTCAGTTTCTATCGTAAGTGCGCCCTAAAACAAACACTGCTCTATCAGCTCTTTACCGCGTAAGGCGTCGATCCACTCTCGTGGAATTGCGTCGATGCCGTATGCCGTGCCGGCGAGCGCACCTGCGACGGCTGCGGTGGTGTCGGTGTCGTCGCCCAGGTTGACGGCGGCAAGCACGCAATCTTCGTAGCTGTTAGTGTTGACGAAACACCAGGTGGCTGCTTTAAGCGTGTCGCGCACGAAGCCGCCAGACCTGATTTCGTGCTCGGGCACGTCTTTCAGCTGGAGCACCCACGAGGGAAGCGCGTCGTTCATCACATCCCTCATTAGCTCGATAAATATGACGCATGCATCGGTCGACGTTCTGTGGGCGTGCGTAATCGCGGAGACCTCGCAGATCTCGTCGTCTGTCGCATCGGTGAACGCCAGGGGAGCGATGCGCATGAGCGATCCGTTGCCGTTGTCGCGCTCGCCGGAGCCTCCTTTGCCGGTGTGCAAGGCGCGGGCGGTCGTGCCGCCATAATCGAAAACGCCGTCGATCGTATACTCGCCACGGGCAATCCAGCTGACGAATTTGTCGCGCATGTCTGCGGTGTCGATGTGCCCAAGCTCTCTAATCGAGTCGCAGGTAGCAAGCGTCATAGACGTGTCATCGCTCCAGGTGCCGGCGGGCTGCCCGTGCGTGCCGTAGCCGATCATGTCGGTGCATTCGAACGTGCCGCGAGGCATAAACTCGTATGGAACGCCCAGCGCGTCGCCGACGGCAAGCCCATAGATGCAATCGCGTAGTGTTGTTTTCGGTCTGTCTGTCATGGAGCGCTCCTCTTATGTCGGGGGATATGAAACGCCGTCGGGGGTATCGGTCGCAACGTGCTGCTACCCTTGCGCTTTGCCATTAGTCGCTTCGTTGATGGCGCGGTACTCGGCACTCAG
This sequence comes from Collinsella sp., assembly GCA_052033095.1. Taxonomy (GTDB): domain Bacteria; phylum Actinomycetota; class Coriobacteriia; order Coriobacteriales; family Coriobacteriaceae; genus Collinsella. Next base: position 11,030 of record JBPGZF010000032.1, read on the forward strand.
CTCGCGCGCCAGCTCTTCCTTGCTTGGAAGATACGGCAGGTATTTGGCGGCAAACACTTGGTCGTTGTCTTCGGGCAGCGTGTACTCGACAATCGAATCGCTTTTGTCCGCGCAGAGCACGATGCCTATGGGCGGATTGTCGCCTTCGTTCATGAGCTCGCGCGTGTAGTAGTTCACATACATTTGCATCTGGCCCAGGTCCTGATGCGTAAGGTCATCGGTCTTAAGGTCGATGAGCACGAAGCAGCGCATCAGATAGTTGTAAAAAACAAGGTCAATATAGAAATGGCGCCCATCAAAGGTGATGCGCTTTTGGCGCGCCTCGAAAGCGAAGCCACGACCAAGCTCCAGCAGGAACTTCTGAAGATGCGTGATGAGCGCCTGCTCTAGATCGCTCTCGCGAAACGTAGCATCGTCCGAGAAACCTAAAAACTCCAGTACATATGGGTCGCGGATGATATCCTCGGGGCGACGAGCCGGGGCGCTCTCTTGGATTTCCTGGGTGACGGCCTCTTTGTCTTTGCTGGTAAGTAGGCGCTCGCGGAACATGGTGTTGATCTGGCGTTCGAGCTGGCGCGTGCTCCAGCGAGAAACGGCGCATTCGTTCATGTACCATGTGCGAGCATCAGGGTCGGGAATGCGCATCAACCTGCGGTAATGAGTCCAGCTCAATTCGCTACGCAGTGCGTCGCGAATTGGAAACGCAAGAAAGAACTGACGCATATTGCGAAGGTTTGCGATGCCAAAGCCTTTTCCGAAATCCGCGGTAAGCCTTCTGGAGAGGCCTGCAATCAATGCCTCTCCATATGCTGCGCGCCCCTCTCCGCCCTGCTCATCAACAATACTTTTGCCGATCTCCCAATATGCCTCGACCATCGCAAAGTTAACGGCGGTATAGGCCTTGTTGCGAGCGGCGTTGAGAATCGAGGAAACCTGCTTGTAAAAAACTTCTGGCACGATTGCCGATTCTCCACGGTTTACCAGTTCGCCCATCACTGTCGCCCCACTTTCCTCTTGTGGAATGCATCTTTATCGCATTTAGTTTAAAGCCTCGCGCGGACACGAATTGCTGTGCTGTCTGGCACCTTCGCATGGGAGCCTTGCGGTGACTAAAATGTGACCATAGAGACAGTTTTAGCGAACCCCGCGGGAGTGACGCGTATGGACAACAACACGCTGCTATTCCAGGACAAGGGTTCGGGTAGGTTTAAAGACGTTAAGATCTACCCCAAACGTATTGAGGTGCTCAAGAAGGGCACTTTTGGCGGCAAGCACACCGAAAGTGTCTATCTTAAGGACATCACGGGGGTCAACAGGATCAAGGGGCGCGACGTTTTCCTGCGTAACAGGCTGTTGACTGCTTGTGTTTTTAGCCTGAGCAGTCGTGCGAAGGCCCAGGAGTTCGTGAATGCGTTGAACTCGGTGATGTAGTCGATAGTGGCGTTCGGGCCAGACTTACGCCCGCGCATCGGGCGGCACTGAGGCTGGTCGCTCAGCCTGCGAGTTTTCTGAACACACCACCTCTTCATTTGCAAAAAGCTAGGGGCACAGAACGGTATTCTGCGCCCCTCATCAAATCGATGTGTCCAAAAAGGTCGGCTGGCCTATTCGTCAACGCTCCCGTTGTTTTCGCGGTCATTTGCAAGCATCGCTGCGCCGGCGACCGTTGTCGCCACGGCGGCAGCGGCGAGCCCGGCGGCAATGCCGGAGCCATCGCCCGTGCCGGCGAGTTTTCCGCCCGAGCTCTTGCCCTTGTTGCCCTTACCGTTCTTATCAGCGCTGCCTGCGTTGGAACCCGTGCCACCGTCGGTGCCGCTGCCGGTGCCGCCCGCACTGCCCGAGGCCGCTACGGTAAAGCTTGCGGCTCCGTCGCTGGCGAGCGTGTAGTTCTGCGCCGCGTTGCCCAAGAGACCGTTCACGCGCACCCAGTACGTCCCTGCGGCAAATGTTTCGCCCTCGGCCATCGCCGTTCCCGGAGCGCCGTTCGCGTCGTGCACAAACTCGAGCTGGGCCGTGCAGGCATCGGTTTCGAGCTTGCCCTCGAGTGATGCCGCAATCTTGGCGCGCACGTCTTCGCCGGCCTTAAGGCCTTCGAGTCCCTCAAAATGGGGCGTCAGCGCGCGTGGATCGATATCGATGGGCACGGAGCCCTGCAGCCCCGTAACGGTCTCGTTGCCCAGGGCGTCGACATCCACATATTCGATGGCAAACGCATGGCCCGAAGCCGCCACGTTGAGTACGTTGCTGCTGTCGACAAGGCGGAAATGACCCTCGCCAACGGTCTTGCCGTCCTGGAGCGAGGCGTCGCTCAGCGAGTTGCCATATGTCATGTGCATGCGGGCTGGGAGGTAGCACGAAGCTGTCTGCTTGTGCTGTGTATCGTAATCGTAATTGCGCTGGTAGATGCTCCGGGCCAGCGCCGCATCAACAAAGTCGGATGCGATGATGCCAATGTGCTCGAGGTAATCTGACTTTGTATCCTCGATGCCGCTGGGATTGATGTACGGGCTCTTATACAGATGCTCGTTGACTACTCGTGCCGAGGTAAAAGGATTGCCTCCGTGCGACAAGCCCGTGCAGCTGGTGTAGTTGATAGACCAGCAACGCTCCTGGACTTGCACCTTGGCCCCGTCATCGTCCACGACGTCCACCTTGTTGCGCGTGCGCCCGGTCGTTTCCTTCAGCGCATTATCGACCCAGCTGAGCTTGTCGCTTCCCGTGAGTTTGTACTTGTCCTGGGCGTATACCTTGGTGCAATAGGGCTCTTTGTCGCCTGTTTCCCCCGCGGCTTCAAAGCCCTGCGCGTCTTGGACAAGACACATAGTGGCGCTGTCGGAGTGAGCCTTGATCTTGTCATCCCATTCGGTAAGGTCGAGGCCCCACGTGTGGCCGCTTACACTGTTGCCGGCGAGCCTAAATCGACGCAGCAGAACGATCTTTCCGCGCACCTCGTGTAGCGTGGGGGTTCGGCTCGACGTATAGAACAGTTTGGGGTTGTCGTCCAAAACCTTGGCGAAAGCCGTCGTAACACTTTCGTCGGTAGCCTCGTCGTTGCCTCGTGATACAAGCATGATGAGCGCTTCTGTCGGGTTTTCGTTCAAAAACGTTTTGAAGTAGCCTATGACATCGGAAAGATGCATAAAGTACGCGTCTTTTTTGAGCAGGTAGTAATCCCCGTGGTCGATACCGGGGTCGTCGCCCTTTCCGAGCCGGATATCAAAATAGCGAATGCCTTCGAGCAACTGCGTGGGAATGTAATCCTGCTGGCATTTTACTTGCGAGGATTGGGGCTCAGTGTCGTTGTCCACGCTGCAGGTGCCCGAATCGTGCGTACCCGGGATGCTCAGCTCGTCGAGGAACTTGTTGTCGTCGACGTATTTCATCCAACATGGCCCATCGACGTAGCTGCTGTACGTGATCCAGTCGAGGCTGCTAACCGTGGCATCGTTCTTTTTCATGTCGTAACCGATAAGTTCGAGCTCCCACGGAATGCTCTTACTCTTATGGCAGATCTTATTGTTGTCCTGGTCTTCGCCGTTCGATTCTATTGCCAGGTACTTAATGTCTTTTTTCTCGGTTTCTTTCTCGACCGTGCGGTCTCGGATGATATAGGTTCCGTTTGATTGACGCTCGAACGCAAAAGCGCGGCTGGGCTTGTTGTCATACTCGCCGCCCCATACGTGGATGACCTTTCCATCTTTGTCAGAGTCGTCGTCGACCGACCAAATGCTGTAGCCCGTCTTTTTATGCTCTTCGAAATTGAGCAAGGTGCGGATAGCATACCAGTTTGTATCGTCATTCTTGGTCGTTACGTTCTCAAGGATGAGCTTGCTGGACGTGCCGTCGTTAAACAGGTGGCAGACGTTGCCGCGAACGTTGCCGTCTTGGTTGACGCTCGCGGTGCGAAAATAGCCCGCGGGGCGAAGGCGAATGACGAAATTGTCGAGGCTGTCCGACGGTGCGGGTGTGTTGTCTGCAAATGCCGCTCGCAGGGGAATGCCCGGCGCTGCGGTTTCGGGCAGGCTTGCAAGTGGTGACAACGCCGCAAGCCCTAGGCCCAGCGTAAACGCTCGGCGGCTGATGGCATGGTGTTCGGTCATAACTTCTCCATTCGCAGAGTGCGGTTATGCGATAGTTTTGGTCACTATACTGCCCAGATGTTTAAAGATGCTGGTTTAATTGTCTGCGCGGCGCAATAAATCGGTGGGCGGACGTGTTGGGGTGTTTGTCGTTTTCGTACTGTTGCCACATTTGGGGCGGTTCCGGCGTCCGGCATCCTCGCGTTCGTCGGCTACAGGCATAAGAAAGGGAGGGTCGGTTTACCGGCCCTCCCTTAGTACGAAACGCTGGGGCACCGTCGCTTGTTTGCACTGCGACCGTGTTTCCCGTTGCGCTCGCCAGTCGCTTAGCGCTTGATCTCGATATCGTCGAGCTTGACGTCCATGGCCTCGGTCTTGGCCTTGGCAATGTCATCGGCAAACTCCAGAGACTTCATCATGGTCTCGACGGCGTCCTTGTGCTCCTCGACATTGTCGATGCTCACGTAAACGCTGCCGCCGCCTGCTTCGGTGAAGTACTCAGTCGTTACGCCGCCCGAGTGTGTATAGGAAGCGTTGCGCCAAGTCTTGCCGTTGTACTTGACGGGATCATTCTCGGTCCACTCAAAGTTGGCCTTCCATTTGGCCTCGTAGTCGAACAGCTCGTCAGCGTTCTTGTCAGAGTCGAAGACAGGGATGAAGCGATCGCTGGCGTGCTCGCTCTCGGTGAACTTAAACTGGGCCCTGTCGGCGGTGTCGCCGGCAACGTCGGTGATCTCGACGCCCTCGGGCACCTCGACCTTAAACCAAATGAAGTCGGTCCTCATATCCACGGCTGGCTTTTCTGCGCCGCCGCCACCGCCACTGCCGGTAGCGCCGCCGCTTCCGCCGCAACCCACCAGGGCAACTGCGGCAAAGAGACTCATGCAGAGGGTGAGAATCGCAAAGGCCTTCTTTTTCATGGTCGTGTCCTCCTCGATCTGTAACCGCCCATGGATTACCTGCCTTTACTGTACGCGCGAGCGGCTCGTTCTGGTGGGCCATGTGTCCCATTCTGGGGGCTGGAATTGCGCCGACAAGTGGCAATATACGCGGGTCCAAAAGAGGGGAGGGCCGATGCTGTCGGCCCTCCCCGGGTTGGGCGCCCGTTGTTTTAATGGGCGCATGCGCGCTGGTGCGCGTAGGCGCGTGCGGGCGTCCCGTTACTTGATCTCGATGCTCGAAATCTCGACTTCGCGTGCCTCGGAAACTGCCTCTGCCATGTCATCGGGGAACTCGATGGAGTTGAGGAGCGCCTCGGCTTCTTTCTTGTGCTGGTCGAAGTTCGAGATGAGGACGTAGACGCTTCCCGGCTCAACGTCGGTAAAAAGCATGGTTGAGATGCCGCTGTTGTCCTCGTATGTTCCGACGAGCCACGTCCTGCCGTTATACTCGACGGACCCGCCATCCTTCCACTGGAACGTATCCCCCTTCTTTTCCGCCTGGTCGGCGTGGGATTCCTCGGCCGTCAGCGCTTTTTTCCAAACGGGGATAAAGCGATCGGCCGAGGCATTCTCGTTCTCGGGGAAGGTGAGCTGGACCCTGTCGGCATTCTTGCCGGCGGAGTCGCTTACGCCGACGCCCTCGGGCATCTCGACCTTAAACCAGATAAAGTCGGTCTTCTTGGCGACGGGGGCCTTTTCCTTGCTCTCGCTCTTGGCGGTGCTGCCGCCTCCGCCCGATGCGCTACCGCCGCAGCCGACAAGGGCAAACGCGGCAAAGAGGGCGATGCAAAGGGAAAGAATCGATAGGGTCTTTTTCTTCATGGTGGCGTCCTCCTTGTCTGCCAGGGACATCGTGCGCCGCGGATCGCTGGGGCAGCGGTTGCGCGTGCACATGATGACTTTGTTTACTGTACGGTTATCCCTCCATTCGTCGTCCGGTGCCGTGGCGAGCGTTGCCCCAACATAGGGCTCCTTACCTATATGTATGCCCCAGTTGCCGCTGCCCGGGAGTCTCGAAACGTGGGCCATGTGTCCCATGTTTGTGTCGCTGCCGCCTATCGTTCGTCATAGAAATCCGCGATGGCCAGGTGCGCTGACGCTCGAGTACTTATGGGCTAGACTTAGCACCATTATGTGATCGATGCGGTCGGTCGGCGGTTGCCACCCGACCGATGTATATGACTTGAAGGTGCATGCGTATGAGCCAAGAGATGATGGACAAGACCTGCCGCGGGTTTGCCGAGGCGCTGGCCGCGCGCGAGCCGGTTCCCGGCGGCGGCAGCGCGAGCGCCTTTGTGGGCGCGCTGGGCGCCTCGCTGTGTGGAATGGTTGCCCGCTACGGTGCGACCAACCCCGCGCTTGCCGATCGCGCGGATGACCTGACGCGCGCGTTTGCCCAGGCTGATGAGCTGGCCCAGGAGCTTGTCGAGTTGGTTGCCGAGGACGTTCGTGCCTATGGGCAGGTGTCCGCGGCGTACGGTATTCCGCGTGACGATCCGGCTCGAGCGACCGCGATTCAGGATGCGCTGCATGTGGCCGCTATGCCGCCGTATCGAATCATGGATGCCTGCGGGCGCGCGCTGGCGCTGCTCGAGGACATGGCCGATAAGGGCTCGCGCCAGCTGCTGTCCGATGTGGCATGCGGCGCTGTGTTCTGCCGTTCTGCTATGCAGGGCGCGAGCTTGACGCTCTTTGCGAACACCACGTCTATGAAGGATCGCGCTCGTGCTGAGGAGCTCGAGACGGCGTGTGATGAGTTGCTCGACATGTGGTTGCCGCGCGCCGATGCGCTGGCGCGCCGCGCCGCCGACGCCGCAAGGAAGAGGGGATAGCCATGGCTGAACTGCTGAAGGGCGCTCCCGTCGCCCGCGCGTTGACTGAGGAACTTGCTGCTCGCTGCGTGGCTTTGCGCGAGCGCGGCGTTGTTCCGACGTTGGCTATCGTGCGTGTGGGTGAACGCGAGGACGACCTATCCTACGAGCGCGGTGCGCTCAGGCGCTGCGAGAAGGTTGGCATTGAAGCTCGCCGCGTTTTGCTTCCCGCCGATGTTTCGCAGGACGAGCTGTTGGCGGCCATCGAGGACATCAATACCGATTCGTCTGTTCATGGCTGCCTGATGTTCCGCCCGCTGCCCGCCGGCCTTGACGAGGACGCGGTTGCCGCGGCACTCGATCCTGCCAAGGACGTTGACTCCATGACGCCGGCTTCGCTGCTCACCACGCTTTCGGGGCGCGGCGAGGGTTTTGCCCCCTGCACAGCCGAAGCCGTGCTTGCTCTGCTGGATCATTACGGCGTTGAGCTGGATGGAGCTAAGGTTGCTGTGGTCGGGCGCTCGCTGGTGATCGGGCGTCCTGTTGCCGCCATGCTTACGGCGCGCAATTCGACCGTGACAACGTGCCATACGCATACGCGCGACCTTGCTGCCGAGTGCCGTGCTGCCGACATTGTGGTTGCGGCCGTTGGACGCGCGCGCACGATTGGCGTGGATGCGGTTCGCGAGGGCCAGACGATCATCGATGTTGGCATTAATTGGGACGAGGCCGCTGGCAAGCTGGTGGGTGACGTCGATTCTGATGCTGCGGAGCCGGTCGTTAACGCCATCACGCCCGTGCCGGGCGGCGTGGGCGCTGTGACGACGGCGATCCTCGCCAAACACGTGATCGAGGCGGCCGAGCGCGCATCGAAATAGGCGTTTTGGGCTGTTTGAGGGGTTAGCTCTATACCCCGTGGACAGAAAATGCCAAATATGAGTACTGTTGCCAAGATAGTCACATATATTTTAGGCCAAATAGGCTCTCTAACGATATTTATTATCGATAGAGAGCCTATTTTATTGGACCTATGAGGAATTACATCATCTAATTTTTGAACAAATGTAGACTTTCGACACCCATACGTATCAAAATTGCTGTTACTAAATTGGTGACAGTACTCATATTTGGCATTTTTTGACCACAGGGGTTGCCAGCGCCGTGGTTTCGCCCTTTCTGCGCCGAAGCGATACACTGTTATCGTTTGATTTCTTCGCTCAAGGAGGATGCGCATGCCGTGCACAACGATTTTGGTTGGTAAGAACGCGAGCTACGACGGGTCGACGTTGGTCGCCCGCAACGAGGATTCGTCCAACGGGGTGTTTGAGCCCAAGCGTATGCGTGTGGTGCATCCCGACGAGCAGCCGCGCGTCTATACGAGCGTCCTGAGTCACCTGACCGTTGAACTGCCCGATAACCCCATGCGCTACACGAGCGTCCCCGATGTTGTCCCGGGCCACGGCATCTGGGCCGAGGCCGGTTTCAACGAGCTCAATGTGGGCATGTCCGCAACCGAGACGCTCACCACCAACGAGCGCGTTCGCGGCGCCGACCCGCTCGTCGACTACGTGCCCGCCAAGGGCAACGAGGACGAGGACGGCTATGTTCCGGCGCAGCCCGGCGGTCTGGGCGAGGAGGACATGGTGACCCTGGTGCTGCCATATGCCAAATCCGCCCGCGACGGCGTACGCATTCTGGGTGACCTGCTCGAGCGTTATGGCACCTACGAGAACAACGGCATCGCCTTTAGCGACGTGGACGAGATCTGGTGGCTCGAGACCATCGGCGGTCACCACTGGATCGCCAAGCGCGTGCCTGACGACGCCTATGTGACCATGCCCAACCAGCTGGGTATCGACAGCTTTGACCTGGATGACGCCGAGGGCGCCCAGGCCGATCACATGTGCTCCGCCGACCTGCGCGCTTGGATGGCCGAGTGGCATCTGGACCTGACGCTGGGCGTCGAGGGCGACGGTCCGGCCGCGGTCTTCAACCCGCGCGAGGCCTTTGGCTCGCACAGCGACAGCGACCACGTCTACAACACGCCGCGCGCCTGGTATATGCAGCGCTGCCTTAACCCCAGCGATGTGTGGGACGGTCCCGAGGCCGACTACACGCCCGAGAGCGACGATATTCCCTGGAGCCGCGTGCCCGAGCGCAAGGTGACCATCGAGGACATCAAGTACGTACTCTCGAGCCACTACCAGGGCACGGAGTACGACTGCTACGGCAGCAAGGGCACGCCCGCCACGCGTGGCGCCTATCGCCCCATCGGCATCAACCGCAACAGCCAGCTCGCTGTGCTGCAGCTGCGCCCCTATGCGCATCCGGCCTACCGCGCCGTGCAGTGGATGGCCTTTGGCTCCAACTCGTTTAACGCGCTGGTTCCGCTGTACGCCAACGTCGAGACCATGCCCGAGTACTTTGCCGACACGCAGGCTCGCGTGACGTCCGAAAACTTCTACTGGGCCAACCGCCTGATCGGCGCGCTGGCCGACGTCCGCTTCCATGAGTGCGGCCGCGCAGTCGAGGATTATCAGGAGAAGGTCGGCGGCATGGGCCACAAGC
>JBPGZF010000033.1:0-20092 GCA_052033095.1 Collinsella sp.
CGTCCGCAGGCTGTAAAGGACGCCCGTGCCGCCTATGTCGCGGGTAAACTCGACGCTTCCGGCCTTAAGGCCGTCGAGGACGAGGCCATCCGCGACTTAGTGGCCAAGCAGAAGGCTGCCGGCCTGCAGGTGATTACCGATGGCGAGTTCCGCCGCAGCTACTGGCACCTCGATTTTATGTGGGGCCTCAACGGCATTGAGCGCCGCGCCTCGCGCACGGGCTACATGTTCCACGATGAGGAGACTACCGCCGACACCGCCGTGGTAACCGGTCCCATTAGCGGCGAGAATCATCCGTTCGTCGAGCACTTCAAATTTATCAAGTCGCTCGAGGGAGAGGGCCAGGTCGCGCGCCAGACCATTCCGGCGCCGATCCAGACGTTCTCCGAAGTCACACTCGACCGCTGCGATGGCCAGCAGGAGAGTCTGCACGCCGTCTACAAGACCGACGAAGAGCTCGTCGATGCCATTGCCGCAGCATACCGCACCGTGATTGCTGACCTGTATGCCGCGGGCTGCCGCAACATCCAGTTTGATGACTGCACCTGGGGCATCTACTGCGATACCGATTTTGTTGCCAAAACCGGCATGAGCCCGGTCGACCTGCAAAAGGTAAGCGAGCTGGGCGTGGCGCTCAACAATGCCGCCATCGAGGGCAAGCCCGACGATCTGGTTATCAACACGCATGTATGCCGCGGCAACTACCACTCCACCTACGCTTTTGAGGGCGGCTACGACCCCATCGCGCCGTACCTGTTTGCGCATGAGGACGTTGACGCGTTCTATCTGGAGTTCGACACGCCCCGCGCCGGTGGTTTTGAGCCGCTCAAGTACGTTGCTCCCGGCAAGAAGGTCGTGCTGGGCTTGGTGACCACCAAGGCGGCAGAGCTCGAGAACGAGGATGTTATCGTCGAGCGCATCCGCGAGGCGGCAAAGTACGTGCCGCTCGAGAACCTGTATCTGTCTCCGCAGTGTGGCTTTGCCAGCTGCGAGATTGGCAATAAGCTGACCGAGGACGAGCAGTGGGCAAAGATTGCGCTGGTCAGGCGTATTGCCGAGCGCGTTTGGAAATAGCGCTAGCGTTTGCAGGTGGCGGCGCGTGCGAGGTACTGCATATCGCGTACAATGGTTCGGATCGTATCGTTCGGGCAGGTTATCCGATATGCCTGATCGCCCTTCCATTCGAAAGGACTTCCATGTCCCAGTCTTCGACGCCCGCCGTCACCGATGCCATCTACGATGCATCGTCGCTCGGCCGCCCGCGCATGTTTGTGTTGGGTTTGCAACACATGTTTGCGATGTTCGGAGCCACGGTGCTCGTGCCCGTGCTCACCGGCCTTTCCGTTTCGGCGACGCTTCTGTTCGCCGGCATCGGCACGCTGCTGTTTCATTTTCTATCGCGCGGTAAGGTGCCCGCGTTCCTGGGCTCCTCGTTTGCCTTTATCGCGGGTTATGCCGCCATTGCGCCCAACGGCGAGGCTGAGCTTTTGCCCTACGCTTGCCTGGGCGTAGCTTGTGCCGGCCTGCTCTATCCGGTGCTTGCGGCCCTGTTCCGCGCCTTTGGCGCCAAGCGTGTCATGCGTTTCTTCCCGCCGGTGGTGACTGGCCCCATCGTCATTTCCATCGGCTTGATCCTGGCAAGCTCTGCCATTGCTAACTGCCAGACCAACTGGCTTGTTGCTGCTATTGCCGTTGCCGTGATCATCATCTGCAACATTTGGGGCCGCGGCATGGTCAAGATCGTGCCGATTCTGCTGGGCGTTGTGGTGAGCTATGCCGTTGCGGCCGCGCTGGGCGAGGTCGACTTCTCTGGCGTCGCAGCCGCCCCCTGGGTTGGCTTGCCCGTCGTGTGGGACAACACCGTGTTTGCGCTCTTTGGACCGCAGTTCGATAGCAGTCTTGCCACGACGGCCATTATCACCATCATGCCACTGGCCTTTGCGACCATGATTGAGCACATTGGAGATATTTCCGCCATTGGCTCTACCTGCGAACGCAATTACATTGCCGATCCCGGTCTGCACCGTACCCTGCTCGGCGATGGCCTGGCGACTATCTTGGCATCGCTCTTTGGCGCCCCTGCCAATACGACGTATGGTGAGAACACCGGTGTGCTTGCCCTGACGCGCGTGTTCGACCCGCGCGTGATTCGCATTGCCGCCTGCTGTGCCATTGTGCTTTCGTTCTGCCCCAAGTTTGCTGCGGTGATTGCCGCCATGCCGGCGTGCGTTATCGGCGGTGTGTCGCTTGTGCTCTACGGCATGATCAGTGCCGTGGGCGTTCGCAACCTTATCGAGAACCAGGTTGATTTCCAGAACAACCGCAACGTGCTGGTGGCGGCTCTGGTGCTCGTGCTTTCGCTCGGCATTGCCTACAGTACCACCGGCGCCATCGTGCTGGAGCTGGCCGGCGTGACGATTTCGCTTTCCGGCCTTGCCGTGGGCTCGCTGGTGGGCATTGTACTCAACGCCATCCTGCCAGGTAATGACTTTGAGTTCGATACTTCCGAGCTTGAGGAGACTGCTGAATAGTAGTTGCGTTCAGCCAAATTAAAAATGGCGTCCATGCGTATGTACGCGTGGATGCCATTTTTAATGCGTCAGTATCCAGTGGATGCCGCGTGCCATGCGCAGGTCAGTTTGGGTAAAGTGATTGCCGGGGTTGAGCTCCAGCGTTGTTGGAATGTCACGCTCGATAAACAGCTCTTCCATCGCGCGCGTATCGTCGAGTACGTGCCGCATCATGCGGTTGGGCGTCTTGGTTTCCTTTTTGCCGAGCGACAGATAGGCGGCGTCGGGCGTAGCTGTCATCGTGCGCTCGCGCGCGTAGTCGATAAAGCCGGGGAACCACAGCGACCCCGATGCACTCGCCGCGCGCTCAAAGACATCTGTTTGCCAAAGTGCCCACAGTGCAAAAAGACCCGCCAACGAGTAGCCGGCAACGCCGCGCCAGGTGGGCGGTTGCGGGAGCGATGATTCGGCCTCTGGGATTATCTGCTTCAACAACTCGTCAAGAAAACCAGCGGCCTGTCCACCAAAGGGCTCGGCATCGCGCACGGTACCGTCGCATACCCAGGGGCTCAGCTCACGATTCCAATCGAGTCCGCCAATGGCGACAAGGGTGAACGGTGGGCAGTCGAGCTCTCGGCAGCGCTCGTAGACTTCATTACCGTCGCCCACAACCACGGGGAGGTAGATGACAGGCGCGCTTTCGGCATGCTGTGCATGAACGGTTATCTGCTTTTGATGCGCTTCCATGACGGGCTTCTCTCGGCGTTGTGATATCGACGGCCCCCATTGTCGCACGCCGGCTCATGCAGGTTGGGCTAGACCAAAGACAATCTCGTGCATACCCTGCGGACGCATATGGAAAACGCCACCGCCGGAGGGGAGCTCGGCGGTGGCGTTGTTAAACGGTGCTGGGACTCGGGGCCTTCGCGGGAGCTGCCATGTGCGCAGAGGCGTCTAAGAGCGCTTGCGGCTCGCCATGGTGCCTGCGGCGATAGCGGCTGTTCCCGCAAGGACGGTTGCCACGATGGCCGCACCCGAGGTGTCGCCGGTTGCCGCGAGCACGCCGGTAGTCTTGGCTTTCGTGATTGAAGCCGCAACGGCCTTGGTCGGCTTTGAGCACTCAGGCTTGGGGTTCTGCTTGGACTCCGCGGGCTTGCTTTCTGCGGGCTTGGTCTCGTCGGGCTTGGGGTCTTCCGGCTTGGCTACCTCGGGAGGTGCGATGACCATGCTCTTGGCGACAGCTTCGTTATAGGGGGAGTCGATCACAGCGTCGCCCGTGCCGATGGCTTGGCCTGCCTCGTAGATGCCGTCACGGAGCTTGCGATAGTCAATGACCTTGCCGCCTTCGGGCGTCTGGATGGCGGCGTTCTCAATCTTGATGGTGCCGATTGTCTTGCCGTCAGCGCTCATGGCACGGGCAAAGATTGCCGCTGTATCTCCTTCGGCCGTTACCTTGCTGCGGATGATCGAGATGACTGCGGGTGTGACGCCCTCGCTGGTCTGGGCGATGATGCCGATGTTCTCGCCTTGGGGCTCGGGGCTCGTCTCACCATCTTGGTTTTCGCTGTAGGGGATGGGGCCGTCGCCGTTCTCGACATAGCGGGCTATGGCCTTGACAACGGAGTCGCTGATGTAGATGTGGCCACCCTCCTCGTTGGGTCGATCGTTTCTGGTGGAGAATGCAGCCGAAACCTCGCCTTCCGCAAACGCGTCCACGGTGGAGCCGTTCTTGACGACGATATCGTCTTGGTAGGTGAAGAGGGCAATGGCGTCACCGTATCTGCCTTTACTTGCGCGGACTGTCACGTTTGCATGATCGAGTGTGATGCCCTTGTGGGCATAGACGCCATATTCAACACCGTTTGCGTTGAGGGAGGCGTTTGTGGCTGCGAGGCTGCCCTTGGCCTCGACGGCGGCGTCTTTCTCGGAGCTCGCCTTGACCTGGCTGCCGTCCGAGATATTGATGTTGCCGCCGCTCCAAATGGCCTCACCATCGGCTGAGCTTGCCTCGACTGTGCCGCCACCCTTGATGGTGAGGTTCTTGTCGGTTCCGATACCCTTGTCCTTGGTAGCCCTGGCGGTGACGGCCCCGCTGTCGTCAATCGTGATATTGCCGTTTGCCCTGATGCCATCCGATACGCCCGTGGCGTTGACGTTGCCCGAACCTTTGATAGCGAGATCGCCCTCGGCGTCGATGGCATCAAACCCAGCGCTCGTGGCGTTGACGGATCCGGCTCCGTCGATGTTGATATTACCCGTGGAGAGGATAGCGTCCTCAGTAGATGTCACGCTGAGCGTGCTGCCCGCGTCGCCTTGGATATTGAGCTCGGCGTTCTCATTCTTGCCATGAGAAGCCTTGATGCCTTCGATCCAGTCGGCAGTGACGATGTTGTTTCCCGAGTAATTCACGTTGAGCTTGCCTGCGGCCTGGATCTCGCCGCCGTTATAGTTGTTGAGCTTCAAGTCGTCGGCGCCGTCCCACGACCAGGTGCCGGTCTCGTCGCCCGCCGCAGTGCCGGCGTTGTATTTGGTTTCGCCGACCTTGACCCATTCCGCCGCGAGCGAGACGCTCGGCATGAGCAGCGAGCTCACCGTGAGCGCGCACACGGCGCCTACGACGATGCGGCGCGTCACGCGGCGCCAGCTGCCGTACGCGAGTCCTATGCGACGGCGAACGTCGGGTTCGGCAACATGGGTTCCGGCGGTAGTGTCATTGCGTTTGGGGGTCGTGAACAAGGCTGCCATGGTTGCTCCCGTTCTCATAGGGCCTATACGGCTAGGTTCAGCGTATCTGCTGGATGTTGCCGGCGGTAGTGCCGTTTGGAGGGCAAAATGGCCAAAATGGGGGAGAAATAGGCCGCACGCCGGCGCAGGGACCGACGCTAAAAGAAAAGCGCGGGGCCGCATGGCGACTCCGCGCTTTATTGTTCAGCTTTTGCAGCCTTGCCCTTACGCTACGAAGAAGTAGACGGGGAAGGCAAGGGCTGCGATCCACCCGTCCTGTGCGAAAAAGTGTTTACGAACGTTTGCGACTCGCCAGGGCGCCTGCGGCGATGGCGGCTGTTCCCGCAAGGGCGGCTGCCACGATGGCTGTGTTCGAGGTGTCGCCGGTTGCCGCGAGCTTGCCGACGGTCTTGGCTCCCTTGGCTGCAACTGCAACGGTCTTGGTTGTCTTCGTGCCCTCGGACTTGGAACCCTCGGGCTTGGTCTTGCCGTGCTTTTCCTCGGGCTTGGTCTCCTCGGGAGGCACGATGACCGTGCTCTTGGCGACAGCGGCGTCATAGGGGGAGTCAATCGTGGCATCGCCCGTGCCAATGGTCTGCCCCGCCTCGTAGACGATGCCGTCGCTGAGCTCTTCCTTGTTGCGATAGTCAATGACTTTGCCGCCTGCAGGCGTCTGGATGATGGCGTCCTTGATTTCGATGGTGCCGATCGCCTTGCCGTCCGCGCTCATGGCAAGGGCGAAGATAACCGCCGTGTCTCCCTCGGCCGTGACCTTGCTGCGGACGATCGAGATGGTCGCGGGCGTGATGCCCTTCTCGGTCTGCGCGAAGATGCCGATGTTCAGGCCCTCGGACTCAGGGATGATTTCGTCGTTTTGGTCTCCACTGTAGTGGTCGGGGCCGTCGCCGCCGGTCTCGGCATAGCGGGCTATGGCCTTGACAACGGAGTCGCTGATGTAGATATGGCCACCCGCTTCGTCGGAGTAGAAATTACTGGTGGAGATTGCAACCGAGAACCTGCCTTCTGCGAGCGCATCCACAGTCGAGCCGTTCTTGATGACGATGTCGTCCTCATCGGTGAAGAGTGCGCTGGCTTCCCCGCCATCTGAGCTTGCGCGGACCGTCACGGTCGCGCCATCGAGCGTGATGCCCTTGTAGACATAGATGCCATACCCAACGCCACTTGCGTTGAGGGAAGCGTTCGTGACCGTGAGGCTGTTTTTACCGTCGATGGCGGCGTCTTCCTCGGAGCTTGCCTTGACCTGGCTGCCACCCGAGATCTCGATGTTGCCGTCGGCCCAAATCGTATTGTCTTTGATAGAGCTTGCCTCTACCTTGCCGCCGCCCTTTATGATGAGGTTCTCGTTAGCATCGATACCCTGATCCTCGGTGGCCTTGGCGGTGACGGTTCCGCTGTTGTCGATCGTGATGTTGCCGTCGGCCCTGATGCCATCCGAATCGCCCGTGGCGTTAACGTTTCCCGAGCCCTTGATGGTGACATCGCCCCCGGCATCGATGGCATCGTGCTCGGTGCTCGTGGCGTTGACAGTGCCAGCGCCGTCGATGTTGATGTTGCCGACGGAAGTGATGGCGTCACGAGAAGATGTCACGTTGAGCGTGCTGGACGCGTCGCCCTGAATATTAAGCTCGGCGTTCTCGTTCGCGCCATCCTTAACCTTGATGCCGCGGCCGTTGTCGTTAGTGACGGTGTTGTTGCCCTCGTAGCTCACGTTGAGCTTGCCCGCTGCCTCGATCGCGTCGCCGTTATAGCCGTTGAGCTTCATGTCGTCGGCGCCGTCCCAGCTCCAGGTGCCGGCGGCGTCGCCCGCCGCGGTGCCGGCGTTGTATTGGGTGCCGCCGACGTCCACCCACTCGGCCGCGAGCGAGACGCTCGGCATGAGCAGCGAACTTACCGTGAGCGCGCATACGGCGCCTACAACGATGCGGCGTGTCACGCGGCGCCAGCTGCCGTGTGCGAGCAGCGTGCGACGGCGCACGTCGGGCTCGACAAAATGGGCTCCAGAGGTTTTGTCATTGCGCTTGGGGGTCGTGAACAAGGCGGCCATGGTTACTCCCATCCTCATAGGGCCTATGCGATTACGCCCAGCATATCTGCAGGATGTAGCCGGCGGTAGTGCCGTTTGGAGGGCAAAATGTCCAAAACTTGGGAAGCAATACATCGCGCATCCGTGCGTTGCCTGGGCTTAAAAGAAAAGCGCGGAGCCGCTCGATGCGACTCCGCGCTTTGGTGTTCTGCTTTGGCAGCTTTGCCGTTACGCTACGAAGAAGTAGACGAGGAAGGCAAGGGCTGCGATCCACATGAGCGGCTTGATCTTGGAGGCCTCGCCCTTAAAGAGCGCGACGATCACGTAGGCGATAAAGCCCAGGCCAATGCCGGCGGAGATGGAGTAGGTGAAGGGCACGCCGGCGACAATCATGAACGCCGGGAAGCCCTGCGACACGTCGGACCAGTCGATCTCGGAGGCCTCGCTCATCATGAGGTAGCCGACGTAGACCAGAGCACCGCAGGTGGCGGCACTGGAAACGATGGTGACGATGGGGGAGAAGAACGCGGCGAGAATGAACAGCACGCCGGTAGTGACGGAGGTGAGGCCCGTGCGACCACCGTCGGCAGCGCCAGAGGTGGACTCGACGAAGGTAGTGATGGAAGAGACGCCCATAAAGCCACCGGCAGCAGCGGCCACGGAGTCGACGACCAGGATGGGACGGATGTCCTCGACATTGCCGTCCTCGGTCAAGAACTCGCCCTGCTTGGCGACGGCCATCGCGGTGCCCATGGTGTCGAAGAAGTCGCTCATGAGCAGCGAGAAGGCAACGACGAGCAGCATCGGGTCGGTCAGGACCTTCATGATGGCAAGGTTGCCGTCGGCAGTGCTGGCAAACGGGGCGCCGAAGGTCGAGAAGTCGAGCGGTGCGATGAGGCCCTCGGGCGCATGGGTGACGCCCAGCGGGATTCCGGCGATAACGGCGACGATGATGCCGATGAGCAGCGAGCCCGGCACGTTGCGGGAAGCCAGGGCAACCGTCACGACGATGGAGATGATGCCGACGATAAAGGTGGGGGAGGCGATGTCGCCCAGGCCGACGAGCGTACCGGCGCCAGCGGTGATGATGCCGGCGTCGCACAGGCCGATCATGGCGATAAACAGGCCCAGACCCACCGAGATGGCGTGGCGCAGGACCACGGGGATGGCGTCCATGATGGCCTCGCGCAGGCCGCACAGGACGAGCAGCAAGATGACGATACCCTCGAGGAAGATAACGCTCATGGCCACGTGCCAGTCGCCGCCGCACATGGTGGTGGCGATGCCCGCGATCATGGCGTTGATGCCCAGACCCGACGCGCAAGCGAGCGGGCGGTTGGCGAAGATGCCCATGCAGATGGTCATGATGCCGGCGCCCAGGCAGGTGGCGCAGGCGAGCGCTCCCGCATCAATGCCAGCGCCCGAGAGCACTGCGGGGTTGACGGCGATGATGTAGGCCATCGCCAGGAATGTTGTCAGTCCAGCGCGAAGTTCGGTCCCGATTGTGGACTTGCGCTCACTGACGTGAAAAAGTTCGTCCATGCATACCCTTTCCTTGTTCGGCCCCGAGTTTAGGCCGATTGACACGAACTCACCCACTATATCGCCTTTGTGAAGTTGGTGTTCCTCACATGTTGATGTTCGGCGGTTTGTAACGGACGGGCGGTATCTTTCGCATGAAATTGTGTAGGTACCGTATACTTAAGCGGTTACAACGATCCCTATGGAGGAACGTATGATTAAAGAGCTTTGCCACGACGAGGCTATCCTGTCCCAGCGTTGCGAGGTTGCGACCGTCGAGGACGAGTCGGTTGCTCAGGACCTGATCGATACCATCAAGTCGCTCGACGATGCCGGCTGCCTTGCCGCTAACCAGATTGGCGTTACCAAGAAGGTCTGCGTCTACCTGGACGACGCCGGCGAGCCCCACGTGCTCTACAACCCCCGTCTGGTGTTTGGCCTGGGCGCCAGCAAGATGGAGGAGAGCTGCCTGACGCACGAGGAGGTCACCAAGTCCACGCGCTATATCAAGTGCAAGGTTGCCTTTGACCAGATCGTCGATGGCAAGATGCACGAGCGCAAGCAGGACTTTGTGGGCTTCGAGGCGCAGATGGTCCAGCATATGATCGACCACTGTCTTGGAAAGTTGGTCTAAGGGGACCAAAGCACCGCACTTCGTCTCTTTTGGTCCGGGCGTGACATTGTTGTCATGTCCGGGCTTTTGTGTTTAGCGCCTTTTTGTTTGGTGACAATAACCTTAGCAGGACCGTAAAGCTAGGAGGCGCTATGTGCACGAGCATTCGATTTACCGATAATTCTGGCCACATGTATCTGGGCCGCAACCTCGACTGGAGCTTTGACTACGGCCAACAGGTTCGCGTGATGCCGCGCGGGTTCCACATTCCGTATTCGTTTATCGACGACGCGACAGCGGCACACGCGGTGATCGGTATGTGCATCGATTACAAGAACTACCCTATGTTCTTCGACTGCGGCAACGATGCAGGCCTCGCCGTGGCGGGTCTCAATTTCCCGGGTTATGCCGAGTATGCCGAGGACCCTGTCGACGGCAAGAACAATATCGCGGCCTATGAGTTTCCCCTGTGGGTGGCAGCGACGTTCTCGACGGTCGATGAGGTCGAGGCCGCGCTGCGCGACACGGTGATTGTCGCCAAATCTGCCGGAGAGGGGCTGGGCGTGTCGCTGCTCCATTGGATTATCGGCGACAGCCAGCGCAGCATCGTGGTCGAGATGATGGCTGACGGCCTGCATGTATACGACGATCCGGTCGACACCCTTGCCAACCAGCCGACCTTCCCGTGGCACATGGAAAACCTGCGCACCTATATCACCGCCACAAGCGATTTTCCGCAGACGGCGACATGGCGTGGCGCCGAGCTTAAGCCCTATGGAGCCGGTGCCGGCATGCGCGGCATTCCGGGCGATTGCTATTCGCCGAGCCGTTTTGTAAAGGCGGCGTACCTCAATGCCAATTACCCGCAAAAGGAGAGCGAGACCGAAAACGTCGTTCGCATGTTCCGCTCGCTCGAGGGCGTGGTGATGATTGAGGGGGCGTCCAGGATGGGCGATGGCAAGTTCGAGAAGACTATCTATACCGGATGCTTTAGCGCGCGCACGGGCAATTATTACTACGCGATGTATGGGGATCCGTCGATTCGTTACGTGAGCCTGATGGATGCCGAGGGCGCGAGCCCCGATAGGCTCGTGGTTCCCGAGCCGCGTCGTTCGTAGCTCACTGGTCCGTTGCGACATAAAACGGCCTCGCACCTCTTATGAGATGCGGGGCCGTTGTCGTCAATGGCTGGTGGCGTGTTAGAAGTTGGCGTCGTTGAACTGGGTGCTCTCGAGTCCATCGAGTTGCTGTTCGGGCGTATCGGCGACGCTCTCGAGCAGCTCGGTGGGATCGACGTTCATATTCTTACCGGCTTCGTTGCCGTTGACCAGGTCGTCCGAGAAGATGTCGACCTCCATTTCCTCGGCCTCTTCGATCTGAACCTCGAGCGGCACCTGGGTGCGCACAAGTTTGACGGCCGGGCGCATGCGGGCAAAGAGCGGTACGTACTCAATGATGATGGCCGAGTTCTCGAGACCGTACCAGCGTGCCGGGCTTCCGCAGGCGCGGCGGACGGCGTACTTGATGGCCATCACGCGGTGGTCATTGCGGTTGATGTCCGTTTCGGGGGCAAGCATCTTGCGCAGCATGCAAAAGCGGAAGTCACCTACGTTGCCGCGCGTCTCGTAGATGGAGTAGGTGTGATGTTGCGGCGGCAGCTCGCCCGATGCCATCAAGTCGCCGACGATCTGACGCAGATAGGCGTTGACGCGCTGGTTGACCTTAAAGCCCAGGTCCAGGCGCACGCGGAACAAAAAGTCCGTGCCAAAGGTCTCGACGGAATACTCGTGCGTATAGGGTTCGTCGGTAACGTGCACGTTGATGAACCAATATGCCTTGGCGCGCTTGGGGTGCTTGTCCAGGATGGAATAGAGCACGTCGCGGTCGAGTGTGAGCGGGTCGGGGCTGTTAGTGAGAAATACCAGATTGTCGGCGAGCACGGGATAGGTCTCGTCATTGCGCAGGCGATTGAGCTGGTCGATGTACTTGGAGACGGGCAGCAGAATCGTCTGCGTGCGCTCGATGGCGGTGCCGCGACGCCACACATACATAAGGCCAAACAGCAGTGCGGCCAAGAAGATCATCACATAGCCGCCGTCAAAGAACATGGTGAGGCACGAGGCGAAAAAGCACAGCTCAATGGCACCGAAGAGCAGGGCGAAGACGCAGGCGCCCAGCTTGTGCTTGAGAATGCCGGCGATATAGCTCGTCAAAAGCGTGGTGGTCATAAGCATGGTCACGGTAATGGCGAGGCCGTAGGCACTCTCCATGCGCTCGGAGTTTTGGAACAGCAGCACGATGAAGATGCAGCCGACCCACATGATGTTATTGACGAGCGGAATATAGAGTTGGCCCTTGGTGTCGCTGGGGTAGTGGATGCGCAGGTGCGGCATAAGGTTGAGGCGCGTTGCCTCGGATACCAGCGAGAACGAGCCGGTGATGAGCGCCTGTGAGGCGATGATGGCCGCCACGGCCGAAAGCACGATGGCAAAGGGGCGTAGGGGCTCGGGGAGCATCATATAGAACGGGTTGACGATATCCATCGCGAGCATCTGGGGGTTGGAGTTATTGGCGAGTAGCCAAGCTCCCTGACCCAGATAGTTGAGGATAAGGGCCGCCTTAACAAATGGCCAGGATGCATAGATGTTTGCCTTGCCCACGTGGCCCATGTCCGAGTAGAGTGCCTCGGCACCGGTTGTCGACAGGAAGACAAAGCCGAGCACCATAATGCCCGAATGGTTGATGGGCGAGAACAGGAACATAATGCCGCGGATGGGGTTGAGCGCGCGCAAGATGGACAGGTTGCCGAGCATGTTGAACAGACCGGCGCCTGCCAGGAACAGGAACCACAGCGTCATGAGCGGGCCGAAGAGCTTGCCGATTGACGAGGTGCCGGCGCGCTGCATGGCAAATAGGCCGCAGATAATGATGATGGTGATGATGATGACGTTGGTCTGGCCGTCGCCCAGCAGCGCATGGCCCCATTCGATGGTGCGTAGACCCTCGATGGCTGTGGTGACCGTGACGGCGGGGGTGAGGATGCCGTCGGCGAGCAGCGCCGCGCCGCCGATCATGGCGGGCAGAATCAGCCATGGTGCCACCTTGCGTACGAGGCTGAACAGGGCGAAGATGCCGCCTTCGTTGTGGTTGTCGGCCTTCATGGCGATTACCACGTACTTGACCGTGGTCACGAGCGTCATGGTCCAGATGACGAGCGAAAGCGCGCCCAGGATCATGTCCTCGCTGACGGTACCGATGCCGCCGTTGTTGGCGACGATTGATTTCATGGTGTACATGGGGCTCGTGCCGATGTCGCCATAGACGACGCCGAGCGTTACGAGCAGCATGCCAGCGGAGAGGGGAATGGCTCCGTGCCCGCCTTGCCCGCGCTGGTCTTGGAGGTTTGCCTCCAGTTTGTTGTGTGCCACGAGGACTCCCTTAGACATCCGGTTATCTGTCTAGGACAAAAAACTTTATGCCGTCTTTATACATACAAGAGCAGTTTGGCACATCGGGTTATTTTAGACAATAATCCTCAGCTGGGGATTATTTATCTACGCAGGTAGCATTTCAAAGCAGGGGCTTTTAAGCACGTGCTGTCTGGGCGATGCCAGCCTTGGCGTTTGCGCGTTTGCCGGCGAGTTCGCAAAAAATCGCGCCGCCGATGATAAGCGCGGCGCCCATCAGGCGGACCGGTGTTATGGCTTCACCCAAAAGGGCGGCCGAGAACACGACCGCCGAAAGCGGCTCGAGGTAGCCGACGACGGCGACGGTCTGGACGGGCAGCTTGGCGACGGCGCTAAAGTAGAGCAGGCAACCAATGCCGGTGTTGACGACGCCGAGCATAGCGACGGCGCGCCAATCAATGCTGGCGGCGACGCCGGCGGACAGGAACGAGGGAGCGCCCTGCGTGATGAGCGTGAGGGCCAGTGCGGTCACAAAGGCGGCCCTCACTTGGAGCGCGGAGTTCTCGAGGCCCTCGATGTGCGGCGCACCCTTGCTGGCGATGACCATCAATGCATAGCAGAAGGCCGAGGCGATTCCACAGACGATGCCCGCAATGGGCATATTGCCGCCTAGACCTTGCGCTGCAATGAGAAAAGCACCACAAGCAACGGCGACAAAGCCGGCGATTTTGCCGCCGGTCAGCTTTTCGCCAAAAATGAGCGGGGAGAGGGCCATAACGATGATGGGGCCACAGTAATACAACAGCGAGGAGATACCAACGCCGATCGTCTGATAGGCGCGGAACAGGAAAATCCAGCTGGCGCCCAGCGCAGCGCCCGAGACGATGAGCGCTGCGGCCTCGCGGGGGCGAGACGGAGCCTGCAGGTTATGGCGCTTGGTTATGAAGAGGATGGCGGCAAGGGTGAGAGCGCCCAAAAACGTGCGCAACAGTACGATATCGGAGCTCGGCAGCGCGATGGCAGCGGCGATGATGCCGTTGGAGCCAAACAATAGCAATGCTGCTAAGTACGTAAACAATCCGTTGTTCATGTGCTGACATCCCCTCTATATCCGAGCATGTTCACTATGGGTGAACTGGCTTTAGAAGAAAAGCGAATATAATGCATGGATAACATGACAAAAACTCATGTAAAGGTGGAGGGGTGCCGTGGAAACGAATATTCAAAAGATGCAGGTGCTGCTCGAGACCGTGCAGGCCGGCAGTTTTACGCGCGCCGCCGAGCGGCTGAGCTATTCGCAGTCGGTCGTGAGCCGCATGGTGGGCGACCTTGAGACCGATTGGGGTTTTAAGGTGCTCGACCGCAGCCGCGAGGGTGTGGTGCTTTCTGCCGATGGGCGGCAGATCATGCCGGCGGTTGAGGCGCTCTGCGAGGAGTTTGGCCGCCTGCAGCGACACGTGGACGAGATGCGTGGGCTCATGCGCGGCAAGATCTGCATTGGTACGTTTTCGAGTGTGGCGACCCATGTACTGCCGCCGGTGATTGCGCGCTTTCGCGCCGATCATCCGGATGTCGATTACGAGCTGCTGATGGGTGATTACTCCGAGATTGAGCAATGGGTGGCGGAAGGCCGCTGCGACCTGGGCTTTATTCCGCGCGAGCCACGCGGCGCCGGCATGGCGTCGCGACCGTTGGTGCAAGACGAGTTGATGGCCGTGGTGCCAGCGGACTCCTCGCTTGCCACGGCGGAGGTCGTTTCTCTTGCCGATTTAGCCAACGAGCAGTTTATTCTGCTAGAACGCGGCACCGATGACGAGATTACGCCGCTATTCCGTCGGGCGGGGCTGGCGGTGCGCTCAAAACTGTCGACTTGGGATGACTATGCGATTATGGCTATGGTCGAGGATGGCCTGGGCGTGAGCATCCTTCCGGCGCTCATCTTGCGTCGCTGCCAGTTCGATGTTGCTGTGCGTCCGCTCGAAGGGCATCCCCATCGGCAGATCAACGCCATATATCGAACGGCCGATGTTTCGCTTGCCGCCGCTCGTTTCCTCGAATACCTCTAAATGCGTGCACGTCGTTATCGCCTTGGGATAAATCTCGAGGTCTTGCTCATTTTATTTTTGAAATTGAACTTTTCGAAATAACACGGCGTTATACTGCTGCCTAAATTGAACTCAGGTTCAATTCGTGTTGTATAAATTGAACTTTGCCAGCAAGGAGGTTCTAGTGGCCCAAGAGACGTTTAGCGATCGTCTGCGACAGGCTATGTCCGATCGCGACGTTCGCCAGTCGGACGTGATCCGCGCATCGGAGATGCTCGGCAAAAAACTCGGCAAGAGTCAGATGAGCCAATATGTGAGCGGCAAGACGATTCCGCGGCGCGATGTGGCTGAGCTGCTCGCCCGTATTTTGGAGGTCGATGTTACCTGGCTGCTTGCCGGCGACGCCGATCAAGGCGAGGCATCATCACCCCGCAACGATTCCAAGCCCGAACCCCATCCCTCAGCTCAAATTGCAAGGAGCACCACCATGCGTACTTTTTCTAAATCCACCAAGCTCGATAACGTCCTGTATGACGTGCGCGGTCCCGTCGTCGACGAGGCCGCCCGTATGGAGGACGAGGGCGAGCGCATCCTCAAGCTCAATATCGGCAACCCGGCGCCCTTCGGTTTCCGCACGCCCGATGAGGTCATCAAGGACATGCGCCAGCAGCTGCCCGACTGCGAAGGCTATTCCAACTCGCGTGGCCTGTTCTCCGCGCGCAAGGCGATCATGCAGTATTCGCAGATCAAGGGCTTGCCCAACGTTCAGATGGAGCATATCTACACGGGCAACGGCGTGTCCGAGCTCATTCAGCTTTCGATGAACGCGCTGCTCGACAATGGCGACGAGATTCTGATCCCCAGCCCCGACTATCCGCTCTGGACGGCGTGCGCAACCCTTGCCGGCGGTCATCCCGTGCACTATCTGTGCGATGAGCAGGCGGATTGGTATCCCGACCTGGAGGATATGGAGTCCAAGATCACGAGCGCGACCAAAGCCCTCGTCATCATCAACCCCAACAACCCCACGGGTTCCGTCTATCCGCGCGAGGTGCTCGAGGGCATCGTCGAGGTTGCACGCAGGCATCAGCTGATGATCTTTGCTGATGAGATCTACGACCGCCTGTGCATGGACGGCTACGAGCACGTCTCGATTGCCTCGCTCGCTCCCGATCTGCCCTGCGTCACCTTTAGCGGTCTGTCCAAGTCGCACATGATCGCGGGCTATCGTATTGGCTGGATGGTGCTTTCGGGCAACCAGCGCTGCATGAGCGACTTCATCATGGGCATCAACATGCTCTCCAACATGCGCCTGTGCTCCAACGTGCCGGCTCAGTCGATCGTTCAGACGGCGCTCGGTGGCCATCAGTCCGTCAACGACTACATCCGCCCCGGCGGCCGTGTCTACGAGCAGCGCAACTTTGTGTATGAGGCGCTCAACAAGATTGACGGCATCTCGGTGGTTAAGCCGCGTGCGGCGTTCTATATCTTCCCCAAGATGGATGTGAAGAAGTTCAACATTACCGATGACGAGCAGTTCGCCCTTGACCTGCTGCACGAGAAGAAGATCCTGATCACGCGCGGCGGCGGCTTTAACTGGGCTGAGCCCGACCACTTCCGTATCGTGTACCTGCCGCGCATGGAAGTGCTCAAAGAGTCCCTCGAAGACCTCGCCGACTTCTTCGACCATTACCGCCAGAGCTAATTAGTTCCGCCGTTCTACCGAACGGCGGACCACTTGACGCTGCGCGAGCCGCATTCACGCCAATCTGACGTTCAATTTCGAGGGCGCGACCAGAAGGTCAGCGCCCTCGAAATTGAACGTCACCTTGGCGCAAATGCGGCTCGCTCGCTGTCGTGTGTTCAACCTGCATCGTTACCCTGGCTGTCTAAATAACAATCCCGTTGCAGTGGTCGATTTCGTGTTGGATGATCTCGGCGGTGTAGCCCGAGAAGTTTTTGATGCGGTGGACGAAATTCTCGTCCAAATACTCAACCTTAATGCGGCGATAGCGAGTACAGGGGCGCTCGCCGGAAAGCGAGAGACATCCTTCGCTCGTCTGATAAGCATTGACCTGCTCAAGAATTTGAGGGTTGTACATCAACAGCGCCCTGTTGCCGTCCTTTACGCAGATGATGCGTTTGCGCACGCCAATCATGTTGGCGGCAAGGCCCACGCACTCGTGCTCATGCTCATGGAGCGTATCCAGGAGGTCCTGCCCGGTCGCGGCATCGTCGGGTCCCGCGTCTTCGGAAGGCAGGCGCAAAAAGAACTCGGATTTCATGATGGGCTTAATCATGGCGGGCTCCTCATGTCTCGTGCTTTCGTGGACTTTTAATAATAGCGCGGAAGGAAAGCTGCGCGTCAGCGTTACAATCTTTCAACGTTGGACCATGTTGTCGGATCCGTCGCGTGCGGCGTCTGACGTAAGTCTAGGGCTCATGCTCGCCCTGGACTGTTCCTCTGGGGCGATGCGACTGTCGTTCCAAGAGGAAGGAAATGCATGGGGAGCAAATCTCAGCAACAAGTTCAAGCAACGCCATCGGCCACTTCGGCGTTTCTCGTCGTAATGTATATTGCAGCCTTTGTCGCCGCGTTTAACGAGAACATCATTAACGTGGCACTGCACGATATCATGGCGGCCTTTTCGGTGAGTGCCACCACGGCGCAGTGGCTAGTTTCGGGATACATGATCGTGACGTCGATCTTTACGGCCATCATGGCCTTTCTGTCCGGTCGTTTCTCGACGCGCAAGCTGCTGTTTTTCGCATGCGGATGCATGGTCGCCGGAGAAGTTCTGTGCCTGGTCGCCCCGTCGTTTACCGTTTTGCTGCCAAGTCGTATTTTGCAGGCTGCGGGATCGGGCATCTTGTTTCCGCTCATGATGAATGTGGTGCTATCTTGTGCTCCGCGCGAGAAGCTCGGTCTGTATCTGAGCCTGGGCGGTGCCTGCATTACGCTAGGGCCGGCGTTTGGGCCCGTGATTAGTGGTCTTATGTGCACGTTGTTTGGCTGGAGGGCGGTGTTCGTAGTGCCGCTGGTGGGCGGTGTCGTGGTCGCCGCGGCGGCAGAAAAGCTCGTTCGGAATGTCGGAGAGCGCTCGAACACCACGCTTGATATTCTGTCGGTTGTTTTGCTCGCTGCCGGCATTACGGCGTTCGTGTATTCCGTAGGCGAGTTCTCGACCAATGTGATGGCCGGTATCGCGACGCTTTTCGCCGCTGTTGTGGTGCTCGGCCTGTTTGCGGTTCGTCAGCTCAAGCTCAAGCATCCGGTGCTTAACGTGCGTCCCATGGCGAGCGTTCGTTTTTGGCCTGCATGCCTGCTTGTGGTGGTGTCGATGATGACGACGTTCTCGATGAGCGTTTTGTTGCCGCTCTATTTTGAGGGCGCATACGGCATGACCGCACTTGTCGCGGGTTTGCTCATTTTGCCGGCGATCGCCTGCAACGCCGTGACCTCGATTGTGGGCGGACGCGTGATGGGTGCCCGTGGTGCGTGGCCGCTGCTGCCGGTCGGCTTTGCCCTGATCGCTGTGGGGCAGACGGCAATCTCGATGACCGCGGCAAGCATGAACATCGGCGTTGTCGTGCTGCTGACCGTTGTGGTGTATGCCGGCGTCGGTTTGGTACTGAGCCCCTCGCAGACCGCCGGTTTGGAGACGCTTCCCGCCGCTGAGCATCCTCACGGAACGGCATTGCTTAACACGTGGAACATGATTGCCGCGTCGTTTGGTCCGTCGCTGTTTATCGGCCTGCTTTCGAGTTCTGCGGTGGCTGCTGGCGCCGCAGGCGTTGCGTCGGACGTTGCCCAGGCAATAGGATTTGCAGCCGCCGTGCGCGTGGCGGCCGTGATTGCCGTTGTCGGGTTCGCGGTGTCGCTGGTGCACGCTCGCCGCGAGTCGCACATGTCGCATTAATGTGTGCACATAGATTCTGCAGCTAGATTGGATGGCGACACCATAAACTAATGGACGTTTTGCCGAGAGGCATGAATGTATAAAGCGCAAAGAGTGCGCGACGGGCCCCGCGAATGGGGCGATGATGCCCGAGAGGGCCAAGAAGGAGTCTCATGTCTGAGAACGAAGAGATCATGAACGAGACCGAGAACGAGACCATGGCTGCCGAGGTCGAGGCAGTCGAGACCGTGGAGACCGAAGCTGCCGAGGTTGAGGCTGCTGACGAGGTTTCCGCCGAGGATGCCGAGGTTGTCGAGGCCGCCGCTGATTACGATGACGAAGAGCTGATGGACAAGATGCAGAAGGCCGCCCGCCTGCTGCGCAGCCGTCGCTTTGCTATTTCCAAGGAGGAGGAGGCCAAGGCCGAGCGCATGGCGAACATCGAGCGCGCCATCAAGCTTCTTGACCTCAAGCCCAAGATGGAGCAGAAGGAAATGTCCGACCTGCTGGGCATGCGCCTTCGTGAGCTCGATGGCCTGATGGCCGAGGCCGAGGCTGCCGATCTGGTCGGCCGCATCGACGACGCCGAGGGCGATATGCGCAAGATCGTTGTCTTCGCTGCCGAGGATGCCGCTGAGGGCCTGACCGAGCTTGCCAACAAGAAGGAGAAGCTCCTGCCCGAGCTTTCTTACGAGGAGGCCACCGAGCTGATGGCCGCTCTCGATAAGGTTATCGCTCCGCTCGTCGCCATGGGGCTGGACGAGGACCGCGGTCCTCGCGGCGGCCGTGACGAGCGCGGTGGCCGTGGCGGCGACCGTGGCGGTCGCGGCGGCTTTGGCGATCGCGGTGGCCGTGGCGGTGACCGCGGCGGCCGCGGTGGCGATCGCGGTGGCCGTGGCGGCTTTGGTGACCGTGGCGGCGACCGTGGCGGTCGCGGCGGCTTTGGCGGCAACCGTGGTGGCTATGGCGATCGCGGTGGCAACCGTGGCAGCTTCGGCGGCAACCGTGGTAACGACCGCGGCGGTCGCGGTGGCGACCGTGGCGGCCGCAACGGTGGCGGCTTCCGCGGCAACCGTTTCTAGTTGGGTTACGCGGTTTTACCAAATCGCGTAACTAGTTGACGCTGCAAACCCGCCAGGGCGGCAATCTGCCTTTCAACTTCGGCGGCATGATCAAAAGATCAATGCCGCCTCGTTTCAAGGCACCTTGCTCGCTCTGGCGGGTTTTCGCTGTCGTTGCCAAGACATCGGTCAGTCATTGGGTGTTCCTATAGTTTTGTCAACCGTCGGGGCTACTCCCGGTAGGGCACCCGGTCGCGCATCACGGCGT
>JBPGZF010000034.1:0-19640 GCA_052033095.1 Collinsella sp.
GGTGATGAGGCCTTCATCGGTGACAAAGCTCCACACCACGTTGCCATCGCGCATAAAAGCCAGCTGCAGCACCAGCATGATGAGCGCGAGTGGAATCAGTAGCTTGAGCAGCGCGAGCAGGCGGTCGACGACGCCGGCGTAGGCTCCCAGCGCGAGCGTGAGCGCCAAAAAGCCCAACAATGCCACATAGGTGTCGGACAAGAAGATGCCGATGATGATGGCGGCGGCGAGGCCCAGTTTGATGACGGGGTTCAGGCGGTGCAGCAGCGTGTCGCCCGGCATGTAGTCGATGACGTTAACCACGGCGGACCATCTCCTCGGTAATGCGAACGATATCGGTGACCTCACTCACCTGTGTAAAGGCGGGCGAGACGGTAGATGCCAGACGGCGCGAGAGTTCGATGACCTGGGGCGGCTCAACGTAGGCTTGCTGCATAAGTTCGATGTTCGAGAAAAGTTCGTGCGTGCGGCCGCGGTCGAGGATGCGACCGTTGACCATCACCACGATGCGCTCGGCAAAGTCGGAAACGACTTCCATGTCGTGACAGACCATGATGACGGCGCAACCGCGCTCGGCCATGGTGCGCACCGTTTCCATCACGGTCATGCACTCGCGGTAGTCCAGGCCGCTCGTGGGTTCGTCGAGCACCACGATCTTGGGCTCGACCACTACAACGGAGGCGAGCGCCACCATCTGGCGCTGGCCGCGCGACAGCGAGAACGGTGCCTCGTCGGCGGGCAGACCAAAGCGGTCGATGACCAGCTGGGCGCGACGCAGGGCTTCGGCGCGGTCGATGCCGGCAAGTTCTAGACCAAAGGCGACCTCGTCGAGCACGGTGTCTTTACAGATTTGGCGGTCGGGGTTCTGGAAAAGCGTTGCCACTTCGCGTGCGATGCGGCTCGTGGGAATTGATGCCGTGTCCAAGCCCGTAACGCGTACGCTGCCCGATGCGGGCTTGAGTAAACCCGTGAGCAGTTTGGTGAGCGTGGTTTTGCCAGCTCCGTTTTGGCCGACAATGCCCACGAGCTCGCCAGGGTAGAGCGTCAAGTTGAGGTCGTGGACGGCGGCGCCTCCATGGGGGTAGGAAAACTCGACATGGTCAAAGGTGAGTACGGGCTCGGCGTCTTTCGCATGCGGGCGCAGCGACGGCGCGTGCGGGGAGCCTGCGGGCGCCCGGGTATCGCTTGTCGCACGGTCGGGGTCGACGATTTCCGTGATCAGTCGCTCTGCCTCGTCGACATCCAGACAGGGCGTGCCGCTTACCAGGCCATCGGCCTCGAGACTGTTGAAGATGCGCGTGACGCGCGGGCAATCGACGCCTATGGCGCGAAGCTCGTCGGTGTGCGCGAAGACCTCGTGCGGTTCGCCTTGCAGCGCGATCTGGCCGTGATCGAGCACCAGCACGCGGTTGCAGAACTCCGAAAGCAAGGCGACCTTTTGCTCAACGACGACGATGGTGATGCCGAGCGCGTGGTTTGCCTCGCGCAGCGTCTCGAAGACCAAGGTGGAACTGGCGGGATCGAGTGCTGCGGTTGGCTCATCGAGCACTAAGACGCGCGGACACATGGCGAGGATGGCGGCGATGGCTACCTTTTGCTTTTGGCCGCCCGAGAGGGTGGCGATCTCACGGTCGCGCAGGTCGCTGATGCCGACGGTCTTAAGCGTCTCGCTCACGCGCTGTTCGATCTGGTCGTGCGGAACGCCAAAGTTCTCGAGGCCAAAGAGCATTTCGTCCTCAACGACCGAAGCGACCATCTGCGTGTCGATGTCCTGCAGCACACTGCCGACGATCTGCGATATGTCGGTAAGCGAGACCTCGCAGGTGTCGTGGCCGTCAACTAACACGGAGCCATAAAAGGCGCCGGTGTAGTGGTGAGGCACGGCGCCCGACAGGCAGGCGGCAAGTGTGGACTTACCGGCGCCCGAGGGTCCGATGATGCCGATGAAATCTCCCTTGTTCACGCTGAGTGAAACGTGGCTGAGCGCCTGTTCGGTTTGCGTGCCATAGGAGAACGAGACATCGTCGACGTTGATGATCGTTTCCATGGATACCTTTCATAGTCATTGGGGACGTTCTTACATGACTGGTCGTTTAGGAACGTCCCCAAAAGCTCGTTGTTTGGGATAGTCTTTGGTGGTGAAGCACGGAGACGGCTTTACGAGGTGCCCCAGGTTGGCGCGAAAGAGGAACGAAGCGTACTTGGGTACGCGAGCGACGAATGAACGCCAAGATGGGGTGGCTCGTAAAGCCGAGCAGGTTAGTTGAGCTTAAGGGCCTTCTGGATGGGCAGGTAGAGGGCGCCGACCAGAATGGCGTTAAACACGGCGGTCATGGCGACGACAGGCAGCATGGCTGCGGCGAGCTCGCCCACCACGCCGAGCATGGCCATCTTGATGACCATGAAGATGACGCCCGAGACAAAGGTGGTCACGAATGTTGCGACGATGGCGACGACGGGCTTAACCTGGCCGTCCTTGGCGGCAGCGTTGACAATGACGGCCATGAGCATAGCGGCGATGCCCTCGGCGGCAAAATCGACAAACGGCGAGGTGGTAGTGATCTGGATCACGGCCGCAGAGATGAGACCAATGACGAGCGCCTGGCCAATGTTGGGACGAACGACCAGGATGGTGAGGCAGAAGGCCGAGATGATGAACTCGGGGCTGATCATGCCGCCCGAGATACCCGAGATTGCCTTGCCGACGGTGAAGTTGAGGATGAAGCCGGCGGCAAGCAGAATGGCGAGCAGGACAAGGGCGCGAATATCGAGTTTACCGCGGTCGGCAGTCTGGACGGTGCGGGGCTGGGCGGTGGCGGTGGTGTTCTGAGACATGGTGAAAGTCCTTTCGAAATGGGGGAGTGTAAGAGAAAAACGGAGGCGCGTGATGCGAATGCGATCGGGCTCGAGATAGAAAAAAGGCCCCCGGTCGAAACCGGAGGCCTTCCAATCACCTAGAGCGCAAAAACAGGCGTGAGGGACTCACTTTCGACCGATCGTATTCGCATCACGCCACCACCAGTTGTTGAGGGACTTCATCGTGTTCATCATCTTGGCGGCTCCTTTCGTGATGCCTTGGCGCGGTCGCACCTAGTTGCTGTTGCGCTGCACTATAGCACAGCAAAGTGTTTGCAGGAAATCTTTTTTTGAAAAGATTTCAGTGACGTTTCCCGCCGGTCGAAGGGGCGGGCTGAGCGGGCGGGGGTGACCTGCGCCATCCCGCCCGCGCCTTAGGGCTTCAGGGCCCTAGGCCTTTTTGCGATGATAGAGCACGAAGCCGCAGACACCGATGATGACGATGGCGCCAACGGCCATGGCGGCCATGTTGTTGCCCTCGAGCTTCTCCTCGGTCGCCTCTTCCTCAACCTCGGGCTCGGCTACATCCTCATCGGAGAGGGCCTCGTCGGCGTAGGTGATGGACCAATGTTGATTTACTTCTTTCGGCGGTGAATCACATTGATGGCGTAACCGATGAGCATGGCCAAGACGATGACAATAAAGCCAATCAGGGGATTGTCGTTCATGGGGTCCTCCTATTTTCCGAGCGGTGAAAATTCGTCGACGATGAGGTCGAGACATTGCGGCAGCGCGCGGGCGCCAAAGACGCCGGAGTTGCTGGAGATGATCTCGCCATCGAACTGCATGCCCAGCGATGGCGTGCAGGTGATCTTGGCCTCCTTGGTCTGGATGATCTTAAACTGCGGACGGCCGAGCACTTTGCCAGCGGGGTCGAGCGCGGCGGTAATTACCGTGGGGAGCAGCTGCACCGTGCGTACGGGCTCAATAACGACGATGTCGACCATGCCGTCGTCCATGCGGCAGTTGGGAAACAGGTTGATGTCGTTTTGGATGACCGAGGTATTGCCTGCCATACAGCAGATGCCGTCGAGCTCCTCGACGATGCCGTCGTGCTCAATGGTAAAGTGCGCCACCGTGGGGTTGGGCGTGGCGAGCGCTGAGAGGAAGTAGGCGATCTCGCCAATGTCGTTTTTGGTGGGAGCGGCCTTCATCATGATCTCGGCGTCGAAGCCCGAGCCGGCGATGATGATGAAGCCGTGGCGCTTCTCGTTGCCGTTCTCGTCGAGCCAAAAGAGCTCACCCATGTCCACCTTGACTGTGCGGCCGGCGCGGCAAGCCTTGGCGAGTGCCGCCGCCTCGGGGGCATTGCCGATGTTGTTAAAGAACAGGCAGGCCGTGCCGGAGGGGAAGACGAGCGTGGGGACGCCGCACCCGCGCATCTGGTCGAGCACGTTGGAGACGGTGCCGTCGCCGCCCGAAACGACTACGCGATCGAACTCGCGAACGTCCGCTACCGCGTCCTCGGGCTCCATGCCATCGCCGATAAAGCGCATTACGACCTCGTCGCCGCCCTGTGCAAGGGCGTGCGTGAATGCGTAGATTTCATCGGAGCTGGGACCCGATGCCGGGTTGTGGATGATAAGGCAGCGCATACTTACGTTCCCGTTCTGTGACTAACCGAGTATAGTTGTAGGGCAATGCCGATATCCTACCCGTGTTTTTCGGGCCTAACCTTATTCGATGGGTTGATATGTACATTTCCACACATCAGGCTCTGGTCGACTTTTGCCAGCGCGCCCGCGAGTTCGACGCGATCGCCGTCGACACCGAGTTTTTGCGCGAGCGCACGTTTCATCCGCGCCTGTGCCTGGTCCAGATTGCCACCCCCGCCGAGAGTGTCGCGGTCGATCCGCTGGTGATCGACGACCTGTCGCCGCTGGCCGAGCTTATGGCCGACGAGGGCGTGGTCAAGGTATTCCATGCTTGCTCACAGGACATGGAGGTTATGCTCCATACCGTGGGCACACTGCCGCGACCGATTTTTGACACACAGGTTGCCGCCGCCTTTTTGGGCGAGCGCCAGCAGATTTCGTATGGCGCGCTCGTTCAGACGTTCTGCGGCGTATCACTGCCCAAGACCGAGTCGCTGACCGATTGGTCGCGCCGACCGCTGAGCGATAAGCAGATCGAGTACGCAATCGATGATGTCAAGTACTTGATTGTCGCCTATACCGAGATGATGAGCCGCCTGCGTGAGTTGGGCCGCGTGGACTGGGTGCTCGATGAGTTGCGTCCTCTGGCCGACGAGTCACACTACCGTGCCGATCGTCATGAGGCATTCCGCAAGGTCAAGCGCATCAACTCGTGTAGCCGCCATCAGTTGGGCATTGCGCGCGAGCTTGCCGCCTGGCGTGAAGACCGTGCTGAGCGGCGCAACATCCCGCGCAAGTGGGTTATGTCCGACGATACGCTGCTGGCCCTGGTTAAGCGCAATCCCGTGCGTGTTGAGGAGTTCCGCAGCATCCGCGGTACCGACCAGCTGGGGGAGCGCGACGTGGACGGCGCGCTCATGGCCATCAAGCGCGGCGCGAGCTGCCCGCACGATCGCCTGCCGCTCATGGTGCGCGGACATCGCCAGATCTCTCCGGAGCTGGAGAGCGTGACCGACCTTATGTATGCACTTATTCGCCTGGTTGCCGAGCGCTCGGGCGTGGCGACCTCGGTCATTGCCTCGCGCGATGACCTGGCCGACTACATTGAGCATCCTGAGCAAAGTCCCCTGCGCGAAGGCTGGCGTTTTGAGCTTGTGGGTTCGCGTCTGGACGATCTGCTTTCCGGCAATATGGGGTTGACGGTGAAGGACGGAAAAATCGAATTGCTGTAGTCATGTGGTTACGCGGTTTTACCAAACCGCGTAACAGCTCGACGCTGCAAACGGCCGAGAGCGGCAATCTGACGTTCAATCGTCGCTCGCGTACCAAAGTACGCGTCGCTTCTCTTTCACGTCACCTTGCTCGCTCTCGGCCGTTTTCGCTGACAATGCCAAAACATCGATGCTGATTTGCTTGTCAGCTGAGTGGGTAGAATGCCTCCAACGTGTAACTCGATTCGGAGGAATTTGCATGCCCTATTACTATGGTTACGGTTTTGGTATCGACCCGCTGTACCTGCTGATTGTTCTTGTTTGTACAGTGCTTGGCCTTGCTGCGCAGAGCTATATCAACTCGACGTACAAGACCTGGTCCAAGGTTCGCTCGGACGGCGACACGGGTGCCACGGTCGCTCGCCGCATGCTCGACGCCAACGGTTGCAACGCCGTGGGTATCAAGGGCGTCGCCGGTGAGCTCACTGACCATTACAACCCGCAGGATAACAACCTGTATCTCTCGGATGCCAACCGTTCAGGCGGGTCGGTCGCAAGCGTTGCCGTCGCCTGCCACGAGGCGGGCCATGCCGCCCAGCGTCAAAGCGGTTACGCCATGATGAAGGTTCGCACCGCCCTGGTCCCGGTCGTCAACTTTACCCAGAACACCTGGACCATCGTGTTGCTCTTGGGCCTGTTTATGAACATTGCCGGGCTCACAACCCTCGCGTTGATCTTCTTCTCGTTTAGTGTGCTGTTCCAGCTCGTTACGCTACCTGTCGAGATTGATGCCAGCCGACGCGCCGTGGCGTACATCGAACAGTCGGGCATGAGCTCCAAGCAGGTCAACGGTGCCAAGAAGGTCTTGACGGCGGCCGCGCTTACCTATGTGGCCGCAGCGCTCACTTCGATCATTCAGCTGCTCTACCTTATGGCTCGCTACAACAGAAGCTCTAACCGATAACAAATCGGGTCGCTGGGCGCCGCGGGGATTCGTGTCCCCGCGGCGCTGTACTATGTGTTGGACTTGAATTTGCGCAGGGTCGAAGCCCTTGTGCTCGATAACGAAAGGAGGCTGCGTGGCAGGCTGGAACCTAACCGGCAATGCCGTTTCCGCCGAGTTCGACGGTTCGGACGAGCAGGAGCGCAAGGAGCTCAGCGTGAGCCAGGCGGTGGAGATCGCCGCCGGTGCGCTCGATGCCATCCCGCAGCTGAGCGTTCTGGGCGAGGTCACGGGTTTTCGTGGCCCAAACGCCCGAAGCGGCCACTGCTATTTCCAGATCAAGGACGATTCGGCTGCCGTTGACTGCATCATTTGGAAGGGCGCCTATCTCAAGCGCACGTTCGATCTGCGCGATGGCATGCAGGTGAGCTTTAAGGGCAGCTTCAATCTCTATAAGCCCACGGGTCGCATGAGCTTTGTTGCCCGCTCGTTTTCGCTGGCGGGGGAGGGTCTGCTGCGTCAACAAGTGGCGCAACTGGCCGAAAAGTTACGCCGCGAGGGCCTGATGGACGAAGCACGCAAACGTCGCATCCCAGTGTTCTGCTCGCGCGTGGCGGTCGTCACCTCGCTTTCGGGTGCCGTAATCGACGACGTCAAGCGCACATTGCGTCGTCGCAACCCGCTTGTTGAGCTTGTTTGCGTGGGTGCCAAAGTTCAAGGCGAGGGCGCGCCGGCAGAGCTCATCGAGGGCCTGCGCCGCGCCGCCGCCATTTCGCCGGCGCCCGACTGCATCTTGCTGGTGCGTGGCGGCGGCTCCTTTGAGGACCTTATGACCTTTAATGACGAGGAGCTCGCCCGCGCGGTGGCGGCTTGTCCTGTGCCCGTGGTGACCGGCGTTGGCCATGAGCCCGATACCTCGATTTGCGACATGGTGAGCGACCGTCGCGCCTCCACGCCCACGGCGGCGGCCGAATCGGTGGCGCCGGCTATGACGGAGCTGGCCGATGTACTCGAGGCACGCCATCAGCGCCTGGGTGCCGCGATGGCATCGAGGATTGGGTCGAATCAGGTTGATTTGGAGATACTCGATCAGCGCGGTCGCCGTGCCTGGGATGCCTATACGGCTCGCTTGGGTGATGCACTCGATGCGGCTGCGTGCCGCCCGTGCCTCAACGACCCCACATTTATGGTCGAGCGTCGCGAATCGGAGCTTGCGCTGACTGCCGATCGCCTGTCGGGCGCCATAGCACGCTCGGTCGGGACGTTCCGCTCCAACTTTGAGCGCCTGCCCGAGCGTCTGGTTGCAAGCACCTCGGGGCTCGATGACAAGCGTCATGCGCTCACGCTTGCGAGTTCCCGTCTGGAGCATCAGGGGCGCACGATGCTCAACAAACCCGCGTCCGACCTGGGCCGTGCGGCAGCCTCGCTCGATGCCCTGTCGCCGCTCAAGGTGCTTGCCCGTGGTTATTCCATCGCGTACAGCGATGATGGGGTGGCTACGAGCGTCAAGACCTTTAAGCCCGGCGACGCCATCCGCGTGCGCATGGCAGACGGCAACGTGGCGGCAACGGTCGATACGGTCGAGTAGACCGCGTTTCACAGCGATAAACCTTTAGGAAAGGAAACAGATATGGCAGAGAAGACCCCGGTCGAGCAGCTTACGTACAAGCAGGCTTCGCAGGAGCTGGAGCTCATCATCCGCAGCTTGGAGTCGGGCGATATGGAGCTTGAGGAGTCGCTTGAGAGCTACACGCGCGGCGTCGAGCTCCTCAAGAGCCTGCGCACCCGCCTGTCCGATGCCGAGCAGAAGGTCTCGGTACTCCTGAAGGATGTCGACGGCAACGACGTGCTCGCCGACGGCGAGGCCGCCAACACCGACGACAACCTCTCGTTCTAACCATCCCGACCAAATATAATTACCTTGGTCTGTGAGAAAGGAACCAGCCATGTGTGATTGCATCTTCTGCAAAATCGCCAACCACGAGATCCCCTCGACCGTTGTCTATGAGGACGACCAGGTCATCGCCTTCGACGACCTTAACCCCCAGGCGCCGGTCCACACGCTCGTGATCCCTAAGAAGCACTACAGCGACATTGCTGACAACGTACCGGCCGAGACCATGGGCGCCATGGCTCACGCCATCCAGGAGGTCGCCAAGGCCAAGGGTCTGGAGGACGGCTTCCGCGTCATCTCCAACAAGGGCGTCAACGCCGGCCAGACCGTCATGCACTTCCACATGCACGTCCTCGGCGGCAAGAACTTGGGCGAGAACCTCATCTGAGGACGCTTCTTCCGTGCAATGAAACGGAAGCTTTGGCACCGATAACTTATATATCAACGCAATAAACCCGAGCGCGAGGGCGTTTGGGTTTATTATTGAAGCGTATGTAACCTGGCGGCGCCACACCGCCTGTTAGTAGGGAGACACATGAACGTTCTGGTCGTCAACGCAGGATCTTCGACCCTTAAGTATCAGGTCATCGATACCAAGTCCCACAAGGTGTCCGCAAAGGGCTCCTGCGAGCGCGTCTGCTTTACCGGCGGCACCTTCACCCATGCTGCCAACGGCTCCAAGAAGGTGACCGAGAACATCGAGTTCCCCGACCACAAGGTCGCCATCGAGGTCGTCCTGAAGGACCTCGAGGCCAACGGCGTCAAGATCGAGGGCATCGGCCACCGTATCGTTCAGGGCGGTTGGTACTTTGGCGATTCCTCCCTCGTCGACGAGGACGTTCTTGCCAAGATCCGCGAGGTTGCCCCGCTCGCTCCGCTGCACAACAACCCCGAGGCCAACGTTATCGAGTACTGCCTGGAGCAGTATCCCGATCTGCCCAACGTCACGGTCTACGACACCGCTTTCCACTTCAACATGCCCGAGGTCGCCAAGACTTATGCCCTTCCTAAGGATGTTTGCGACAAGCTGCACATCCGTAAGTACGGCGCCCACGGCACCAGCTACCGTTATATCTCCAAGAAGGTTGCCGAGATGACCAACGGCGTGGCCCGCAAGGTCGTTGTGTGCCACATCGGTTCCGGTGCCTCCCTGTGCGCCATCGAGGACGGCAAGTGCATGGATACCACCATGGGCTTGACGCCGCTCGACGGCGTCATGATGGGCACCCGCTGCGGCTCCATCGACCCGGCTACCGTGTGCTACCTGCAGCGCGAGGGTGGCTACACCTTCGACGAGGTCGACGAGATGATGAACAAGAAGTCCGGCCTTTTGGCTGTGACCGGTGGCAAGACCAACGACTGCCGTAACGTCGAGGAGCTCGCCGCTGCCGGTGACCCCGAGGCTCAGCTCGCCTTCGACATGTTTGTCTACAAGATTGCCGCCAAGGCTGCCGAGATGGCCACTTCCATGTGCGGCATGGACACCCTGGTCTTTACCGCCGGCATCGGTGAGCACGCTCCGGCCGTTCGCGCCGGCGTGGCCGACCGCCTGGCCTTTATGGGCGTCAAGATGGATCATGCCCGCAACGCTCTGCGTGGCGACGGCGCTTGGTGCCTGTCCGCCAAGGATTCCAAGGTCAAGATCTTCGTCATCCCCACGGACGAGGAGTTCATGATCGCTTCTGACGTCGAGCGCATCGTCAACGGCAAGTAATTGCAAGAGTGGAGGGGTTGGACGACCAAGTGCCGTTCAGCCCCTCTTTTGCGCTCGTTGGGCGATATGCTGATAGCTATTTATTAAGATATGATAACTTCTTATTAAAATGCGGTCGCCTTAAGGGGTCTGCGTCGACCGTATTGCACTGCAAAGGAGTCTCATGAACGTACTTGTTGTCAACGCCGGCAGTTCAAGCCTTAAATACCAGCTTTTGGATACCGATACCCGCGAGGTTTTCGCCAAGGGCAACTGCGAGCGTATCGGATCGGACATGGGTATCTTTGGCCACTCCGAGAACGGTGGCGCCAAGCAGACCGAGGAGGTTCCCTTCCCCGATCATCGCTCTGCTATCGCTCGCGTGCTCGAGGAGCTCGATAAGACCGACTTTACGTTTGATGGCATTGGACATCGTATCGTTCAGGGCGGCTGGCACTTCGATGATTCCGCAGTCGTCGACGACGAGGTCATGGCTAAGATTCTCGAGGTGGCTCCGCTTGCTCCGCTACACAACTACGGTGAGGCGGCGGCGATTGAGTATTGCCGTGAGAAGTATCCGGAGCTGCCCAACGTGGCCGTCTTCGATACCTCGTTCCACATGACCATGCCCGAGGTTGCCTACACCTACGCCCTGCCCAAGGACGTGTGCGACAAGTACCACGTGCGCAAGTACGGCGCCCACGGTACGAGCCACCGCTACGAGTGGATGATGGCCAAGGAGATCCTGGGCCCGTGCTGCCACCGCCTGCTCTCGTGCCATTTGGGCAACGGCGCCTCGCTCGCCGCCATCGAGGACGGTGTGTGCCGCGACACCACGATGGGTCTCACACCGCTCGACGGCCTGGTGATGGGCACCCGCTGCGGCTCTATCGACCCGGCTACCGTGTGCTACCTGCAGCGCGAGGGCGGCTACAGCTACCAGGAAGTCGATGACATGATGAACAAGCAGTCCGGTCTGCTTGCCATCTCGGGTATCTCCAACGACGCCCGCGATATCCGTACGCGCGCCTCCGATGGCGACGAGCGCTGCCTGCTCGCCTTCGACATGTTTGCCTACAAGGCCATGCAGCAGGCCGGTTCCATGATCGCTTCCATGGCGGGCGTGGACACCATCACCTTTACCGCCGGCATTGGCGAGAACGACTGGTCGATTCGCAAGGCCTTCTGCGACTGCTTTGAGTGGCTGGGCGTGCGCATCGACAACAACAAGAACCGCGAGGCTGTGGGCAACGGCCCGCAGGTCATCAGTGCCGCCGGTTCCGCCGTCACGGTCATGGTCATCCCCACCGACGAGGAATACATGATCGCCCACGACGTCGAACGCCTGACCGCGAACAACTAACGCACCCGTTTGCATGTAAACGAAAGGCCTCCAGAGCAACAGCTCCGGAGGCCTTTTACTAGCAGGCGGTAATTCCAGTCCCAAAGTGATCATCGCCGGCAACGCCTGCGCTTTCAGCAACGGCACCCATTCGTTCAGATCCTCAGCCCCAGCTCGTAGCCAAGCCGCCGTCCACTCCAGATACCCTGACTGCCACGTGGCGGCAGGGACCCTACAGGGTAAAGCTCTGAAAACTTTCCGCAGGACGCATGAAACCCCCGCCGCACGAAGTGCGCAGCGGGGGTTTCATGCATGTCCGAGGACGTTTTCAGAGCTTTACCCTGTAGGGTCCCGAGGGGTACGTACGCTACTCAGCCATCTGAGCCTGGACGGCGGTGATGGCCACGACACCCACGATGTCGTCGGCAGAGCAGCCGCGCGAAAGGTCGTTAACCGGCTTGGCGATGCCCTGCAGGATGGGGCCGTAAGCGTCGGCGCCGGCGAAGCGCTGGACCAGCTTGTAGCCGATGTTGCCGGCCTCAAGGTCGGGGAACACGAGCACGTTGGCCTTACCGGCAACGGAGGAACCGGGAGCCTTGAGCTGGGCGACGGTGGGGACGATGGCGGCGTCGAGCTGCAGATCGCCATCGATGGCGAGCTCGGGAGCCTTCTCCTTGCAGAACTTTACAGCCTCCTGGACCTTCTTGGCGACCTCGCCGCCGGCGGAGCCCATGGTGGAGTAGGAGAGCATGGCCACGTGCGGCTCAACGTTGCCCATGAAGGTGGACCAGGAGTGAGCGGAGGCGATGGCGATCTCGGAGAGCTCGTCGGAGGACGGGTTGATGTTGAGGCCGCAGTCGGCGAAGATCAGCGTGCCGTCGGTGCCGAACTGCGGGGTGTCGGTGCACATCACGAAGAAGGCCGAGACCAGCTTGGTGCCCGGGGCGGTCTTGAGGATCTGCAGCGCAGGGCGCAGGGTGTCGGCGGTGGAGTGACAGGCGCCGGAGACTAGGCCGTCGGCGTCGCCCATCTTGACCATCATGGTGCCAAAGTAGGTAGCGTCCATCACCTGGGCGCGAGCCTGCTCGATGGTGACACCCTTCTTGGCGCGGAGCTCGGCAAACTTCTGCGCGTACTCCTCGTGCTTCTCGGCATTGCGCGGGTCGATGACGGTGGCGCCGGGTACGTTGATCTCGTCGGGGTTGCCTAGGATGACGATCTTTGCCAGGCCCTCCTCGATGATCTTGGTGGCTGCGACGATGGTGCGCGGATCCTCGCCCTCGGGCAGGACGATCGTCTTAAGGTCGGCCTTGGCGGCAGACTTCATACGGTTTAGGAAATCGCTCATGTTACTCCTTACAAGCGTTTCGCTAAGCTCCAGGCGCCCGGCTGTTCACGAATAAACCCGCTGCTAGCGGGTTTACCTTTCAATTATGTACGCCGCGGTGCTTGAGCTTTCCTTGTGTGGCAAGCTCATTATAGGACGCATTAGCGCTATAATCGCTCTGATAAATATGTCTCGAAGAATGTTCGAGAAAAGCCCAGCTAACGAGCCTGTGGCTTTTGACAAGGAGTATCGATGCAGATTACCTCAGGCCTGCCTGAAGGCTTTAACGCCGGCGCATACGACATGATTGTCGTCGGTGCCGGATATGCCGGTGCCGTTTGTGCCCGCCGTCTCGCCGAGACCATCGGCTATCGCGTTGCCGTTCTGGAGCGCCGTAGCCACATTGCGGGCAACGCCTACGACTGCGCTGATGATGCCGGTATCCTGGTCCACGAGTATGGTCCGCACATCTACCATACCTTTAATGAGCGCGTCCACAATTTCCTATCGCGTTTTACCAAGTGGACGGACTACCAGCACAAGGTGCTCGCCAACATCAACGGCACCCTCATGCCCGTGCCCTTTAACCATGCGAGCCTCAAGCTCGCCTTTGGCGATGAGCGCGGCGAGGAGCTGTATCAGAAGCTCGTGGAGACCTTTGGCAAGGACGTCAAGGTGCCCATCATGGAGCTGCGCAAGAAGAACGACCCGGATCTTGCCGAGGTCGCCGATTACGTCTACGAGAACGTTTTTTTGCATTACACCATGAAACAGTGGGGTCAGACGCCCGACCAGATCGATCCCTCGATCACCGGCCGCGTTCCCGTCTTTGTGGGCGACGATGACCGCTACTTCCCGCAGGCTCCCTTCCAGGGCATGCCGCAGGACGGCTATACTGCGCTGTTCGAGCACATGCTCGATCACGATCTGATTGATGTGTTCTGCGACGTTGACGCCCGCGACCTCTTCGAGATCGACGAGACCACCGTCAAGATCGACGGCAAGGTCTATGGCGGCGAGATCGTCTACACCGGTCCGCTTGACGAGCTGTTCAACCTCGACCTGGGCGCTCTGCCGTACCGTACGCTCGACATGAAGTTCGAGACGCTCGATATGGACCAGTTCCAGCCCGTGGGCACCGTCAATTACACCACGAGCGAGGATTACACGCGCATCACCGAGTTCAAGAACATGACTGGTCAGGTCCTGCCCGGCAAGACCACCATCATGAAGGAGTATTCCAAGGCCTATACGCCCGGCTCGGGCGAGACGCCCTATT
This sequence comes from Collinsella sp., assembly GCA_052033095.1. Classification (GTDB taxonomy): domain Bacteria; phylum Actinomycetota; class Coriobacteriia; order Coriobacteriales; family Coriobacteriaceae; genus Collinsella. The sequence continues at coordinate 14,141 of JBPGZF010000034.1, forward strand.
ACGCTATTCTGGAGCCCGAGAACCGCGAGCTCTATGAGCGCTATCTTGAGCGCGTCCAGAACCTGACGAACTTCCACCCGGTGGGTCGCCTGGCCGAGTATCGTTACTACGATATGGATGCCGTGACCAACTCTGCCCTCGATCTTTCGGATGAGATTATCGCCTGCCATGCATAAAGTCATATCATTCGGTATTCCCTCGTATAACGCCGCCAAGGACATGGACCATTGCATCACCTCCATTCTGGAGGGGAGCAATTACGCCACCGATATCGAGATCATCATCGTCGATGACGGTTCCAATGACTAGACGGCAGCTAAGGCCGACGAGTGGGAGACACGTTATCCCGGCATCATTCGCGCGGTGCATCAGGAGAACGGCGGCCACGGCATCGCCGTCCTTTCGGGCTTGCGCGAGGCTCAGGGCACCTACTACAAGGTCGTCGACTCGGACGACTGGCTCGATGGCGCAGCCCTGTCGACCATGCTTTCGATCCTGCGTGGTTTTGAGGAGCGCGGCCAGCGCGTTGACCTCTTTATCTCGAACTATGTGTACGAGAAGGTTTACGAGGGTACGCATACTGCCATTGGTTACAAGTTTGCCCTGCCGCGAAAAAAGATCTTTACCTGGGACCAGATTGGCCATTTTCGTCTGGACCAGAATCTGCTCATGCACAGCCTGTGCTATCGCACGGATGTGCTGCGCGCGTCCAATCTGCCTATGCCGCCGCACACGTTCTATGTAGATAACATCTATGCTTATGTGCCGCTGCCGCACTGCAAGACCATGTACTACGCCGACATCGATCTCTATCGCTACTTTATCGGTCGCGAGGGCCAAAGCGTCAACGAGGCCACGATGGTCAAGCGTCTGGACCAGCAGTTCCGCGTGACGCGCATCATGATGGAGTCGTTCCACCTGTACAGCGATGTCGAGTCGTCGCGTCTGCGCTCGTACATGATGGGCTATTTCACCATGATGATGGCAATCTGCTCGGTGCTTACTAAGCTTTCCGACGAAGATTGCGCCGACGAGCGCCTGAAGACGTTGTGGAATGATCTGAAGGCCTATGACGAGCGTATGTATCGTCGTGCACGCTACGGTGTGGTCGGCTTCTTCACCAACCTGCGCGGTCGTGCCGGAGACAAAACCACACTCGGCCTATACCGTCTTGCCTCAAAGATTTTCAAATTCAACTAACTGCTGAGCAATCGCTGCTGATAGGTTGACTGGGCCCCTTGGCCTTTAGTTTGCTACTGCGAACAGTCCTGCTCGCACGGAAAGCACATTAAGTGCTTTCCGGCTCGTGCGGAACTTGTATCAAACTAAAGGCCAAGGGGCCTCTGCTATAAGAATCGATTGTCAGACTGCCTGAATTTGAAGATCTTCGACGCGCGGTACACAGGGGCCTGGGCTGAATAGAATTAGGTTGGAAGTCGGTCGGAGGCGGGCGGGCATTACGTTTGTCGCGAGTTCCGCATGCAAAGAAGGCCACTTAATGTGGCCTTCGTCTTGCATAGGACTGTAGAGCAGCAAACGTAATGCCCGCCCGCCTCCGACCGACGGTCGAGTGAGATTACTTTGCGGCGCCTGGGATGCCGTGGGAGGTTTTGGCGGTTTTGGCTCCGTTTACGATGGCGGTCTGTAGGGCCCTTACGGCGAGCATGCCCAGCAGGTCTAGGGGAACGGCGGCGCTAGCCTGGGCGCCCAACTTGCCGCTGGCGAGGGTGTAGATGGTGTCGCCGTCGTTGGTGGTGTGTGTGGGGCGGATGGCGTGCGCGTAGGCGTCTGCGGCCATCTGGGAGACCTTGGTGGCCTGGGCCTTGGTGAGCTCAACGTTGGTGACGATGCAGCTGATGGTGGTATTGGTGCGGTCGAGCGGCATCTGCATAGAGCCGGCGGTGGCAAAGGCGGCGAGCTCCATGTCGACGATCTGGTCGCTATCGGCCGCGGCGCGCATGCCGGCAACCCACTCGCCAGTGGTCGGGTCGACGACGTTGCCGCAGGCGTTGACCGAGACCACGGCACCCACCTTAACAGGGCCGAGTGCCACGGCGGCAGCGCCTAGGCCGGCCTTCATGCAGGTGGCAGGTCCCATGAGCTTACCTACAGTGGCGCCGGTGCCGGCGCCCACGTTGCCCTGCTCGAGCGTGGTGGGGGTGTGGTCGAGCGCCTCGCGCACTGCGGCGACACCGGCCTCGATGTCGGGGCGCACGGTGGGGTCGCCAAAGGCAAGGTCGAAGATACAGCTGGAGCACACGATGGGCACCTGCGTGGGGCCGACGGGCAGACCGATACCGCGGCTCTCGAGTTCGCGGGCCACGCCGCTTGCGGCTTCGAGGCCAAAGGCCGATCCGCCCGAAAGGCAGACGGTGTGGACCTTATCGACGGTGTTTTCGGGACGCAGCAGGTCGGTCTCGCGCGAAGCGGGAGCGCCACCGCGTACGTCAACGCCGCCGGTGGCACCCTCGGGCGCCACGATTACGGTGCAGCCGGTGCCAGCCTCCTCGTCCGTATAGTTGCCAAAGCAAAAGCCATCGACATTGCAAACGTCGATGGCTTCGAGCAGCGTGTCCATATTTTCTCCTATCGGTTTTCCGCCGGGCCTTATGCCCGGTCGGGATCCGTACGGTACGGCAAAATTGTAGGCGCTGGGGGATACCCAGCGCCAGATGCAATTACGAGAGTTTTTTAATCGCGCGTGCGACGCGAGCGATGGGCAAGCCCACCACGTTGTAGAAGTCGCCCGAAATGTCATGCACGAGCATGCGACCGCCTGTGCCTTGGATGCCGTAGGCCCCGGCCTTGTCCATGGGTTCGCCGGAGGCAACATAGCGCTCGATTTGCTCCTCGGTAAGCTCATAGAACGTCACGTCGGTCACATCGACAAACGACAGGCTCTCGGCGGCATGCGGAGCTGTGGCATCGCCGGCTTTAACGATGCAGACGCCGGTTGCCACCTGGTGCGTGCGGCCCGAAAGCTCGCGGAGCATGGTGCGCGCTTCGTCCCCGTTTGCCGGCTTACCCAAAATCTTGCCATCGAAGGTGACGATGGTGTCGGCCGCGACGGTCAGTTCGTTGGGCTCGGCGTGCTCGGCAGCGACGGCAGCGGCCTTGGCACGCGCCAAGCGCTCGACGAGCGTAAGCGGGGCTTCGCCATCAAAGGGCGTTTCATCGATATCTGCGGGAATCACGCGAACGTTATAGCCTGCCTCGCGCATTAGCTCTATGCGGCGAGGCGATTGCGAAGCCAAGATCATAGTTGGATGCCCTCGGCGACCTTCTCGACGGCTTTGTCGCCGGCGAGTGTGCGCAGCAGCTCCAAGGCAAAGGGGAGTGACTGTGCCATGCCGCTGGCAGTGATGATATTGCCGTCTTGCGTGACCTTCTCGCCAGTATAAGCACCCGCGGGGAAGCTCTTCTCAAAGCCGGGGAAGCATGTGGCGCGGCGTCCCTCGAGTAGACCAAGCTCGCCCAGGATAAACGGGGCGGCGCAGATGGCAGCGACGTGTTTGGTCGCGGCGAAATCGCAGACTACGTCGCAGACGCGCTGGTCGGCGCGCAGGTTGGTGGCACCCGGCAGGCCGCCGGGCAGCACGACGCAGTCGTACTCGTCAAAGTTGATCTCGTCAAAGAGAGCATCGCAGGTCACGGGAATCTGCAGCGAGCTCACGACCTCGCGCGTGGGCATGATCGAGACGAGCGTGGCACGCACGCCGCCGCGACGCATGACATCGACCATGGTCAGGCATTCAATCGTTTCAAAGCCATCGGCGGCGAGAACGGCAACGCTGGGCATAAGGGTTCCTTTCGTAAGGCGGCATACAATTAGCCGTCTTATACCCCGAAGACATACGCTTGCCACGCTCGATTTCCCAATGTTTAAAAAGGGACGGGGATTAAATAATCATTCGGTACAAATTGATTATTTAATCCCCGTCCCAGAAAAATCATCGGGCGTTGTCTTGGGTAAACAGTCTAGTTGCGCTTGAGGTGGACAACCGTTTCGCAGTGGAAGGTTTGCGGGAATAGGTCGACCGGCGTGATCTTGACGGGGGAGAAGGTGCCTTCCTCGACAAAGCGCTTAAGGTCGCGTGCCAGGGTGGCAGGGTCGCAGCTTACGTAGGCCACGTCGCGTGCGCTCGTGCTGGCGATGAGGTCGATGGCCTCGGGCGCCAGACCTGCGCGCGGCGGATCGACCACCAGAACATCGGCATCCTGGTCGGGGAACTCGCGCACGGCATCGCCGCCGATGACGTCGACGTTGTCGAGCTTGTTGATCTCGAGGTTACGGCGCAGGTCGCGCACGGCCGGACCGTAGGCCTCGACGGCGGTAACAAAGTCGCAGCGGCGGGCGAGCGGCAGGGTAAAGGTGCCGGCGCCGCAGTACAGGTCCACGGCCAGCTCGTCTTCCTGCGGGTCGAGGGCGTCCATAACGAGCTCAATCAAGATCTCGGCGCCCTTGGTATTGACCTGGAAAAACGACGGGGCGGACAGGCGCATCTGGCCGTCAGCGATGTTCTCGGTCCACGAGCCCTCTCCAGCGAGCATCTCCACCTTGGAAACGCGGCGGGCCTTCTTCTCGCCCTTGCTCATCACACGCACGATGCTCGTGGGACGAGCGGCGTCTACCAGCACGCGCGAGACCTGCGAGCGCGGGAAGGAGCCTGTGGGCGTCCAAAGCGCGACCTCGAGTGCCTTGGTGCGACGCGAAGCGCGAATGCCCACGCGCTCCAGACCCAGGTCGTGACTGCCGCTCAGATAATTGAGCGCGCCGACGACCGATTTGAGCGCCTTCGGGAAGCGCTTGTCGAACAGCGGGCACGCATCGACGGTCACGATCTTGCTGGGGTCGACGCCGTGCATGCCAAGGCGCACACGTCCGTTAACGAGGGTGGGCTCCAGCTCAATCTTATTGCGGTAGCCCCAGTCGTCCTTGGTGTGGCGGATGGGCTGGACAAGTTCGTTGATCTGGTCCGGGGTGAACTTGCCAATGCGCTCGAGCGTGGAACGCAGGTTTTGCTCTTTAGCGGCAAGCTGAGCGATGCGCGAGAGATTGCCCCACGAACAACCGCCGCAGATGCCCACGAAGGGGCAGGGCGGCTGAATGCGATCGGGGCTCGGCTCCAGAATCTCGGTTGTGCGGGCACGCATAAACGATTTGCCGTCCTGCACGATCTCGGCTTCGACGGTGTCGCCCGCCACGGCGCCTTGTACAAATGTGGCCTTGCCGTTGTCGGCATGTGCCAGACCGTCGGCGCCGTACGTCATCGATTCTATGGTGAGCTTCATATTCCTGCCTGTCATTCGCGGTTTTGTCCGCAACCATGGTAGCAGGGAAAAGCACCCCGTATCTGGGGCATTCCTCAAATGCGGGGCGCTTCTACAAACGTCTATTTCGTCTTGCCGGTAATGAGCGTCTTAAGGCCTAGGCCGATCAGACCCAAGCCCATGCGCACGCGGCCGGGGCGATGGCGCTCGATGGCCTTGGCTTTGCCAG
>JBPGZF010000035.1:0-19593 GCA_052033095.1 Collinsella sp.
ACATCAAGGGCATTCTGCAGATTCGCCCGGACAGCTCCGGCATCATCCACGCCCATGGCTACATGAAGTCCAACGACGACGCCTTCGTGCCCGCCTACCTCATCCGCTCCGCGCGCCTGCGCACGGGCGACGTCATCGAGGGCTCGCTGCGTCCTTCGCGCGGCGGCGACAAGCGCGCCGGCCTCGCCAAAATCACGACCGTCAACGGTCTGGACCCCGAGCAGATTCGCAACCGTCCCAAGTTCGGCGACCTCACCCCGGTCTATCCCAACGAGCCGCTGCGCATGGAGCACGGCAAGGACTCTATTACCGGTCGCGCCATCGACATCGTGTCACCGATCGGCAAGGGCCAGCGCGGCCTGATCGTGTCCCCGCCCAAGGCCGGCAAGACCACGATCCTCAAGAAGATCTGCCAGTCTATCTCGATTAACAACCCCGAGGTGCACCTCATCTGCCTGCTCGTCGACGAGCGCCCCGAAGAGGTAACCGATATGCAGCGTTCCATCAAGGGTGAGGTTGTGGCGTCGACCTTCGATATGCCTGCCGACAACCACACCCGCGTGGCAGAGCTCGTCATCGAGCGCGCCAAGCGCATCGTAGAGCTGGGTGGCGACGTCGTGGTGGTGCTCGACTCCATCACGCGCCTCGCCCGCGCCTATAACTTGGCGGCGCCCGCCTCGGGCCGCATCCTTTCGGGCGGCGTCGATTCGGCGGCCCTATATCCGCCCAAGCGCTTCCTGGGTGCAGCCCGCAATATCGAGAACGGTGGCTCGCTTACCATCCTGGCCTCTGCCCTCATCGACACCGGTTCCAAGATGGACGAGGTCATCTTTGAGGAGTTCAAGGGCACCGGCAACATGGAGCTTAAGCTCGACCGCGACCTGGCCGACCGCCGCATCTTCCCGGCTATCGACCCCGTTGCCTCCGGTACGCGTAACGAGGACCTGTTGGTCGACGAGCAGATGCGTCCGTTTGTCTTTGGCCTGCGTCGCATTCTTGCCGGCATGAACAACACCGAGCGCGCAGCCGCATCGTTTATCAAGGGTCTTAAGGGCACCAACAACAACCAGGAGTTCCTGGTGCGTTCGGCCAAAAAACACAGCGACTACGAGCAGACGTTCTAGGTTGTCATCCGCGCGCAGCGATAGTCATCAATGCGATAAAGGGTCGGGGCTTTGAGCCTCGGCCCTTTTCCATAGCGTCGCTCCGCGCTTATTTTTGACTGTAAGGCCGACGAACAGCAGGTTTCCCGTTTCAATCCGACATCGTCGCTTGCAATCGGCAGGGCGGTTTCGCATAATAGCTTTTAAGCTTCGCGACGGAAAACGCAGATGAAACGAACCATATACCGTTGCTTTGGGGCATAGCCCCGCTTCATCTTCTCTCGCGCAGCCAACTGAATGATGCGATTTGGGTGCTGGAAGATGGGGAGAGCTCATGGCTTCTTCTGATGCAACACAACGAGCAGTCCTTGCCGGACTTTCGTGCGGGATCGGCCTTGCCGCTCCCGTGGCTATGTATGCCGCGACGCTGCCGTTTTCGTCGGTGAACGAGACGGTCGTGGCGGGTGCGGTTCCCTTCGCCGTGGGCGCGGTGGCGGGCGTGGGTATCTATGCCGCCTCGCTGGGTATCTCCGAGTACCGTGCGCAGCGTGAAGAGCGTCTGTTCCAGCCCGATGCCATGGGCGGTGCCGCCAATCTCAATCAGCATCAAAGCGAGTTCAAGACCGCCTCGATTCCAGCTCAGCAGCAGGATGCTACTCCTTACGCTGCGGCTTCTGCTTCTCAGGCTCAGTCGGAGCAGTCTACCTCGGCATTCCTTTCCGGCCTGACCGGTGCGTTCCAGCGCCGTCATGCCGACGATGGTGTTCCTACCATCGCTCGAGCCGCAGATGCCATGGACGAGGCCGAGGCTTGGTCCATGATCGACAGCATGCTCGACGACGATTCGCCGGTTAGCTGCGACCCTGCGCGCTCGCGCGACGTCTATCAAGTCGCCATCGACGAGCTCACCAACGGCGGGCAGACCGGCTCCTTCAATCGCGACGACATCGCCGCCGCGGCGCGTGCCGTGTCGGGCTCCCAGGCCGCCCCTGCGGGCAGCACGGCGGCTTTCGTGGCACTCGTTGCCAACGCGGCAGCCAATAACGCCTACAGCGCTACCTCGGCGGACGCGAACGCTTCTGCCGATAATTCGTACGTTGATGAAGCCATGACCGCGGACGAGGAGGCCGTTGCCGCCCGCCGTGCCGCCGAAAGCTCGCTTTGGGGCGCTCCTGCCCAGCAGCAGGCGGCTGAGGCTGCGCCGTACAACGCAAACCTCGCCAGCATGCCTATCATTTCCGGTGCCGCGGACATCGATCTCGATGACCTCGATGAGCCTGCAGCCATCACCGCATCGATTGATGCCCAAGATCGCATCGACACCGGCGACCTTCCGGATGCCTCGCTTGAGGTTGATGTCCCCATGGCCGATTACTCGGGCCACGAGGACATGTGGGCCGCCGCCACCGCGATTCTGGATGAGATTGACGAGCCCGCTTCTGTTGCAGCTCCCGCTCCCGCTCCCGTCGCTGCCCCTCAGCCTGCCGCCCCCGCCTATGTCGGCCGTCACAGCGCTGTGTTCCCTGAGGATACTGCCCGCATCTCGCGCGAGAGCATCGAGCGAGCCGAGGCTATTGCCGCCGGCATTATGGAAAATCGTCGTCACGAGCGCGTCAATCAGATCCTCGAGGAAGAGATCGAGCGCCTGCAGTCCTCTACCGCCAAGCGTACGGGCCGTGCCTATCTGAGCGTTATCGAGGGCGGTACCGCCAGCTTCGCGCCGCTCCGCGCGGAGGCATAACTTCTGCATGGTTAAGATCAATCGAAAATGGGCGGTCGTGACCTGCCTGATGGCGCTCTTGATCTGGGGCAATTCGCTGGTTCCCGGCTCGGGGTCGGGCTCGCTGAGCCTAACGGTCATGGAAGCTATCCGCGGTTTCCTGCACGGCGTAGGACTTCCATATGCATGGGTGACCAACTTTGTTGTTCGCAAGTGCGCGCATTTTACCGAGTATATGGTGCTCGGTATCCTGGCAACGCACGCCTTCGATTTTGAGGGCCGACGTACCTTTGACGTGCTGCTGCCCACGGCGGTGTTCCTGCTGCTGATTCCCTCGATCGACGAGACGATTCAGCTCTTTGTGCCGGGACGCGCCGGCATGATCACCGATGTGATGATCGACTGCTGCGGAGCGGCAACGGGCGTTGTGCTCCGATATCGCTTACGGTCGCTGATGTGCGCCAAAAAAGCCGCCTAGGACGTATTGTTTGGTCCTAGGCGGCCTTTTTTATTTGAGGGCTTAAATGAGGCGTGATGGCTTTGTTCCGTAGGTCGGATTTGCCGGGCGCGCCACGCCCTGCGGGTGCGTCTGTTACTGAAGCGCCTGTGCGCCCAGAGCCAGGCAGCCCATGATGCCCTGTTTGCCCTCGAGGCTGTTGTTGACGATGTAGCTATCGATGTCGGCCATCTCGGACGTGACGATATAGCCGTTGAGCATCTCGGCGCACTTCTTGCGCGCTAGCGGCACGATGGGGGTGTGGTCGGCCACGCCGCCGCCGATGACGATCTTCTGCGGTGCGTAGCACAGGATGCAGGTCATGAGCGCCTGCGCAAGGTATCCGGCAAGAAGGCCCATGGCCTCCGGGTCGTCGGCCATCTCTCCGGCGCTCTTGCCACCCCAGCGCTTTTTGACGCCGTGGCCGGCGATGAGGCCCTCGAGGCAGTTGTCGTGGAAGGGGCAGCCGCTGTGCTCGCCAATGGTGTCGCGCGGGTCGCGCGTGACCAGGATGTGGCCGGCCTCGGGATGCATCATGCCGTGCACGAGCTTACCGCCCGAGAGCACGCCGGCGCCCACGCCGGTACCGATGGTCAGATACACCACGTCAGTGAGGCCCTGGGCGCAACCAAAGGTGACCTCGCCCAGGCAGGCGACGTTGACGTCGGTGTCGTAGCCGCAGGGAATATTGAGCTCGTTTTGGATGGTGCCCAGCAGGTCAAAGTAGCGCCATGCCGTTTTGGGCGTCTCCAGGATCTTGCCGTATTGGGGCGAGGCAGGGTTGACTGCGGTGGGGCCAAAGGCGCCGATACCCAGCGCGGCGATGCCCTTGTCGGCAAACCATGCGTTGACGGCCTCAACGGTCTCCTGCGGGGTCGTGGTCGCGATCTGCTCGCGCTCCAGGACCGTACCGTCTGCATGGCCCGTGGCGCAGACCATCTTGGTGCCGCCGGCCTCGAGCGCTCCGATAAGCTGCTGCTCTGCCATAGTGTTCCTCTCTCCGTGACGAGTTGCTCTGTCACTAAAGTATAGCGCTCTAAACCTATTAAGAAAGCGCTATAAAAAGAAGCCTCACAACGCGGTGGGCGGTGCGAGGCTTTTTTGGTTCCTTTAGTTGTCGGGCTGTCCTTACCAGCGCGGGTTGATTTTATCACGTAGCGACTTAAGGTTCTCAAGCGCAGCGTTGAGCGTCTCGTCTCGCTTGGCAAAGTGGAAACGAATCAGATGGTTGACGGGCTCGCGGAAGAAGCTCGAGCCCGGAACGGCGCCCACGCCCACCTTGGACGCGAGGTCCTCGCAGAAGTCGAGGTCGCTGTCGTAGCCAAACTCCGAGATATCCATCATCACGTAGTAGGCGCCCTGCGGCACGTTATGCTCAAGACCGATGCTATCGAGCCCCTGGCAGAACAGGTCGCGCTTGGCGGTGTAGAGGTCGAGGACCTCCTGGTAATAGCTGTCGTCGAAGTTGAGGGCGGTGACGACGGCCTCTTGCAGGGGAGCGGCGGCGCCTACGGTGAGGAAGTCGTGGACCTTTTTGATGCGCTCGGTGATTTCGGCGGGAGCGATGGTGTAGCCCAGGCGCCAGCCGGTGATGGAGTAGGTCTTGGACAGCGAGCTGCAGCTGATGGTGCGCTCGAACATACCGGGCAGCGTGGCCATGTACACGTGCTCGTGGGGCGTGTAGACGATGTGCTCGTAGACCTCGTCGGTAATGCAGTAGGCATCGTACTTTTTGCACAGGTCGGCGATAAAGTTGAGCTCCTCGCGGGTAAAGACCTTGCCGCAGGGGTTGGACGGGTTGCACAGGACGATCGCCTTGGGATCGTTGTCGCGGAAGGCCGCCTCGAGGACCTCACGGTCGAAGTCAAAGGTGGGCGGGTTGAGCGGCACGTAGATGGGCTCCGCACCCGAAAGGATCGTGTCGGCGCCGTAGTTCTCGTAGAACGGCGAGAAGATGACGACCTTGTCGCCGGGGTTTGTGACCGTCATCATGGCGGCCATCATAGCCTCGGTGGAGCCGCAGGTGACCACGATGTTCTCGTTGGGGTTGATCGGCATGCCCATAAAGTGCTCCTGCTTGGCGGCAAGCGCCTCGCGCATGGCCTGGGAGCCCCAGGTGATGGAGTACTGGTGGTAGAGCGGCTTGGGGTCGGTGGCGATGGTGCTGAGGCTATTGAGCAGCTGCGCCGGGGGATCAAAGTCGGGGAAGCCCTGTGACAGGTTGACGGCGCCATACTTGTTGGAGATGCGCGTCATGCGGCGGATGACCGAATCGGTAAACGTTGCCGTGCGGTTGGAGAGTTCTTTCATGCCGGTCCTTTCGAGCATTTGCAGTGGGGCAAGTTTACTCCTATGAAACCGGTGGGAAATGCTCGAAATGGTCTCGAAAAACTCTTTTCAAAATTCTTGAAAATTGGGGCTTGCATCGCGTGGCGTTCCTTGCAATAATAGTCGAGCGCGAAGCGCACAGGACACGGTGGGTGTAGCTCAGTTGGCTAGAGCGACGGGTTGTGGTCCCGTAGGTCGAGGGTTCGAGTCCCTTTACCCACCCCAGTTCTTGCTTCGTGTTGATATCGGGTCGTTAGCTCAGTTGGTAGAGCAGGGGACTCTTAATCCCAAGGTCCAGGGTTCGACCCCCTGACGGCCCACCACACGATATCTCCTCTAAAGTCCGCCACAACGGACTTTAGCTTTGGGTCGTTAGCTCAGTTGGTAGAGCAGGGGACTCTTAATCCCAAGGTCCAGGGTTCGACCCCCTGACGGCCCACCAAAGCATGTTTAGACGGTCAATTTCGGTTGGCCGTCTTTTTTATTAACCTCGCATGGGGCCGAACCCGTAAGGGCACAGACGCTTTACAAGTCGAGCCTGCCCTGGGGGTCGGTGAATCCGTCTGTACCCTCCTTGAGCTTTTTCTCGTCTGCTTTCACGCGACGTTCGAGCTTTTTTGTATCCTCGGCGGGCGGTAGGTTCTCGGGGACAATTCCGCGGTCGATGAGGCTGCCACGTACGCTTGTGTTGTTCTCGACGTGCTCTTGTTTGATCTGGTCCAGACCGTACAGGTCGTGTTCCTCGGCGTTGAAGGCCGTCATCGAGTTCGTAAGGTCCTTTGCTTTGATGAGGACATCGGCTAACCTGTCCGCCAATGCCGCGCTCTTGGGTATGCCGAGCTGCTGCTTCATTTCCGCCGTGCTTCTGCCGCCGAATAACGCTTCATCGCCCTTCGACTTGATGATCGCGAATCCTTTGGAGTCCACGCCGCGTTTGAACGCAATACCCGAGAGCTGTTTCTCTGAATCGGATAGTGAGTGGCGCGCCTGCAAGCGCTGAATCTCTGCGAAGCGCTGCTCTATGAGCTCTTGGCGGCGCGTCTGCACGGCAGAGTATGCCTGGGCGAGCGCGATCTCTGGCTTGTTTGAATCTCCGTTCTGGGCGATTAAATAGCATGCATAGCGCGTAAGTTTGTAGTCTTTAACCGCGCGAGCGGCGACACCGGCAGTTACCATTTTCGTGGTGTCACGAAAATGGGAATCAACTGGAGTTTTGTTTGTTTCGCACGAGACCTTTGCCCTCTTAACAACTTCGGCGAAGTTCTCCCATCGAGTGTATCCCATGGGTTCCATTAAATCGCGTGCGAGCCAATACTCAACGCCGTCTTCCACATTGGCGTAGCTATCAAGTTTGACACGCCACTTCTCGATATCTCTACTGTCCATATCTCCTCCTCGCTGGTCTATTGTCTATGCGGGCTTTGCCCGCTCTGTATTCAGAATAAGGATACGCTGCCGTGCGGACACGAATGGGCCCCGTGTCATTTCGAGCTCACGGGGCCTATAGATATCGATTAGCTGTGTTCTGTTTTAGATGGGTGTTCGACTTAGTCCGCTCGATAGTGCGATCCGAGACTTTCGGTGCGTTTGCGCATGGCTTTGACCATTTTCTGTGCTAGCTGAATCTGCGACTGTATGCGGGCGAGCGCAGCGATTTCGCTGTCGTTGGCATGCGGCTTATTAAGAGCTGTGGTATCATCTTGAATGTTTTCAAGCTCTTGCAGCGCCTTGGAAAGGCCAACATCGGTCCTGTTGATCATGCAGTAGGTACTCATTGTGCGTTTGAGGCAGCGGGTCAGGCGCTCGGCGTCTGCTGTAGCTATGCCATGCTGGGGGAGGGCGATATCCATCGGAGCGGCCGCCTCGGGAGCGTCCAGCGCTGCTCGAGCTGCCGATGCGCCCGCGATGCGCTCGAATACGATGCCATTGGCACTCGACAAGCCGCCGATGCGGTCGGCGCCGTGCATGCCGCCTGTTGCCTCACCGCAGGCGTAGAGGCTCTCAACGCCCGTGTACGCGGTCTTGTCGATTTTGATACCGCCGTTGGCGGCGTGGGCATACATCGCCACGCGCATCTCGTCGGTCGGCGCGATGCCGTGCTCGTCTTGTAGCCAGGTGGCAAAGGTCTGCACAAACTCGGGGACGTCCTCGCGGGGGAAGTCGTAGTGGAGCGCCAGGCCTTCGGCTCCCGCTTGGTCGATGGCTAGGTCGATAGCGCGAGAATCCAGACGCGAAGTGAAGGGACCATATCCGGAGCGTTGCTCGAGCAGATCGTCGAGCTTGTCGTCGGCAATATCTACCGGCTGGTCTACATGTACGTAGCGCCAGGTTTTCTCGTTGAAGACCAGGTTGCGCTTGGGCTCGATGAAGCCGGGCATCATCTGCATGAACTCTATATTAGTAAGGGACGCACCGTGCGCCAGCGCGATGGCCTGTGATGAGCTGAGCACATCAGCCGACGTAAGGCTGCGCTCGAACAGGCCACCCGTGCCGCCCGCAGAGATGATAGTGGCCTTAGCTGCCATAGGCACGAGATGCTCGTTTGTCCGGTCGTAGAGCGTGGCGCCGACAATCTTTCCGTCCGTATCTTCATCAAGGTTGAAAAGCTCGCGACGGGGGAGCAGGCGAATGCCGAGTGACTCGATTCGGGTCGTCAGAGCGTCCTCAAGGGGCTTGCGGGTGAGGCCGCGCCACATGCGCGTCTTGTGGTCAAAGCAGGGGATAAATTGCTTTTGCTGGGCGCTCTCAGCGCTTTGCGGACGCTGGAGCTCAACGCCTAGGTCTTGCTCGAGCCATTCAATTGCCTGGGGAATGCCGTGGACAAACGTCTGGACAAGCTCGGGGTCGGCGACGCCGCCACCAACAGTCTGAATGGTGTCGATGAGGTCCTGCTCATCGTCTTCGTCGACGGGTCCGATAAGCCCCAGGCCCCAGGTTCCGGGGAAGAAGCTCGATCCACTCATAGTCTTTCCGGCGCTTGCCACAGTGACGGTTGCACCCGTGCGTGCCGCTTCGATGGCGGCGCAAAGGCCCGCAATGCCAGATCCAATTACCAGTACGTCAGTCGATTCCATCGGATTCCTTTCTCGTCCGGCGCATTGTCGCACGGGTGATCGGCAATGGGGCCGCAAAGACTCGGCAAATCGGTAAAGGGCAAATATGGCAGGTGGGCGTCATGGGCGTTCTGACGCTCCGTCTCATCACATCTCGTATTTCGCCCCAACTGATATATTGGCATTAGCTACCCTGCGACAGCGCAAACAAAAAGAGCCGCTACCTCGAAAGGTAGCGGCTCCAAAGCTCAACTATTTGAGCATCGCGCGGGCGCGATTAGGCCTTGAGGGCTTCCTCGACGGCGACAGCGCAGGCGACGGTGGCACCGACCATGGGGTTGTTGCCCATGCCGATGAGACCCATCATGTCGACGTGCGCAGGCACGGAGGAAGAACCGGCGAACTGGGCGTCGGAGTGCATACGGCCCATGGTGTCGGTCATGCCGTAAGAGGCAGGGCCGGCGCCCATGTTGTCCGGGTGCAGAGTACGGCCGGTGCCGCCACCAGAAGCGACGGAGAAGTACTTCTTGCCAGCCTCGAGGCGCTCCTTCTTGTAGGTGCCAGCGACGGGGTGCTGGAAGCGCGTGGGGTTGGTGGAGTTGCCGGTGATCGAGATGTCGACGTTCTCGTGCCACATGATGGCAACGCCCTCGCGGACGTCGTCGGAGCCGTAGCAGTTAACGGCAGCGCGGGGACCATCGGAGTAGGGGATGGTCTCGACGACCTTGAGCTCGCCCGTGTAGTAGTCGAACTGGGTCTTCACATAGGTGAAGCCGTTGATGCGGGCGATGATCTGGGCGGCGTCCTTGCCCAGACCGTTGAGGATAACGCGCAGCGGCTTCTTGCGAGCCTTGTTGGCGTTCAGAGCCAGGCCGATAGCGCCCTCAGCGGCAGCGAAGGACTCGTGGCCGGCCAGGAAGGCGAAGCACTCGGTGTCGTCGGAGAGCAGCATAGCGCCCAGGTTGCCGTGGCCCAGACCGACCTTGCGGTCCTCGGCGACGGAGCCGGGAACGGTGAAGGCCTGGATGCCCTCGCCGATGATGGCGGCAGCCTCAGAAGCGGTCTTGGCGCCACGCTTGACAGCGAGAGCGCAACCGAGGGTGTAGGCCCACTCGGCGTTCTGGAAGGCGATGGACTGGGTGTTGTTGACGATCTCACGCGGGTTGAAGCCCTTGTCGGTGCAGATCTGCAGAGCTTCCTCGAGGGAGGCGATGCCGTTGTCGGCGAGGCACTTGTTGATCTTGTCAGCGCGGCGCTCGTAACCTTCGAACGTAACAGTCATAGTTATTTCCCTCCCTTTCTACTCGTGAACCGGGAACACGCTGGCGACGGAGTGAGTCTCCTCGTCGGTGCGCGGGTCGATGTACTTGGCAGCGTTCTCCCACTGACCATAGTGGCCCATAGCGCCAGCGATGGCCTCCTCGGGGGTCTTGCCGGCCTTGACGGCGTCGGTGAACTTGCCGAGGTTCAGGAACTCGAACGCGATGATCTCGTTCTTGTCGTTGAGAGCCATGCGGGTGACGTAGCCCTGAGCGAGCTCGAGGTAACGAGCGCCCTTGGCCTTGGTGCCGAACATGGTGCCGACCTGAGAGCGAAGGCCCTTGCCGAGGTCGTCGAGGGAGGCGCCCACGGGCAGGCCGCCCTCGGAGAATGCGGTCTGGCTGCGGCCGTAAACGATCTGCAGGAAGATCTCGCGCATAGCAACGTTGATGGCGTCGCAGACGAGGTCGGTGTTGAGGGCCTCGAGGATGGTCTTACCGGGAAGGATCTCGGAAGCCATGGCGGCAGAGTGGGTCATGCCCGAGCAGCCGATGGTCTCAACGAGGGCCTCCTCGATGATGCCGTCCTTGACGTTCAGCGTGAGCTTGCAGGCGCCCTGCTGAGGTGCGCACCAACCCACACCGTGCGTAAGACCGGAGATGTCGGAAATCTCCTTAGCCTGGACCCACTTGCCCTCCTCGGGGATGGGTGCGGGGCCGTGGTATGCACCCTTGGCAACGGGGCACATGTTCTCCACTTCCTGTGAGTACTGCATGCCTCTCCTCTCTATCGTGTTGGCGTCCCGTCTGGGGGTCGTGGCTGGCGATTGCCGGGCGACCCTTCGAAAGGGACATGACATGCAGCCCCTATAATACCGCGAAATGCACGGAATATTCGGCGAACGGCTCAGTTTTCGTAGCGAGAAGTCCGGAAGTTTTAATTGAAACGGTTTAACTATATGTTCTGTGGTCGCGAACTTCCGTAGAGGGGGTTCGTCTTGGGCAAGCTTTTGGTCAGCTCTTGTAAGCGTTGCAGGGGTTGACCTGTTGCAACGGTGCCGTTCGCCGCCCGTTTACTGCCTTTGGCCGCGCGAGTGTATTGTTTTGCGTGAATGTTTTGATGGCACGCTTCAATCGTGCTGTATTGGATGGCAATCAGATCCCGGCGAAGGGAGCGCCATGCAGCGCGTTTGGAGAACGGTTACCGGCTTTTACCATGTCTGTGCCCGCGGTGTGGGCAAGCAGCTCATCTTTGAGGGCGATGAAGACCGGTGGGAGTTTTTGGAGCTGATGCGCGAGTGCTGCCGCGAGGCGGGCGTGACGGTTATCGCCTGGTGCCTTATGGGCAATCACGTGCATCTGGTGCTTGCAGATTACGAGGACGCGATGAGCGCGGCGATGCACCGGCTGCTTTTGACGTACGCGCGGCGGTTCAATAAGCGCACGGGGCGCACGGGTCATCTGTTCCAGAACCGTTTTGACCGGCGCTCGCTCGATACCGACCGTTATCTAATGGCTGCCATTCGCTATGTTCACGCTAATCCGCAGGAGGCGGGTATCGCCCTGATCGAGCGTTATCCCTGGAGCAGCTTTGCCGAGTATCTGAGAGCGTATGACAACGATACGACGAGGGGATTTTCGGACCCTTCTTGTGTGCTTGAGCTCTTTGAGTCTGCCAAGGGGTTTCTGGATTATTCTCTGTCGATGCCCGATGGTTCCGATCCGGTGATTCACGATATGGATGAGACAGAGTGGGAGCGGCGTGCGTTTGCCGACAAGATGGCGAAGCGCCTGGGCGTGCCGCTCAACGAACTCAAGACCGTAGCGCCCTCGCGGCGAGATGGAATCATTTTCGCCCTGCACGATGTCGGCTACACGGTGCGCGAGATCGAACGATATACGGGAATCAGCAAGAGTACCGTCTCTCGTATCGTGCGCGCTTATGTTCGGGTGAATGCTCAGGCTGAGGGCTCGGAATAGAAAATGGCCGAACCACTCTTGTCAAGCGATTCGGCCAACAAAATTCTTAAGATTTGGGACAAATACTACTGATTATTTTGTCCCGTGAGCATGCCGTCGAGGGTGCGCCAGGCGAGCTCGGCGCATTTGACGCGGGCGGGCATGTGCGAGATGTCCTGGAGCTGGGCGGCCTCGTCCAGGTCTTCCAAGTCCTCCTCGGAGAGCTGCTCGCCGCGGATCATGGCGAGGAAGAGCTCTGCCAAGCGGCGAGCTTCCTCGACGGTCTCGCCGGTGATGAGGTCGGCCATGATGTCGGCGCTTGCCTGGCTGATGGCGCAGCCGTGGCCGGTAAAGGAGGCCTCCTCGATCACGTTGTTCTCGACACGTAGCTGCAAGGTGAGCTCGTCTCCGCAGCTGGGGTTGATGCCGTCGTGCTCGTGCGTGGGGGCGTCCATCTCGTACTTGTAGTCGGGGTGCGAGTTGTGCTCCATAAACGTGGTGGAGGTGTACAGATTACCCATTGAACGTGCTCCAAACGTGATGCAGGCCGGCGATGAACTTGTCGATATCGGCCTTGTCGTTGTAGAAGGCCACGCTGGCGCGGCAGCAGGCAAGGTTCTCGACGCCCAGCCAGGTGAGCAGCGGCTGCGCACAGTGGTGGCCGGCGCGAATGCAGACGCCGTCCATGTCCATGATGCTCGCTACGTCGTGCGGGTGGATGCCCTTGACGTTAAAGCTCACGACGCCGTGGTGGTTGTCCCAATAGATGGAGCCGATGATCTGGACAAAGTCGAGCTGCATGAGTTCGCCCATCAGATAGTGGACGAGTGCCTGCTCGCGGGCCTGGATGTTCTCGTAACCCACCGTGTTGACCAGGTAATCGAGTGCGGCGCCCGTGGCGAAGATGCCGGCGGCGTCCTGCGTGCCGGCCTCGAACTTCTCGGGGACGGGAGCCCAGACAGCGTTCTGCTCGGTGACCGAATCGATCATCTCGCCGCCGGTAAGCATGGGCGGCATGGCGTTGAGCAGGTCCATCTTGCCCCACAGCACGCCGATGCCCATGGGGCCCATGGCCTTGTGCGCACTAAAGGCAAAGAAGTCGGCGCCCAGGTCGGCCACATCGACCGGCATGTGCGGCAGCGACTGCGCGCCGTCGACGACCAGGTAGCCGCCGTACTTGTGCACGAGTTTGCCGAGGTTCTTGACCGGGTTCTCGACGCCCAGCACGTTGGAGACCTGTCCCACGGCTAGGATCTTGGTCTTGGGACCCACCTTGGCAAGAACCTCCTCGGTGGTGAGCTGGCCGGTCTTGGTGGGGTAGAGGTAGACGAGCTTGGCGCCGGTCTCGCGGCAGACCTGCTGCCACGGAATCAGGTTGGAGTGGTGCTCCATGATGGTGATGACGACCTCGTCGCCCGGTTCGAGCACTGTGGGCGCAAAGCTCTTAGCGACCAGGTTGAGCGACTCGCTCGTGTTGCGGGTGAAGACGACCTCGTTGGCCTGTGAGGCGCCGATGAGGTCAGCGATCTGCTGGCGGACCTTCGCGATGGCGTCGGTGGCCTCGACGGACAGCGAGTACAGGCCGCGCAGGGGGTTGGCGTTCATGCGCTGGTAGAAGTCGCGTTCGGCGTCGAGCACACGGGCAGGGCGCTGCGCGGTGGCGGCGCTATCGAGGAAGGCGATCTCGGGGTGCTGCTGGAACAGCGGGAACTGGCCCTTGTAGGGGTTGGTCTCGATGTCCACGGTGGGCCAGCCGCGCGAAGCCTCGTCGCTGGCGTCGAGCTCCATGGGCTCGGGGGCAGTACAGGTATCGCATTTAACGTGCTCGGTGTCGATCATGCGAGCTCCTCTTCAAAGTTGTCGATCAGGTTGTTGCCTAGGCGGACGACGGCGGCGCGGGTGCGCTCGTCGGTGGCGGAAAGCGCGGCGTCCTCCAGCTTGGCGCGGATGAACAGGTCCTCGGCGGCGTTTTGGTCAAGGCCACGGCAGGCGAGGTAGAACAGCTGCTCGTCGCGGACGTGACCGATGGTGGCGCCGTGGTTGCCGGCGACGTCGTCCTCGTCGCAGAGAATGACGGGAACGGTCTTGTTGTCGACGCCCTTGTTGGCCAAAAGCACCGTCTCGCGTTCGGTGCCGGTTGCACCCTTGCAGCCGTGCACGAGGTCGATGGTGCCACGGTAGACCTTCTTGGACGTGCCGGTCAGCACGCCGTTGGCGTCGATCTCGCACTCGGTCTTGCGACCGCGGTGGCGCAGCTCGTAGTTAAAGTCGCGCACCTGCTCGCGGGCGCCCAGGTAATCGGTATCGATGGTCACCTTGGCGGTGTCGCCCAGCAGGTCGCCGGCAAGGCCGGTGGCGCTGGCGCCGGCGCCCAGGACGGTGTGCTGCACGTTGACGCGCGCGCCCTCGTCCAGGAACAGGCCGGTGTCGTCGAGTGCGATCCAGCTGTCGTCGAGTGTCTGCGTGCAGGTCACGTTGACGGTGGCGTACTCGTGGGCGCACACGCGTAGCACGGAGCCCACGACACCCTCGCCGGTAACAGGAGAGTCTAGGGCAATATGCAGGTCGAGCGTTGCCTGCGGGCGAGCGACGATGTCGATGGCGGCGATGGCCGCGGCGGCATCGACACCGCTCACACGCACGGTAACCGTGGCGTGCTGGTATGCGGGCACATCGATGACGATGCGCTTGGTAGCGTGCTCGGCCAAGTAGGCGTAGGCAGCCTCGCCCATGCCGGTTTCGAAGGCTTCAGCAGGGGAGAGCTCCTCCTCGAGCTTGATGGCGCCGGCCTGGTAGACGGAGGTGGCGGGCACGTCGAGCTCGGTCTCGGGCGTGATGCGGGCGCGGTCGGCGGCATCACCGGGGGCGGAGGCGCGGCGCTCGGGGAAGCGCTCGGCCATGGCGTTCATGGCGGTGCCAAACGCGTCGGCAGCGCCGGAAAACTGCTCGCCCAAGCCTTCGACCTCAACGGCCTCCGCGGGAGCGGCGGCAAGCTCGTCAGAGAGCTCGAGCTTGGTCTGATTCATTTTCAACCAGCCCCAGGTTGCTGCGGGCATCGCGTTGACCTGCTCGAGCGTGGTGGCAGCGGCGTTGGTTTCCTGTTTCATTATCCGATCGCTCCTTCCATCTCGAGCTTGATCAGGTTGTTCATCTCGACGGCGTACTCCAGCGGCAGCTCCTTGGAGACCGGGTTAGCAAAGCCGTTGACGATCATGGTGCGGGCCTCTTCCTCCGAGATGCCGCGGCTCATCAGGTAGAACACCTTGTCGTCGCCGATGCGGCCGATGGTGGCCTCGTGGCCGATGTCGACATTCTTGGCGCGGATGTCCATGGCCGGAATAGTGTCGGAGCGGCTCTGGTCGTCGAGCATCAGCGACTGGCAGCTCACGGTTGCCTTGGAACCCTCGGCCTTGGGCGTGGCCACGATGGAGCTGCGGAAGGTCTGGATGCCGCCGCTCTTGGAGATGCCCTTGGTCTCGACGGTTGCCGAGGTATCGGGCGCGTTGAGCACGACCTTGCAGCCGGTGTCGAGGTTCTGGCCGGCACCGGCAAAGGTGATGCCGGTAAAGCTCGAGCGGGCGCGGCGGCCGTTGAGCACGCTCATGGGGTAGAGGTAGCCCACGTGACTGCCGAAGGAGCCACTGATCCACTCGATGTCGCCATCCTCGTCCACGCGCGCACGCTTGGTGTTGAGGTTGTACATGTTTTTGGACCAGTTCTCGATGGTCGAGTAGCGCAGGTGCGCACGCTTGCCCACAAAGAGCTCGACGGCGCCGGCGTGGAGGTTGGCCACGTTGTACTTGGGCGCGGAGCAACCCTCGATAAAGTGCAGGTCGGCATCGTCCTCGACGATGATGAGCGTGTGCTCAAACTGGCCGGCACCCTTGGCGTTAAGGCGGAAGTAGCTCTGCAGCGGGAAGTCCAACTTGGTGCCCTTGGGCACGTAGACAAACGAGCCGCCCGACCATACGGCGCCGTGCAGGGCCGCAAACTTGTGGTCGGTGGGCGGGATGAGCGTCATAAACTTCTCGTGGATGAGCGGTTCCCACTGTGGATCGTGCAGGGCTTCTTCAATACCGGAGTAGACGATGCCCATCTTGGACGCCGTGTCCTGCATGTTGTGGTAGACGAGCTCGGAGTCGTACTGCGCGCCGACGCCTGCCAGGTAGCTGCGCTCGGCGTCGGGGATGCCCAAGCGCTCAAAGGTGTTCTTGATGTCGTCGGGCACCGACTCCCAGTCGTGCTTTTGGTCGGTGTTGGGCTTGACGTAGGTGACGATGTTGTCCATGTCCAGGCCCTCGATCGAGGGGCCCCACGTCGGGTCGGGGAAGCGGTTGAAGATCTCGAGGGACTTTAAGCGCAGATCGAGCATCCACTGTGGCTCGTCCTTCTTGGCGCTGATCTCGCGCACGATGTCGGGCGTGATGCCGGCGTCGAGGCGCTCGAATCCCTCCTCGCCGTAGGTGAAGTCGTAGAGGCTGCGGTCGATGTCCGCGACCTCGGTGCGGTTCTTGGTCATTGCGTCGCCCCTTTACGCCTGCTGCTCGGCAGCGGCGGCCTCGGCCTGGGCGCGCTGCTCGGCGGCTTCGCGCTCGAAGGTCTCAAAGCCGTTCTTGTCGATCCAGGGGATGAGCGAGGCGTCGTCCTCGCGCACGATGTGGCCCTTGACCATAACGTGTACGCGGTCGACATCCAGGTGCTCCAGGATGCGCGTGTTGTGCGTGATGATGAGCATGGAGCCGTCGCAGCTCTTGCGGTAGGCGTCCATACCGTGGCTGACGGTGGACAGGGCGTCGACGTCCAGGCCGGAGTCGGTCTCGTCCAAGATGGCGAGCTTGGGCTGCAGCAGCAGAAGCTGGAGCATCTCGACCTTCTTTTTCTCGCCGCCCGAGAAGCCCACGCCCAGCTCACGGTTGAGGTAGGCAGTATCCATGTTAAGCTCGGCCGCGAGCTCCTTGACGCGACGACGGAATTCCTTGCCCTTCATCTCCAGGCCGGGGCGGCCGGCGATACTGGCGCGCAAAAAGCTCGACAGTGGCACGCCGGGGATCTCGACCGGGGCCTGGAAGCTCAGGAACAGGCCGGCGCGCGAGCGCTTGTCGGTGGTGAGCTCGGTGATGTCCTGGCCGTCAAAGACGATGCGGCCGTCGTTGACCGTGTAGACGGGGTCGCCCATGACCAGGTGGCCAAGGGTGGACTTGCCGGCGCCGTTGGGTCCCATCAACACGTGGGTCTCGCCGGCGGCGACGTTAAGGTTGACGTTGTGGAGGATGGTCTTCTCGTCCACGGAGGCGGTCAGACCTTCGATGGAAAGCAGCGGATTTGCGCTCATGCTGTCCCTCTCTGTTATATGGTGTACTCATGGGTGTACGAAACCCTAGGAATCTTCTCGGAATAAAGTTACTATGGGTTCGGCGTTAGTCAAGGGAAAACCCGACTAATCCACTCGACTTTTCTAGATGTGGGACAAAATAACCTGTTGTGTTTGTCCCACTTACTTAAGATTTGGGACAAACAAACCTGGTTATGTTGTCCAAGATGCGATGGGAGGGTAGGTATGCTCATTTCTTCTAAGGGCCGCTATGCCCTCCGACTGATGATCTATATCGCAGCGCTGGGCGACGCCGAGGGCAAGATCGCTCTGCGCGAGGTCGCCGACCGCGAGCGTATCTCGCAAAAGTATCTGGAGCAGCTGGTTCGTCCGCTCATGAAGGCGGGCCTACTTAAGAGCGTGCGCGGCAAGGGCGGCGGCTACATGATGGCCAAGGACCCGGCCGAGGTGCGTGCCGGCGACATCCTGCGCGCCGTCGAGGGCAGCACGGCTCCGGTGGCGTGCGATGGCATCGACAACAGCTGCGCCCGCAGCGATCTTTGCTCGACCGTCAAATTCTGGCGCGGTCTGGACGACGTGATCGAAAAGTACGTCGACGGCGTGACGTTGGCCGACCTTGCTGCCGTCCCCGAGATCAACTTCGACATTAAGCTGTAGGGCTGCAGATGGTATCTCTCGACAAGGTGTACAAGCAAATTGAGATTTTTGCTCGGGAATGTGACGCCGAGAGGGTTGTGCTGTTTGGTTCTCGTGCCCGCGGTGACAACTTGCCTAAGAGCGATATTGATATTGCTGTAGCAGGTTGCCGGGATTTCGACCGTTTCTCATATCTGATAGAGGAGCGTCTTGATACTCTTTTAGATATAGACGTCGTCAATCTGGATGAGTCCTTATCGCAGCAATTGCTCGATGAAATTGCCAGGGATGGTGTGATTCTGTATGAAAAAATATGAGAACTTTGCCAGCGCCTTGGCGAATCTTGAGGATGCACCCAATCAGGATCTTAGCAATGATTTTGTTCAGAGTGGATTGATTAATAAGTTCAACCTTCAGTTTGAACTGAGCTGGAAGCTCCTTAAACGTCTGCTCGAGTATGAGGGCGCCACGCTTGCTGCATCGGGGTCTCCTCGTGCCATCTTGAAGGAAGCCTACCGATTCTACGACTTTATTGATGAGGCGGCATGGCTAGATATGCTCAGAGACCGCAATACGAACGTCCATATCTATGACAACAAGCTCGCTCAAGATTTGATTCAGCGTATCTTGAACGTCTATATCCCCGCTTTCTGTCAGTTGAGAGACGGGCTGATGGGACGCTACGGCGATCTTCTTCTGATGCCCGACGACCAGTTTGTTTAATTCCTTTAGATTTCGCGGATTTCGCGGAGGGTTGTTGCCGTTTACCGAGGGGTTGTTGTGCAACAACGGGCGAGCTGCAATACTTACTCTTATCTTTGCAAACTGCACTTTAACTACACCAATGCAGGGAGGATCTTATGCAGCGCAAGCATTCTGCTATTGTCGCGGGCCTGACGCTGGCGCTTTCGTTTGGCGCCGTTTCCGTGCCGGCACCCGCCGCTGCCGAGGAGCCCACGCCGGGCGTTGCCTCGGATGCCACCGATATCGATAAGGGTCTCTACACCCAGCAGTCCTTCTCGGGCGTGCTGAGGTCGGTCCAGGGCGTTTCGTTTGTTAACGTGACCCCCGAGATGAAGTACTTTACCAAGTACGAGAGCCATGGCAACTATAACCAGGGCTTTTCGTATGGCGACGGCTATAACGCGCTGGGTTATTATCAGTTCGACCGTCGATGGTCGCTCATTCCGTTTATGAAGCAGGCCTACAACTACAACCCCGAAAAATACAGCATGCTCAAGGATGCGATTGATCGCGGCAGCGAGATTTCCAACACGAGCAATGCCATGTACGAGAATGGCCAGC
This sequence comes from Collinsella sp., assembly GCA_052033095.1. Classification (GTDB taxonomy): domain Bacteria; phylum Actinomycetota; class Coriobacteriia; order Coriobacteriales; family Coriobacteriaceae; genus Collinsella. The sequence goes on from JBPGZF010000035.1 coordinate 19,192, forward strand.
TCACCGAGTTGGGCCGTATTGCGCAGGAGACCTTCCAGGGCGCTTATAACACCGATCCTGCTGAGTTTTCGGCTCTGCAGGATGCGTATGCGTACAACTCGTACTATGCGGTGACCGAGGCGTGGCTCAAGAGCGGCTTGGGTATTGATATTTCGGGCCGTGCCGATTGCGTTAAGGGCATGGTGTGGAGCATCACCAACATGTGCGGCACCGGTGGCTGCAGGGACTTCTTCCGTTGGGCGAATCTCTCCAACGATATGTCCGACCGCGAGTTTGTGACGGCGCTTTCCAACAGTGTGGTCAATAACGTGGCGACCAAGTATTCGAGCCAGCCCCAGTATCATGAGGGCTGGAAGAACCGCTACCGCAACGAGCTGAAGGACTGCTTGGTTTATATCGCCG
>JBPGZF010000036.1:0-18766 GCA_052033095.1 Collinsella sp.
TCTGCCGCGGCAGAGGTCTATGTCGATGTTGATGGCGCCGTGGTGTCACCCGGTGTATATCGCCTCAAAGACGGGGCGCGGGTGGCTCAGGCGATTGATGCCGCCGGCGGGCTGGCGCCCGAAGCAGACGTTACGGGGCTTAATCGTGCATCCAAGGTCACTGATGGACAAAAAATTCACGTTCCAACGGTAGGGGAGCAGCAGGTGTCCATTGCGGAAGCCGGTGTTGATGGTGGGGCTTCCGCATCATCAGGCGTCGGTGGCGCAACAGGCCTAGTAAACATTAATACGGCAAGCTCGGCAGAGCTGCAGACGCTCTCGGGAATCGGTCCCTCAATGGCACAGTCGATTATCGATGAGCGGACAAAGAACGGTGCTTTTGCTTCGGTTGACGATCTGATGCGCGTGTCGGGAATCGGCGAGAAGAAGCTTGCCAAAATCAAAGATTGCATCTGCGTATGAGTGCGACCGAGCGCGAGCACGTGATGCCTCCGCGGCCCCTGATTCCGTGGACGATGGCCCTGTGTGCCGGCATGTGCATGAGCTGCGCCTTGGTGCTCAACGTGGCCGCTGATGCGCTGCTGAGGGAGCGGGCGCCGGCGGTCGGGCCGCTATGGGCCATTCCCGTTGCGGCGGCGGTATTCGTTGTGCTGGCTCAATCTTGTGCGCGGCTTGCCCCTTTGAAGCGGTGGCTGTATGCCGCGTCCGTCGGTCTCATAGCGGGTGCGGTCGTTTCGGCGTGGTGGGCCGTGGGTGCGCTCAACGCCTCGAAGACGCTCGACGGTCGAGCGGCAAGCAGTCTCGAGTTTGTCGTGCAGGGTGACCCATCCATAAATGACGACGTGTATTCCTATACCTGCGAGGCACGCTCGGACGGTAAGAACTTGGCAACGGTTCGCCTATCGTATGACCGTGAGTTCAAGGTCGGGGCGCACGTGCGTGTTATCGGTCGCGTGTCACGTTTTGAGAACGATGCGTATGGACGATCGCGCGTGCTTCGAGGCGAGGTGCGCAAGGTTAAAGCCGTTCGGATTGTGTCGGTCGATGAGGGTTCTCCGAGGCCGCTGCTTCGGCTGCGAAATGGGCTGCTTTCGTCCATCGCGCCTGCGACCGACCCGGCGCGTGCGCTCATAGCCGGTGTCGTCTGCGGTCGTTCGGCCGAGCTGCGCGCCCAGCCGGCGGGCGACTGGTTTTCGGTGACGGGAACGGCGCATCTTATCGCCGTCTCGGGCAGCCATTTGGCTATCGTGGGGTTTGTAATCGAGGGTGTATTGCAAAAGACTCGGTGCTCACGTGGTCTTCAGCGGGCGATATTGGCGATAATGCTTGTGGGCTACGCTGCCTTTACGGGCGCGTCTCCCTCGGTCGTGCGCGCGTGCTGCATGGTGTTCGTGACGCTTGTCGTAAACGGCGCGGGGCGTCGTCGGCACGGCCTTTCGGCACTCTTCGCAACCATGTCCATCTTTGTGCTACTGCGGCCGACGGTGCTGTTCGAGATGGGCTTTCAGCTTTCATGCGCCAGCGTCTTAGCCATTCTGTGCTTTTGTCCCTATGCGACCTACGCTTTGGGTGAGCTAGGTGTGCCATCGGGCGTTGCCAGCGTGCTTTCCGTCACGCTGTGCTCGCAACTGGCGACACTTCCCATTACCATTCCTGCCTTCGGTACATTCTCGCTCATTGCTCCGTTGGCAAATGCGGTCATCGGTCCGGTGGTGAGCGTACTGCTTGCTGTGTCGATCGTGCTAGTTCCCTTTTCGCTCGTGGGACCGTTGCGGACTTGGGCGCTCGTTGTACCCATGATTGCCGCCCGTTGCGCGCTGTTCTTCGAGCAGCTGTTTGCTGCCATGCCGGGTGCATCCGTGAGCGTGCCGCCCGATAGCGTGTGGATTTACCTAGTGCCGTGTTTGCTGGCGGTTCTGCTGGTCTGGTGGCCGCGTCCCCGTGCACGTCCTATGGCGGTGGGGCTTGCATGCCTGATGCTCTTGGCTGCGATTCCGTACGTCTATTGGGATCGATTCGCTCCTCCTTCGGTGACGGTGCTCGATGTGGGCCAGGCCGATGCGATTCTTATCCGCCAGGGCGGCGCAGTAGCGCTTGTCGACTGTGGGCTCGACGAGCGCGTGGTGGCGGCGTTGGTTCGCAATAACGTGCACCATATCGATGCCGTCTTTGTGACGCATTGGGATGAGGACCACTGGGGTGGTCTGCCCGCCGTGCTCGAACAGTTTTCGGTCGGAACGATTGCCGTGGCGGCGGATGCGCTGGAGGATGCCCCTGCCGAGGTATTGAACCGACCTGGCGTGGAGTATCGGCAGGTGCGCCTTGGGGATACGGTCGACATCGGCTCATTTTGCGCCCGCGTGATGTGGCCATTCGAGTCCGTGGATGGCGAGGGAAATGAGGACTCGCTTGTCCTGTTGCTCTCTTGTGTTCAGGAAGGCAAGGGCCTGCGCATACTTCTCACCGGTGATGCCGAGCTCGATCAAGAACGGGAATTCGTGCAGGAGGTGGGGGATATCGATGTCCTTAAACTTGGGCATCACGGCTCCAAGGTTTCAGTCGATGGAGAGTTGCTGGGCGTCCTGAAGCCCGAGCTTTCCCTCGCGAGCGCGGGCGAGGGGAATCGATACGGCCATCCGTCCGATGCCTGCATCGATGCCGTTAAGGAAGCGGGCGGTGTGTTCGCGTGCACCATCGAACACGGCGACATTACCGTCACGCCGACTGCGAATGGCTTTGCGATGCGATGCCAGCGACCGTGACGACGTCGTTGGCGTGTGGTGGGCCCCTGGGCTAGAATGACACGGAGCGAATACAAAGGCCTGCGGGAGGGGAGCGCAATGTCCGAAACCGGTCTGCTGCCGGCATATCTGATCGTCGGTACCGACGGAGTCAAGCGCGATCACGCCGTCTCGCGTATGAAAGCGCGTCTGGAAAAGACGGGCATGGTCGAATTCAACCTCGACGAGCGCGACATGACCAAGGACCCCGATGTCGAGTCTATTATCGGATCGCTTAACACCTTTCCCATGGGCAGCGAGTTTCGCTTGGTAATCCTTGATGGCTGCTCAAAGCTCGCCAAGGCGGTCTCGGAGCCGCTCGTCGAGTATCTGGCGAGTCCCAGCCCCACAACGGTCTGCCTCATCATCGCCGACTCACTTGCCAAGAATACGCGCCTGTATAAGGCGATCGCCAAGATCGACAAGAAGGCTATCGTCGATTGCTCCGGCACCAAGCGCTGGGAGTTACCGCGCCGCGTGCAGCAGATGGCGACACAGCACGGCAAGTCGATCTCGACGGCGGCCGCCGAGGAGCTCGTCTCGCGTTCGGGTGAAAACACTCGCATGCTCGATAACGACTTGGCTAAGCTTGCCCAGATGGTCGAGTCGCCTCAGATTGAACTTGCCGACGTTGAGCGCTGGATTGTTCGTACGGCCGAGGTTCAACCCTGGGACTTCCTCAACGCCGTCTCGGCTCGCGATATGCGGCGATCGCTCGAGCTCTTTAAGCTTTTGCCCTCCAAGAGCTACGTGTGGACCTACACGCTGCTATGCGGTCGCATCCGTGAGCTGATCGTCGCCAAGGCGCTCGATGCGCGCGGACAGGGCCGTGAGCTCGCCGCAACGCTCAAGCTCCAGTCCTGGCAGGTCAAGAATCACCTGACCTGGGCACGTCGCTTTTCGATGGCAGAGCTCGTCGCAGCGCTCGAGGGTGCCGTTGATGTGGAGCTCGCGCTCAAGGGTTCGGCCGATTCTCAGACCGCGCTTTTGCTCTGGATTACGAACATCTTGAGAAAATCGTGATGATACCTGCCTATTTGACAAATTCGTTCTATCCCTTTGTGAGGGAGCGTGCTATAGTAGGCGCTTGCATGACCTCACCGTGTCTCAGAGGTGTCATACATTTTTTGCAAGGAACTCGAAAGGAACTCCAGAAGTGGCAAACATCAAGTCTCAGAAGAAGCGTATCCGCACCAATGAGGCAGCTCGCATGCGTAACAAGGCTGTCAAGTCCGAGCTCAAGACGCTGACCAAGCACGTCCAGTCCGCCGTCGCCGAGGGCGACGCCGAGAAGGCCCAGGCTGCCCTCAAGACCGTCACCAAGCGTCTCGACATGGCTGCCGCCAAGCATGTTATCCACAAGAACCAGGCTTCCAACCGCAAGTCCGGTCTTGCCAAGCTCGTGAACAGCATCAACGCCTAAGTTGTAAATTTCACACCACACAGATTACGCGCATAAATGGAGCCTGTTTTATGGAACAGGCTCCATTTTTTGTACCGCTCGGGTAAGATAGTCCGCATGAATACTTCAATTGACATTTCCCACATCCGCAACTTCTCGATCGTTGCGCATATCGACCATGGCAAGTCCACGATCAGCGACCGCATCCTCGAGCTCACCCATACCGTCGACGAACGCGACATGGAGTCGCAGCTGCTCGACACCATGGATATCGAGCGCGAGCGCGGCATTACGATCAAGTCCAATGCCGTCCGCGTTTCCTATGACGCCGACGATGGTGAGACGTATCAGTTCAATCTGATCGATACGCCGGGCCACGTTGACTTTACCTATGAGGTCTCGCGCTCGCTGGCAGCCTGTGAGGGCGCGGTACTCGTCGTCGACGCCACGCAGGGCGTCGAGGCGCAGACCGTTTCCAACGCGACGCTCGCCATGAACGCCAATCTGGACATTGTGCCCGCCATCAACAAGATCGACCTGCCCTCGGCCCATCCCGATGAGGTTAAGACCGAGATCGAGGATGACCTGGCGATCCCTGCCGATGATGCTGTGTGCGTCTCGGGCAAGACCGGCGAGGGCATTCACGATCTGCTGGAGTCCATTGTCTTTTTGATTTCGCCGCCTAAGGGCGATGCAAACGCTCCGCTCAAAGCGCTCATTTTGGATTCGTACTTTGACGAGTATCGCGGTGTGGTGGCTACGGTGCGCGTCTTCGATGGTTCCATCAAAAAGGGCGATACCCTGCTTATGATGCAAGCCAAGGGCGACTTTTTGGTCGACGGCGTGGGCGTCAAGCGTCCTGCCGAGACCCCGGTCGACGCGCTGACGGTCGGCGAGGTCGGATATGTGGTCACGGGCTTGAAGGACCCCGAGGCCGTTCGCGTGGGCGATACCCTTACGTGGGCGTCGAACCCCTGCCCCGAGCCGCTTCCCGGTTATCGCGAGGCCAAGCCCATGGTCTATACGGGCCTGTTCCCGATCGACAACAAGGACTACGAGAACCTGCGTGACGCGCTCGATAAACTGCACGTCAACGACCCGTCGTTGGTGTGGGAGCCCGAGACCTCGGTGGCGCTCGGCTTTGGCTTCCGCGTGGGCTTCCTGGGCCTGCTGCACATGGAAGTCGTCAAGGAACGCCTGGAGCGCGAGTTCAACCTGGACCTCATTGCCACGAGTCCCTCGGTTGACTATCACGTCTACAAGACCGACGGCGAAATGATCGATGTCCGCAGTCCGCAGGACCTTCCCGAGGCCACACGCATCGATCGTATCGAGGAACCCTACCTCAAGGCAAAGATCATCTGCCCGCCTGAGTACACGGGTGCCGTCATGCAGCTCGCCATCGAGCACCGCGGCGTCACAACCGACATGATCCACCTGACGAGCAAATCGGTCGAGATGCGCTTCGATATGCCGCTCGCCGAGCTCATCTTGGACTTCTTCGATCAGCTCAAGAGCCGCACCAAGGGCTATGCCTCGCTCGACTACGAGTTCAACGAGTACCGTCCCTCCGAGCTCGTGAAGCTCGATATTTTGCTTTCGGGCGACGAGGTGGACGCGCTTTCGTTTATCGTCCATAAGGACAAGGCATATGGCCTGGCCCGTGGCCTGTGCGACAAGCTCAAGGAGATCATCCCGCGTCAGCTGTTCGAGGTGCCCATCCAGGGTGCTATCGGCAACAAGATCATCGCCCGTTCCACCGTCAAGGCGCGTCGCAAGGACGTTCTTGCTAAGTGCTACGGCGGCGATATCTCGCGTAAGCGCAAGCTGCTCGAGAAGCAGAAAGAGGGCAAGAAGCGTATGAAGGCCATCGGATCGGTCGAGGTCCCGCAGGAGGCGTTTATGGCGATCCTCAAGGTGGACGAGTAGGTCCATGGCGCTTTCTGAATACAGCAAGCGGCTGCTGGGTGCCTATGCCGAGCAGCCGTTCCTTATGGCTCCCATGGCGGGCGTGACCGACCCCGCCTATCGCATCATGTGTCGCCGCCGCGGTGCCAACCTTGCCTACAGCGAGATGGTGAGCGTGGCGGGTCTTGCCTATGCCAGCAACAAGACCTGGCGCCTGGTGCTACCGGCCGACGAGGAGCAGCAGATTTGCGTGCAGCTCTTTGGCTCCAAGCCCGAGCAGTTTGCGAGCGCCGTCGCCGCCGTTGAGGAGCGCGTTGGCGATCGCCTGTCGCTCATCGATATCAATATGGCATGCCCCGCCCGCAAGGTCGTTACCAAGGGCGAGGGTTCGGCGCTCATGCGCACGCCCGACCTGGCGGAGAAGATCGTCGAGGCCACGGTGGGCGCGGCGCACGTGCCCGTGACCGTCAAGATTCGCAAGGGCTTTTATGCCGAGGACCGTAATGCCGCGACATTTGCCCAGATGCTTGAGAGTGCAGGGGCTGCCGCAGTCGCCGTGCATGGTCGTTGCGCCACGCAGCTCTACACGGGCCAGGCCGATTGGTCGGTCGTCGATGAGGTTGCCGACGCTGTCGAGATTCCCGTGATTGGTTCGGGCGATGTGTTCTCGGCCGAGGACGCTGCTGAGCATCTGCACGGCTCGGGTGCCAGCGCGGTGTTTATCGCGCGCGGCATCTACGGCAATCCGTGGGTGTTCGGCGATGCCCGAGCCCTTGCACTCGATGGCACGCCGGTTCCTTCTCGCTTCTCGGTCGAGCGCCTGGAGGCTCTGCGCGAGCACCTGACGTTGACGCACGAGCTTCTGCCGCTCATGTCGCGTGCTCGCACGTACGCAAGCTGGTACTTAAAGGGCATGCCCCATGCCGCCGCCTGGCGCGCTCAGGTGGTGCGTTGCTCTACGTACGAGGAGTTTATGGCGCTGGTCGATGATATCGAGCGCGACGTGGTGGCCTGCGAGGCCGCGCTTGCCGCCGGCGAGTCGGTGCCCGCTCATCCGCTGGAGGCTTAAGGGTGGCCGTTACCGCGCTGTACGTGCACGTGCCGTTTTGCGCTCAAAAGTGCCGGTACTGCGACTTTGACTCGCGCAGCTTTGCTGCGTGTGATTTGGATGCCGCGCTTGATTCCTATTTTGAGCAGTTGTATGCGCGCCTCGATTCCTTTAGCGACGCCGGGGCGCTTGCGCAGGTCCGCACGGTCTATACTGGCGGCGGCACGCCATCGCTGGCAGGGGAGCGCCTGGTGGAACTTGCCTGGCGTATCTCCATGTGGTGCAAACCCGTTGAATTTACTTGCGAAGCCAATCCTGAGTCCCTGACCGCTGAGCTCGCCACCGCGCTTGCCGAGGCGGGTGTCACGCGCATCTCTCTGGGCGTGCAAACCCTCGACAATACCGAGCTGGCTGCTATTGGCCGCATTCACGATGCCAATCGGGCACTTGCGGCTATCGCGACGGTGAAGGATGTTGGGCTCGATGTGTCGTGCGACCTGATGTGCGGCCTTCCCGGGCAGACGGCCGCAAGCTGGCGGAGCACGCTCGATGGCGTGTTGGCGGCGGCGCCTCATCATGTGTCGGTCTACCCGCTCACGCTCGAGGAGGGTACGCCACTCTATCGTATGGCGTGCCGTGACGAGTCGCTCGAGCCCGACGAGGATTTTCAGGCTTCGTGCATGGACGCGGCGCGTGAGCGCCTGGGTACGGCCGGCTATCGTCCGTATGAGGTGGCAAGCTACGCGCTCGACGGCCATGAGTGTGCCCATAACATTGCCTACTGGACCGGACGGGGCTACCTGGGCCTGGGTCGTTCTGCCGCGGGCATGCTCGACGATGAGGATTTCGACCGTCTTGCAGGTTTGTTCCCCGGCGTGTCTTCTCGAGGCGATGCGTACCGCGTGCGTCTGGTGCAACGTGACGATGACGCGACGGCGTTCGAGGCCGAATATCTGTCGCAGCGCGAGGCTGTCGCCGAAGACTTGATGCTCGCTTGTCGCATGACGCGCGGTGTTGCGTCCGACCTGTTGGCTCGTGCAGCTTGCGTCTTCCCAACGGGCGAGCTGGCAGCTGCCTGCGATCGCGCGCTCGAATTGGGTCTTGCCACGTGGGTGCCCGAGACGCTCGGGGGTCATGAGGGACCCTTCACTTCGGCAGATGTCGTCGCGAGCCATGTTCGAGCTCGTTTGGCGCCGACCCATCTGGGCTGGCTCGATGGAAATGTTCTGTTCGAGCTGTTTTGGGATCTAGCTTAGGCCGCTCGGGTAGAATTACCGGAATATATACGCTGCTGTGAGCAGGAGGTTGCCGCGCATGGCGACGATGAACGAAAAAGATTACTACGAGATTCTGGGTGTCTCCAAGGACGCCACCTCACGTGATATTCAAAAGGCCTTCCAGCAAAAGGCCCGTAAGCTCCATCCGGACGTCAACAAAGAACCGGATGCCGAGGAAAAGTTTAAAGAGGTTTCCGAGGCCTACGCCGTGCTTTCGGATGAGCAAAAACGTGCGCGCTACGACGCAATGCGTTCTGGCAATCCCTTTGCCGGTGCTCCTACGGCTTCGCCCTATGGTGGCGGCTACGCCGGCAGCACGGGCTATGGCAATCCCTTTGAGGGCGGCTTTCCCTTTGGTGGCGCCTGGGGCCAGCAGCGTCGCGGCCAGGCTGCCTACAATCCCGAGAACGGCGCCAACGTGGTCGTCGATATCAAACTCGACGCCAAGGAGGCCAAGGGCGGTGCCCGCAAGACCGTCCGCTACACGCGCTTCGATACCTGTGGTCACTGCGGCGGCTCGGGCTCTGTTTCGTCCGAGCATGCACATACCTGCCCGAGCTGCGGTGGCCGCGGCCACATCGACGTCGACCTGTCCTTCCTGTTTGGTGCGGGCACGTTCCAGTCGGTCTGTCCCGAGTGCGGCGGTTCCGGTAAGGTCGTGGCCGACCCCTGCCCCGATTGCGGTGGCAGCGGGCGAACCCGTGTGACCTCCGAGCAGACGATTGAGTTTCCTGCCGGCACGCACGATGGCGACGAGGTCCGCATTAGCGGCATGGGCCATGCTGGCACTAACGGTGCCGCGGGCGGCGACCTGGTCGGCCGCGCCCATGTTGAGGCCGAGCGCTTGGAAGGCAAAGCTCGTACTGGCTTTTACCTGATGGGCATTGTGGCGCCGTTTTTGGTGCTGTCGGCCATCTCGGGAGTGTTCTCGGCCTTTGCCGTGATGTGCTTTATTCCGTTTACCATGGGCCTGTTCATGGTGCTTTCGGACGGTGCGCTTCATCGCAGCCTGCTGTGGTGGAAGCGCGGTGCGATGCAGTTTGCCAACGGTTTTGCCAACGGCTTCATGTTCGCGCTCGTGTCGGTTTGGTTCGCGAGCTGCTCGCAACGGGCCATGCTTTCGCCGTATCAAATGCAATAACATCAAACCCTTTGTTTGCGGTCGGCCCAGCTTGGGTATAGGACGCACTGTGACAATAATGAAAGTCGGAAGGATTCGGTCGTGTCGGAAAATAGGGATTACTACGAGGTGCTTGGCGTCGACAGGGATGCCGACGCGCGGACGATTAAGCGTGCGTTTCTAAAGAAGGCCCGTACCGTACATCCGGATGTTTCGGACGACCCCGAGGCCGAGGCCAAGTTCAAGGAGCTCAACGAGGCCTATTCCGTTCTTTCCGATGAGCAGAAGCGTGCTAACTACGACCGTTACGGCACCGCGGACGGCCCCGGTGGCTCTGGTTATGTCGACATCAACGATATCTTTGGTGGCATGGGCATGGACGACCTGTTCTCGTCGTTTTTTGGCGGCGGTGCCGGCGGTGGCGCCCGCAGCCGTCGTGAGCGTCGTCGCGGACGTGACATGGCCATCTCGCTTTCGGTGACGCTCGAGGAGGCGGCGCTCGGCTGCAAAAAGACGATCAGCTATGATCGCCTTGCTCCCTGCGAGGACTGCAACGGTACCGGTAGGGCCGAGGGTGCACAGGAAAAGCAATGCAGTCGCTGCCACGGTACGGGCTACGTCACGACGGTTCAGCGATCGTTTTTGGGCCAGGTTCAGTCTTCCTCGCCTTGCCCCGACTGCCATGGCGAGGGCACGGTTATCGACCATCCCTGCGAGACCTGCGACGGACAGGGCCGCACGCCTTCGCACGAAAAGATCGACATCGATATTCCCGCCGGCGTTTCGACCGGTCGCCAGCTGCGTGTGAGCGGCTTTGGCGAGGCCGGCCTTCGCGGCGAGCCTTCGGGCGACCTGATTGTCAACGTGCGCGTTGCCGACCATGAGCGCTTTAAGCGCAACGGTGACGACCTGTACCTGGTGAGCGATATCTCGATTGCGCAGGCTGCGCTCGGCTGCGAGATCGAGGTCGAGGGCATTATGCCCGACGAGGTCGTTAAGGTGACGGTTCCCGCCGGCGCCCAGTACGGCGACACCGTGAGCGTCAATAATTACGGCATGCCGCGCATTGGCGGTGGCGGTTCGCGTGGCCGCCTGATCGTGCAACTGCGCGTGGTCGTTCCCACCAATCTTTCCAATAAGCAACGCGAGCTGCTCCGTGCTTTTGCCGATGAGATGGGCGATGACGTCGCTTCCGGTAAGAAGTCGGTGACCGACCGTATCAAGAGTGCCCTCGACGATATCCTCGATTAAGGAGCCCGCGTGCTCGCACCCCATATTTCCGTCGTCAACCTCGGCTGCCGTGTCAACCGGGTTGAGTCTGACCGTATCACTGCCGATCTTATGCGCTTGGGCTTTGCTATGGTGGAGCCCCAGAATGCCGATCTGATCGTCATTAACACCTGTGCCGTTACGGGCGAGGCCGAGGCCAAGACCCGTAAGGCCGTCCGTCATGCGCTGGCCCATCCAAACGAGCCTTATGTGCTCGTGACCGGTTGCGTGGTCAATTTGCATCCCGAGGAGCTGTTGGAGCTTTCGGATCGCGTGATCGCCGAGCCGTCCAAGATCGATGTCGCCGAACGTGTCTGCGAGGTGCTGGGCGTTGAGTCCGATAGCGTTCCCGCCTGCAGCGATGGCGAGGTGGTCGATGCGCTCGGTCGCTCTCGCCTGGGCGTGAAGATCCAGGATGGCTGCAACCATCGCTGCACCTATTGCATTGTGTGGAAGGCGCGCGGCCCCGAGCGTTCCGTGCCCGTCGAGTCCGTGCTTGAGCAAGTTCGCGAGGCCCAGGAGGCCGGCGTGCCCGAGGTAGTGCTGACCGGTGTGAACCTGGGTGCCTACGATGGCAAGAGCGCGACCGACGAGCATGTCGAAATCGATGAGCTGCTCGAGGCCATCATGGAGCGCACGACTATTGCGCATGTGCGCATTTCCTCGGTCGAGCCCATGGATATCTCTGAGCGCCTGCTTAAGGTTATGGCGCGCTATCCGCAGCGTATCGCCCCGTTTTTGCACCTGCCCGTGCAGTCCGGCTGTACGGCGACCCTGCATCGCATGGGTCGTCCCTATAGTGCGGAGGCCTTTGAGGACACGGTGCGTATGATTCGCGCCAACTTGCCCCAGGCGTCTCTTTCGTGCGATGTCATCGTCGGTTTTCCTGGTGAGACGGACGAGGAGTTCGAGGAGTCGCTGGCGCTGTGCCGCCGTGTGGGTTTCTCGCGTATGCACGTGTTCCGCTACAGTAAGCGTCCCGGTACCCTTGCTGCCGACATGCCCGACCAGGTGCCGCCCGAGGTTATGGCCGAGCGCAGCCGTCGTATGCGAGACACGGCGCAGGAGCTCGCTATTGCCGATGCTCGTCGTCGCGTGGGCACTGTCGAGCGTGCCGTGCTCGAGTATGGTGACAGCCTGACGCTCGGTTCGTTCCATCATGCCCGTCTTGACGATACCTGTGGACTTACAGCCCCGTGCCTGCTCGATGTTGCTATCATCGGAGTCGATGATTCCGGCTTGGTCCATGCGCGCAGGGAGGTCCATGGAAGCCTCGAAGATTAGACTTACCGTTCCCGAGGGAATTGATCCCTCGTGCGTTTTGGGCGCCGGCGACGGCGTCCTTCGTGCACTCGAGAGCTTGGTTCGCGCCCATGTGGTCGCCCGTGGCGATAGCATCGCCGTGAGCGGTGACCCGGACGAGGTCGAACTCGTGGCTCGCTTTTTCGAACATGCTTTTCGCGAGGCGGCGGCCGGTCGTACCCTGTCTGCCGACGATGTCTCTCGCTGCCTGGCCGTCTTGCGCGATGGTGAGCACGAGGCTACGTCGCTTCGCGATGACGTGCTGCTTTCGTATCGCGGTCGCGTCATTCGCCCCAAGACGCTCGGGCAAAAGCGCTATGTGGATGCCATTCGCTCGCATACCATCACCTTTGGCCTGGGTCCTGCCGGTACCGGTAAGACCTATCTGGCCATGGCGCTCGCCGTTGCCGCGCTCAAGCGCCATGAGGTGGGCCGTTTGATCTTGACGCGTCCTGTTGTCGAGGCGGGGGAGAACCTGGGCTTTTTGCCCGGCACCCTCGAGGAAAAGATCGATCCGTACATGCGTCCGCTCTACGACGCCCTTTTTGACATGATGGATCGCGAGCGCACCGATGAGCTTATGGAGCGCGGCGTGATCGAGATCGCCCCGCTTGCCTATATGCGCGGTCGTACGCTGAGCGATGCTTTCGTGGTGCTCGACGAGGCGCAAAATACTACGCCCGAGCAGATGAAGATGTTCCTGACACGCCTTGGATTCAACTCCAAGTTCGTGATTACCGGCGACCTCAGCCAGCGTGACCTGGTGGGTCGTCGTGGTGGCTTGGCGGATGTTGAGAAGATTTTGGGCCGTGTCGACGATGTGGCGTTTGCACACCTGGAGCGCGCCGACGTGGTGCGCCATGCCCTAGTGGGTCGTATCGTTGAGGCATATGATGCTTATGATGACGTGCGCGAGCAGCGCTCGCGCGACCGAAAGGAGTCCCGTTGAGTGTATTGATCAGCAACGATGCCGAGCTCGATACGCTGCTCGACGCGCAGGAGGTGGAGCACATCTGCGAGGTTGTGCTTGCCGCCGAGGGCGTTGAACGTGAAGTCGAGATTTCCCTTTCGTATGTCGACGAGGACGAGATGCACGAGCTCAACCACGAGTGGCGTGGCATCGACCGCACCACCGATGTGCTCTCGTTTGAATGCGACTCGGCCTTTGACGAGGATATTCCCGCCGACGAGACGCTCGAGCTCGGCGATATCATCTTGGCCCCGCAGGTCATTGCCCGTCAGGCCCCCGGCTTTGGCAATAGCCCTGCCGACGAGTGCCGCCTGATGCTCGTACACGGCATGCTGCACCTGCTGGGGTATGACCATATCGAGGACGACGAGGCCGAGGTCATGGAGGCCCGCGAGGACGCTATCCTGCGCGATCTGGCGCTCGAGCGCGGCGAGGATCCCAAACTCGTTCACGTCGGCCCCATCACCAATCATGCCCACGACTAGGAGCCGTTTATGATTCCCGGATCGAACAAGGACCATCCGTCCTTTTTAAAGTCGTTCTCCTACGCCATGGAGGGCTTCGTCACCGCCGTCAAGACCGAGCGCAACATTAAGGTCATGCTCGTAGCGGGCGTGTGCACCGTCATTGCCGGCTGCATCGTGGGGCTCGACATTGCCGAGTGGGCCACGATTATCATCTGCTGCGGCCTGGTGATTCACGGCGAGCTGTGCAATACCGCCATGGAGGCCATTGTCGATCTGGCGACCCAGGAGCTCCATCCGCTGGCAAAACGCGCCAAGGACATCGCCGCCGCCTCGGTATACGTACTTTCAATCACCGCCGCGATTGTGGGCTTGCTTGTATTTGCCCACGCGCTCGGCTTTATTTAGAAAGGGATTCCCATGTCCGACAATATGCAGCCTATCGATGAAATTTTGGACGACGAGTCCCCGGATGCTAAGGCGACCGAGGCCTATGAGGAAGTCGAGGAGTTCGACCCGTTTGAGGGCATGAGCGACGAGGAACTCGACGCCCTGTGCGACGAGGACGACAGCCTCGCGGGCTTTGGCGACGTTGAGCCCGGTTTCCGCAGTGGCTTCGTGGCCTTGGTCGGCCGCCCCAACGCCGGTAAGTCAACGCTGCTCAACGCCTGCTATGGCAAAAAGGTCGCCATCACCTCGCCGGTGGCCCAGACGACCCGCCGCCGCATGCGCGCCGTCGTCAACCGCCCCGGCTACCAGCTGGTCTTTGTCGATACCCCGGGTATCCACAAGCCCAAGGACGGTCTAGGGTCCGAGCTCAACAAGAGCGCGCTGTTCGAGCTGAACGATGTCGATGTTGTCGCGTTTTTGATTGATGCCACTAAACCGATCGGCAGGGGAGACGCCTGGGTTGCCGAACGCGTCAAGAATGCTCGCTGCAAGAAGGTCCTGGTGCTCACCAAGGCCGACGAGGCCGACCCCGCACAGGTCATGGAGCAGCTCAAGGCCGCCCATGAGCTCATGGAATATGACGACGAGATCGTGACGTCGTCGGTCAAGAACTTTAACGTCGATGCCTTCATCGAGACCGTTGCGCACTTTTTGCCCGAGGGTCCGCGTTGGTTCCCCGAGGACATGGGTACCGACGCTTCCGATGAGACGCTCGTTGCCGAGTTTGTGCGCGAGAAGGTCTTGCGCCGCACCCGTGATGAGATCCCGCACTCCGTGGGCGTTATTTGCGATGCGCTTGAGCAGACCAAGAAGGTGCTGCGCGTACACGCCACCATTTACGTCGAGCGCGAGGGCCAAAAGGGCATCATCATCGGCAAGGGCGGCGAGATGATTAAGCATATCGGTATCGACGCCCGTCGCGATCTTGAGCGCATCTTTGGCACCCAGGTCTTTTTGGAGCTGGACGTGAAGGTCAAGGCCGGCTGGCGCGACGATGAGGCCCAGATTCGCCGCTTTGGCTATAACGCCGAGGATTAGGGACACGCGGCGCGAATGGTAGGTTCTCGTACATATCGCACGAAAGTGCTCGTGCTCGATAAGACGAAGCTCAAAGAGACGGACCTGATCCTGACGATGCTTGACGAGCGGGGTCGGCAGGTTCGTGCCGTGGCAAAGGGCGCCCGCAAACCCGGCGGACGACTGGCTGCGCGCTGCGAGATGTTCTGTACCGTTGATCTGCTGCTTGCGCATGGACGGTCGCTCGACGTGGTTTCCCAGGCCGAGCTTATGGAGGCGCCGCTCGGCGCTGCTCCCGATTACGAGATGACATGCGCCGCAAGCGCGATCGCCGAGGTCGCGCGCGTGTGCTCGTTCGAGGACGCCGAGGATCCGTTTACCTTTGCCATCACGCAGCGAGCGCTTGCCTTGGTGGGCAGCGGGCTCGACGCGGCACATATGGACCTGCTCGTGGCGGCCTTTGTCTTTAAATTGCTGTCGCACGTTGGCTACCGACCCGATTTTTCGGCATGCGTGCTGTGCGGGGACCCGATGCTGTCGTATTTTTCGCCCCAGGCGGGCGGCCTCATGTGCGGGTCGTGCGCGTCGAGCGTGCCCGGTGCCGAGCTGGTGTCGACCGGTGAGGTCGCATGGCTGCGCGCCTTCATGTCCATGACCTTCGATGCGCTTATGGCCGAGAGGGTCGACCCCCATACCGCTGCCTTTTTGCTGGGGCTTTCGCACGTGTGGGCTGTGACGCACACCGATCAACGTCTCCGTGCGATGGAATTCATGTTGGGTCGGTGATGATGCGCAGGCGCGGGCTGCTTGTGGTAACATACCGTCCTGTTGGTACCTCGACCTTGGATGCTCGCTCCACCGGCGGCTTCCCAGTCCGAGGCGAATCGAGTCGCCCGTGGGCGACGCAAAATGAAAGGTGAAACAATGACTGTTTCCAAAGAGCGCAAGGCGGAGCTGACTGCCCAGTTCGGTAACACCCCGGTCGACACCGGCAACCCCAAGGTTCAGGTCGCCATCCTGACCGAGCGCATCAAGGAGCTGACCGAGCACATGAAGTCCCACCAGAAGGACTTCCACACCCGTCGTGGCCTGCTCATGCTTGTCGGCCGCCGTCGTCGTCTTCTCTCCTACATCAAGAAGAACGACATCGTCGAGTATCGTGAGCTCATCAAGGCTCTGGGCATCCGCGACAACATCCAGTAAGGATTTGTACATGCAAGGAGCGTCCTGCGCAGCGGGGCGCTCTTTTTGTGTAAGGGCGTGAACAATCACGCTCTGAAGCGTGGCGGGGGCAGGGGGCCCGCGTCACATGAGAAGCCTGCAGGCAAGGGGCCTGTGGGGTAAAGGAGAACAATGACACTCGTATCCAAGACCTTTGAGCTGTACGGCAAGACCTACACCTTTGAGTCGGGCGAGCTTGCCAAGCAGGCCACCGGCGCCTGTCTGGTCAAGCAAGGCGACACCACGATGCTCGACACCGTGGTCGTCTCCAAGGAGCGCAAGAACTACGACTTCTTCCCGCTGACCGTCGACTTCAACGAGAAGATGTACGCCGCCGGCCGCATCCCGGGTGGCTACCTCAAGCGTGAGGGCCGTCCCAGCGAGAAGGCCACGCTCACCGCGCGCATGATCGACCGTCCGATTCGCCCGAGCTTCCCGGACGGCTTCCGCAACGAGGTACACATCGTCGCTACCTCGCTCGTCGCCGACCAGGTCAACCCCTTTGACGTCATCAACGTCATGGGTGCCTCCCTGGCCATGACGCTCGGCGGCGTGCCCTTCGAGGGCCCGCTTGCCTGCGTGCGCATCGGCCGGAACGTGGAGACCGGCGAGTTTATCGTCAACCCCACCTACGAGGAGCGCGAGAACTCCGACCTGGACCTGGAGCTGGGCGGCTCTGCCGACTTCATCTCGATGGTCGAGGCCGGCGCCGAGGAGATCTCCGAGGACGACATGCTCGCCGCCATGAAGTTTGGCCAGGAAGCCCTTGCCGCCTTCTGCCAGGCCCAGGACGAGTTCGTTGCCGAGTGGGAGCAGGTCAATGGCGCCATCGTCAAGAAGGAGTACCCGCTCGACCAGCCCGTCGAGGAGGTCCAGGAGCGCATCTTCGCCCACTACGACGAGATGGCCGCCGCCCTTCGCGATGCCGACAAGCTCTCCCGTATCGGCAAGGTCGAGGCTCTGAAGGAGTCCATCCGTGCCGAGTTCACCGAGGAGGAGCAGGCCGCTTGGGAGCGCGAGATCCCCGTGGCGCTCAAGAAGCTCGAGAAGAAGGCTATGCGTACCATGGTCGTCGAGACCGGCGAGCGCGTCGACGGCCGTGCCGCCGATGAGATTCGCCCCATCATGGTGAAGGATAACTACCTGCCGCTCGTTCACGGCTCCGGTCTGTTCCAGCGTGGCCAGACCCAGGTGCTTTCCGTCCTGTCGCTCGGTATGCTCAACGAGGGCCAGCGTCTGGATACCATCGAGCCCACCGAGGGCAAGCGCTACATGCACCACTACAACTTCCCGCCGTTCTGCACCGGCGAGACCGGCCGCATGGGCAGCCCCAAGCGCCGCGAGATCGGCCACGGCAACCTGGCCGAGCGCGCCCTGCTTCCGGTGCTCCCCGACGAGAACGAGTTCCCCTACGCCATCCGCGTCGTCTCCGAGGTCATGGAGTCCAACGGCTCCTCTTCGATGGCTTCGACCTGCGGCTCCACGCTCGCCCTTATGGACGGCGGCGTGCCCATTAAGCGCCCGGTCTCCGGTATCGCCATGGGCCTGATCCAGGAGGAGGGCAAGACCGTGGTCCTGTCCGACATCCAGGGTCTCGAGGACTTCCTGGGCGACATGGACTTTAAGGTCACCGGCACCACCGAGGGCATTACCGCCCTGCAGATGGACAACAAGGCCACCGGCCTCACCTTCGACATTCTGGCCCGCGCCCTGCAGCAGGCCAAGGAGGGTCGTGCGTACATCCTGCAGAAGATGCTCGATGTGATCCCTGAGCCGCGCCACACCACGCGCAGCACCGCTCCGCGCATCGTCTCCATCCAGGTTCCGACCGATAAGATCCGCGACGTCATCGGTTCCGGTGGCAAGGTCATCCGCGGCATCCAGGACGAGACCGGTGCTTCGGTCGACATCCAGGAGGACGGCACCGTCTTTGTCGGCGGCACCGGCGAGTCCGTCGATCAGGCCGTCGAGCGCATCAAGCTCATCATCAAGGTTCCCGAGCCGGGCGAGGAGTACACCGGTCGCGTGGTCTCCATTCAGCCCTTCGGTGCCTTCGTGAATCTGCTGCCCGGTAAGGACGGCCTGCTGCACATCTCCCGCGTCGCCAAGGGTCGTGTGGAGAAGGTCGAGGACGTCCTCAACGTGGGCGACGAGGTCAAGGTCGTCGTCATCGAGGTCGACGATCGCGGTAAGATCTCGCTCGATCGTCTCGATAAGCCCGAGGCCCCGGCTCGCGCCGAGGGTGCCTCCGAGGGCGACGGCGAGCACTTCCAGCGCCGTGAGCGTCCGCGTCGCGAGCGCACTGAGCGCAGCGACCGTCCGCGCCGTCCCGGCGACAACGGAGGCCGCAAGCCCCGCCGTCACCATGACGCCGAGTAACAGCCGTACATAACCAGCACCGCAAGGGCGACTCCGGACAGGGGTCGCCCTTTTGCTGTTCCCGGCGGGGTCCGCGGGTAAAGTTTCCTGCTCTACAGTCCTGCTCACGACGGAGGCCACATTAAGTGGCCTCCTGTTCGTGCGGAACTCGCGATAAAC
>JBPGZF010000037.1:0-17036 GCA_052033095.1 Collinsella sp.
CCTCAAGGTATTCCGGCAGCATCGGCTTGGTGCCGGGGACGGTCCATGTGGTTCCGCCCTGCACCGAGGTCGCCTTACTCGCGATCTTAACGGTGGCAGTGATCGGAACGTCGACCGTCTGCATGCCGTTCCCCGTGCTAATGCTAATTGTCGCAGTGCCGCGGACCACGCCGCCCTGGGTCCAATCGAAGCCCTTCGTGTTCCACTTGGCCTCGGCGTATTTGTGCGAATAATCCGGATGCTCGACCGCATCGGGACTGACAAGTTCGACATAGCTGGGAAGCATGGCGGTGCCGTCGCTGCCCTTGAGCACCGTAATGGTTTGCGGCTGAGCCTCCCAGTTTTTAGTCACGATGACATGGACCTTCACGGGGATTTTCGTTCCGGCGACCGTTCCGGTAATCGTGCAGTCCTTCTGGGGGCACCTATCGTAGGTATCCCAGTTGACGCCGAGACTGTCAAAAGTCGTTCCGTCCTGCAATGCGCCGGACACGTAGAAGTAGTCCAGATTGACTTCCTCACCGGGATAGATAACGCGCCAGTCCTCGTACGACTGTCCAAGCGTCACGCCGTTATCGCTGTAGTTGTTGACACCCTTGACCTCGCCGCACACCGCAGTCGCATGGATCTTTGCCAGCGAGTCGGCGACCGTACCGGTAATTTCGTACTCGCCCGGTTTGCCGTCCAGCAGCTCTTGAGGAAACTCATCCCAGCTATAAGGCTGTCCCGAGGAATACCTGGGGTAGTAGGAGCTACCGTCAGACAAATACAGATCGGACAGATAGCGCGGAGCCAGAAGTCCGGCGCCGGGAATATAGGGAATCTTGCCGATGTTGTTATCTTCGAGATCACAGATATTGACCGTCGCCGTAACCGGAATGCTGGAACCGGTAAAGTATCCGTTGACCGTAATCTGGCCAAGGTTCTTTAGGGCGTCCTGGCTAATCGTCGACCACTGAACGGGGAAACTGCCTCGCGAACCATTCCACATCGTGGCCTCGATTGAATCGGGCATATTGGGCTGGCATCCAATAAGCGTGCTTGTCGATGTCGAGGAAGGCATCTGCAGGGCGCGGACGGAGATGGTCGCCGTAACTCGATTGCTGTCACCCAGCTCCACCTGACTAGTCGACGAAGATGAGGTATTGGTCCAATATGTCAGCGAGCCGGAAAGCTTAAATGACCCCTCGTTTGCCACCTGTGTGTCCAAAATGGGATCCCACGCAATGTTGCACTGCTTCTTTGTACCGTCGGTAAATGTAACTAAAACGCCGCCGGGAAGGCCGCTGCCCGTTGTAGGGCGTACGCCGACGGGGGTGTTGACGGGGGCAAGAGGATCGATAGAGGCAACTTCCCTGACCTCGACCTGAGCAGTCACCTTAAGGCCGTTAACAGGTGACGCATCATGCGACGCGAGCGTGCCCGTGACCGTATAGGTGCCGGCCTTTTGAAATTGAGACACATCGGCGTTGTCCCAAGTAACCTGATAGCCGTGAGAGTATATGGTGTTATTCGACTGAGTGACGGGGAAATAGACATACGTGCTTAGAGGAGTGTTGTCTCCGACCACGCGCTCGAACCTCAGCGAATTAAGATCGAGCACGTCCTTGGGGTCCTTAACAGTGACAGTGCAGGCAACCTCACGGTTATCAAAACCATTGAGTTTGCCTTTAACCGTAAACGTTCCCACTTTAGAGTAAAGCGACGCGTCAACAGGATCCCAAGATACCGGGACCTGCTCGGTAGCACCGTTATCAAAGACAACCGAAGCAGAATACGGCAGAGACGGGACCTCACCGGTTAGGGTCGTACACGTCAACTCGGTCTGGACGCTCTTGACCGCACGAACATACACGGTGCAGTACACGAGCATGGAGGGACAGTCCTTTATATGGCCCTCAACAATAAACGTGCCCGCATTCTGGTACTGGTCCTCGGAAATTTCATTCCACACAACCGGGCACGTCCGGGACTCACCATTGGAGTAGTAAACGGACGCGCTCGAAGTCAGCGTGGGCGCAAAACCCGCTGAGGTCCATGTGGACCACTGAGTGCCACCCGTTGTGCGGGGAGCGTAGACTTTGAGAACACCGGCCACATCGAACGGCTCAGCGAGCGAGAACCATTGACCGTTAGCGTACCCACCGCGAATCTGGCCTGTGATGGCGATTTCGGACTCTTCGGTTGCTGAGGCAAACGTCTCTATCGACTTTTCATCCCACTGCACAAAAGCAGAGCCCTCGGTGCCGTCAGACCATTTTACCTTCACTTCAGGGGATGGCACATAGTCGCCGTTATCGAAGCCGACATACTTTTCAATGATGGGATTAGATTCGACCGAAACGACTTTATGGCCGTTTTCGCTGGTCGGTGCAACGACGTTGGCTGCGTCAACTTCCGCCGGATCCGCCGCGGCAGCTTCGACAGCCACGCGTTGCTTGACCGTCTGCGTGGCGCCGTCGACGGTACCCTCAAACTCATACGAGCCGACAGGCAGCTGCGCCAGAGTTGCCGGAGCATCAGCGCCGTTCAACTTCCAGGTGACATTTTCCTGCTTGGTGGTACCGCTCTCGTAGGTTGCCGCCACGGTTTGAGGTAGCGTGGCGTCGGAGCCCTCGGCAACATGCAGGTCGGTCAGGTCCGCAAGCGAGGTGATCTTGTCGACCGCCTGATCTTCCGAGGTTGCCTGGCCGGTGTCCGCAGACGCGGCAGCCGCACCCGTCGCATCGCTTTGCTCGGCAACGACTTGGGTGGTATCACCCTGCATCATCTCGGCGAACGCCTGCGGCGGCACCGAGCCGACCGTCATCGTCAGAGCCAGACCCGCGGTAATTGCCGCGTTGACATGCCTTCTGTTCATGTTTCCTCCCGACACGCTCAACGGACCAAATAGCACGGGTCCGATTGGCAAGTTAAGTTGAGCGTATGCTTCGTAGGAGGAACAATGCAATATGCCACAGGTTAAGCGGCATAAATGATTTCGTAAACGGGCACCCAAATTAGCTGCCTTTGAGTTGCGGTGATATACGGACCGTTTGAGGCTTCTGGCTTGTAAAACAGTCCGTATTTCACCGCAACTACTGGGGGGATGGGCTAGCGCAGCAGCCCCGCTACTTCGCCGGCCAGGGTGATGGTGCCGGCTGCTACAAAGGGCTCGCCCGCGGCATCGAGGG
The DNA here is from genome assembly GCA_052033095.1 of Collinsella sp. Classification (GTDB taxonomy): domain Bacteria; phylum Actinomycetota; class Coriobacteriia; order Coriobacteriales; family Coriobacteriaceae; genus Collinsella. The sequence goes on from JBPGZF010000037.1 coordinate 3,174, forward strand.
CTGCGAGGGCCTCGGACACGCTGGGGTACACGCCCTCAAGCTTGTCAGCGTCCACCAGGGCGGCGAGCTCCTCCGCCGGCAGGGCGCGATCGGAATCTGTCTGGGTCACGACCACACGGGGGAACGCCGGAACAAGCACGTCGACGATGCCCGCCACGTCCTTGTCTGCCAGCGCGGCGCACAGCAGCGTGGGGCGATTCTCTACACACGGATCGATCTCGTCCAGTGCGCTCACAAAGTTCTCGCAGCTCTGGGGGTTATGGCAAGCGTCGATCAGTTTGAGCGGATCGGTTCCCAGCACATCAAAGCGACCCGGCGTGGGGCAGCCCATAAGCGAAGAGTCGAGCGCATCGTGATCGAGCTCGCGGCCCAGATAGCTCTCGCACAGCATAATCGCGCACGCGGCATTCTGCGGCTGATAGGCCGGCTTGACCATGCTCGACGTATAGATCGCACGCGGCGTGGTGCAGCTAAACTCCACCGTATCGCCCACGTGTGCCGGAAGTTTGGTCGTCGTATGGCTCACAACGAGCGGCACAACGCCGCACTCACGGCAACGGGCATCCATCACGCGCTGAACGCTCGGCTCATGCGTGCCCTCGCCCAAAACAACCAGGCGCCCAGGCTTAATAACCGCAGCCTTCTCCCCCGCAATGGCCTCGAGCGTGTCGCCCAGGATGCGAGTGTGGTCGAGCCCGATGCCAGTGATGGCAACGGCGACGGGATCGGTCGCACTCGTGGCGTCCCAACGGCCGCCCATGCCGACCTCGAGCACGGCAACATCCACCGCAGCCTCGGCAAACACGACAAGCGCGGCAGCCGTCAGCAGGTCAAACGGCGTGATGGTATAGGCGCGCTCCCCCGCCGCCACACGATGCGCATTCACGCGACGTCCCGCCTCAACAGCCGCCGAAACGCCACGGGCAAAGGCCTCGTCGCTCACAACGCGCCCGTCGGCCTCCATGCGCTCGGGATAGCGCACAAGCTGCGGCGACGTATACAGCGCAGTCTTGAACCCCTCGCCGCGAAGGATAGCAGCCGAAAAACGCGTGGTCGAAGTTTTGCCATTGGTGCCGGCAACCTGAATGCAATCGAAATACTCATCCGGACGCCCCAGCTCATCGAGAATATCGACAACCGTCTCGAGCAGAGGACCAGCATCCCCAGAAATCCGCCCCGTATCAGCAGCCAGCCCAACAGCCTCATCAAACGAAAGCAACTCAAACGAGAAAGGAACGACATACGACCCAGAACGCTTAGCCATAACCCAATGTCTCCAATTACAGAAAAAGAGGCTCATCAAAAAGAATGAGCCCCTCGCGTTGACAATTTCAGCCTTTACCCGATTGCAGCAGAATCAAGGCCACAACCCAGTGGCCCTAACACACCAGATGCAAACAACCACGTAAACGAACTAGGAGCGGCCCGATGCTTTGCTCACCGCAAGTTCCGCACGCAAAGGACAGCACTTAATGTGCTGTCCGTCTTGCGCAGGACTGTCCGCAGCGGAGAGCAAAGCATCGGGACGCACCCCTCAGTAAGCCCTACGAGAAGTCAGCAACCTGAGCAGTCAGCGCCGCCAGGATCTCCTTGAGCTCAGCTGCACGGTCCCTCTTCTTCTGGACCACCGCGGGCGCGGCCTTGGCCACAAAGCCCTCGTTGGCCAGCGTCTTCTCGCAGCCGGCGAGCTCCTTCTGGGCCGCAGCAATCTCCTTCTCCAGGCGCGCCTTCTCGGCCGAAAGGTCGACCTTGCCCTCGAGCACCACAAAGACCTCGACGCCGCTGTCGACCACGGCGATGCTCGCAGCCGGCTTCTCGACATCGGTACCCATGACCAGCGAGGCAGTGTTTGCCAGCGGCTCAATGGTCGAGCGCAGACTCTCGAGCTTCTCGATGTCCTCGGCGCCGGCGCGCACGACCACGTCGAGCTCGGCCTTGGGGCTCAAGCGATAACGCGAACGCGTGGCGCGGGCGGCGGAAACGACGGTGCGGCACAGCTCAAACGCGCGCTCGGCGTCCTCGTCGACATACTTGGCGTAGTCGGCGGGCTCGGGCCACTTGGCGATCATGAGCGCCTCGGCGCGGTCAACGTTGCCCTCGGCGTCCAGGTCGAGCACGCTCGCCGGCATGTTGTCCCAGATCTCCTCGGTGACAAATGGCATGAGCGGGTGCATCAGGCGAATGGAGGTGTCGAGCACAAAGATCAGGTTGCGCTGAGCCTGCAGGCGACCCTCGCCCTTCAGGCGGGCCTTGGTGACCTCGACGTACCAGTCGCAGACCTCGTTCCAGAAGAACTGCTGCACGCCGCGGGCCATGTCGCCAAAGGTGTACTTCTCGATACCCTCGGTGACCATCTTCACGGCCTTTGCCAAGCGGCTGAACATCCAGGCGTCGGCCGGCGTCTCCACGACGGGCTCGCCGGGCGTGTAGCCCTCCATGTTCATAAGCAGGAAGCGGCTGGCGTTCCAGATCTTGGTCACAAACGACTTGGCCTGCTCGGTGCGCGGGCTGTCGATGAGCTTCTTAGTCTTCTTGTCGATGTTCGCGTCGAACTTGACGTCCTGGTTGTTGGTGCACAGCGTGAGCAGGTTGAAGCGCATGGCGTCGGCGCCGTACATGCCAATGAGGTCCATGGGGTCTACGCCGTTGCCCTTGGACTTGGACATGCGGCTGCCGTCCTTGGCAAGAATCGTCGGGTAGATGACGACGTCCTTAAACGGCACCTCGTCCAGGAAGTACAGTGAGCTCATGACCATGCGGGCGACCCACAGCGCGATGATGTCGCGCGCGGTGACGAGCGCCGTCGTGGGGTGATGGCCCTCGAGCAGCTCCGGCTTTTGCGGCCAGCCCTGCGTGGCGAAGGTCCACAGCTGCGAGCTGAACCAGGTGTCCAGCACGTTCTCGTCCTGATGCACGTGATGGCCGCCGCACTTGGGGCACACGTCGGTGTCCTCGGTAAGGGCGTCCTCCCAGCCACAGTCCTCGCAGTAAAACACGGGGATGCGGTGGCCCCACCAAAGCTGGCGCGAGATGCACCAGTCCTTGAGGTTCTCCATCCAGGTAGTGTAGGTCTGCGTCCAGCGTGCGGGGTGGAAGGTGACCTTGCCGGAGTTGACGGCGTCGAGCGCCGGCCCCTTGAGCTTGTCGACGGCGACGAACCACTGCTCGGACAGCCACGGCTCCAGCGCGGAGTCACAACGATAGCAGTGCATGACGGAGTGATCGAGCTCCTCGACGTGGTCGAGCAAACCGTGCTCGTCAAACCACTTGACGACGGCCTCGCGGCACTCGTCGCGGTTCATGCCGGTAAACTCGCCGTAGCCCTCGACGACCACCGCGTGCTCGTCGAAGATGTTGATCTGCGGCAGGTCGTGGGCCTGACCCATGGCGTAGTCGTTGGGGTCGTGGGCCGGGGTGACCTTGACAAAACCGGAACCAAAGTTGGCGTCGACATGCCAATCCTCAAAGATGGGGATCTCGCGGTCGACGATGGGGAGCTTGACGGTCTTACCCACAAAGGCGGCCTTCTCGGGGTCCTTCGGGGAGACGGCGACGCCCGTGTCGCCGAGCATGGTCTCGGGGCGCGTAGTGGCGACGACGATGTAATCTTGGCCGTTGACCGGCTCGGTCAGCGGGTAGCGCAGGTGCCACAGATGGCCCTTCTCGTCCTTGTACTCGGCCTCGTCGTCCGAGATGGCGGTAGTGCAGTTGGGACACCAGTTGACGATGCGCTTGCCGCGGTAGATCAGGCCGTCGTGGTACCAGTCGCAGAACACCTTGCGCACGGCCTGGGCGTAGTCCTCGTCCATGGTGAAGCGCTCGTTATCGAAGTCGACGGAGCAGCCCATGCGCTTGATCTGCTCGACGATGATGCCGCCGTACTCGTGGGTCCAATCCCAGCAAGCGTCGACAAACTTATCGCGGCCGATCTCCAGGCGGCTGATGCCCTCCTCTTTAAGCTTCTTGTCGACCTTGGTCTGCGTGGCGATACCGGCGTGGTCGGTGCCGAGAACCCAGCGCGTGGACTTGCCGCGCATGCGGGCCATGCGGATGATGGCGTCCTGGATGGAGTCGTCGGTGGCGTGACCCATATGGAGCTTGCCGGTCACGTTGGGAGGCGGAATGGTGACGGTGCAGTCGCCCACGCCCTCACGGCGCTTATAGTAGCCGCCGTCGAGCCACTTCTGCAGAATCGCCGGCTCGTTGGTCGACGGATCGTAGTTCTTGGGCATCTCTTCCATATATCTCTCCCTGTCCCGCCGGGGAGGAATGTAGGCCCGATTTTCGCTCGGTCAGGTCCTGGGCTCGCTCGAAGACCACATTAAGTGGTCTTCGGCTCGTGCGGAATCTACGAAAATCGGGCCTACATTCCTCCCCTTAGGTATCGATTACTTCAGTCTGAATTGACTTTGCCGAGGCTTAAACAAACACACAGAATAGCACAGGTAGTTGGGGTTATTGCGTATATATAAAATAGCCTCCGACCGCGGATGGTCAGAGGCTATTTGCAAACACGTTTTAGGCTGGTTTAGCCGTAGATACGCTGGGGCTGTTCTTCGCCCTTTACGGAGGCTTCGGTCACGATGACCTTGGCGACGCCCTCCTCGCTGGGGAGGTCGAACATCGTCTGCTGCAGCACGTCCTCGCAGATGGAGCGCAGGCCGCGGGCGCCGGTCTTGCGGGCAAGTGCCATGCGGGCGATCTCGTGCAGGGCGGCATCCTCAAACTCAAGCTCAACGTCCTCGAGCTGGAACATCTTGCGGTACTGACGCACCACGGCGTTCTTGGGCTCGGTCAGGATCGACACCAGGTCGTCCTCGTCGAGCGCCTGCGTCTGGGTGACGACGGGCGTACGTCCCACAAACTCGGGGATCATGCCAAAGGCGTTGAGGTCCTGCGGGAGCACCTGGCGCAGCAGATCGTTCTCGTCGACCGAGGTGGGGCCGGCGATCTCGGAGTTAAAGCCCACGCCCTTGTTGCCCACGCGATCGGCGATGATCTTGTCCAGACCCACAAAGGCACCGCCGCAGATAAACAGAATGTTGGTCGTGTCGATCTGCAGCAGCTCCTGTTGGGGATGCTTGCGACCGCCGGTGGGTGGAACGCTTGCCACCGTGCCCTCAAGGATCTTAAGCAGCGCCTGCTGAACTCCCTCGCCCGAAACATCGCGAGTAATGGAGAGGTTCTCGGCCTTGCGGGCGATTTTGTCGATCTCGTCCACGTAGATGATGCCCACCTGCGCGCGCTCAATATCGCCGTCGTCGGCATTGATGAGCTTGAGCAGGATGTTCTCCACGTCCTCGCCCACGTAACCGGCCTCGGTGAGCGCGGTGGCGTCGGCGATGGCAAACGGCACCTCGAGGATGCGCGCGAGCGTCTGGGCGAGCAGGGTCTTACCGGTACCGGTGGGACCGAGCAGCAAAATGTTGGACTTGGCGAGCTCCACCTCGTCCATATCATCGTCGAGCTGCGCGTCCGAGCCGTCGTCAAAGGCCGAAAGCGCAGCACCGCCCTCGATCACGCGGCGGTAATGGTTGTACACGGCAACCGACATGGCACGCTTGGCGTCCTCCTGGCCCATGACATAGGCCGAAAGCTCGTCATAGATCTCGTGCGGCGTAGGCACGTGCGTGATTACCTGGCGGTCGTCCTCGAGTTCAAAGCCCTCGGCCTCGGGGTCCACGGCAGGCTGGGATGCCGGCTGTTCGTGGTCGTTGAGGAAGCCCGGCAGCTTGCCATTGCGGGCAGCATCCATAAAGTCCGAAGCCAGCGACTCCTCCAAGATCTCGGAGCAGGCGGCAACGCACTCGTCGCAGATAAAGATGTTGGTCGGACCCTTAACAAGGCGACGAACCTGTCCCTGCTCTTTTCCGCAGAAGGAGCAGCGGATAGGGTTGCCGTTCTCGTCGAAGTTGTCCTGCATGTTACCGGCCATCCTAGGCGTCCTTCGCGGCGAGGTCGCGCGAGGTGACGATACGGTCGATCAGGCCGTAGTCGAGGGCCTCGGCAGCGGTCAGGTAGTTGTCGCGCTCGGTGTCGGCCTGGACCTTCTCGATGGGCTGGCCCGAGGCGTCGGACAGGATCTGGTTGAGCTCGCGACGGGTCTTCTTGATCTCCTCGGCCACGATCTCGATCTCGGTCTGCTGACCCTGGGCACCGCCGCTGGGCTGGTGAATCATGACCTTGGAGTGCGGCAGGCAGAAGCGCTTGCCCTTGGCGCCGGCCGAAAGCAGCACGGCGGCCATAGACGCGGCCATACCGACGCAAATGGTGGAGACCTGCGGCTTAATGAAGTTCATGGTGTCCAGAATTGCCAGGCCGGAGTAGACCTCGCCACCAGGTGAATTGATGTAGAGCGAGATATCCTTCTCGGCATCCTGGCTCTCAAGATGCAGCAGCTGGGCAACGACCAGGTTGGCGCTGACGGAGTTGATCTCCTCGCCCAAGAAGATGATGCGGTCGTTGAGCAGGCGCGAATAGATATCGTAGCTGCGCTCGCCGCGCGGCGTCTGCTCGATAACGTATGGCACGAGGGCGGAATCGAACTTAGCGATCATACGCATCTCCATTTCTCTCTTGCGGACCAAATTGATTCTAGATAAACGTACGGTGCCCGCATGCTATGCATTGGCTGGCACCGTACGAAGCAACCGGATAACCGGTGTATAACTTTACCCCATCACGGGCGCACGCATGCGCTCGCGGGCAAGGTGGCGAGAATTACTCGGCGTCCTTGGCGGTCTCGTCGACCTCGGTCACCTTGGCGTTCTCGACCAGGTGGTCGACAGCCTTGGAGCGACGGATGGACTCACGGACGGCAGGCATGCGGCCATCGGCGATGAACTCAGCCTTGGAAGCCTCGACGTCCTTGACGCCAGCCTTCTCGAACTCGGCGTTAATGTCGTCCTCGGTGACCTCGATCTTGAGCTCGCGGGCGAGGGCGTCGAGAGCCAGGGACTCACGGGCGACGTCGTTGGCCTGCTTGTGCAGGTCGCCGATGAACTGCTCCATGGTCAGGCCGGAAGCGGGCAGCCAGGTGTCCAGCGTCATGCCGCGGGCAGCGAGGTTGGACAGGAAGTTCTGGCCAAGCTCCTCAAAGACGGACTGCTCGTAGTCGGCGTCCATCTCGTCGAGCTGCAGACGCTCGGCGAGAGCGGAGACGCAACGGTTCTCCTTCTCGGCCGGGAGGCGGGAAGCCTTGTCCTGCTCGATCTCGATCTTGATGGCGTCGCGCATGGCGTCGATGCTGTCGAAGCCAAAGTCGGACTTGACGAGCTCGTCGGTGAGCTCGGGGGTGTTGCGGACCTTGATGCCCTTGACGGTAACCTCGACGGTGTGGGTCTCGGCCTCCTCGCCCTCCTCGGCCTCGTCGGTCCAGGTGACGGTCTTGACGTCGTCAACGTTAGCGCCGATCAGGGCCTCGTTGAACTCCTTGGGGTTGCTGTCGCTACCGGCGATGAGCATGCGGCCCTCGGCGGCAAAATTGTCGGCGTTCTCAACGGCCTTGAGGTCGACGGTGACGTAGTCCTCGGCCTCGACGGCGCGACCCTCGACGTCCTCGAAGGTGGCACGGTAGTTGAGAAGCATCTCGACCTGGTTGTTGATCTCGGACTCGGTGACCTCCGCAGGGGGCATCTCGATCTCGACGGCGTCGAAGGAGGAGAGCTCAGCGGAAGGACGCAGGGAGAACTCGACGGTGTAGGTGTAGTCCTCGTGATCCTTGGCGAGGTCGAGCTCCTTGTAGTCACCGCTCTTGGTGGGGACGATGTCCAGCTCGTTGAGGACGGCGGGCTCGTTGGCGGCGATCAGGTCGTTGGTGGCCTGAGCGAGGGTAGCCTCGGCGCCAAGAGCAGAGTCGATGACCGGACGGGGAGCCTTACCGGCACGGAAGCCCGGGAAGCGGTACTTCTTGGCGGTGTCCTTGTAGGCCTTCTTGATCGCGGCGTCGACGTCGGCGGCCGGGATGGTGACCGTAGCGGTGAGCTTGGCGTCCTTGACGTCAGAAGCGGTGATGTTCAACACGTTCCTCCTCATACTGCCCAGCTTATCTGAGGTGCTGGTACCTTTATGCAACAAGCGTCGCGAGGGCATAAGCCGACGCGGGTGCGTTGGTGCGGGCGAAAGGACTCGAACCTTCACGGGAATCCCACCAGAACCTAAATCTGGCGCGTCTACCAATTCCGCCACGCCCGCATGAGCGCACAGATTAGGAATGATAGCAGATACGAACGGCAAGCGCACGCACACGTTTTACAGACTCACGACCTCACCACGAGTACGCATTGGATCCCCCTCCGCCCCATGGTATGTTGCGGTGGAATAAGGGCTGTTTGGGGCTCCAGTCCTCCAAAACAGTCCCTATTCCACCACAACTTCGGTGGGACCCGGCAGTCTGGCGGTGCTGCCATGCGCCGGAAAGCGTGTCCCGGTTTGAGGCCTCGGAATGGGATGAGATTTCCGCCGAGAGCCTCAACCGGAAAGCGTGTCCCGGTTTGACGCTATATTCCGGGATGCACTTTCCGCCAAGGGCCTCAAACGGAAACTGCAGCCCACAATTCGGTCGAAAAGTGGGCTGCAGTTTCCCCGGGCTAGGTAAAGAGCAGCGGCTGCGTCGCCTCGCCTACTCCCCCAGCAGGGCCTTCTCGGGCGTGATGGGCAGCGAGCGAACCTGATGGCCGGTGGCGTGTGCCACGGCCGAGGCCACGGCGGCGAGCGGCGTGTTGATGACGACCTCGCCGATCGACTTGGCGCCAAACGGACCCGTCGGCTCGTAGCTCGGCTCAAAGGCCACGCGAATGCTGCCGATATCCAGGCGCGTGGGCAGCTTGTAGCTCATAAAGTTGCCGGTGCGCAGGCGGCCGCGGTCGTCATGCTCGACGATCTCGTAGAGCGCGTGACCGATGCCCTGGGCAATGCCGCCCTCGGCCTGGACGCGCGCGAGCGCCTCGTTGATCACGGTGCCGCAGTCCACAGCCGCCGCGTAGTCCACCACGGTCACCTTGCCGGTGGCCTTATCGACCTCGACCTCGGCAATGCCGGCCATAAACGGCGGGGGCGAAACGGGCAGGCAGGCAGAGGCATGCGAGGTGAGCGCGTCGCCGCCCGCGATATTCTTGACGCACAGGTTGGCAAAGTCGCGCAGCGTGAGGTAGCGGTTCTGCTCGCGCGCGGCACGCTCGTCGGACAGTCGCACGTACTGGCCATCAAAGACCACGTCGGCGGCGTCCACATCCCACATCTGGGCGGCCTTGGCGCAAATCTTCTCACGCAGCTCGGTCGCGGCGTTTTTGGCGGCAAGGCCCGTCACGTACGTACCCGAGCTCGCGTACGAGCCGGCGTCGAACGGCGACACATCGGTGTCCACGCCGCGCACCACAATGAGCGAGCTCTCCACGCCCAGCTCCTCGGCGGCAATCTGCGCCAGGATCGTGTCGACGCCCATACCGTTATCGGTGGCGCCGGTGCCGATGGTAATGAAGCCGTCCTCTTCCAGGCGCATGTCGATGCCGGCGATATCGACATTGGAGATGCCCGAGCCCTGCATGGTGAGCGCGCAGCCCAGGGCGCGCACGCGGTCGCCCAGGTCGATGGCTAGCGGCTTGTCGCGCCAACCGATCATGTCCATCGCGCGCAGCAGGCAGCGGTCGAGCGCGCAGGCGTTGAGCTTCTCGTTGTAGTACTGCGGCATGATCTCGCCCTCGCGCACGATGTTCTTAAGGCGCAGGTCGGCGGGGTCCATGTGCAGCATGTCGGCGAGCTCGTTGACGGCGCTCTCCACGGCAAACTGGCCCTGGGTGGCACCGTAGCCGCGATACGCGCCGCCGCGGTTGGTATTGGTGTAGACGGCGTCCCAGCTAAAGCGGCTCGCCTTCACATGGTTGTAAATGGGCAGGCTCTTGTGGCCCGAAAGGCCGATCGTCGTGGTGGCATGCTCACCATAGGCGCCGGCGTTGGACAGCGTATGCAGGTCGATGGCCGTGATGGTGCCGTCGTTCATGGCGCCCAGCTTGACGGTCATCTGCATCTGGTGGCGCGAGTTGCCCGCGGTGATGGTCTCCTCACGGGTGTAGCAGCAGTAGCTCGGACGACCGGTCTGCTGCGTCACAAACGCAACGAAGATCTCGCAGCAGCCTGTCTGCTTGGAGCCAAAGCCGCCGCCGATGCGCGGCTTAATGACCTGCACCTGCGACTGCGGAATGTCGAGCGACTGCGCGACCATGCGGCGCACGTGGAAGGGCACCTGCGTAGAGGTGGTCACCGAGATACGGCCAAACGCGTCGGTCGTCGCGAAGGCGCGGAAAGTTTCCATGGGCGCGGTCTGCGTGGCTTGGCTGGTGTAGGTGCGCTCAAAGACGATGTCGCTCTGGGCGAACGCCTCGTCCAAGTCGCCAAAATCGCTGGTACCGCTGCACACCAGGTTGCGAGCAACGTCGCCGCCCTGCGGGAACATAAAGGTCACGTCGCCCTCGGGGTGGACCACGATGTCGTTATCGAGCGCCTGGGTAAAGTCGAGCAGGGGCTCGAGTACCTCGTAGTCCACCTTGATGAGCTTGAGCGCCTTGTCGGCGGCCTCCTCGGTCTCGGCAGCGACAATCGCCACCTCCTCGTTTTGGTAACGCACGAGGTTCTCGAGGATCAGGCGGTCGTAGGGACTCGGCTGCGGATAGCTCTGGCCGGCGATGGTAAAGCGGCGCTGGGGCACGTCCTCATAGGTGTAGACGCCCACGACGCCGGGCACCTTCAGGGCGCGAGACGTGTCGATGGAGCGGATCTTGGCGCGGGCATACGGGCTGCGCTTGAGCTTAACAATGAGCGCGCCGGCGGGCACCATATCGCCCGTGTAGACGGGACGGCCCTCGAGCAGGGCCTTCGAATCCTTCTTGGGCTGCTTGTGGGTAATCTGCTTGTAGGCGACGCCGTCACAGCTGGTGTCGTTGACCGGCAACTCGGGCATCTCAAAGCCCACCTGCACGCCGGACTCGTTGAGAAAGCGCACGATGGCGCGCAGCTGGCTCTCGTAGCCGCTGCAGCGGCAGAGGTTGCCGGCGAGCTGGCGCGAGAGCTCCTCGCGCGTGGCGACGAGGCTCGGGTCCTCCTTGGCGGCGCGGGCGAGCGCCAGTACGTTCATGATAAGGCCGGGGGCGCAAAAACCGCACTGCTCGGCACCTTCGGCAGCCATCGCGCGGGCGAGTGCCTCGGACTCGGCTTTGAGGCCCTCAAGCGTGGTGATGGAGCGGCCCTCGACGCGCGCGGCGGGAACCGAGCAGCTCAGCACCGGGTCGCCGTCGAGCCACACCGTGCACAAGCCGCAGTTGGTGGTTTCGCAGGCGCAGCGAACCGAAGCGCAACCCTGCTCGCGCAAAAGCGCAAAGAGCATGGTGTCGGGGGCAATCTGAACCTTGACCTTGCGGCCGTTGAGCGTAAAGGAAAGATCGATGAGTTTGGCAGCCATTAGCGCACCTCGCTAGAATCGACGCCGGGCACGCGGCGGCAGGAATACTCGTCCGTGGCAAACTTAGGCACTTGCACGGTCTCGAGCTCGCGGGCAAGCGCGGCCGAAAGCTCGATGCCGGCGGCGCGACGCACGGCCTGGACGGCAAGCGGCGCCGAGATGCGTCGGCGGTAGTCGGCCGAGCCCCACAGGTTGGTGCCGTAGCTCAAGGCACGCACGGATGCGGCCAGGGCGCGCAGCTCGTCCTCGGAAGGCTGCTCGGCGGTAAGGCCACACGCCTCGCCCTGCAGTAGGGTCGCGCGCAGCGGACGGGCGCCCACGGTGACATGCCAGCTGTTATCCCACCAGGCGGCAGTGACGTTCAGCGAGGGGAAGTCGGTCGCGGCCTTGCGCACGGCCTCATAGCTTGCGCGATAGTCGTGCTTAACGACCACGACATGCTCGATCACGTCGCGCACGTAGCCCATGTCCACGAACTCGGCGAGCGGCACGCGGCCGGCACCCGTCAGTTCAACGTACGAATCGAGCGCCAAAAATGCCGAGAGCACGTCCGAGAAACCAAAGCGACCGTAGATGCTGCCGCCCACCGTGGCGGTGTTGCGCAGCTGCACGCCCACGATATCGTGGACGGCGAACTCAAAGACATGGTTGACAAGCGCGTTGAGCTCGGCATGACGCTCGAGCTGGCGCAGGGTGCACATGGCACCGATGCGAAACTCGGTCTCGGTCTCCTCGATCTGATCGAGTCCGCAGGCCGAAAGGTCAATCGCCGTCGCCACACGACGCGAACCCAGTCGCATCCAGATGCCTCCGCCCACAATCTTGTTGTTGCGGTTCTTCTGCAAGAGCTCATAGGCTTCGGCCGCGTTTCCAACACGGACGTAGGTACCGAACTTGAGCACGTTCTCCCCCATCTCTTCACTTGTCCAGTACTTTTAAGTGTACCAAACGAGGGGCCGCAACCTTCCACAGCACAAAAACCTCCCTCCCATCCATAACTTGCGGTGAAATACGGACTGTTGGGCGCCCTAAGCCCGACAAACAGTCCGTATTCCACCGCAACTTAAGGGGCGGTCGGCAGATGGCCGAGGGAAATGATCCGTTTTCCTCCGTCCCATGCGAATCAAAAAGGCTCCCAGCCAAGATGACTGGGAGCCTTCTGCGATGCTATATCGAGCGAAGATTTAGCAGACGCCCTGGGCGAGCATGGCGTCGGCGACCTTCAGGAAGCCAGCGATGTTGGCGCCCATGACAAAGTTGCCCTCCTGGCCATACTCCTTGGCGGTGTCGTCCACGTTGTGGAACATGCCGCGCATGAGCTGCTCGAGCTTGCCGTCAACCTCCTCGAAGGTCCAGGACAGGTGCTCGGCGTTCTGGCTCATCTCCAGGCCGGACACGAGCACGCCGCCGGCGTTGGCAGCCTTACCGGGCATAAAGGCAACGCCGTTCTCCTGGAAGTAGGTCGTGGCCTCGATGGTCGTAGGCATGTTCGCGCCCTCGCCGACCACCTTGCAGCCGTTGGCGACGAGTGCCTGGGCGTCCTCGAGCAGCAGCGTGTTCTCGCGAGCGCAGGGCAGCGCGATGTCGCAGGGCAGCTGCCAAACGCCGCGTCCGTCGCCCTCGTGCCACACGGCGTTGGGCTTCTCGTCAACGTACATAGCGAGCGTAACGCCCTTGTCGTGGCCGGAGCGCTTCTTGTTGTAGACGTGCTCGAGCACGGTGTAGTCGATGCCGTCGGGATCCTCGACCCAGCCGTGGGTATCGGAGCAGGCGAGCACCTTGCCGCCGAGCTGGGCGACCTTCTGGACGGCGTAGATGGCGACGTTGCCGGAGCCGTGAACGACGACGTTCTTGCCCTCGAAGGACTCGCCGCGGCTCTTGAGGTACTCGTCCACAAAGTAGACCAGACCGTAACCGGTGGCCTCGGTACGGGCGAGCGAGCCGCCAAAGGAGAGGCCCTTGCCGGTAAGGACGCCGGTCCACTCGTTGGTCAGGCGCTTGTACTGACCGAACAGGTAGGCAACCTCGCGGCCGCCAACGCCCAGGTCGCCGGCGGGAACGTCGGTGTTGGGGCCGATGTGGCGATAGAGCTCGGTCATGAAGGACTGGCAGAAGTGCATGATCTCGTTGTTGGACTTGCCCTTGGGGTCAAAGTCGGAGCCGCCCTTGCCGCCGCCCATGGGAAGGGTGGTCAGGCTGTTCTTGAGGATCTGCTCCAGGCCCAGGAACTTGAGCATACCCAGGGTGACCGTCGGGTTAAAGCGCAGGCCGCCCTTGTAGGGTCCAATGGCAGAGTTGAACTCGACGCGGTAGCCGCGGTTGACCTGGACCTTGCCCTGGTCGTCGACCCAGGGAACACGGAACATGACGATGCGCTCGGGCTCGACGAGGCGCTCCAGCAGGGCGGCCTC
>JBPGZF010000038.1:0-16698 GCA_052033095.1 Collinsella sp.
CCTCGGCGGCATCTCGCTCGACTTCTTCTCGATGACGCACTCCATCCCCGGCGCTCTGGGCGTGTTCATCCGCACCAATCAGGGCACCGTTATGCACACCGGCGACTTTAAGCTCGACCAGACGCCCATCGATGGCGTCACGCCCGACTACGCCGCTATCAGCCGCTTTGCCAAGCAGGGCATCGACCTGCTGCTTTCCGACTCCACCAATGCCACGGTTCCCGGCTTTACCAAGTCCGAGGCCGAGGTTGGTCCCAACCTGCTGCACGCCATCAAGAACGCCCCGGGTCGCGTGTTCGTCGCATCGTTCTCGAGCCACATCCATCGTTTGCAGCAGATCTGCGATGCCGCCCGCAAGTGCGGCCGTAAGGTCGTTGTGACCGGTCGCTCCATGCTCACGAACACTCGCGTGGCGCGCGAGCTCGGTTATCTCAACATCGATGATGCCGATATCATCGATGCCTTCGATATTGATAACCTGCCTGACGACAAGATCGTCGTCATGTGTACTGGTTCGCAGGGCGAGCCGCTGTCGGCCCTGTCCCGCATGGCCAATGGCGAGCACAAGACGCTCTCCATCCACGAGGGCGATACCGTTATCCTCTCGGCAACTCCCGTTCCTGGCAACGAGAAGGCCGTCCAGCAGGTCGTCAACAGCCTTGCCAAGCTCGGCTGCGACGTGTGGGATAAGAACCGCGCTCTCGTCCACGTCTCGGGTCACGGTAGCCAGGAGGAGCTCAAGCTCCTGATGGCCATGGCCAAGCCCACGTACTTTATGCCGGTTCACGGTGAGGCCGTGCATCTGCGCGCCCATGCCCAGCTGGCCCGCAAGATGGGCATCAAGGACGATCATATCTTTATCCTCGATAACGGCGACACGCTCGAGATGCGCGGTGGTATCGTCAAGCGCGGTACGCCCGTCGAGTCCGGTGTCGTTTACGTCGACGGCCTGCGTATCGGCGATACCGACCCCATCGTCCTGCGCGATCGCCAGAAGCTCGCCAACGATGGTATGGTCACGGCCGTTGCCATCGTCTCCCTCAAACACAAGAAGATCGAGGCCATCGAGTTCTCGGGCCGCGGCGTCTCGTTTGCCATCGACGACCAGTTCTCCGAGGATGCCTCCGCGTCCATTATGAAGACGATCGAGAAGGGTAAGTTTAGCTTTACCAGCAGCGGTTCCGATGCCATTCGCAAGGCCGTGCGCGATTCGCTCTCTAACTTTATCTGGAGCCGTACGCGCACCCGTCCGATGATCATCCCGGTCGTCATGGAGGTTTAGTTTGGCGCGCGGATCTGCACAAAACGCCAAAGGCAATAAGGCCAACAACCAACCGGCATCTGCTAAGGGTGCCGGTTCCCATCTTCGTGCCAATAAGGGCCATGAGGCAGACTTCGACGATTTTGAGCCCTTGGTCGAGCCTTCGGCCAATCGCGATATCGCCGGTGTGGTCATCGCCGTTTTGGCGATCGCGTCCTTCATTGCCGTGATCTCTCCGGCAACAGCGCCCGTGACGGCTGCGGTTGCCGGTTTCTACCACCTGGGCTTTGGTCTGGGCGCCTACGTGCTGCCGATCGTCATCTTGCTGTTTGCCGCCACGCTCTTTTTGGGTGAGGACTCGCCGCTCAACGTGCGCTCTGTTGCGGGCGGCGCCTTGGTCTTTATCGCCGTCGTCTCCATTCTTTCGCTGATGGTGCCGGGCACGAGCGATTCGAGCGACCTTATGTTTACGCCGCAGAACCTTTCCGTGTCGGGCGGCTACATTGGCGCCTTTATCGCAAGTGCCTTGCAAAACGCCCTGGGTAAACCTATCGCCATGGTTGTCTTGCTGGGGCTTGTCGTCGTTGGTTTGGTCATTATCGGCTTTTCGGTGGGTGGCGTTTTGCGCTCCGCACGCGATCGCGCTGCCGATTTTGCCGAGCGTCGACGTGCCGATGTCAATGCGAGCCCGTGGGGCGATGAAGAGGCCCTGTCTGTTCCCGGCGTCGCTCGTCCGCACCTGAGCATTCTGCGCCAGAAGGGGACTGACGCCGCGGTGACCACGGTCATGGGTGGCGATGTCGACCCGGTTTTGGATGACGACGAGGACGATGACCCATTTGTCGACGTATCCGAGTCGGTTGAAGCCGAGCGCGCCAAGACCACGCTGCTGCCGCGCCGCCATGCCAAGAAGGGCAAGGCTGCGCCCAAGCTCAACACAAGCGAGCCCGACCCGTCTTGGTCCGATAGCGAGATTGAGCTCACCGAGGGTGACGACGAGGACGACGAGGCTCCGCTCGAGACCGCCAAGACAACCTTGCTGCCGCGTCGCCACGCCAAGCGCGGGCAGGTCACTGGACAGCTTTCGATGGAGGACGATCCGGACAAGGTTGACGAGTCCGAGCCGCCGTTTGCCGTGAACCCTGTTTCGGCCGCACCTCAGATTCCCGACTTCTTAAAGCATCCCAAGGTTGCCGATGCGCCTGCCACGAGTGCTGTCGAATCGGCTGCGGCTCGTGATGGGGGAGCGGACGGCGGCACCGCAGATAACGAGGGCGAAGAAGAGGACGGCCTCAAGCTTCCGCCGCTCGAAATCCTACATGCCAACCCGCAGTCGGCTTCTGCCGCGTCTTCGGATAAGGAGCTGGAGCAGACCGCTGAGTCACTGCAATCCACCTTGCTTGAGTTTGGCCGCAGTGCCCGCGTGGTCGGCTGGATCGCCGGCCCCACGGTGACGACCTTTAAGCTGCAACCTGGCGAGGGCGAGCGCGTGAGCAAGATTTCGAGCCTCGAGGACGATATTGCGCTTTCGCTCGCCGCCCAGTCGGTTCGTATCTTTGCCCCGATCCCCGGCACCTCGCTCGTGGGCATCGAGATTCCCAACCGCAAGCGCCAGAACGTCAATCTGGGCGACGTGCTGCCCTATGTGAAGGGCGGTCCGCTCGAGCTTGCCATCGGCCGCGACGCCGAGGGCACGCCGGTCGTCGCCGACCTCGCCAAGATGCCTCACCTGTTGATCGCCGGTACGACCGGTTCTGGTAAGTCGGTGATGATCAATTCCATCATCACGACCTTGCTCATGCGCGCCCTTCCCGAGGACGTTCGCCTGATCATGGTCGACCCCAAGCGCGTCGAGCTTGCGGGCTATAACGGTCTGCCGCATCTCTATGTGCCCGTGGTGACCGAGCCCAAGCAGGCCGCGAGCGCCCTGCAGTGGGCCGTGTCCGAAATGGAGCGCCGCCTGAAGGTATTCGAACGCCTCAACGTCCGTAAGATTTCGACCTATAACGAAAAGCAGGCCGCCGGCGAGTTTGAGCATTACGACAACCCGCCGCAAAAGATGCCCTACCTGGTCATTATCATTGACGAGCTCTCTGACCTGATGATGGTCGCCGGTAAGGATGTCGAGGCCTCGATCGTGCGTATTGCACAGCTGGGCCGCGCCGCCGGTATTCACCTTATCGTTGCCACGCAGCGCCCCAGCTCCAACGTGGTGACGGGCCTTATCAAGGCCAACATCACCAACCGCATCGCCTTTAACGTCGCCACGGGCATCGACTCGCGCGTCATCATCGACCAGATGGGTGCCGAGAAGCTCACCGGTTTGGGCGACATGCTGTTCTCCAAGGTCGACTGGGGCAAGCCCCGCCGTATCCAGGGCTGCTTTGTCTCGGACGACGAAATCAACGAGATTGTCGAGTTCGTCAAGTCGCAGAGCGAGCCCGACTACCACGAGGAGATTCTGTCCGCCGTGGCGCCCGCTTCCATGTCCATGGCTGGTGGCGGCATTGTCCGCACCGGAGTCGCCGAGCCGCAAGACGATGATCCGCTCATTTGGGAAGCCGCCCATATTGTGGTGGAATCGCAGCTGGGCTCCACATCTGGCCTGCAACGCCGCCTGAAGGTTGGCTATGCGCGTGCCGGGCGTATTATGGACATGCTGGAAGAAAAGGGTGTCGTCGGCCCGCCCGACGGTTCCAAGCCGCGCGAGGTCCTGTTGGACGAGGAGGGGCTTGCCGCGCTGGAATCTGTCGACGCCGAGATGGCACGTGAAGATCGTGAGTTTGGAGGATTCTGATGGCTGCACGCTTTGGTGACATGCTGCTCGAGCAGCGTCGCCGAATGGGTCTTTCCATTCAGCAGGTCGCCAACACCATCAAAATCAGGCCGCAGATCATCGAGTTTTTCGAGACCGGTAACTTTGCTTCGATGCCGCCGCGCGGCTATGCGCAGGGCATGATTTCGAGCTATGCTCGTTTTTTGGGCCTCAATCCGCGCGAGGTCGTCAATGCCTACTTTGACGAACTGATGGCATACGAACGCGAGACGTCGCAGCAGGGCGGTCGTTTCCAGGACGCCGCCGGCTACGTCAATTCGCGTTCCTCTGTCGATAACGGGCGCTTTCTGATGGTTCAGGGCGGTCGTTCGACTCGCTATGGACAGCGTCCTCAGCAGGCCGGTTATATTACCGAGACGGGTTCGGGCGAGGAGATTCGCTCGCAGCGTGACCGGTTCCGCAGTACGCCGATGCCCGAGGACCGTGCACTTCCCGCTGCCCGCGGCGTGGCGCGTGACCCTCGTGCCGGCTACGGCGACGGCGGCTATTCCGATCGCGGTCACCGTGGTATCTCCACCGGACGCTCTCGCAGTGGCTATGCGGACGCCGATACCACGCAGGTGACGCCGCGTCTTCGCTCTCAACCACAGCCGTATGGCCAGCGCTCTTCGGCTCCGCGTGCGGGCCAGCGTGGCTATCAAGGCCGCGGTGAACTTGCGCCCCGCTCGGGTCAGCGCAGCCTTCAGGGCCAGGGTGGCTATTGCGGCCGTTCCGATAGCAATCGTGGCCGTATGCCTCAGGGAGGCGGCCGCAGCAGTTCCAGTCGTGGACGCGGCGGTTCCCGTGCTCCTCAAAGCAACGGGCTCGATCCGCGTATCGTCTACGCCGGTATCGGTGCCGTGGCGTTGCTGCTGATCGTGCTCATCGTGGTACTTCTGCGCGGCTGCGCATCTTCGACGCCCGAGACCACGCCCGAGACGCCCGCTGTTACCAAGACGACGACCAAGAAGTCTTCTAAGAAGACCGAAACGGTCGACGAGGACGAAGACACCGATGAGCCGACTGACGAGTCGACTGATTCGGACGCCGCCAAGACGACGGCCAAGAAGGAAGAGAACGAGGTCACAAAGGTTAAGGTCTCCGTTGCCAAGGGAAAGACCGCGTGGATTGAGGTCAAGGTCGACGGAAAGTCGGTCTATGGCGCTCAGGCGACTGGCCCCTTTGAGCAGGAGTACACGCCCGAGTCCTCGATCGAGATCACCACGTCTAAGCCTTCCGATGTCACCGTTACCAAGAACGGCGAAAAGGTCCGTTACGATACCAAGACCTCGGGCGTGGCGCGCGTGACGATCACCGTTCCCAAGAAGGAGACGACTGATTCCGAGAATGGTGAAAGTTCTGATGGTGCCGACACCACCGACGGCACCGATGCCCAGTCCACGGATGGCGCCGATACCGCAACTGACGGCCAGACGCCCACCGATTCTACCGACTATTCGTACGATAGCTACTAAGCCGTTCGTACGCGAAAGGAAACATCATGGCTAAAGATTCCAGCTTCGACGTCGTGTCCGAGGTCAACATGCAAGAGGTCGACAACGCCTTCCAGCAGACCACGCGCGAGATTTCCCAGCGCTATGACCTGAAGGATTCCGGCGCCACGATCGAGCTTTCGAAGGGCGACAAGCTCTTTACGATCAACGCCCCGGCCGACTTTGTCTCCAAGCAGATCATCGATGTCCTGAGCTCCAAGCTCATCAAGCGCGGCATCGACCTCAAGGCTGTCTCGTGGGATGCTCCGCAGGCGGCATCGGGCGGCACCGTGCGCGTGCTCGGCCATATCGTCGAGGGTATCGACCAGGCGACCGCCAAGAAGATCAATAAGGACATCAAGGACCAAAAGCTCAAGGTCAAGGTGACCATCGAGGCCGAGAAGCTGCGTGTTTCCTCTGCTTCGAAGGACGCGTTGCAGACCGTTATCCAGTTCCTGCGCGACCAGGACTACGGCCAGCCGCTGCAGTTCACCAACTACCGCTAATATCATTCGAAAGGACTGCTCTCCAACATGGATACACCGTTGGGCTCCGTGCTCTACATCACCCTCGGGTGCGCTAAGAACGAGGTTGACACCGACCGCATGCGTTCTCTTTTAACCGCCGCGGGCTACGAGGAGGCATTCGACCCACAGGATGCCGATATCGCCATCGTCAATACATGCTCGTTCCTCGCCTCCGCAACGTCCGAGAGCATCGAGACCACGCTCGAGCTCGCCAACGAGGTTCAGGACGGCGTTCGTTCTTGTCCCATCGTCATGTGCGGCTGTGTGCCGTCGCGCTATGGCGACGACCTGCCTGACGAGCTGCCCGAGGTCGCTGCCTTTGTGAAGGCCGACGAGGAGGACGGCATCGTGGCGGTCATCGATGGCGTGCTGGGTGTCGAGCGTGAGATCGCTGCCTATATTCCGCAAGTCAAGCGCACTGTCGAGGGCGCCGTTGCTTACGTCAAGATTTCCGATGGCTGCAACCGCTTTTGTAGCTTCTGCATGATCCCGTATATCCGCGGTCGTTATCACTCGCGCAATGCCGAGAGCATTATCTCCGAGGTGCGCGACTTGGTTGCCGGCGGTGTGCGAGAGATCGTGCTGATCGGCCAGGACACGGGCATCTGGGGCACCGACTTTGCGGATGGTGACGTCGCCGAGGGCTCGCCGCGCAATCTGGCGCAGCTGCTGCGCGCCGTAGCCGAGGCCGTGCGTCCGCAGAACGTCTGGGTCCGTGTTCTCTACCTGCAGCCCGAGGGCATGACCGACGAGCTTATCGATACGATTCGCGATACGCCCGAGGTGCTGCCCTATATCGATATCCCCGTGCAGCACTGCGACGCACGCATCCTTAAGGCCATGCGTCGCTCCGGTTCGCGCCAGGAGCTCGAGGAACTGTTCCGCGATCTGCGTGAGCGCATCCCCGGCATCGTGATCCGTTCCACGGCCATGGTCGGCTTCCCGACCGAGACCGACGACGAGTTCCGCGACCTTATCGACTTTATGGACACCGTCGGCTTTGACTACACGAGCGTCTTTGCCTACTCGCAGGAGGAGGGCAGCCTGGCCGCCAAGATGGAGGGCCAGGTCGACGAAGAGGTCAAGCTCGAGCGCGCCCAGGAGGCCATGGACCTGGCCGAGTCGCTCGGTTTTGCTGCAACTGCCGCCCATGTGGGCGAGCGTGCCCAGGTGATTGTCGACGGTATCGAAGAGACCGAGGACGGCGCCGAGCTGATCGGACATGCCTGGTTCCAGGCGCCTGATTCCGATGGCGCGGTGCATCTGGATGCCAGCGAGGCATCTGTGGGCGATATTCTGACGGTCGAGTTTACCGATAGCTTCTGCTATGAGCTTATCGGCCATGTTGTGGAGTAGGAGAGCGTCGTGGCTAACGAGAGCAATAAGGAACTGACGAGTGTTTGGACGCCCGCCAACATCGTGACGTGCGTTCGCATCGTCTTTATCCCGGTGTTCATGATTGTGTCGGCGCTTTCTCACTCGAGTTTTGCCGGTACAGATTGGAGCACCTTCGACGGCCCGCTCGCCGCCGCTGCCTTCATTCTGTACGTCATCCTGTCGTGCACCGATAAGGTTGACGGCTACCTGGCGCGCTCGCGCAACGAGATTACCGACTTCGGTAAATTCTTGGACCCCATCGCCGACAAGCTGCTCGTATTCTCGGCCCTGCTGCTATTCTTGGACTTTGGTGCCGTGTCGGTTTGGTCCGTGTTCATCATCTTGTTCCGCGAGCTGCTGGTAAGCGCCCTGCGCATGGTTGCGAGTGCCGCCGGCGTTGTCGTTGCGGCCGATAAGCTCGGCAAGTACAAGACGGCGACCACGATGGTCTCCATTTGCGGTTACCTGTGCGTCTTTGCGATGGCCGGCTTGCACCTTGGCCCGCTGGCGCTGACGCTCGGCATCTACTCGGTGTCGCGTTTCCTGTACGCCGTTGCCGTTGTCCTGACCGTTATCTCGGGCGCCCAGTACTTCTGGAACTGCCGCAAGATCGTCTTTTCGGTCTAGGTCCTAGTGGGTATGACGGACTCTTTTGAGCAGATTTCCGCACATAACGAGGAGCTGGCGCGCGATATTGTCGAGCGCGCGAGCGCTCGGGGCGTGACGGTTTCGACGGCTGAGTCGCTGACAGCAGGCATGATCGCCTCGACGATTGCCGATATCCCGGGCGCCTCGGCGGTGCTGCGTGGCGGTGCGGTGACCTACTGCGATGAGATCAAGCATCGCGTTTTGGGTGTTGATCAGGAGACGCTCGACCGCTATACCGCGGTGTCGCATCAGACCGCGCGCGAGATGGCGGCGGGTTCGCTGGAGCTGTACCAGAGCGATATTGCAGTGAGCGCAACGGGTTATGCCGGCCCCGGCGGCGGCACTGAGGACGATCCGGCTGGCACTTTCTATATTGGCTGGGCGTATCGCGCGGCTGATGGGGAAGTGCCGGTCGTGGACTCTGTGCGCTGCCACTATGAGGGCGACCGTTCGTGTGTTCGTGCCCATGCGGTCGCGGAGGCATTGGGACGCATTGCCCTTGTGCTCAACTCTATGGAATAGACGTGTTTTAAGGGGCCTTATGGCCCCTTAATTGTGGAGATAGGGACCTCTGACAAATTCAGCGTTTTTGCTGGTCATAGGTTTATTTTCGCCTTCCTTGCTTATATTTGGCCCTATGTGGTCAAGCATTTGGTCAGTATTTGGTCGGCGTTTGGTTGGGTTTTGGAAAGACTGCCTGCATATGATTTATCTGAACGGTTGACCACGAACAGCCGTTCGTTTATTATCGATGCAGGTTGTTAAGAGGAGGGCTTTTCATGGCCAAGAATTCAGGTCCCGTACGTACCGTTCATGCTCGCACGACGGGTAAAGAGCGCGATGAGATGATCGCCACCACCAAGGCCGAGATCGAGAAGAAATTCGGCCAGGGTTCCATCATGAGGTACGGCGACGGTGGCCCCGAGCTCGAGGTCGAGGCCATCCCTACGGGCGCTCTGGCACTCGATGCCGCTCTGGGTATCGGCGGTGTGCCGCGCGGCCGCATCGTCGAGATTTACGGTCCTGAGTCCTCCGGTAAGACGACGCTTTCGCTTGAGATCCTGGCCGAGGCCCAGGCAATGGGTGGCGTGGTGGCATTTATCGATGCCGAGCACGCGCTCGATCCCACGTATGCCGCGCGCATTGGCGTGGATATCGACGAGGTACTGATTTCCCAGCCTGATACGGGTGAGCAGGCGCTCGAGATTGTTGACATGCTCGTGCGTTCCGGCGCCATCGATGCCATCGTCGTCGACTCCGTCGCCGCGCTGACCCCGCGTGCCGAGATCGAGGGAGAGATCGGCGATACCACGGTCGGTTTGCAAGCTCGCCTGATGAGTCAGGCGCTCCGCAAGCTCGCCGGCTCGCTGTCCAAGTCCAACACGACATGCATCTTCATTAACCAGCTGCGAGAGAAGATCGGCGTCATGTTCGGCAACCCCGAGACCACGACGGGCGGTCGCGCCCTTAAGTTCTTCTCTTCGGTGCGTATCGACATTCGCCGCATCGACAGCATTAAGCTTAAGGATGAGGTTATCGGTAACCGCGTGCGCGCCAAGGTCGTTAAGAACAAGGTGGCAGCTCCGTTCCGTTCTGCTGAGTTCGACATCATGTACGGTACGGGCATCTCTAAGGAGGGCTCGATTCTGGACATGGCTGTCGAGTGCGGCATCTGCAAGAAGATGGGCTCCTGGTTTGCCTATGGCGAGGACAAGCTCGGCAACGGTCGCGAGGCCGCCAAGGCGTTCCTGCGCGAACACCCTGATTGCGCCGACGAGATTGAGCATAAGGTCCGCCTTGCCTGCGGGCTTGAGTTTGACGACGATGCTCCATCCGAGGTCGAGCTGACCGATCAGCCTGCGCCTGAGGAGTTTGACGAGCTTTACGCCATCGATGGTTCCGCCATGCTCGATGATGACGACGAGTAGCGGTTACGCTCATGTCGTATACGGTGACCGAGGCCACGGTCGTCTTTCCCGATAAGAAGGCGGCCTCCTCGTTCTCGAGCGGGTATGCGTCCAAAAAGCCTTGCGCACATATCGATTGTGAGCTTGAGGGCGGTTTTGAGCGGTCCATTTGGATTCCCGTGCGGGTCGCGCGCCTGTATGTCAAAAACCGCCCCGATCTTCCCTGTGATTGGGACAACTTTCGTGAGGCGGTGCAGCTCGTCGAGCGTAAATGTGCACTTACCATGGTGACCGAGATGTTATCGCGCCGCGACCATGCGACGGGTGAGGTCCGTGACAAGTTGGCACGCTACGGCTTTCGCCAGCCCGCGATCGATTTCGCCGTCGAGCGCGCCACCGAGTATCGCTTTTTAGACGAGAACCGCTTTTGCTCGTACTTTATCGAGGAACGCAAGCGGCGCGGTTGGGGACAGCGTAAAATCGAGACCGAGCTCAAGCGCCGTCATGTCGTGCTCGATGACATTCCCGGTTATCCCGAGGATTATTTTGCCGTCGAAGACGATTTGGCGCGTGCGTCAGCCCTGCTCGCCAAGCGGCGTGTTCCAGAGACGCGCGGATTCGAAAAACTGGTTCGGTTTTTGATGGGCAAGGGCTTCTCGTATCACATCGCCGCCGATGCCGTTAAGGCACGTCTCGATGCCGAACGTGAGGAATGTGCGGTTTAGGCGTATGCGTTTTGTGGCCCTGCCGTTCACCGCGTTTTAGCCGCCGTGCTGGGGCCATTTATTTGACAGTTGTTGTGGTTCAACGTACGATAAACACTGTCATTTGCTTTGTGATATGTGCTCATCTGTGATGAGTTTGTTTATATGTTTATCTGTATCCGACCCGCATAAGCTGCGCCCATATTACTCAAATGTCGCGAGCCGTTCGTAAGGACGGTTCGCTTTGTTGTGTAACGAATCCATAAAAAGGAGTGAGCATGCCTATCATCGCAGCGCTCGTTGGCATCGTTTTGGGTGTCATCGCCGCCATTGCCTACATGCGCACCGCCAAGCAGGGTAGTCTTCACGAGGCCGACGAAAAAATCCAGTCGGCACACGCACAGGCTGAGTCCCTGATCGGTGATGCTAAGCGTCAGGCCGAGACCCTCAAAAAAGAGGCTCTGCTCGAGGCTAAAGAGGAGATCATCAAGAACAAGCAGGCCGCCGAGGCCGAGGACAAGCAGCGTAAGAACGAGATTCGTACGCTCGAGAACCGCGTGATGCAGCGCGAGGAATCCCTTGATCGCCGCAACGACGCTCTCGACAAGCGCGAGCATCAGCTGTCCAGCCAGGCCGGTCAGGTCGAGAAGCGCTCCCGTGAGCTCGAGGAGCTCTGCGCAAAGCAGACCTCCGAGCTCGAGCGTATCGCCGACCTTACCCGCGAGGACGCCCACAAGGAGCTCCTCGATAAGGTTCGCGGCGAGGTCACCCACGAGGCCGCCACGATCATTCGCGAGTCCGAGCAGCAGGTTCGCGCCGAGTGCCACAAGACCGCCCAGGAGATTCTGTCTCTGGCGATTCAGCGCTGCGCTGCCGACCACACTGCCGAGGTCACCGTTACCTCCGTGCACATTCCCTCTGATGACCTCAAGGGCCGTATCATCGGTCGCGAGGGTCGCAACATCCGGACCTTCGAGCAGGTTTCCGGCGTCAACCTCGTGATCGACGACACGCCCGAGACCGTCGTTCTTTCGAGCTTCGACCCGGTCCGTCGTGAGACCGCCCGTGTCGCCCTCGAGAACCTCATCGCCGACGGCCGTATTCACCCTGCCCGTATCGAGGAGATGTATCACAAGGCCGCCGACCTGGTTCAGCAGCGCGTGCGTGAGGCTGGCGAGCAGGCTGCCTTCGATACCGGCATCCACGATCTGCACCCCGAGATCGTCAAGACCCTTGGTGCCCTGCGCTACCGTACCTCGTTTGGTCAGAACGTGCTTCAGCATTCCCTCGAGGTCTCTGATCTGTGCGGCGTGATGGCTTCCGAGCTTGGCCTGGACGTTGTGACCGCCAAGCGCGCCGGCCTGCTTCATGACCTGGGCAAGGCAATCGACCACGACGTCGAGGGCCCGCATGCCGTCATCGGCGCCGAGCTTGCCCGCCGTTATGGCGAGAAGCCCGTTATCGTCCACGCTATTGAGGCTCACCATGCCGATGTCGACCCCAACACGGTGCTCGATGTCCTGGTGCAGGCCGCCGATGCTGTCTCTGCCTCTCGCCCCGGTGCCCGTCGCGAGTCTGCCGAGAACTACATCAAGCGTCTTGAGAAGCTCGAGGAGATCGCCAACTCCCATGACGGCGTCGAACGTACCTATGCCATGCAGGCCGGTCGCGAGGTCCACGTCATGGTCCAGCCGGACAAGATTTCCGATGCCCAGTCCACGGTTCTGGCTCACGATATCGCCCATCAGATCGAGGAAGAGATGGAGTATCCCGGTCAGGTGCGCGTCGTCGTGATTCGCGAGAGCCGCGCTGTCGATATCGCTAAATAACATGAGCGACGCGAACGAGCTCATCTCATTTATCGCGTCGATGTCGGGGGAGGGCAACCTTCGCGTCGAGGAGAACCTTGGCGAGGGGTATGTCCGCCTCCGCGTTTCGGAGGCCGAGCGGCGCCAGGCTAAGCACGACATTCAGCATGTCGAGGACATCGTCATCGAAATGCTCCGTAATGCTCGCGATGCCGGCGCCGACAAGGTCTATCTCGCCACGACCAAGGAAGATGGCGTCCGCACGCTTGTCTTTCTGGATAACGGTTCTGGCGTTCCGCAGGATATGCAAGAGCGAATCTTTGATGCCCGCGTTACCTCCAAGCTCGAGAGCATGAAGATGGACCGTTGGGGCGTTCACGGTCGTGGCATGGCGTTGTTTTCGATTAAGCAGAACACCGACGAGGCCCGTGTGGTCACGTCCGGCGTCGATCTTGGTTCAGCCTTCAAGGTAAGCGTTGCGGCCGACCGTCTCAGTGAGCGTGCCGATCAGTCCAGCTGGCCCCAGGCCGTCAAGGATGAGGACGGACGTTATGTCTGCGCTCGCGGTCCACATAATATTATTCGCGCTGCTTGTGAGTTTGCGCTCGAGGAGTTGCGTGGTTGCGATGTCTATCTCGGTTCTCCGTCTGAGATTGCCGCGACCCTTTATGCTCAAGCGTCAAGTCGGCTCGATACGTCTCGTCTCCTGTTCATTGATGACGAGAGCGAGCTTCCGGTTGTCGATCGTTTAGGCCTTGCTTCTGATGCCGAGGACTTTATCCGTATTTGTTCGGGTTTGGGTCTTGAGATGTCCGAGCGCACGGCCCATCGCATTTTGGCAGGGCAGATTAAGCCCGTTCGCGGTGTGACCGCGCGTCTGCTGCGCGAGCGTGATTCGTCCTCGCATGCGCCGACTCCTGTCGATCTCGCGAAGGATCGTCGCGGGCTACGTATTGCCAAGGATGACATGGCACAGTTTTCGCGCGCTGTGGAACGCGACTTTAATGACCTTGCCGCCCGGTACTATCTCAACCTTTGCGGCGACCCAAAGATCCGTGTTTCGCGTGATCGAATCACCGTGACCTTTGATCTTGCCAAAGAGGAATAGTGCCTTTACCGAGTCCACTCGGTACGATACAGTTGTTGCAGTTAAAACGTACTTTTAAATGCAGGAGTTTCTTCATGGATTGTCTGAAGGTATCAAGCAAATCATCGCCCGCGTCCGTTGCCGGCGCCATCGCCGGCATGGTCAAGGATGGTGTACCCGTCAACATCCAGTGTGTCGGCGCCGGTGCCGTCAACCAGGCTATTAAGGCCGTTGCTATCGCGCGCGGTTTTTTGATTCCAACCGGTTTTGATATTTCCTGCGCGCCCGTGTTCTCCGACATCCTCATTAACGGGGAGTCGCGCACGGCCATCCGCCTTTCTATCTACGTTCACCAGATCAATCGAGCTGCTATGGATAACGTCGTCATGGATGATGTTAAGCCTGTGGCATAGCTTCTGCTTGCCTTGTTTCGCTCCCCATCGTTAGGACTTATGCACATGGACCAGCGTTCCGTACGCGATATTCTTGCCGGTAAAACCTACTTTATCCGCACCTTTGGCTGCCAGATGAATCAGCACGACTCCGAGCGTGTGAGCGGTCTGCTTGATTCGTATGGCTGCCTCATGGCGCTCGATCCCGCGCATGCCGATATCGTTGTCTTCATGACGTGCTGCGTGCGCGAGGCCGCCGATACTCGCCTGTACGGTCAGTGCAATTCCTGCAAAAGCCTGCCGCCTTCGCCTTCGGGCAAGCGCGTGGTTGCCGTTGGCGGTTGCATCGCGCAGCGCGATGGCGAGGGCCTGCTCACCAACGTCGATAACGTCAATGTCATCTTTGGCACGCATTCCATTGCACATGTGGCCGAGCTCATTGCCGAGGCGTTCCTTGATGGTAAGCGTCATATCCGCACCAATGAGCATGAGGATACGGACGCCATGAGCATGCCGTGGCATCGCGAGACCCAGTATCACGCCTGGGTGCCCATCATGACAGGCTGCAATAATTTCTGCACCTATTGCATCGTGCCGTACGTACGCGGTCGCGAAAAGAGCCGCCCCTTCGAGGAGATTGTCGACGAGGTGACCGGTCTGGTGCGCCAGGGCGTGCGTGAGATTACGCTGCTGGGCCAAAACGTTAACTCATATGGTCGCGATCTGTTTGGCAAGCCGCGTTTTGCCGATTTGCTGCGTGCCGTGGGCGATACGGGCGTGGAGCGCATCTTCTTTACGTCTTCGCATCCTAAGGACCTGCTGCCCGAGACCATCGACGCCATGGCCGAGACACCTGCCGTAATGCCGCAACTGCACCTGGCCGTCCAGTCAGGTTCGACGCGGATCCTCAAAGAGATGAATCGCCGTTATACACGCGAGGACTATCTGGGCCTGGTCGATCGCATTCGCAACCGCATGCCCGATATCGCGCTCTCGACCGACATTATCGTTGGCTTCCCGGGTGAGACTGAAGAAGACTTTGAGCAGACGCTCTCACTTGCCGAGACGGTCCGTTATGCTCAGGCCTATACCTTCATCTATTCCAAGCGCGCCGGTACCCCGGCCGCCGAGATTGACGATCCTACGCCGCATGAGGTTATTCTCGAGCGTTTCAACCGCCTGGTTAAGGTTATCGAGACCACGGCACACGAGTATAACCAGGGTGCGCTTCATACTGTGGTTCCCGCGCTCATTGAGGGAACGAGTAAAAAGAACGATGCGGTCCTGCTGGGCAAGAGTCCCAAGAATCAGACCGTGCATGCGCCTATCCCCGAGGGTTACAGCATCGATCAGCTTGTTGGCAAGATCGTTGATGTTAACGTTGACGTTGCCAAGACCTGGTATTTGTCCGGTTCCGTTGTGGGCGAGCCGCGCTAATGGTTTCTCCCGGGGCAGGCCTTTCCGCCGTTGCGATCGTCGGTCCGACGGCGGTTGGTAAGAGTGATGTTGCCGACCGTTTGGCAGCTCGTCTTTCGTCCGAAGTGCTGTCGTGCGATGCGATGCAAATCTATCGCGGCATGGACATCGGTACCGCAAAGATGGCGC
The DNA here is from genome assembly GCA_052033095.1 of Collinsella sp. Taxonomy (GTDB): domain Bacteria; phylum Actinomycetota; class Coriobacteriia; order Coriobacteriales; family Coriobacteriaceae; genus Collinsella. The sequence goes on from JBPGZF010000038.1 coordinate 15,625, forward strand.
CCGATGAGTGTACGGCGCCGCTGCGTCTCGTCGACATTGTAGAGCCGGGTGTAGCATATTCTGCTGCGCTTTATCAGGCTGACGCTCGCGCGCATGTTGAACGTCTCCTTGGTTCGGGTTGCCTGCCGGTTTTTTGCGGAGGTACGGGGCTGTATCTCAAGGCTGCCCTTGATGAGATGGACTTTCCCTCGGGTGAACTTGAGGACGATCGCCGTGCGGGCTATCAGGAGCTTGCCGAGCGTATTGGCGAGGAAGAACTGCATGCCCTGCTTGCCGAGCGCGATCCAGAATCGGCTGCTGTTATTCATCCCCATAACGTGCGCCGTGTGATTCGTGCGCTCGAGATGAATGATGATGGCGTCTCCTATGCGCAGCAAAAGTCGCAGTTTAGTGTTCCGCACGAGCATTATCATGCCCTATGGTTTGGTCTGACGCGTAATCGCGAGGTGCTCTACGAGCGCATTAACCAGCGCGTCGATCTGATGTTTGGGCAGGGTCTTGTCGATGAGGTCCGCGGTCTTATGGGCCAGGGGCTGGGAGATGCCTTGACGTCGATGCAGGCAATTGGCTATAAAGAGATCATCGATGCTTTCAATGGCGTGATGAGCATGGATGAGGCTCGCGAACTCATTAAGATGCGTTCGCGTCGTTATGCCAAGCGTCAGCTTTCGTGGTTTAAGCGCGATGACCGTATCGTGTGGTTTGATATGGATGAATTTACGATCGATGAGGTCGTTGAGGATATCCTGCATCGTATTGAGGCTGCCTAATGGCCCGTTTCCCCCTTGTTCCCACGGCACCCGAGCCCGAGCGTGCCATTTTAGTTGGTGTTGAGTGGCGCGACAATGCATGGCCGCTTGATCGCTCGCTTGATGAGCTGGAGCGTCTTGCCCACACAGCTGGTGCCCAGTGCGTGGCACGCTTGTCGCAGCGTTTGGTAAAGCCGTATCCTAAATCGTTTATCGGTTCCGGTAAGGTAGAGGAGCTTTGCGGCCTGGTACATCGCATGGATGCCGATGTCGTTATTTTTGACGACGACCTGACCCCCTCGCAGCAATCCTATTTGGAGAAAGC
>JBPGZF010000039.1:0-16444 GCA_052033095.1 Collinsella sp.
CTCGGGAAGCTCTTGTGCCACTCGAGGGTCTTGCCAGGCGAGTGTTCCGTCGATATCTGCTTCTTCGATATCGACGGAACACTCGCCTGGCAAGACCCTCGAGTGGCACAAGAGCTTCCCGAGAGCGAGCGAGACCTCTCCCCCTATCCCAATGAAGCGGTCTCGCAAGCCATCCGTGATTTTGTCGCCAAGGGCAATATGGCGTTTATCTGCACAGGGCGCACGCTGAGCTGCATCCATCCAAAGCTGCTCGAGCTGCCCTGGACCGGCATCGTCTGCCTCGCGGGTGGCTATGTCGAACTTGAGGGACACGTGATTCGCGATTTGGCGATGACGCCCGGCATGCTGCAGCGCCTTGCTCCCATTCTTGAGCAATCGGACGAAGTGATTCGTTTTGAGGGACTCAATGGCGTCGTTCGCATGAGTGCCGATGCGCCCGACGCCCCGGGATACGCCCGCACCGTGGGCGATGCAATTACGCAGCTGCAACATTACAGCGCCTACAAGATCTTAATGTCCACGTCGCTTGCCAACCGCATCGCTCAGGATCAAGCGTTTGAGCCGCTGCTCTGCTTTAACGAGCTCGAGCTCGAAGTGACCGAGATTTCGCCTCGCGAATGCACCAAGCGCGAGGGTATCCAGTCCGTACTCGACGCCCTCGATCCCCACCACGGAACCGTATACGGCATCGGCGACGCCAGCAATGACGTCTCGCTGATGAACGCCGTCGACGTTGGCATCGCCATGGGCAACGCACCGGACTTCCTCAAGGAAAAGGCCGACTATGTCACCGACAGCATCGACCACGACGGCGTCGTCACCGCGCTCGAACACTTTGGGCTTATCTAGCCAAGCCCCTACCGCACTTGCGGCCGCATGGACCAATCGTCTTCAACCGCCGCGCTCGACGCCCTAATGTGGCAATATGTTGTCTGCATAATGCAACGATGCAACCTATCAAAGAATGCGAGAACCCGTGTCCAGTCCGTTTACCAGCTTTTTAGCCCAGCACTTTGACCAGATTAACGACTATCTGGCCACGTTCTTTGACGGACAGGCGACTTCCGCCGATATCGAGCGCTACCTGTATACCCCGCTCTCGGCATTTACGGCAAACGCTGGCAAGCGCCACCGCCCGCTCATCTGCATGCTCGCCGCCACTGCGGTAGGCGGCAGCTTTGAGAGCGCCCGCAGCGCAGCGGCGGCCATCGAGCACTTTCAGTCGGGCGCACTCATCCACGACGACATCGCCGACAACGGGCAGATTCGTCGCGGCAAGCCCTGCATGCACCTTACCGAGGGCACCGGTCTTGCCATCAACTGCGGTGACCTGGCGCTCACCATGGTCACCAAGACGGTTCTCGACGACCCCACACTCAACGCAGACGTGAAGCTTCGCGTGCTCCACGAGCTTACCGAAATGATCGTCCGTACCATCGAGGGCCAGGCGCTCGACCTGGGCTGGGTCCGCGACGGGCGCTTTGACATTTCGGTCGACGATTATCTGGACATGGCGACGCACAAAACCGCGTACTACAGCGGAGCGACGCCGCTTGCCGCCGGAGCCATTATCGGCGGCGGCAGCGAAGAGCAGATTGAGGCACTGCGCGCCTTTGGGCTGCACACGGGCCTTGCCTTCCAGATTCAAGACGACCTGCTCAACTTGATCGGCACCAAGGAGGCCGCCAACAAGGACTTCCGCACCGATATCACCGAGGGCAAGCGCACCCTCGTTGCCGTGCATGCCCTGTCAGACGAGCGCTATCACGACGAGATCGAGGCAATCCTTTCCTCGGGCACCGAGGACCCTGCGCAGCTCGCACGCGCCGTGGAGATCTTCCAGGAGACCGGCTCCATCGATTACGCCCACACCTATGCGCTCGACCTGACCGCTAAGGCCAAGGCCGCTATCGAAGGCGTCGAGCTCGACCCGCATGCGCGCGAGCTCTTCCTCTCAATGGCAGATTTCTTTGTGGAGCGTCTTAACTAGCGGGGGTCATAAAACCTGTGGGCAGCGAGTTTGGGTACAAGTTGCTACACTGTTGAGTGCATGTTTATGCATTGTCTCGCGTTGTCTATCCGACACGCGCTCAAAATAGTACGAATCGTACGCCGAAAGGGGTTCGTTCATGGAACCTATTACCACGGGCATGCAGGGAGCAGCCGTCGAGGATGTTCAGTCCCGCCTTCTGCAGCTCGGTTACACCATCGATGCCGACGAGGTCGCCGACAAGCGCTTTGGCACCACCACCGAGCAGGCCGTCAGCACCTTCAGGCTCGACAGTGGCCTTGCTGCCGGTCATGCCGTCGATATCCCCTGTTGGAGCGCCCTGGTCGACGCCTCGTATAAGCTGGGCGACCGCACCCTGTATCTGCGCATGCCCAATTTCCATGGCGCCGATGTGCAGGCCCTGCAGCGCGCTCTCAACGTTTTGGGCTTTGCCTGTGGCGAAGACGACGGCTACTTTGGTCCGCATACCGAGGCCGCCCTGCAGCAGTTCCAGGAAAATGTCGGCCTGTTTGCCGACGGCATGGCCTTCCAGGACACCTACGCCTACATCAACCGCCTGCATCATGTGTGGGAGGGCAAGCCCTCGGTCACCGAAGCCGAGTCCCGCATCGGTTTTGCTCGCGCCGCCAACGTGCTCGAGCGCTTCCAGATCGCCGTTATCGGTGAGGACCCCATCGCACGCAGCGTTGCTTCGCGCATGTGGAACATCGCCACGGCAACGACCGACAACAGCGGCATGATGCTCTGCGACTCCGAGGTCCCAACCGACGTTGACCTGGTGCTCGAGATCGCAAGCGACGAGCTGCCCGCCGACGCCGCGCCACGCGCCACGATTGCCCTCGCCGAGTGCCACAACCTGGCCCAGCGCATCCGCACCGCCAATGTCGCCGCGCAGCAGAAGCCGGCTCGCATTCGCATTGAGCTCACGGGCATGACGCGCTACAACGGCACCTTCACGGCCAGCGACGCGCAGACGCTCGCCGTACGCCTACTCGACGGCGTTTGCGATGCCCTCGCAGATTAGGTAAACTAGACGAGTTGCTTTTGGGCAACACCACACATTGGGACGTAGTTCAACGGTAGAACTCCGGTTTTTGGTGCCGGCTGTTGGGGGTTCGAATCCCTCCGTCCCAGCCATTAAAACTGAGCGCCCTAAGCCCATAACGGCCCAGGGCGCTTTCTTGTGGGCAAGCGGAGGAATTCGAACCCGCAAGGGTGCGGAGCTGAGGAAACGCGAAGCGTTTTCCAGCGCAGCACGCAAGGAGCGAAGCGACGCAGCGGGGCGCGGCCGCCGACCAGGCGGACGCGGAATCCCTCCGTCCCACACCAGCCAAGAGCCCCTCACGTCAAGCAAATCGAGCCAACGCCGCCAAGCGGAGGGATTCGAACCCGCAAGGGTGCGGAGCGACGCAGCGGGGCGCGGCCGCCGCAGGCAGACGCGGTGTCGGCACTTGGGGACGCTCCTAAGTGCCGGCATTATAGGAACGTCCCCAAGTGCCGGCTCGGGACTATTTTCGAGGACCCTCCGAAGGACTGTGGCCAAAAAACGGCAAATATGAGTACTGTTACCGTTGTAGCTACATTATTTTCGTTAATAAAAGAAGATCTTAATGAGATTTATTCGCATCAAGGTCTTCCTTTAATGAACACTTGAGGAGATACGGCAGCTTATCTGCTCGATCGACACGTCAAATCACCTTAAATGTGGTCAAAATTACTGCTACTAAAAGAGTATCAGTACTCATATTTGCCGTTTTTTGGCCACGGCTCTTTATAGACACCCTGTACAGCGACGGTGGTAGATTTCGGAACGTGTCCGTCAGCCCCGTTCCGAAAAGCGAGCCGCATGCAACGGCCAAGCCACGACAGGCCCCGGGAGAGCGGGGACACCGGCTTAGGTTTATCGCGAGTTCCGCACGAACAGGAGGCCACTTAATGTGGCCTCCGTCGTGAGCAGGACTGTAGAGCAGGAAACCTAAGCCGGTGTCCCCGCTCTCCCGGGGCCGGCGGAATTTAGTTGTTCAGCATGCGGTCGAAGCTTCCCGAGTCGCCATCCCGATAGTCGGCGGTCATCAGAATCTCCTGCGGAATGCGCCCGCCTTCACGTAGCACATTGCGGAACTGCACGCGCGTGACCATGGGCAGATCCTTGATCGTCGCCGCCAAGTTCTGCGGCACGCCCTGGTTGGCAGCCGCGCGCTCGCACTCGCCGCCGGCCTTCACGCGACGCTTATGCTCGGCGAGCATGGCGCGGTACATACCGGCATGCAGGCGAATCTCAACCACATTGGCATTGCGAGCCTGCTCGACGATGCGCGCGCCCTCGCGGTCGATATCGCCCACGTAGTAGACGTAGTTAAAGCGATAGCCGATCTCGGCCAGATAATCGTCCAGGGCATGCGAGACGCTCGCCTTGCATCCGCCGCCAAAAATCACGCCGCCCACCTTGATGCCAAAGAGCTTGGCGTGCTTGCGGCCACGCAGCAGCCTGACGATCTCGTCGTAGGTGTCCAGGTTCTCGACCATAATGAACGGCTTATCGGCGCCCAGCGTAAAGAAACCCGTAAAGTGCACGGGGCGGTTGGGGGCGACCTTGATCGCCTGCATGCTGATGCCCTTTTCGGTCATGCGCCTTATCAGGCGCTCACCGTGCTTGCCGTCAAAAGCCTTCTCGTCGTTAAAAATCTGGTAGGCACGCTGGCGGCGCGAGGCAACCGGCGTATCGGCACCTCGGTTTTGCTCGATCCAAGCCTGGATGATTGCGATTTCCTCGGCAATCTTGCGGTTGGACATCTCGTTGTGCTGAGTGCGCTGCGGCGCCTTTTTGCCGTCCTTGCCCTCGACCTTAACAATTTGAGTCTGCTGTTCCTTGATCTTAGAGAGCGCCGTAGGCGTAGGGACAACTTTGAGCAGCTGCCTGCCCAAAACGCGGGCAAGGGCAAACGCCGATACCTCGCCGTGGACGGCCGACTCGGGCTGCTGGGTAGCACTATCAGCCGCGGCAGGCTCAGCCTGTGCATGAGGCTTACGCTTGGAATCTGCCCGGGTATTACGTTCCTGCTTGGGCGCAGACGAGCGCTTTTGCGGACGATCGGACTTGGCCTCCTTCGCCGGCTGGCGCTTGACCTGATCCACCGGAGTCTCGGCCTTCTCATCTCCGTTTTGTGTCGCTGTCTTCTCGGCCGCGGCCTCGGCATTTGAGCCACGACCGCCGCGGTGACGACGACGGCGGGGCTTGCCTGAGGCGCTCTCCCCCGCCTGCTTATCAGCGGTCTGTTGAGCTTTGACCTCAGTGTCAGCCGCAGGCTGCGACTCGGAAGGTTGCTGCTCGCGAGCCGCCGGCTCAACGGTTTTCTCGGTTTGTTCGGCCTTCTCGGCCTGAGCGGTCGGAGCCGGCTCGCCCTTCTCCTGACGCCTTACGGGATACGCGCGCCTCGCAAAACCACGTCCGGGACGACATGAGCCCGGGGCCTTCTTGGCAGACTCCTCAACATCGTCTGCGGCCTCGGAAAGCTCTTCAACCTCATGCGCGACATCCTGCTGCGCAGCCTTAAAGTGGGCACCACGGCGACGCTGGGGCTCCTGGGCCTCCACGGGCTTTTGCTCCTTCGCGGGCCTCTGCGACTCGGCAGCAACCTCGTTCTCAACAGCCTCGGCATCCGTCTCACCCTTTCGAGCAACGGCGCGACGGAAGCGCTCCTGCTGGGCGCGACGCTGCGCATCGCGCTTGCCACCCCCGCCAAAACCGCCGCGCCCTGCCTTGGCCGTAAAGGCACGCACGACGTTCTCATCGAGCAACTCATCGGTATCAACATGCTCACGCGGAGCAACTTCTTCCACAGCAGGCACGTCAGCGGAATCCTCGACGACAAAATCTTCGACGGACTCGGCAGGCTGCTCCTGGGCATCGCGGATCTCGACATTGATGGTATAGAACGCCGGGCGCCCGTTAATGCCGCTGCCCTCGATCTTGGTCACGATATTTGCCGCGATAAGCTCATCGCGCATCGCCTTGGTATCGCATTCCTTATCGACGGAGCGGAAAATCTGCGCCAGCGCGCTCGACTTAATCTTGAGCGCCTTGCGGCAGAGCAGGTCGTAGGCAACCAGCTTGGCGCGCTCGGCAGAAAGCGACGTCTGGCTGCTCAGACGCTCAGCCAGAGCATCGACATTGTTTTGATTATCGGAATATACCGTCTTGGCCACGGGGCCCCTTTCATATGCACACATATACGTCCATATGGTACAACGCACGAGCCTATCCACGCAAAACATCTGCGAGAACGCCCTTGCACCACCTGTTATCACAAGAAAAAAGACCGGGTCCGCTTGATTGCGGACCCGGTCTTTCCGAGTCAAATAGATGGGAGATTCAACCCGCCCGACCGACTAGGCCTTAGCGGCCTCGGCGTCGGCAGGAGCCTCAGCGGCAGCGGCGCGACCGTACTCGGCCTTGCCCATCTCGGACCACTCGGGCTCCTCGTCGGGCATGGAGCCGGCCTCCTTGCCGAAGAACTCCTTGAGACAGTTGACGGCAACGATGAGGCCCAGGACCATCAGCAGGACGGCGAAAACGAGCTGCAGGCCCTTGGTGGCGGCGACGGAGACGGCGGCCGTGGTGGCGGTAGCCGGGATGGTGCCGAAGAAGCCGTAAGCCTGGACAGCGGTCATGCAGCCCATGGCGCTCTGGACCAGCGAGGTGAAGGTGCAGCAGAGCAGGAAGGCGACGGGCACGTAGAGCATCCAGCCCTTGCGGCCGGTGCACTTGCAGAACACGGCGAGGGTGATCATGGTCATGCCGCCGAGCAGCTGGTTGGAAGCACCAAAGAGCGGCCAGATGTTGGCATAGCCGCCAAAGGCGAGGGCGAGACCGGGAAGCAGGGTGACGACCGTGGCGAACCAGGGGTTGCCGAGAACCTTCATGTAGCCGGCCTTGGACTCGATGGCCAGGGCGTCGTTGGTCTGGGCAAAGAACTCGGAGAACGAGGTGCGGGCGATGCGGGCGACGGCATCGAGCGAGGTCAGGGCCAGAGCGGAGACGTTCATGGTCATGAAGACGGTAGCGAGCGTGCCGTCAACACCGAAGGCCTGCATACCGCGGGAGATGCCAGCGGCGAAGATCTGGAACGGGGTGGAAGCGACGCCGGCGTTGAGGGCACCAGTGCCGGCGGTGTTCATATCGGAGAACATGATGCCGGCGACGATGATGGCAAGGATGCCGACGAAGGACTCGACGATCATGGCGCCATAACCGACCTTGACGGCGTCCTGCTCCTTCTCGACCTGCTTGGAGGAGGTACCAGAAGAAACGAGGCTGTGGAAGCCGGAGAGGGCACCGCAGGCAACGGAAACAAACAGGACCGGGAACATCATGCCAGAAGCGCTGGAGAAGCCGGTAAAGGCCGGAGCGGTGATGGTGGCCTGGCCGTTAACACCCAGGACGACGATACCGAGGACAGCGCAGGCGATCATGACGATCATCATGATGGAAGTGAGGTAGTCGCGAGGGGTCTTGAGCATCTGGATGGGCATGGCGCCAGCAAAGACCAGGTAGACCATGACAACGGCGAACCACTGGAACTTGTCCAGGTAGACCGGGAACTGCATGCCGACGGCAAACATGAGAACCATGAGCACCACGCCAGTGACAAACTCGGCAGCGCCGGTGAGGTTGAACTTCTTCTGGGCCCAACCAAAGGCGATAGCGACGAAGGTGAACAGGATGGAGATGGTACCAGCGCAGCCGGCGGCATAGGACTTGGTGAAGTCGATAGCACCGGTGGCAGCGCCAGAAGCGTCAACGACCGAGGTGAACATGAACGTCTTGCAGACCATGTCGGTGAAAGCGGCGATGACGATGATGCAGAACAGCCAGCAGAACAGCAGGAACAGGCGACGGCCGGTCTTGCCGATGTATTTCTCGATGAGCTGGGCCAGGGACTTGCCGTTGTTCTTCATCGAAGCGTACAGAGCACCAAAGTCGTGGACGGCGCCAAAGAAGATGCCGCCGACGAGGACCCAGAGCACGACGGGCAGCCAGCCAAAGGCCATGGCGACGATCGTACCCGTGACAGGGCCAGCACCGCAGATCGAGCTGAACTGGTGCGAGAACGCGGTAAAGGCGGAGACGGGCGAGAAGCTCTTGCCGTCCTTCATGCGCTTGGCCGGCGTGAGGGCCTCTTTGTCAACGCCCCACTTGTTGGCCAGCCAGCGGCCGTAGCCCAGATAGCCACAGGCGAGCACCGCCGCGGCCACAACCATGAGCAAAACTCCGTTCATTACATTTCCTCCTCTAAAAAGAACTTCCTAGACATAAAAAATGAGGGCCGTCGGTTGCGCTCGACGGCCCTCATCTTCATCAGCCGCCCGTTATCGTACGGGCTAGCTGTATGTGCTAACCCGCATCAGATAATTACTACGCTGATAATGTTTAGCTGATGCGTGAACATGTCTAAGAAATCCTCTTCAATCATGATGTGAACGATCCGTGCGTGTTCACATCCCCCAGTGGTTGAAAAGGAGTATGAAACTTTAGTTACCTAAAGTCAACGCAAATTTGTAATGGATTTTCAACTTTTTTGAATTTCTCGTTATAAAACGCCACTGACCTCGGACTTTACCCAACAAAAGTTTTTGCATGGGAGATACCCCTCGGGAGCCGCGGGAGCCGGGCGGCGCATATGAACTTTCCTGCTCTACAGTCCTGCGCAAGACGGAAAGCACATTAAGTGCTTTCCTTTGCGTGCGGAACTCGCGATAAAGTTCATATGCGCCGCCCGGCTCCCGCGGCTCTCAGGGGCTCCCATCCCAAATGCGGAGCAAAGCTCCGCACACCATCTTTTTCTTTCAGCTAAAGCACGCCGGAAATTCGACGCAGCTGGCTAACCTTGCCGGACGTTGTCGACGCCAAACCAGCTCAGAAGCTATATCGATACAGAAAGGTCCCCGGACGGAGGGGCCGGATATAAGGTTTATCGCGAGTTCCGCACGCAAAGAAGGCCACTTAATGTGGCCTTCGTCTTGCGCAGGACTGTAGAGCAGGAAACCTTATATCCGGCCCCTCCGTCCGGGGACCGCGCCGTACCAGCTACAGAGTCATGTTTGGATCGGCGTCGACGTCGAACGGCGAGATTCCTCCTCGGTCGAATTTACGGCGGGCAACCTCTGCGATCATGGCGGCGTTGTCGGTGCACGCCGAAAGCGATGGCACCGTTACGCGGATCCCCTGACGCCCAAGCTTCTTGATCATCATCTCGCGCAGATGCGGATTAGCCGAGACGCCGCCGCCGATGCAGTATTCCTTGCATCCGGTGGCATGCAGGGCGTTTTTGGCCTTCTTGTACTGAACGTCAAAGACGGCTGCCTCAAACGAAGCCGCCAGATCGGGCAGGTGAATCGTGCGCCCGGCCTTGGTCTCCTGCTCGATGTAGAGCGTCACGGCCGTTTTAAGACCCGAAAGCGAGAAACGATAGTCTCCCCTGCTGTTAAGCGCGCGAGGAAAATCGATCGCGCGGGGGTTGCCCGTCTCGGCCAGCTTGGAGATGATGGGGCCACCGGGATAGCCCAGACCCAACGCCTTGGCTACCTTGTCGAAGGCCTCGCCCACAGCATCGTCGAGTGTCTCACCAAGTACCTCGTAGTCGCCCCATGCCTTCACGTGCACGAGCATGGTATGACCGCCCGAGACGAGCGTGAAGATAAACGGCGGCCTGAGATCGGGCTGCGCCAGCAGGTTGGCGAACAGATGGCCCTCCAGATGGTTGACGCACACGAGCGGCTTGCCGGCGGCATAGGCAAAGCCCTTGGCGAAGGCGACGCCCACTACCAGAGCACCCACCAGGCCCGGACCCTGCGTCACGCCAACAGCGGCGAGTTCGCTCGGCGCGATGGCTCCACCCTCAAGACCAAGCGATGCTGCGGCATCCTCGAGCGCCGCATCCACGACACTCACAATCACCTCAACGTGTTTGCGCGAGGCGATCTCGGGCACCACGCCGCCAAAGCGGGCGTGAAAATCAATCTGTGTCGACACCTGGTTGGCCAGCATATTGCCATCCGCATCGATAATCGCCACGGCCGTCTCGTCGCAGGAGCTCTCGATAGCGAGCACTAGGCGGCGGCGCTCAATTTCGGCACGCTCCCCCTCGGAGCGCCCAGGCGCAGGCAGCGGCCATACGCGCTGCTCTGCCGCCGTCGGCTCGGGCGAAGCATTATCGACCGGAAGCACCAGGGGCAGCGGAGCCGTCATGACGATGGCGTCCTTGCCGGCACCATAGTAGCCGCGGCGACGGCCAGCCTCGGTAAAGCCCAGAGCGTTATAAAGCGCGGTCGCTCCCTCGTTACCGTCCTCGACCTCGAGCGAAGCCGTGGTGCAGCCGAGCATCTGGGCATCATAGCTCACATGCGACAGCAGCTTGCGGGCAATGCCCTCACGGCGATGTGCCGGGTCGACGGCGACATCCAGAATCTGCACATCACCGTCCACGACCATACCGCCGGCAAGGCCCAGCAGCTTGCCGTCGTCGTGTGCCACCCACCAACTACGCGGCGCAGCGACGTCCTCGCCCAGTTCGGACAGGAACATGCCCGGCGTCCATGCCTCGTGTCCGGCACCTTCAAAGCAGGCAGCCTCCAGCGCGCTTGCGCCCTCGGCATCCGCCGCGCCCATGGGACGGAACTGCAGATGACGACCGGCGAGCTCATCGGCAACACCCGTAATTTCGCTCTGCGCACTCTCGGCAAGACCAAGACGCTTGCGCTCGTTTTCCTCGGCATCCGAAAGGCGCGTGTAAATCGGCAGGACGCGGGCCGGATCGCCGTCACCCGCAGCGTGCGCGAGCAGCAAGCCCTCGCCCGAAGGCCACCACAGGTCGCGCTCCACGCAGCGGGCGGCCTCGTCCTCACCCAGCAGCTTGCCATAGCGCACGAGACCGTCACCGGTCAGCTGAACCTGGCCCCAGTCCGCTGCTTGGCGCCACTCATCGAGCGCCACGGCGGCCTTGACCACGTGTTCGCGCTCAAATTGACGCTCGGGACCCTCATCGACCAGCATATACAGCGCCGGATATACCTCACCGCGCATAGCATCGGCCAAGATACCAAGCTTGCCGCGCACGCCAGCCTTCCACGCCGTCCAAGCGCAAGCGTCGAGCGTCGACACGCCCAGCAGCGGAACATTGGCACCACGCGCGAGGCCCTTGGCAGTGGAGATGCCGATGCGCACACCCGTAAAGGACCCCGGGCCGCGGCCGACCACATAGCAACCAACATCGCTGCGATCCAGACCGGCTTGAGCCAGCACGCCATCAACGGTATTCACGAGCTCAACGTTGGCGTGACGGCGACACATGTGGTCGCCACTCACGAGCTTCGTCTCACCCGTCTGCCCATCAATCCAGCTTGCCGCGCAGGCAAGCATGTCGGTCGAGGTATCGAGCGCCACCACCAGCGCGTTGTCGTTATGCAAGTTCATCTTGTACAGCCTTATCAATCAAATGGGAAAGCTCCATTGCGCGGTCACCGTGCGCCTCGAGCGTTATCGTTCGCACGTCGCTGTCGCCCTCATCACGCCTGAGCGTCACCGAAAGATACTCATCCGTCAGCTCGTCCTGGAATTGTTCGCCCCATTCCAGCAGGCAAGCACCCTCATAGCCCAGCACATCGAAAATGCCCGTATCCTCGAGCTCGTAGGCATGCTCCAGGCGGTATAAATCAAAGTGAAACAGCGGAATACGACCTTGATCGTGAACGGCCATGAGCGCGAACGTAGGGCTCGTAACCATATGCCCATCGCCCAGCCCGCGCGAGACGCCCTTGGTAAAGTGAGTTTTGCCCGCTCCCAGGCCACCGGTCAGGATGAGCACATCGCCGTCCTCAAGGCACGGTGCAATTAGCTCGCCAAAGTACTCCGTATCGGCAGCGCAAGTCGTTTTGTAAGTACCTACCCCCAGGCGCTCCAGGGACATATATGCTCCTTATTATTCCGAGGCGTCCTCTGGCGCGGGATGTCGCTCCAGATAGTCGCCCAGCATCTTAAAGTCTTCCTCCAGCAGCTCCTGCCACGCCGGATTGCGTAGCGCCGCTGCCGGATGGAACGTGGGCATTACCACAAAATGCCCCATCTGGTGGAACCTGCCGCGCAGCTTAGTAATGCCAATCTCGGTCTTTAGCACAAAGTGCGTCGCGGGGTTGCCGAGCGTCACAATAATATCGGGCCAGATGCTTCGAATCTGCTCACGCAAAAATGGCGAGCAAGCCAGCACTTCCTCGGGACGCGGATTGCGGTTTCCCGGCGGGCGGCACTTAAGCACGTTGGCAATGTAGACGTCTTCGCGTTTGAGCCCCGCCAGCGACAAAATGCCGTTGAGGTCCTCGCCTGCCGCCCCCACAAAGGGCTCGCCCTGCAAATCCTCATTGCGGCCCGGCGCCTCGCCAATAAACATCACGCGAGCGTGGGGGTTTCCCACGCCAAACACGATGTTATGGCGCGACTGGTAAAGCTGGCAAAGGTGACAATCGCCCAGAACGGCCTCGATCTCCTCGAGTGCGACCTCACGCGGCGCCTGATGGCTATGGCCGGGGATGTGCATGACGCCCATAGCGACTCCTACACGTAGACCTTGTCGAGACGCATACCAAAGCCGCAAGCGACCTCGTAGTTAATCGTGCCGCGTAGGCGCGCCATCTCGTCCATGGTAATCTCGGCATCTCCATCGCGGCCGACAATGATCATCTCGTCACCATACTCGGCCTCGGGAATCTCATGCGCCGGGTTGGACTGAATGGCGACCATAAACTGGTCCATGCAGATATTGCCCACCTGACGCACACGCTCGCCGCGATACAGCACGTCCATACGATTGGAAAGCGTACGCGAAAGGCCATCGGCATAACCGATCGGAAGGGTGCAGATCTGAACGCGCGTGCGCGGTACGCGGTAGGTAAAGCCGTAGCCCACGCCCTCGCCCATCGCAGGGTGTGCCACACGCGTCACACGCGCGTGGACGCTCATGACGGGATCAAGCTGCATCACGCGACCACTCAGCTCGCACGGCTGCATGCCATACAAGCCAACGCCGGCGCGGATCATATCAAAATGCATCGAGGGGTCGAGCATCGAGGACGGCGTGTTGGCGCAGTGCACGATACCGCACTCAAAACCCGCATCCTTAATGGCCTGAACGGCCTCGGTAAAGCGCTGACACTGCAGCTTGTAGTCCCAGCCCGAAGGTTCATCGGCCGTGGCGAAGTGCGTAAATACGCCGTCGCACTGAATACCGCGATGGAAACTGATGCCGCGTACAAAGTCGAGCACATGCGTGTAGTGAACGCCGATACGATTCATGCCCGTCTCGATGGCGAGATGATACTTGCCCACTTTGCCCGCCGCGACGGCACATTCACCATACGCAAGAGCAAAGTCAGACGTATAGACCGAGGGCATGATATCAAACTCGAGCAACGTCGGAATGGCCTCGATAGGCGGCTCGCTTAGGATGAGGATGGGTTTCGTAATCCCGCCCTGTCGGAGCTCAACGCCCTCGTTAACCGTCGCCACGGCAAACATGTCGGCACCGGCCGAATACATGATCTTGGCGCACTCAACAGCTCCATGACCATAAGCATCGGCCTTGACCACGCAGCACAGGCGCTGACGTGGATTCAGCAAGTTCTTATAGGCCCTCGTGTTGCGACGGAGCGCCCCGCGGTCGATCTCGACCCAGGACCAGCGCGTCAAATCGGCTTTATTCATGATTAGTCATCCGACCCTTCGTCCATGATTCCCAGATCTTCGAGCGCATCCTTTGCCGCCAGTTCCATGGCAGGACCGATCAAGTCGATAAGATCGGTCGCGATGACGCTCTTCTCACCATACTCCGTCGCCGCGGCAAAACCAGCATAGCTGTGAAGTGCAACGGCGTACGAATACAGTAACTCCCAACGATCCATCTCGTCGCGCATGGTGGCAAGCGTGCCGGCCAAAATACCCGCGAGAACATCACCCGAACCGGCAGTTGCCAGAGAAGCCGGACCCGAGAGTGGCAGCAGCACGCGCTCAACGCCACAGATAGCCGTCGTCGGCCCCTTGGCTATGACCACCAGATTGTCGGAGCCTGCAGCCCAGACAACCTTCTGCGCAGCTGCAATCGCGGTACCAAGGTCGTTCACCTCGTCACCGGCAACCAGACGCGAAAGCTCACGATAGTGCGGCGTCATAACCAACGGCTGCTCGCGACGATACATCTCGGGGTTACTATCAATACCGTCAATGGCAATCTTAGCAAGGCAGTTGAGTGCATCGGCGTCCAAAATTAGCGGTACATCAAGCTCGAGCAAGCCCGAAACCACCTGCATAGCGCCAGCAGACGTCGTCATACCGGGACCGCACAGCACGCAGCTGTACTTCTTTGCGATCTCGCACACCGTCATGCGCGCAGCGGCGCCAAAGGAGCCGCGGGAATCAGACGGAATAGCAAAGACGGGAATCGAAGGGAGTGCCATGCGAATGAGATTAGCGCAGGCGTCAGGAGCCGCGACTGCCACGTAACCAGCACCCGCGCGAGCTGCAGACTTGGCCGCCATAATGGCAGCACCAGGATATTGCGCAGATCCGGCGACAATAAGCACGGAGCCACGGGAATACTTATCGATATTCGATGGTAGCGGAGCAAAGTAATCAACTAAGTCACCGGGCTCGACAATCTCGGCGGCGTGGTCGACATCATCGATGACTTCGTCAAGACGGTCGTAAAGATTGCCGCAGATCAAATCGCCAGCATACTCAGGGCCATCAGCGCTATACAGACCAATCTTGGGCGCAATCATCGTCACCGTGCGCTCGGCACGAATGCAGTCGTCATCAACAACGCCCGTCTCGGCATTCAGGCCCGAGGGGACATCAATGGATACGACACAATCGGCGCATTCATTGACCGTAGGAATCCAAATGGAGAACGGCGCACGCAGATTCCCGTGGAAACCGGTACCAAAAATGGCATCGACAACAACATCGGCCTTATCGATCAAAACCTCGAGTTCATCACGCGAGGGGCCGACGCAAACGTGCACATCGCGGCCGGCAGTACGACGAGCAACGTGACGTGCCAGAGCAGCAGGAATCTCATCCGGTTCAACCGGAGAAACGATATCCACGTCCACACCCTTATGGCTCAGGATATCGGCGGCAACCCAACCGTCGCCGCCATTATTACCAAAACCGACCAAAACGAGAACCCGATCGGGATTGAGCTTCAAGACCTCGTTAGCGGCAAACTCACCCGCTAGCTCCATAAGCTCGGCCTTCGAAGTCCCTTCGCGTTCGATGATATCCTCGAGACGAACGACTTCTTCGGTACTCAAAACCGGTTTCATCTATGCTCCTAGCGTATCTTGCGAAGCATCGCCCAGGTGCTCCGTCAATGCTGAATTCTGCAGCTGCTCGAGCTCATCTAATACAGAGCGAGCCTCTTTAAATGTCTGCGCAACGCGTTTCTTGGTGCTCACCTTTTCATCTTTTGGCTTAGGCCGAGCATCTTCGGTAATCGCGATGGCATTCGCAACGGCCAAGTCTCCCGTAAGCGTAATGGAAAGAGCGACCTCAACAACGCCCAGTTCTTGAGCGATCTCGAGAGCACGGCCCGAAAGCAGCGCCTTCGGTTTGCCGAGTTTATCACGCGTTACCGAAACATCCTTGCGACCCACGCCTTGACTAAAACCCGTGCCGAGAGCTTTAAGCACCGCCTCGCGCGAAGCAAAGCGGCTCGCATAGTGAGCAGCGGGACGCGATGATGCATCGCAATACGCACGCTCTTCTTCGGTAAACACACGCCGAGCAAACGACGGCGTCTTTTCAAGAATTGATTTCATGCGGGAAATCTCGACGATATCAACGCCGATACCAGCTTCAGCCATGTTCACCTCCATATCGCACAGACTAAGTTATTGTAGCCCGTTCACAGAAGATGCGACAAACGAGGGTTATAAAACACAGCTACTATGTGAGACAAATTGCCCGAGATACAAAAAAGGGGGAGGCCGCGAGGCCTCCCCCTTCTTCAATCTCGACGACGGCTCGGTGCCGTCCACCGGTCAGCGGCGCCCTGGCCTCCCACGGGCTGGCCCCGCAGTACTCTCGGCGCGATGGGGCTTAGCTTCCGGGTTCGGAACGGGACCGGGCGTGCCCCCCATGCTCTGGCCGCTGACCGGTGGGCGGCGCCCACCGTTACGGTGTCCGGTATCGCATACACGTGCCCTGGGGGCCGCATGGCGTATAGGAAAGGGAACTGACTCGGGGGCATCCTCGTGCCCGGACCGCGCTTCAGAGCGCTCAGTCCCGCGGGCCGCGAGGTGCGGTTCCGGAAGAGCTCGGGCGATTAGTGCGGCTCGGCTGAGGCTGTCGCCAGCCTTGCACCTGCCGTCTATCGACCAGGTAGT
>JBPGZF010000003.1:0-98082 GCA_052033095.1 Collinsella sp.
CCCTGCAGCTTGTTCGCCAGCCGTATAGTTCGAATACAGAACGTCGCATGCCTTTACTAAATAGCCATTTAGCTAAGTCTCTACGGCAGCTCGGACGCCATGTCTCGCCGCACAAAAACGGGGCAGCTCGCGCTTCTGCGAACTGCCCCGCACCCCTAGCTATCGCGTCATAAGACTAACCAGCACCACTCCCCTACTTTCCAAAGATCGCAGCGAGCAAGCCCTTGCGTTTGGGCTTTTCTTCTCGGCAGGAACCCTCGGCAACCGCTGCGACCTGGCGCGGTTGCTCGCCGCCTCCACGGCGCACGATCTGGTATAGGAACGGAGATTTAACATATTTGACCTCGACGGGCGTGGCGTGTACGGTGCTCTCACCGGACAGATGCAGGCTCGGGCTGAGCGGCGCCACGATATGCGTTTCGCGCTTGTCGCTAAACACCACCGCGGCCGCACGACCCGTCTGGCCGTTTACGGCAATGCGCACCTGCTCGCCATCGCGGCCATCCGTCGCCGGACGATCGACAAAGTAGACCGGCACCATCACCAGGCCATCCTTATGCTTGCGGGCCTTGCGCGCCCAGGTTCGGATGCTCTTTTTATTGAGCCCCAGTACGGCCTCGGCATCGTTGCCCGCAACGTCGAGCGCCAACTTATCAATGACCACCTGGTCCTTGGTAGATGCATCGACGGAGACGACGCGGAAGTCGCCTTCCTGCATGGCGGGATCGAACGGACCGACCTTGGCAAAGTCCCACGGCTCCAAAATGCCCATGAGGCGAACGTCCAGGTAGTTTGCTCTGGGGTATGCCCAGTCGAGCACCTCGTAGTACACCAGGGTTTCCTTGCTCAGGCCCTTGCCCGGGAAGCTCGCCATCATGCGCAGGTCCGCCAGCGCCATGGGGAAATAGAAGAGCATCATGTCGTTTTGGATCGCATCTTCCACGTCGTGCCCGGCAAAGGCATCCGGATACTGGCGCACCAGCTGCAGCGCGTTGGCACGTGCCTGCTGCGGCGAGATTTCGCAGGGAATACCCTGATCCGGCACATACTCCGCACCCACGCCCATGGTCAGACGTTTGCTAAACGTACCGGGCTTGAGCAGGTCGGCAATGCCGATCTTGTTGCCGCAGGACGGGCACTCAAACACACGCTGCGTTGACTCGCCCTCAAAGGACGCTCCGCAGAAGGGGCAAGGAATGCTCACATGCGTGGCCTCTTGGAACTCCTGCGCCGTGCCGCGATCCTCCCACAGCAGATGTTCCAGGACCGACTGATTGCGCCAGTGCGAATTGAAGAAATACCAGTCCGGGTCCTCCGGGCGCTCGAGTTGCGACACATGCGTGAGCTTGAGCAGTCCATCCACCACCGTCAACGGCGTATGGCGAATGCCCAAAGCGCTCTTGGGCTCTCCGGCGTCCGCCTGCCACGGAATGACCGCGCCGCAATAGGCGCACTCAAAGCTGCGCTTAGCCTGGTGCGAGTACATAGGGCCGCCGCAGTTTTGACATTTAATGGCAAACATCTCGTCCATGGAAACGTCCTCCTTTGCACAGGGACTGTCGACATTAAGTATGTCGAGCAAACAGACACATGCCCATACCCATGTGGCCCAAAATGGACCACCTTGGCAGATGAGAAGGCTCGCTCGTTAGCACCGGCAGACTATTGCTGCATTTTCTGAGCATCGGTGCACGGCGCCCCCGCGCGAGCTACACTATCCCCTTAAACATGATTGTGAGGACGACCGCTATGCTATTTGTAAATCGGCTGGTACATACGCTTGTTCCCGGCAGCGAGGGCGAGCCGGTCGATGCCTCCTGTCGCACCAACGCGGGCTTTGCCGCAAGCCTCATCTGCATTGGCCTCAACATCACCCTGTGCCTGGCCAAGGGCATCGCAGGCCTGCTCGCCGGCTCCGTCTCGCTTGTCGCCGACGCCTTCAACAACCTCTCCGACGCCTCGAGCAACATCGTGAGCCTGCTCGGGTTCCGCCTTGCCAGCCGCCCGGCAGACGAAGGCCACCCCTATGGCCACGGTCGCTACGAGTACCTAGCCGGTCTGTTCGTCGCCGTCCTGGTTTGCGCCGTCGGCATCAACCTGATCCTCGAGTCGGTCACTAAGATCATCAAGCCTTCCCCCACTGCATATTCGGTGCTCTCCTTAGCCGCCCTCGTCTTGTCCATGCTCGTTAAGCTCTGGATGGCCGCGTTCAACCGCACGTTGGGCGACCGCATCGACTCGGAGACGCTCATCGCCACAGCACAGGACTCCAAAAACGACGTCATCACCTCGGGCTCGGTCCTGGTGGCGGCGCTTATTTCGCAGACGACCGGCTTTGACCTCGATGGCTGGGCAGGCCTGGGTGTGGGCATCTTCATCTGCATCAGCGGCCTGGGCCTGGTGCGCGACGCCATCAGCCCGCTGTTAGGACAAGCGCCCGACCCCAAGCTCGTCCAGGAAATCCGCGACAGGATTATGTCGTACCCCCAGGTCTTGGGCACACACGACCTCATGGTGCACGACTACGGCCCCGGTCGTCAGTTTGCCAGCGCCCACGTGGAGATGCCCGGCGAGGGCGACGCATTTGAGCACCACGAGATTTTGGACACCATCGAGCACGATATCAAACGGCAGATGGGCATCGGTATCACGCTGCACTGCGACCCCATCGCCACCACCGGCGACGACCTACGCGGCTGGGTCAAGCGCGGCGTCATGCAGATCGACCCCGCGCTCTCCATCCACGACCTGCACGAGCACGACGGGTTCGTTTCGCTTGACCTGGTGCGTCCCGACGGCTTTGACATATCCGACGAGGAGCTGCTGGAGCTCGTCACGCGCATCGTGCACGAGCGCCGGCCCGACGTCTCGTGCGTCGTCACGTTTGATTCGGGCTTTAGCTCGCCCGAGCGTCCGGCCGAGCAACTGTAGCCCGCTTAACAGCTAGTTTCTCTGCGCGCCCGAGATGCCGTTTTGCAGTGCGTTCCAGGCATCCGTCGCCATATCACCCAGGTTCTGAGCGGTGTCGCCCAGGTTCTGCGCCGTGCCGCCCAGCTCTTGCGCTTTGTCTCCCAACTCCTGTGCCTTGTTTCTCAAGTCCTCCAGCGTATTGGAGCTCGAGCTGTCGGTACCGCTTTGGCCGCCGGACGAGTTGCCCGAGCTGTTCTTGTGCGTGAGTTGAATTTCGAGGTTGCCGTTGTCGTTATAGTAGGCAGAAGTAACGACCCAGTTGGCATCGACGACGGGCGTTGAGCCATCATCAGTCAGGACCACGGCATTCGAAAGATCGGCGCCGCGCGACTTGAGGATCTTCTTGGCGTTGGACCAGTACTGCCCCGGGATATCGCTCAGATCGACGGTGCTAGACGAGGCGGACTCGGTTTGCTCAACAGTGGCATCGGCCGTTGAACTCCCTCGCTTGTTAAGCATGCCCGACACGATGGCAAACACAACCGACAGCGCAAAGAAGATCGCCAGTACGATGAGGATCTTCTTGATCACGCTCGACGAACGCGACGGCTTCTTCTCCTCGTCCTCGCCATATTGCGGAATCGACTTGGGGTACTCGCGATACGGCTCGCGCGACTCGTAGCGAGGCTGCGCCGTGCGAGGCATATACGTCGTCTGCTGAGGCTGCGGAATGGGATTCTGCGGCAGGTTGTCATAGGGATTCGGCGTCGAGGCAGCATAAGAATCCTGCGGCGCGTAATCAAACGGATCCGGAGCTGCGTTGCCATAGGGGCCTTGCGAAGATGTAGCGTAAGAATCCTGCGCCGTGTCGCCATAGCCCATAACCCGGGTGGGCTCGGCAGAAGGCTGCGTCGCGGCGGGGTCGGTATAACCGGGGTTGGGAACAACGCGGGTCGTATCGGCGCTACCGCCAGCCTGCGCGGAACCGTAGTCGCCCATCACGGTTGTCTTGTCCTGATCCATGCAACGATTCCTTTCCGTCGCGCGTGAGCATCAAGTTATCCATGCATTCTACCCGCGCAAAAGCCTATGATGGGCAGAGCCCGTCGGTATCTACAAGACATGCGCGGGCCTAAGGATAAAAAAGCCCCGCCGGGCCTTGGGGGCACGGCGGGGCGGGCAGGCAGCTAGGGGCAACAGACTTAGAACAGGCCGGTGATGTTGCCGTCGCTGTCGACGTCGATGTTCTCAGCCGCGGGGACCTTGGGCAAGCCCGGCATGGTCAGAACACTGCCAGTCAATGCGACCACAAAGTGGGCACCGGCGGAAACCTTGAGCTCGCGCACCGTGATGCGGAAGTTCTCGGGAGCGCCCAGGGCCTTGGCGTTGTCGCTAAAGCTGTACTGCGTCTTGGCCACGCACACCGGCAGGTTGCCAAAGCCGTTCTCGCGCAGCTCGGCGAGCTGGCGCTTGGCGGCCGGCGTAAAGTCGACGCCGTCGGCGCGGTAGACCTTGGTGGCAATGGCCTCAAGAGCGTCGGCCACATCGGCGCCGTCCTCATAGGCAAACTTGAGCTCGCTCGGCTGCTCAATCAGACGCATGACCTCATCGGCAAGCTCGAGCGCGCCCTTGCCGCCCTTGGCCCAGACCTCGGAAAGCTTAACGTTGACGCCGAGCTTCTGACACTCGGACTCGATGAGCGCAAGCTCGGCCTCGGTGTCCGTCGGGAAGCGGTTGATGGCGACTACGCAGGGCAGACCATAAACGTTCTGGATGTTGTCGACGTGACGCAGCAGGTTGGGCATGCCGGCCTTGAGTGCCTCGAGGTTCTCCTCGTTGAGGTCGGCCTTGGCGACGCCACCGTTGTACTTCAGCGCACGAGCGGTCGCGACGACCACGACGGCGCTGGGGCGAACGCCCGTCATGCGGCACTTGATGTCGAGGAACTTCTCGGCACCCAGATCGGCACCGAAGCCGGCCTCGGTAATGGCGACATCGCCAAAGCGCATCGCCATACGCGTGGCCATGATGGAGTTGCAGCCGTGGGCAATATTGGCGAAGGGACCGCCGTGGACAAACGCAGGCGTACCCTCGAGCGTCTGCACCAGATTGGGCTTGAGCGCATCCTTGAGCAGGGCCGCCATGGCACCCTGAGCCTTAAGGTCACGGGCGCGAACGGGCTCGCCGGCATAGCTGTAGCCGACAACAATCTCGCCCAGGCGCTCCTTGAGGTCATTGATGCTCGTGGACAGGCACAGGATTGCCATGACCTCGGAGGCAACGGTGATATCGAAGCCGTCCTCGCGCGGCACGCCCTGGGCCTTGCCGCCAATACCGTCGATGACATGGCGCAGCTGACGGTCGTTCATGTCGACGACGCGCTTCCAAGTGATGCGTTTAACGTCGATGCCAAGCTGGTTGCCCTGCTGGATGTGGTTATCAAGCATGGCGGCCAGCAGGTTGTTGGCAGCACCGATGGCATGGAAGTCGCCGGTAAAGTGCAGGTTGATATCCTCCATGGGGATCACCTGAGCCCAGCCGCCGCCGGCAGCACCGCCCTTAACACCAAAGACGGGGCCGAGCGAAGGCTCGCGCAGGGCCACGGCACTCTTGACGCCGCGACGACGCAGGCCATCGGCCAGACCGATGGTCGTGGTGGTCTTGCCCTCGCCCGCAGGCGTTGGGTTGATAGCGGTCACGAGGACGAGCTTGGCCTGGTGATCGGTCGGCTCGTTGAGCAGCGAATAGTCGACCTTAGCCTTGTCGAAGCCGTACGGAATAAGGTGCTTAACGTCGACGCCGGCGTTCTTGGCCACCTCGGTAATAGGCAGCGGCGTGACAGAACGTGCGATTTCGATGTCAGTAGGCATGGGCGGTCCTTTCGTTACCGAATGAGAAAAAGACCAATTCAGCATAGCACGGGCGCGCAATAGTAAAACACCCATAACCGATGAATGGCGATATGTTTATCCAATGCTCAGCGATAGCCCAACAGCCCGCCAAAACAAAGCGCCCTAAATGGTAGGTTCAATCCCCAAGTGCTCAAAGGTGCGAAGCGTTGCCTGGCGGCCCTGGGGCGTGCGAATCATCAAGCCGCACTGCAGCAGATAGGGCTCATAGACATCCTCGAGCGTTCCCGGGTCCTCGCCCACCGCGCTGGCAAGCGTTGTCAGGCCCACGGCACGTCCGGAGAACGTCTTAGCGAGTGTCTCCAAAATGCGAATATCCATCCAGTCCAGACCAAGCTCATCGATCTCGAAAAACTCGAGCGCCTGACGGCAGATATCGAGCTCGATGGGACCGTTGCCGCGCACCTGCGCGTAATCGCGCACGCGTTTGAGCAGACGGTTGGCAAGACGCGGCGTGCCACGCGAGCGCGAGCCGATCTCGAGCGCGCTGGGATGGTCGATTGTCACGCCCAAGATAGTCGCCGAGCGCGTAATAATCTGCGCGAGTTCCTCGACCGTGTAGTAATCCAGGCGATATGAAATGCCAAAGCGGTCGCGCAACGGGCCGGTCAACATGCCTGAGCGGGTCGTTGCCGCCACCAGCGTAAACTTGGGAATATCCAGGCGAATCGAGCGCGCCGCCGGACCCTTGCCAATCACGATATCGAGGGCAAAGTCCTCCATCGCGGGGTACAGGACCTCCTCGACCGAACGGTTGAGGCGGTGGATCTCGTCGATAAACAGCACATCACCCGGCTGCAAGTTAGTAAGGATGGCTGCCAGGTCGCCGGTGCGCGCGATGGCAGGGCCACTCGTGGTCTTGATCTGAGCACCCAGCTCGTTGGCGATAACCGTAGCCAGCGTGGTCTTGCCCAGACCCGGAGGGCCCGAGAAGATCACGTGGTCGAGCGTCTCGCCACGGCTCTGCGCCGCTTCGATCAACACGCGCAGGCTCTGCTTGATATGCTCCTGGCCGCAGTAATCGTCCAGGCGCTGGGGGCGCAAAGTGCGATCGACGTCGAGGTCCTCGGCCGTCAGCTCCGAGCCCACCATGCGCTCGCCGTGCGCCATGGATGCCGCCGGCGAGTTGCCGGGCGTCGCCCACAGGTCCTGAGAGTCATCGGCTTCCCACATCACGCATCCATTCCGAGTCGCTTAAGCGCCGCGCCGAGCAGATCCTCGACACGCATATTCTGCCCATCATAACCGCTCAGGGCAACATCGGTCTCCTGCGGGCTAAAGCCCATGGAAAGGAGTGCCGCGCGGGCATCATCGATGGCCGAGGGAGCAGCAGCGGGCACGGGCATCGCAACCTGGCCGGGAATCACGTCGACCGGGACAAAGCCCTTGTCCTTGGCAAAGGTGCTCTTGAGCTCTAGGATCAGACGCTGAGCTGTCTTTTTGCCCACACCGGGCACCTTGGCCATGCCCTTGTCGTCCTCGGCCATCACCAGCGAATACAGCTGCCCCACGGTATAGGTGGAAAGCACGGCGAGCGCCAGGCGCGGGCCAACGCCCGAAACGGACACGAGCCGGTCGAACATCGTGCGCTCATCCTTTGAGGAAAAACCGAAAAGTGTCATGGCGTCCTCGCGCACCTGCATACGCGTGTAGAGGCGGACCTCGCCGCCGGGCGTCGGCAACGTGGCCGCAGTGCTGCCCGAGATGCCGAGCTCAAAGCCAACGCCCGACACATCGACGACAGCAGAGCTCATCGTGGACTCGACAAGCGTTCCGTGGAGCTGGGAAATCATCAGTATCCGGTTCCTCTCTGTTGATAGAACTCGCCACCGGTGAGGGCGCGGGTACGGCTGAGGTTTACGTGGCAGATGGCGCAGGCCAGGGCATCGGCGGCATGGTCGGGATGCGGGTCGTGGTCGAGCTGCGTGAGCGTGCGTACCATGTAGGCGACCTGCCGCTTGTCCGCGGCGCCGGTGCCCACCACAGCCTGTTTGATCTGCATAGGCGTGTACTCGCCAATCTCGAGCGCGCACTCCGAAAGCGCCACAAGCGCAGCGCCGCGGGCATGCGCCGTAGGGATGGCCGAGCGAACGTTGGCGCCAAAGTAAATGCTCTCGATGGCAGCGGTATCGGGTCGATAGCGTTCGACAACGCCCTTGAGGTCGCGGGCGATATGCGACAGGCGCACCGCGAGCGGACTTCCCGCGCTGGTCTCGATACAACCGTAGGCACGGCAGCGAACCTCACCGCGCCGCTCCTCGATAATCCCCCAACCCGTATGGGCCAAACCGGGGTCAATGCCCAAGATAACCAAACCAACCTCCCCTCGCCACAAGCGCAGCGCAAGACAAGGCCCCGCGCATCATTCACGAACGTCTGTTCTAGAATAACACAACGGGGCCAAAGTGCTTAAAGCAAGATAGATTCGGCAGAAGCAATGTGTGTAAGCGAATCTCTCCCGCAATGTTTCCGTCTGCCCTAGTTCTGGCTAAAGAACGGGAACTGCCTCGGATCCACCGGCGGATGCGGCATCGGCGTGCCCTGGGGTCCACCCTGCGGGCCACCCTGGCCGCCCATCATCTTATCGATGGCGTCCTGGACCTCGCCCTCAAACTTCTTCATGCCCTCGTGCAGGCGGCGCTGGCCGTCCTCGGAGCGCAGCTCCTCCATCTGCTCGGGCGAAATACCCAGCAGCTCACCCAAAATGCCCATCATCTCACCGCGCATACGGTCACTCGTATCGTCGTCGGCAAAGCGACGCACCTCGGCGCACGCCAGCGAATCGACCGTCATACGCTCCTTGCCGTTAAGCCCCAGGTCGGACCACGCGAGCATGTACGGCCAGGAGCGCTCGGCAAACGAACGGGACGAAACGATCGGCGCCGTCGGCAACATACGGCGGGCAGCCTCGCCCTGTCGAACGAGCATCAGCAGCAGCGAGCAGGCCTCAGGCTTGCCAGCGGCCATCGGGATATCGTCGAAAGATCGATTGCGATCCACGTGCGCCTCGAGCGCGCCATCGACCTCACCCGGCTCAAGCCCGCCGAGCAGCTGCGCCGCGCGGTCGAGCATATCGACCGGGCCGTCGAGCGTCGAGAGCGCCTGCGCCAGCACTCGCTCCATACAATCTTCCACCGCGTTGAGCGTCACGAGCTCTTGGGGCACCACGGCAGACGTGCGGTTGCGCACGCGCGCCACAAACTCAAGCGTCGACAGGTACACATCGCCAAAGGGCGCATAATCGCCCTGGTAGCCGCCGCAAAGCGCCGGCGCCGCCAGCGCGTACTCGGTTTTGGACAGCGGGCTCAGCGCCATCGCACCCAACTCGAGCGCCGTGTCCTCCAGCATGAGGCCCAGCGTACGCGAGCGCAGACGCTCGGCATCGCCCGCCGACACGTCGCGATCGAGCACACGCGCCGCATCCGGCGCATCGCGCTCGACGGTGCGAATGTGCAGACGCTCAGCGATGGTGCGGACGGCGGCACAGCGGGCAGCCTCGGCCTCTTCCTGCGCCGGCGTAAAGATACGGTTACGCCCCAGCACCAGGCCAATCACATTACGCGGGCCCAGAGCGTCGACGGCCAGCGCCGCCAGCAGGGACGACGGCAAGTCGCCCTCGAGTGCCACCACAGCACGCGACGCACCGTGGGCCCGGGCGTTGTCGCGCACGGCGAGCACCAGCGCCTGCCACAGCCACTCCTCGGAACGGAACTCGGGCAGTTCGTGATCTTCCAGGGCATCGAGCATCACGCCGCGCTGGATCTCCTGAACCAGCAGGCTCTCCTCAAAACACGGCGCCTGGGCCACCACGCGACCACAGTCGTCGAGCACAAACGAACCGCCGGTATACACCGACTCGTCATAGGCACCGATCGGCGCCATGCAGGCAAACCACACGCTGCGCTTGGATGCAATCTTGCGGTAGGCGCCGCTGCGAACGGCGGCGATCGCGGCAGTCTCGCGGTCGGTCATGTCAAACGCGTTGAATTGGAAATACGCAATGAGGTCAACACCGGTCGGCAACATCTCGAGTTCGCGGTCCAAGTCAAAAATCACGGCGATGCGCACGCCGTCCACGTCGAACACCGGCGGCGCCCAACGCGAGTCGTTGTTCTCGCCACGCTGCAGGGCAATGCTCGAACGCGCCGGCACCACATGACCGTCCTTGAGCATCATATAGTCGAGCAGCGGCTGGCCCTCAAACGAAACCGCCGCGGGCACGATGCAGATCATGTCAAGCTCCTGGATACGCTCGGCGACACCAGTCAAGCCGGCAAGCATGTCGTGCTCAAAGTCGGCAGAGCCCACCAGGCCCCCGGGTATGGCACCCATAAAGAGCGGAGCCGGAACGCACAGCACGCGCGCCCCGCGCTCGTGGGCCAGACGAGCCTGGTCCTCGATGCGGCCGCAAATGCCCTCAATATCACCCAGGCGCATATCGATCTGTGCAAGCGCGAGCTTCATGGCTCAGCCCTTTCCGTCGTAAACCATCGAAATCGTAGTAAAAGCGCCGGCCGGATAATGCAGTCGGCGCTTGCATGTGCATATGCTAGCTATGATACCCCGAGCGGGGGCGCGCTCCTAGAATGTCGCGGACCACAGCCCGTGCAGGTTGCAGTAGGCATAGACGGTACCGGTCTTGGAACCGCCGGCAAAAAACGTCGCGGGCTTCATGCCGGGCTCAAGGTAATGGACCTCTAAGCGGCCCTCGGCCTCAAGGGCGATCCACTCAATATAGTGCTCGGGCAGGCTGGGGTGCTCGACCGAGCCCACGCGTGCGCGGATCACGTGACCGTCACGCTCGCTCTCGACGACCGGCACGTGCTTCTCGTGCGCCGCATCCTCGGTGTTCGCGGTCAGCTCCGTGCAGCCGGCAGGGGTTGCAACGTCGTTGCCAAGGGCGGCAATGAGCTTGCCATTGGGGTCCTTAAAGAATTTCGCCATGATGTTCTCCTTTGCTGATGTGCCAATGTTCTTGATGGTTCTTATGCCCAAAGGCAGACAAACCATCCACGGCATTGCAAATGAACACATAACGGGCGGGGACGATGGGGCAGCGTGTGCCATCCGCCCTGGCGGCCCCACCCGAGCGGGTTAGCGCCCGTCGCCGCCCAGCAGTGCCAGAACATCTTCGCGGGTAAACAGCGCCGACGAGATGCCGTCGCCGCCGAGCACGCTGTTGACCAGGTCGCGCTTGGACTCCTGCATCTGCATAATGCGTTCCTCGATCGTATCCTTGGCGATGAGCTTGTACACGGTCACGGTATGTTGCTGGCCAATACGATGCGCGCGGTCGGTCGCTTGGTCCTGCGCCGCCACGTTCCACCACGGGTCATAGTGGATGACCACGTCGGCCGCCGTCAGGTTGAGGCCCACGCCGCCCGCCTTGAGCGAGATCAGAAACACCGGCACCTCGCCCGCCTGGAACTGCGCGACCATCTTGGCGCGGCTCTCCTTGGACGAAGCGCCCGTGAGCTTAAGAAAGCCGATGTCCTCCTTGGCCAAGCGCTTACCGATGATGTCGAGCATGCCCGTGAACTGGCTGAACAACAGGATGCGATGCCCGCCGTCGAGTGCGCCGCGCACGAGCTCCATGCACGTATCGAGCTTGGCGCTCCCCGCCTTGTAATCCTCGTAGTGTAGACGCGGGTCGCAGCAGATCTGGCGCAGCTTGGTGAGCTCGGCGAGCACCTTGAGCTTGTCTTTCTTAAACTCCCCAGCCTCGCGGTGCTGCACCTGCTGGGCGATGCGGTCCTGGTTGGCCAGGTAGAGCTTGCGCTGCTCGCCGGTGAGCTGTGCCATGACGGTGTCCTCGATCTTTTCGGGCAGATCGGCCACCACGTCTTCCTTAACACGGCGCAGCACAAACGGCGACACGAGCGCCTGCAGGCGAGCGGCGCTGTCGCCCTCGGCGTGCTCGACCGGGCTTTCGAAGCGTTTTGCAAACGACTCGCGCGTGCCCAGCAGGCCCGGCATCAAAAAGTCGAAGATGCTCCAGAGCTCGGACAAGCGGTTTTCGATGGGCGTGCCCGTCAGGGCAAAGCGCACGCCGGCAGGCAGACGTTTGGCAGCCCGCGCCACCTGCGTGAGCGGGTTTTTAATGTACTGGGCCTCGTCGAGCACCACGCGGGCAAAGTCCTGCTCGACGTACTCGTCGATATCGCGCCGCATAAGGTCATACGACGTCACGACCACGTTATGCTCGGCCACGCCGGCAATCTGCACGCGGCGTTGAGCCTTGGTGCCCACGATGGCGCACACATCGAGCGACGGCGCAAAGCGCTCCAGCTCGGCAGTCCAGTTGTACACGAGTGAGGCCGGGCATACCACGAGCGTGGGCTTGGTGTCCCCCGCCTCCACGCGCGCCAGGATATGCGCGATCATCTGTAGCGTTTTGCCCAGACCCATGTCGTCGGCCAAGATACCGCCCAGACCCAGGTGTTCGAGCGAGCCGAGCCACTGGTATCCGTCGACCTGGTAGCCGCGCATCGTTGCCTTGAGCGATGCCGGCACCGTAAAGTCCATCTTGCCGAGCGTGTCCAGGCGCTCGACGGTGCGGCGGAACGCGGCGTCGAGATCGGCCTCAAGCGCCGATGTGCGTGCGAGCATGCTATCGACAAATAGGGTGCTCGATGCGGGAAGCAACACGCCGTCGAGCAGGTCGACGGCATCGACACCCAGATCTTCGGCAAGGCCAAACGCGGCGCGCGCTCCCTCATCCAGGCGCACGATGTCGCCGGACGTCAGGCGCGCAAACGTCTGGTGGCGCTTGTACGAGTCCAGATAGATGGCAAGATCTGCCGCCGAAAGCCCGCTCGCGCCCAGCTCGACGTCGAGCAGGTTACTCTTGACGGTCGCACGCACCGAAAGCTTGGGCGCAGGGCGGACCGAGACCTGGCGCAGACGGTCACTGAGCATGACCTCACCCAGCTCGGACAGGGCGGACAGACCCTCGGTCAGTAGGCAGAACAAGCTCTCATCATCGCGCTCCTCAAACGCCAGACCGCCCTCGTAGAAATCGAAGTACAGGGCCGCCGTATCCATAACGCGAAACTCCGCCACCTCGTCGCGGGGCGGCACGCCGGGACGTTGCTCTTCAAAGGGACTGCCCGGAGCACCCAGGCCAAAGAGATCCGCCGACCAGTCGCCGTAGGTAACCGTAATCTTGCAGGTCACGAGCCCATCGTCGACGCCGATTGCCATGGCAAAGCTCGGCTCGGGCGCCACGGCATCGAGCGCAGCGGGCGCGGTAAGGTCGGTATAGTCGCGCAAAATGGGCAGCGCCATACGGCAGAACTCCCCCACCTGCTCGGCGGCAATATGGGCGGGCGTACGGCACGGCAGCAAGCGCGACAAAAAAGGTGCGGCATGCTGAGCAAATGCAGCGTCGGTACGGCGCGCGCGGCGCGTGTCAACCAAGTAGGCGGCATCGCCCGACGCAAAGCAGTACATATCGGCGGGCAGGCGCAGGTCATAGCTACCACCAGCCGCCGGCGCGATTTTGGCGGCAAGGAACGGCGGGCGCTTAGCCAGCGCCTCGTCCTCCCCTTCCGGAGGCACCTCAACCGCCACGTCATAGGTGCGATGCGTCGTCGTCCCCCGCGACCAGGCGGGCTCAAAGGAGATGGTCTGGCCGCGCAGCAGGTCCAGCACATATACGATGCTATGCTCGGACAGCGGCAACTGACGCTCGGCAACAAAACCGCTGCGGGCAAAGTCGTACGACGCCGAACGCGAGCTTGTGATGTCATCGAGATAGGCAACTGTCGTCACAACAAGGTTGAGCAGCTTTGCCGATGTTTCGTCAAAGGCCTCAGGTGAATGGGCAAACGTAAGCTTCTTGCCGTACGAGAACATGCCGCCGCGCACGTAGGCATCGGCCATGCCGTCGATGTCCTTGACCACGTAGGAGACCGATCCACAGCGAATGCGGAACTCGAGCGCCCAGCTAAAGCGGTCAGCGAACAGCGGATTGTAGTACGGCACCAACGAGGGCTCCAACGCCGCTTTGGGGGCGTCGGGATCAACGGCACCGGCAAGCTTGCGGCGCATGCTCGCCAGCTCATCCATGCGCGCGTCCGAAAGATCGGAAAGCGCCGCCACAAGGCTCGGGCTCGTGGGGACGGGCGCCGGGAAGGGAAAGTTGGGGTTGACGGCCGGCGCGGCGGACGCGGCGCGCGCGGGCTGTTTCGGCTGCGCCGTAAACGTGCGAACCGGCGTGCGCAAACCTTCGACGGGCTCGGCGCCGCTGGCATCCAAATACGCCAGCGCCGTGGCAATAGCGTGCTTACACATACCGGGATAGCGGTATGCGGCGGGGCAGTCGCAGTCGTAGTCGATAACCTCGTGCTCGTCCATGTCGAGCGCCACGTGCGTCTTGTACAGGTCGCCGCGCGAGCCGCGCACCGAGCCCTCAACCGTCACGTTTTTGGAGAAGCGCGAGCCGCTGTCCTCGATCGACAGCACGGCGCCGTTGAGCATGAGCGAACGCCCCTTCATAAAGGTGCCGCTCAACGCCGCCTCTTTGCGAAGCGCCTGCACAAACGTCCCCTGCGCCATCACTTCCTCCAATCTCACCCGGGGTAGCTTAGATCACCGTCACGCGGCCCTGGTTACCCACAATGGCCTTGGCCTCGGCCAGCAGCGGAATCGAACGCGCGTTGACCTTGGCAGGTACCTCGGCACGCAGCACGCGCCCGTCCACCTGCTCGATAAAGATCTCCACGCGGTCGCCGCCCGGGTTAGCGGTGAGCACCGTGGCCAGGCGCGCCATATTGCCCTGGCTAAAGCGGCTGTTGGGCACCATGACCTCAAACACCTTGGGCTTGTTTTTCTCCTCGCTAAGCTCCAGCGGCACGATCTCCTGCGCGATGATCTGGTCGCCGCGGTCCGAGCGCTCGAGCTTGCCCTTAATGCGCACAAAGGCATCGGACAGCTGCGCGCCGGTCTCGGGATCGACCTCGCCGTACAGGTACCCCTCGGCCTCTTTATAGGTCTTGGGGAACACGACGACGGTGGCCTCGCCTTCCATGTCCTCGAGCTGCACGATGCCCATGGGGTCACCGTTTTTGGTCACGCGCTTGGACACGCTCGAGACCATGCCGGCCCACCACAGCGCCTTGCCCTCGGGAATCTCCTGGTTGATGGTGCCGCCCGTAGGATTCTGAACCTCGTAGCCGGTGTCGATCTGCGAGAACGAGAAGTCGCGCGCCTTGGCTAGTGCATACTCAAACGGGCGCAGCGGGTGGTCCGAGACATAGATGCCCAGAACTTCCTTCTCCTGGCTCAGCTTGAGGTGGCGGTCCCATTCCTGGCCATCCGGATCGGGCACGCTCACCTCAAAGCCCGAGCCCTCAACGTCGCCAAACATGTCGAAGAACGACGTCTGGCCGCTCGCGCGATCCTTCTGGCGCTTCACCGCGGCATCGATGATGTTCTCGGGGTTGTTCTTATCCACAAAGTGCATCATCTGGCGACGCGGATACCCCGTGGAGTCGAAGGCGCCTGCCTTGATGAGCGATTCGATCACGCGGCGGTTGGCCTGGCTCGAGTCCACGCGCTCGACAAAGTCGTGCAGCGTCTTAAACGGGCCGCCCGCCTCGCGCTCGGCGATAATCGCCTGCGCCACGCCGGTGCCCACGCCGCGGATGCCGGCCAGACCAAAGCGCACGCCCTCCTTGGTAGCCGTGAACTCGGTACCGGACTCGTTGACATCTGGCGACAGCACGGGGATGCCGTCGTGACGGCATGCCGAGACGTAGTGCACGATCTTGTCGGTCTTGCCCGTATAGGACGTCAGAACGGCCGCCATGTACTCGTGCGGATAGTGCGCCTTGAGCCACGCCGTCTGCATAACCAGGATGGCGTAGCCGGCGGAGTGCGACTTGTTGAAGGCGTAGGACGCGAACTCGAGAACATCGTCCCAAATCTTCTGGGCGACCTCGCGCGTATAGTTGTTCTTGATGGCGCCGTTCATCCAGTGGTCGTAGGTGGTCTCGTCGGAGCCATCCTCCCAGTGGAGCACCGTCGACGTGAGCAGCTTGATTTTCTTCTTAGCCACGGGCTTACGGATACGCGAGTCCGATTCGCCCTTGGAGAAGCCGCACATCTCGACGGAGATGAGCATAACCTGCTCCTGGTAGACCATGGTGCCGTAGGTTTCGCCCAGGATGTCGTCCAGGCGGTCGTCGTAGGAGACCGCCGGCTCCTTGCCGTTCATACGGTTGATGTAGGACGAAACCATGCCGGCGCCCAGCGGGCCCGGGCGGTACAGGGCGATCAATGCTACGACGTGCTTGTACTCGGTGGGCTTCATGTTCTTGATCGTGGCCGTCATGCCGGCGGACTCGACCTGGAAGACGCCGGCGGTGTGGCCGGAACCCATGAGCTTAAAGATCTCGGGGTCGTCAAAGGGAATCTCTTCCTCTTTGATGTCGATGCCGAAGTTCTTTTTGATGTTTGCCTTGGCCTTGGAGATAACAGTCAGCGTGCGCAGGCCCAAGAAGTCCATCTTGAGCAGGCCCATGTCGGCAACGGTATGGCCCTCGTACTGGGTAATCTCGACGCCGCCCTTGGTGTCGAGCTTGGTGGGCACGTGCTCGTTGACGGGGTCGCGGCAGATCAGAACGGCGCACGCGTGCACGCCCTCGCCACGGGTGAGGCCCTCGATTGAGAGCGCCGTGTCGATGATGCGGCGGGCGTCGTCGTCCTTTTTATATGCCTCGGCAAAATCGGGGTTAAACAGGTCCTCTTTGCCGGGTTGCTTTTCGAGCACCTGCTTGAGCTTGACCTTGGGGTCGCTCGAGACCATCTTGGACAGACGCTGGCCCATGTAGACCGGGTAGTCCAGGACGCGAGCGGCGTCGTTGATGGCCTGCTTGGCCTTAATGGTCGAGTAGGTGATGACGTGGGTGACCTTCTCGGGGCCGTAGAGCTGGCGAACGTGCTCCACGACCTCGAGGCGCCGCTCATCGTCGAAGTCCATATCGATATCGGGCATCTCGGTACGCTGCGGGGACAGGAACCTCTCGAACATCAGGCCGTTCTCGAGCGGATCGAACGCGGTGATGTTCATGGCGTAGGCGACGATAGCGCCGGCAGCCGAGCCACGGCCGGGGCCGACGCCGATGCCGTTGTCCTTGGCCCATTGCACGTACTCGGCAACAATCAAAAAGTAGGCGGCAAAGCCCTTGTCGCAGATGACTTTGTATTCGTACTCAAAGCGCTCTTTGATGTTGACGCCACCGATCTCGCGCGTGGCCCAGTCGTCACCGTAGTGCTGGCGCAGGCCCTTCTCGCACTCGCGGCGGAACTGACTCTCGTGCGTCTCGCCGGGGTCGAGCAACGGGAAGCGCGGCAGGATGATGGAGTCCCAGTCCAGCTCGACGTAGCACTTGTCGGCGATCTCGAGCGTGTTGTCGCAGGCCTCGGGGCAATACGGGAACATCGCCCGCATCTCCTCCTCGGTCTTCATGTAAAACTCCGAGCCAGTCATGCGCATGCGGTTGGGGTCGTCGACCTTGGCGTTCATGCCGATGCACATGATGACGTCCTGCACGGGAGCGTCCTCGCGGCGCAGGTAGTGGAAGTCGTTGGTGGCGATGACCTTGACGCCTACCTGCTTGGCGATGTCGATGAGCGTGCGGTCCATCTGCTCATCGGTCAGGCCGTTGTCGGTGGTGATGCCGTGTTCCTGGATCTCGATATAAAAGTCGCCAGGTTCGAAGGTATCACGGAAGGTCTCGGCCCACTTGATGGCGCCCTCCATGTCACCGCGGTCGATGTATTTGGGAATGATGCCCGCGATGCAGGCGCTGGTGCAGATCATGCCCTTGGCGTGGCGGCGCAGGTTGTCGAGCGTCACGCGGGGCTTGTAGTAAAAGCCCTGCACGGCTGCCTCGGAGACCGTCTGCATCAGGTTGACGTATCCCTCCTGGTCCTTGGCCAGAAGGATCATGTGGTAGAGCTCGGGCTTATGGTCGCGAGCAAGGGTCTCGTCCGGCGTAAAGTAGACCTCGCAGCCAAAGATGGGCTTGATGACCAGAGGCGGCTTGAGCTCGTCGATGTTGCCCTTCTCGTCCCACATGGCCATGTCCTTCACATACTGGGCATGCTCGCGCGGGTTTTCCTCGGGATCGGGCTCCACCAGCTCGTCGCGGCGATCCTTTTCCAAAAAGGCCTTGTCGTGACTCCAGGTTTTGTACTCAGGCGTGTTGTGGTTGACGGCGTCGCAGGCCAGCGCCAGGTCGGGCACGCCATACATGTAGCCGTGGTCGGTAATGGCGACGGCGGGCATGCCCAGCTCTACGGCGCGATTGACCATATCCTGGATACGGGTTGCGCCGTCGAGCATGGAGAAAACGGTGTGGTTGTGCAGATGGACGAAT
Source organism: Collinsella sp. (assembly GCA_052033095.1). Classification (GTDB taxonomy): domain Bacteria; phylum Actinomycetota; class Coriobacteriia; order Coriobacteriales; family Coriobacteriaceae; genus Collinsella. Next base: position 18,206 of record JBPGZF010000003.1, read on the forward strand.
GCCATGTGATGAGCTCCGATGCGGGTTCGTGTTCTGACTGAACGATTTTACCGCACGGCGCGGATAGCACCCGAACCTAGCCAAACCAACACGGGTAGTCAATTTGGGACCTTCAAAAAGGGGAATGAGGGCATCCAGATATATCGAGTATTACTGGAACCCCGGCGATGCGCGGAATGATTTGTGACGAATAGTCATGTCCATCAAGAAGGCTCGACGCTTCGGATAGCTCGTCAATCGATATATCAATTCTTGGAGACCTGTATTCCAACCATTTTTAATGAAACAACGGCGGTAATTGTTATCGCGATTGCACCAATAATACCGAGCGCTATCTGAATGGGATATAACCCCAACACATGTCCAAATATGGAGAAAAACACTGCAGAAAAGAGAGCCCTTACCAGAGACGCGACGGAAAGGATCGTCGCGCGGAGATCGTCCGCTATCGCGTCTTGGATTAAGTTTTCCGAAGTGATGTACACCACTTCTGGGAGAAAACAAAGCACCATGCTAAGGCCAAACAAACACAGCGGATTTGAAGCGAACCACGGAAGAATCATGAAAAGGCCAGCCTCGATTAGCATCGAGCCGAGCATGGTATTTCTTTTCCCGAAACGCAATGAGAATAAATCTGCTGCAATGTAGGCCGTCGCATTTACTGCATAGGATGCACCGAAGAAGATTCCTATTATGGAGACGGGAGCATCAAATGCGTCGAATACCAACTGATTCAAGTTGTAATAACTCCCATAGAATCCATCGAGCATGCTTGTGCCGATTAGAAGAAGCAATACCGCAAAAGCGGATTCTCCAACACGCCAGGTTTCGCGTCTGAACATCTTGGCCGCGTCAAACCTTCCCTTTTCAGAGCTTTCAGAACGGGTCGCTTCCGTCCTCTCAATGGGATACAGAAGGAAAAGCTGCAGGAGATAGAAAACGGAGACACATACGTAGAGGGCGCTCCAAGATACTTGGGCAATGAAAGATCCGAGCACAATCGCCATTCCCGTAGCGATTGATTGCGCGGCAAGCAGCCGAGCGTTGATGGTGAGGAAACGCTCTCCTTGACCGGCATTCCGGGCAATTTCATATAAAAGTGCTTGTTCGGATCCCGATTGAAGGGAGTAGGCGAGTGCCTCAACAAGGGAAAGCACGACAAGAAAGGGACCTGAGAGCAACAGCATGCCAGCCGTATGGAAGAAAAGCAGCAGCACGCCCACTTGAATCGAAAACTTCTTTCCAAAGAAATCGCCTATCAGCCCTGTTGGCAGCTCGAGAACGACCGTTGTAATGTTAAACAGGGCTTGATAAAGCGCGATTTCCGTGACAGACATTCCTTTCTCCGCAAGGAAAAGTAGAAACACTCCCCGATTTAAAACAAATCCCGCGAGAACGAAAAAGGCGGAATAGATGTGCAGTTGCGTAGCGGCATTCTTATTCATTTGGCACTTCCATCAACTACTTTTGTCGGGCCGCTCGCTACTGACTCGAAGCCTGAAGTGTTCACAGTTGATGTGAAGAGCGGTAAAGCTTTTGCACAGGGTATCAATGGAATACATCCGAAGCGTTTTCGGCAGTATCATCGGCGAAGGCGGGATTAGCCTTTACGCGGCGCTCACCCTCGATGTATTTGACGATTTGATCAATCGTCTGGTTGGCGTGGCTCTTGAGCTTGCGCTCGTAGAAGAAGAGGCCGAGCTTGCCGCGCATGCCAGACGTGTTGCCACCCGCACCCTGAAAATCCTCGGTATAGGTGAGCTCGCAAGCACCATCGCCAGCAGGTGCAGTCTCATAGCGCATGGTATTGATGCCCGCCGCATACTGAAAACGGACCTCATAGAGGCACGGGTAGTCAAAGTGCTTGATCTTAACCTTGATCGCCGTGCCCTTGGTCTTGCCTTTTGCGGACTGGGCGCGCTTCTCGTACTTATAGCCGTTGAGCTTATTGCGGCTAGGACGTTTGCCCGTGACGTTCTCGATATCCCGCATGATGGACCCCGCCAGAGCGTCAAAAAGCTCCTCCGGCGTCACCTTAAGCGTTTTGGTGAGCTGCATGATGGCCCCTTATTCGTTTGAACCGTTCGGGCCATTGTACCGCCCCAAGCTCTCCCATGCGTTGCGGTGCCATTTGGACGATTGAGGGCCTTACGGCCGCAAAACCAACCAAATAGCACCATAAAGCCTGAGGTGGCTAGAGGCTGTAGGTGACTACTTGAGGCTCGCAGGGGTTGGCGGGGTCGACTTGCTCCACGCGGACGAACTTGACGGTCACGGCCTCAAAGCCCGCCTTGTGCAACACATCGGAGTAGACGCGCGCCTGCAGGGCGTGCTTCTCCTGCAGCTGTTCCGGCGTCTCGTCCGGCGTCCCGCCCGTCTTGTAGTCGATGACCAGCGCGCATGACGAATCCGCCGGGTTCGTCGCCAAAGCGTCGATGGCGCCCTCGGCATATGCACCGTAGCGGGCGATGTCCTCGTCCTCGCAGCCCAGCGAGAAGAACGGCACCTCGGCGCGAACGCACGGCCACGCGAGCAGGTCGGCACGAGCAGCCGACTTGAGCCAGCGGTCCAGGGCAACGTCGAAGCGCTCGCGCTGCTCCGGCGTCAGGCACCACAGGCGCGCCAGCGCGTCGGCACGCTCAGCGGGCAGCGCATCGGCACCCATCTCGATCAGCCACTGGCAGGCGGCATGGAACGCCGAGCCCAGCGCCATGGGGTTGCCGGCGGGCTCAACGGCGGCCACGCCTGCATCCGTCATCTCGGAACCATCCGACTCCGCATCATCGCCGGCCTCGTCCATGGGCACATGCGCCTCGGCGGCTCGGTCCTCGGACTCGGCATGCAGCGCCGCGGCAATTGACGAGTAGCTGTACGAATCGCGCGCCGGATACGGGCAGGTGCCCATGCGCACGCCCACCGCCTGGGGATACACGAGCTCAAACGCATCGGGCTCGGGGTCGGCAGGACCGGGAACAGCGGCGTGGGCATCCGCACCGGCACCCTCCGGCTCCGCATCGCCGCGGACAAGCCTGCCCTCGACATCCAGCAAAGCGTTGACCTCAAACGTCTGCTCGCCAAACGTAAAGTCCGCCAGCGAGATGAGCTCGTAGTCGCCCGGCTTGGAGTTGTCGAACACCAAACGGTCGCTATCGAGCTGCGGCATGTCCAGGCTGTCGGTCGGCAGGATGCGGCGCAGCACGTCGTAGGTCAGATCCGTCTCGACATCGAAGGTCGGCGCCGTCACCTTGCCGCGGCTCACGCCGACATCCATCGCCAGAATGACCAGCTCGCGCGCTCGCGTCATGGCGACATAGAGCAAGCGAGCCCGCTCCTCGAGCGAAAGCTGCAGGTCGTGGTTGCGCAGGCGAACGAATGCCTCGGCGGGAGAACCCGTCGCGCAGACATCCTCCATGAGCTCCGGCGGCAACCATAGCGACGTGCCCTTACCCTTAAACGCATGCTCAAACTGCTTTTTGACGTCATCGCCCTTTACGAACGTGCCGTCCGCGAGTTTAACGCCGTCGAAGCGCGCCGGCAGCGCCACGACCTGCGCTCCGCCCTCGACACGCCCCATCTGAGCCGCACCCGAGGACTTACGCACGCCAAAGCACTCCGCAACCGCCACGACCGGATACTCCAGGCCCTTGGAGGCATGCACCGTCATGATGCGCACCGCGCCGTCGCCCTCCTCGTTGAGGGCACCTGGGGCCTCCTTGCCCGCCAAGAAGCGGTCGAAGGCAAGCGCAATGGAACGCGGCGAGTTACCGAACTCGGCCTCCGCCTCGGCCACGGCATCGAGCGCCTTAAGCACGTTGGCGGCAATGGCCTTGCCCTCGGGACCACGCTGTGCCAGACGCACAAACCAGCCGGAGGCGTTGACAGTATCGCGCGCGATGGCGGCGAACGAATCGCGGCCCACGCGACGAAGCGCATACCGCAGCACCTCGCGGGCGCGCGTCACGAGCGGCAAGTCTTGCAAACCCGGCACATCGGAATCGCTCATGATGCCCGCATCGATGTTGCGGCGCGAGGTCTCCCCCGTCTGGTCGTCCAGTTTGGTCGCCAGCGCCAGGAACTCCTGGGCGCCGAGCGCAAACATCGGCGAGGCGAGCAGCGGCATAAGGCCCTGCGCCGTATCGGCCGGATTGGCGAGTGCGCAGACCAGGGCACGCACCGTCTGCACCTCAGCTGCCTGGGCAAAGACCGAGCCGCCTGCGATCACGCAGTCGAGCTCTTGGTCGCGGAAGGCCTGCGCATAGACATCGGCGTTGGTCATGCGGCCCAGCAGCAGGACCATGCTGCCCTGGGGCTGGCCCGCTTTAACGAGTGCTTGGAATCGCTCCGCAATCGCGCGAGCTTTCGCCTGCGTTCGCTCCTGCGTACTGCCACCGGCAACGAAGATCGCCTGGCGGCGCGATGTCTTCGCCTTGAGCTTGTCCTCGCGTTCGTCGCTCGGTTCAAGATCCAAGAACCCCTGCATCAAACCACCGGTGTCGCCGTCAAAGACGCGCGCCACATAGCGCAGCACCTCGTCGTGGCTGCGGAAGTTGCGTACAAGCTTGACGAGCTCGCCGGCGGGGGCATCGGACGTGGCGACCGTCTCGGACGCCGTCGTCGAACCCACCTTGCGCTCCTGGCGACGGAACACCTCGACCTCGGCACCACGGAAGCGGTAGATCGACTGCTGCGCATCGCCTACGGTGCACAGTGCGCGCTCCCCCGCGCCCGTCAGGTAACGGATCAAATCGACCTGCATCTGGTCGGTATCCTGGAACTCATCGATCATGACCATCTTAAAGCGACCCTCATAGGCCGCTCGGATGGCGGGATAATCGCGCAGCGCCTCGTACGCCATGCGCAGCAGGTCGTTGTTATCAAGCGCGGACTGGTCAGCCTTGAGCGCGCGGTATTCCGCCTCCACAGCACGAGCAAGCCCCACCAGCGCATCGAGCGCCGGACCGCCGCAGGCAAGCACGATATTGATAAATGCATCGGCGGCCTCGGCCTTGAGCAGCTCCACCTGCTCCTTAGGAAACGCCTTGCTCGCCCGAGGCATGCTGCACGACATCATGAGTCGCGCCACATCCTCCATGGTTTTGCCGCTCGCCTCAAACGCGTCGATGGCATCGAGTGCCACCTGCGCTTTCTCGGTCGCGGCCTTGCTTGCGCCCAGCGCCGCACGATAGGCATCGGCGAGTGCCGAGGTATCGGCCTGGCCGCGCGCCACGCACACGTCGTCCATACCGCCCGGCAGCTGGCTCGAGAGCTCCAGCAGCTCACGCACCAGGCCCTTGATGGTGGTGCCGGCGCCAAAGAGGCCGCCCTCGCCTGCCATGGGATACCAGGCGTAGAGGGCCTTGAGCGATGCCGCGAGCTCGGGGGCGGCATCGGGTGCCGTCGCGCGACCCAGCACATGCTCGACAGCCTGGTCCATAAGCTCGTCGGTATCGGTGAGCACCGTGAACTCGGGATCGATGCCCAACTCCAGCGCGTGTGCGCGCAGGATACGCGAGCACATGCCGTGAATGGTCGAGATCCACGCGTCGTCGACGGTCAGCGCTTCCTCGTCCATGCCCTCGTCGATGAGCGCACGGCGCACGCGGTCACGGATCTCGGCCGCGGCATCTTTGGTAAAGGTAATGGCGAGCACCTGATCCAGATGCTCAACGAACGGACCGGATTCGGGCGAGAGCGCGTAGACGATGCGGCGCGTGAGGGTAAAGGTCTTGCCCGAACCGGCGCCCGCCGAGACAAACAGCGGACGGTCGAGCGTCTTGACGATCTGCAGCTGTTGCGGCATCAAGGTCGAAAGATCCATGGTCTACACGTCCCTCCTTACAAACGTACCTTCGTGGTTATACGAGCAGCGGGCATGCGCGGCATGCGTCGACGCCGGGTCGACAGCAGCCACGTTGCCCGCCTCGAGTTCGCGTAGGCGCTCGGCGATGCCGGCCTCCACGCAATCGAGCAGCGCATCGAAGTCCATGTTGCCGCCCTCGCCGGGAAAGCCCTTCTTAAGGCCTGGGATGCGGCCGTCGCCGCGCTCTTCCTCGAGCAGCTCGGCACTCGCGGCGCCTCGCAGCGCCGGTTTGCCGCTCTTGGTCGAAAAATAGAGCGCCGCGCGGGTGTCCAGATCCAGCGCCCGGCGCATAGCCTGCGCATAGATAAGCGTCTGGGTATGGGGCGGCAGCCAGCGCGGGTCGTCGATGGCAGCCTCGCCCGATTCCTCGTCGCGCACCGTGGGGTCGGCGAGTTTAAACTCCTCAACGCCCGTGCGGTGCTTATAGTCGATCACCACGGCGCGATTCTCGGCATCCACGTCCACACGGTCGATGCGCCCGCCGAGCGGCCAACCGGCATACTCAACGTTAAGATCGTTAAAGGCAAACTCCAGGTAGCGCGGAGCAAAAGGCGTCAGCGCCTCGGCTTCATAGGCAAGCACGCCCTCCAGCTGCGGCAAAATCTCGGCCACTTGGCGCTCCTCCACTGGAGAGAGCGGCACCAGCGGGCCCTCGGTACCGCGCTTGCCGGCGTGCTCGGCCAGGGTCTCGGCAAAGACCTCGTGCAGCAGCTCCTGAGCACGTGGCAGGTTCTCGGGCGTCACGCGCTCCATGCCCTCCTGGGGCAGACGGGCATGCAAGTGCTCCAGCACGTCATGGACAAAGTTGCCCTTCTCCATGTTGCCAAAGCCGGCGTCGATCGACTGGGGTTTGACGCGATACGAGACGAACCAGCACAGCGGGCAGGTCGAATAGGCCTCGATCTGCGAGGCAGACGTCAGGCGCGGCACCAGCGGCGCATCCTCGCCCTCGCCATCGCGACGGCGCAGGACCAGATACGGAATGGCTTCATCGCTCAGATGCTGAGGAGCTTCGCAGGTCACGCGCTCGCGCCTAAGACCTTCGCCTGCCGCGGGATCGAAGTCCCTCACGATATCGCCCTCACCCACGCACTTCGCCTTGTCGGCGCCAACGGCCTTAGCGTCGTTAGCGGCCTCGGCATGCGCCCGCAACTCGGTCCACACGGCAGCCGGGTAGCACTCGCGCGCCTGGCGATCGTGCGTCACGCGGGCAAGCGCAACCGGACCGCGCGCGGCCTGCATCGCGCGGCCAAAGCGCACGCGCAACAAGGCGGCAGGCTCAAGCGTCACACCGCTGCGATCTAACTCTGCCGTCAGCGTTGCCAGCGGGCCCTCCTCATGTGAGAGCGGATAACTGTCCAGGTCGACGTCGGCAAACAGCACGGCATCGTAGCTATCGGGGCGCAGGGCCGCCGCATCGGCAAGCGAAGTAAAGCGAACCTGGGCACGTGGCGCACGGTCAACCTCGTAGGTCTCGTAATCGTAGGCGGTGCTACGCTTGTCCACCTTGGTGCGAATGCCATCGAGCACGGGCACGGTCGCGGCCTGCGACACGTCGAGCGCACGGGCGCCATTCATAAGGATGTCGATGACGTGGCGCAGCAGGGCCACCTCCGCCTGGCGACGGGCCTGACCGTCGAGACCGCCAAGTGCGCGATCGGGCAACGCCTCGGCGACGGCGAGCATTGCCTTGAGCGCCGTCACGGGCTTGTCGCGCCACAGCGCCTGGAACACGTCCGAGACCACGCATGGCACGTTCTTAAACCAGTTCTCGTCGCTCGCCGCCTTGCGGGCGCCCCTCACCTGGCCTTGGACGCTCTGAAGCAGGCTCTTAACGCCCGCGGTAGTCTTGCTGCGCGAAAGACGCATGTTCTTGTCGAAGCCGCGGGCGCTCGCGGCGTCGGCACCCGAAAGCGGGCTATAAATCCAGTCGGTAAGCTCTGGAGCGGGCCACCACTCAGTCTTAGAAGCTGCCCCTTCGTCGGCTGCCTTCATACGCTCGATCAGGTTGGCGAGCGCCGTGAACTGCCTGCCCGCAATGGATTGGGAAAACGCCGTGAACTCGGCCGTCTCGGCAGCAACGTGGCGCGCCGCCAAACGAGCGGCAAGCTCGCCGAACAGCTGGGGTGCCCGGGCGGACACCACGAGTACGCGCACGGAATCGACGGGTGCGGAGGCGGCATCGTTGACCTTGGACTCCGTGCGCGCTTTCACCATCTTATCGATGACGTCCGCATAGACACGGGCACGGGCATGGGGCCCGGCGACTTCCACAAAGGCAGGACGTACGACGGACTTTGGAGCAATCGCGGGAGCGCCGGCATCCTCGTCCAGCGGTGCAACCTCAAACAGCACGCCGCGGGCATCAAAGGCGGCAGCCAGGTCCTCGCGCATCGCCGCTTGCTCGCGGGCAAGCAGCACGACAACCTCTCCCCCGTTGTTTGCCACGGCGGACAGCAGCTCGAGCAGGCTATACGTAAATGACGTGACGCCGCGCACGCAAACGGCGCGGGCGCACCCCGGCAGGTTGTCGGCCAAAGCGCCGGCCATAATGTCAGCCGCCTCGCAGGGCTCGACCATATCTCGACGGTCCAAACCGCGCGCATAGGCGCACAAAAGTTCAAACACGCGAGCCTCGGCGTCGCTTCTGGGCTTGGGCTTGCAAACGTTGTCGCAGCAACGCTCGGCACCTGTCCCTGCCACACCCGGCAGCACATCGCGAGCCATACGCGCGAGCATACGCACCGTGCCCTGGCTGCGCGAAAGCGGCTGCAGGTCGGCGTCGTCGAGACGCGCTACCATGTCCGAAAACAGCATCTGGCGCTGCAGGTTGTCGACGAAACCGCGCCCGTCGCCCAAAAGCTCCCAAAGCGAGCGAAGCCACGATGTAGGCGTCTTGTAGTCAATACCCAGCGAAACGCCGGCTTCCGCCGCATCATGACGGCACAGGTCGAGCTCGGCAAACGTTGGCGCCAGCAGCACGGCACGCCCGTGGCGGGCAATAAGGTCGGCAAGCAGCGCCGCCTCGGCATCGCTCAAATCCGCGCCGGCGTTGGTGGTATAGATTCGAACAGGCATGGTCCTCCACTCAAACCGTTCGCAATATTCAATGCTTCCATCCTACCCGCCCGCGCGGACACATTGCCACCGCAGCTCCATGTTTTGGTGCAAAGCAACCTGATCCCACCGCACCAGCCGATTGCGGGCATATAAAAACCGCCCCCGGAGGAGCGGTTTTGCACAATTCGTTTTTGGCGCGGCCTACTCGCCATCCTCCAGTTTGATGAGGATCTTGCGATAGCCGCCGTACTCGCCGTTGAGTGCCTTTGAAACGCGGCTCACCGTAGTGGACGAAGCGCCGGTGCGGGCCTGAACCTCAACATAAGGCTCGCCCTCATCCAGATAACGCGCAACCTGCAGACGTTGCGAAAGATCGCAGATCTCGCGCGGCGTGCAGATATCGGTCAAAAACGCCTGGATATCCTTCTCGTCATCCAAAAGACTAAATGCGTGGACCAGCTGCTTGACATCAGGCTTGTCAAACATGTTCTCGATATTCATCGATCACCGCCAAACCCGCCATAAGGCATCGAAGTTGATACTGACATCGGGCATCGTTCGCCCGTTCTATGCAATAGGGCAACGCCTGTGGCTTTTGCCCGTAGCAGTGTAGCACACCACCAAACTAAAGCGACAAGACTCTCTGCCAGCGGCGCGTTTTTCAGGACGAACGCCGTTTTGAAACCGAATGCGCACGTAAGCTCCACGAATATCTGAGACAATGGGCGGCCGAACAAGGCGGCACACCCGAGCGGCCGTCCAAGCTGCCGCAGCAAACCGCTTCACGCGACGCCGACGCACCCTGCGCAAGAAAGGATTCACACCATGCGCTTTATGCTTAACTGGCTCTTTACCTCGATCGCCATCGCGATTGCCACGTTCCTCGTCCCCGGCATCCAGCCCTTCGGTTTTGCCGAGGCCTGGGTCTGTTTCGCCTTCGTGGGACTGTTCCTGAACATCGTCGATTCGCTCGTCAAGCCGTTCCTGACGGTTATCTCGCTGCCGCTCACGATCATTACGCTGGGTATTTTTCAGCTCGTAGTCAACAGCTTTATGCTCGAGCTGGCCAGCTATCTGTCGGTCAATCTGCTGGGCGCGGGTATCTCCATCGCCAGCTTTGGATCGGCCTTCATGGGCAGCATCCTGGTGTCCATCATGCGCAGCATCCTCGACAGCATCGCCGAGGGCTAAAACGGCCATTCCGGCCGCGCCCGTCTCAACAGCCCAAAACGAAGGCCGCCCATCACAAAAATGGGCGGCCTTCTTATTTGCCAAGTCTCAAAGGGCGAGAGAATCTGCCATTTCCACCCCGTCCCCAAATGGCAGGTGGGCTAGATCACGTAGTCGTAGCCTTCGTTGGGAGCGACAAGTTGATCGAGCGTCACACCGTCGAGGTAGTCGTTGATAAGCTTGTCCAGGTTCTTCCACACGTCGAGCGTGGGGCACTCGTCAGAGCGCGAACAACCCTTGCAGTCGCCATCCAGGCAGGCGACCGGCGCCAGGCTGCCCTCGGTCAGGCGCAAGATCTCGCCCACCGTGTACTGCTCAGGCGGGCGCGTGAGCACATAGCCGCCGCCCTTGCCGCGCATGCCCGAGAGCATGTTGGCGCGCACGAGCGTAGCCAGAATATTCTCGAGGTACTTCTCCGAAATACCCTGACGCGCCGCAATCTCTTTAAGCGGGATACGGCCTGTCGCCTGGTGCTCGGCCAGGTCGACCATAACGCGCAGGGCATATCTGCCCTTTGTGGAAACCAACATATATATAGCTGCCTTTCGGTCTTTTAATTCGTAGAAATTCTAGCCGAAAAATTGGTTTTGAAAATACCTATTCCCGTCAAGATGGTTAATCGACTCGCAATAATCTTCTATTTCCTATTGCGTTACTAGGCTTTACTGTCTACTATGCTTGCCAACAGCAAAACGAACAACCTATAAGGTTTGTGGGTTTCGCTGCCACACACACCGTAAAACCACACGGTATCCAGTCATTTGAACACTTTGGAGGTTCACCATGAGCAATGTTTACACGTCCATCGATCAGCTTATCGGCCACACCCCGCTTCTGGAGCTCACCCACTTCGAGGCCGACGAGGACCTCAAGGCCCGTGTGCTCGTCAAATTGGAATACTTCAACCCCGCCGGGTCCGTCAAAGACCGCGTCGCCAAGAACATGATTGACGAGGCCGAGAAGGCCGGCAAGCTCGTGCGCGGTGGCGACTACACCATCATCGAGCCCACGAGCGGCAACACCGGCGTCGGCATCGCCTCGGTGGCGGCGGCCCGCGGCTACAAGGTGATCATCACCATGCCCGAGACCATGTCCGTCGAGCGCCGCAAGCTCATGCAGGCATACGGCGCACAGCTCGTGCTCACCGACGGCTCCAAAGGCATGAAGGGCGCCATCGCCAAGGCCGAGGAGCTGCAGAAGGAGACCCCCAACAGCATCATCGCCGGCCAGTTTGTGAACCCCGCCAACCCCGCCATCCACAAGGCCGCGACCGGCCCCGAGATCTGGGACGACACCGACGGCAAGGTCGACATCTTCGTCGCCGGCGTTGGCACCGGCGGCACCGTGACCGGCGTGGGCGAGTTCCTCAAGGAGCAGAACCCCGAGATTCAGGTCGTCGCCGTCGAGCCCGCCACCTCCCCGGTGCTCTCCAAGGGCCAGGCCGGCCCGCATAAGATCCAGGGTATCGGTGCCGGCTTTGTGCCCGACGTCCTCGACACCCAGGTCTACGACGAGATCATCCCCGTCGAGAACGACGACGCCTTTGCCACCGGCCGCGCCGTGGGCCACAAGGAGGGCGTGCTCGTGGGCATTTCGTCCGGCGCCGCCGTGTGGGCCGCACTGCAGCTGGCCAAGCGCCCCGAGAACGAGGGCAAGACCATCGTGGCGCTGCTCGCCGACACCGGCGAGCGCTACCTGTCCACGGCACTCTTCCAGGACTAGCGCTCTCGTTCTTAGAACGAGTCCAAGGCACGCCGGTCTCCCCTCTCTTCTGGCAGCCTGAGCTCATCCCAACAGGGTGTCCCACAGGACGCCCGAACTTGCTACAATGTCTGCGGCGCGGAACCAGCCTCCCGCGCCGCTTTTCTTTTTTGGCCACATGCCACCAAGGAGAACCTCCCCATGCACAACAAGCGCGTGCTCGTCGCCATGAGCGGCGGCGTCGATTCCAGCGTGACCGCGTATCTGCTCAAAAGTCAGGGTTACGAATGTGTCGGTGCCACCATGCGCCTCACCTGCCCCGCGCCCGATCCCGCCACGGGCATGAGTAAGGTCGACCACGACATCGCTGATGCAAAGGCCGTCGCCGAGCGCCTGGGGATACCCCATCACGTGCTCGACTTGCAGCAAACCTTCGACCGCAACGTTGTCGAGCGTTTTATGAACGCCTACCAGGAGGGGCTGACGCCCAATCCGTGTATCATCTGCAACCGCCATATTAAGTTTGGCGCGTTGCTGGATGCAGCGCTGGATATGGGCTGCGACTACATCGCCACAGGCCACTATGCCAAAACGAGCCAGGCGCCCGACGGCACCTGGCAACTGCATCGCGGCGAGGACCCCAAAAAGGACCAGAGTTACTTTTTGTATTCGCTCACGCAGGAGCGCCTGGCGCACACGATCTTTCCGCTAGCAGGCCTAGACAAAGAGCGCGACGTGCGCCGCATAGCCGCCGAGCAGGGCTTTACCAACGCCCAGAAGGCCGAAAGCGAGGACATCTGCTTTATTCCAGACGGTGACTACGCGGGCTATATCGAGCGCCGTTGCGGACATCCCGCTGCACCGGGCGACATTGTGTGGCGCGACGGCAGCGTGGTCGGGCGCCACAACGGCGCGCTGCGCTACACCATCGGCCAGCGCAAGGGCCTGGGCGTCGCGATGGCGCATCCCGTGTACGTAACGGGTGTCGACGCCGTCAACAACACTGTGCATCTGGGCGAGGCAGAGGACCTGACGGCCACGGCGCTCACGGCCAACGACTGGATCTGGAGCGCCCCTGCCGACCGCATGGAGGCCGAGCTGGATGCCGGCGGCATCCGCGTGGGCGCCAAGTACCGCTACCGACAGAAAGACCAGGCAGCGATCCTTACGTGCGGCGAAGACGGGCAAATGTTGCTGACCTTTGACGAGCCGCAGCGCGCCATCGCCCCCGGCCAAGCCGTTGTAGTCTATCGCGGCGACATCGTCCTGGGCGGCGGCACCGTGACCGGCGCACTTAAGTAGCCGCGGGTTTATCGCTGCACGTGTCGAAGTACCTCAACAGCGGCACCAACCTCGATTACGCGACGCTCGAGGCCGCGGCGGATGGCCTCGAGTCGACCCTCCGCCGTGGCCCATTTGCTCTGCGAAAGAATCTCGATCGCCTCATCAACAAATCCGTTGAGCCGCGATGAATCGAACCAATCGAGCAAATCCGCAAGCGCCAGCTGGACGGAAGGGTCGGGCCCAAACGGCTTAGCGGAAAACCCAAACTCCCCAGCTGCGAGCACGGCAGTTGGCACGTTGTACCACAGGCAGTTGCCGCTATCGAACAGCGGAGCAGGTTTCATCTCCAGGGTGTCGACATTGCGGATGATGCCGAAGTTTCGCCAATGGCGGTCGCTGTTGGCCAAAAGGGCATCGCAGACAATCATCTGCGACATAGACCTTCTCACAGCGGCCTCATCGGCACCATGCTTGCCAAGGCAGCGACAGTATCGATCGTATGTCGAGCTTCCTCGCTGGCCACCAAGGGCGTTCTTAACGTAAACAGCCGGAACGTATTCCTCGCGGCCGTCAAGAAAATCCTCGCACAGGCACGCAGGGCCATCGAACATCCGCTCAACCGTATAAGGAACAAACTCGCCCTCCGACAGCAAGCGACGATGCAGAGCCGTTGCAACCGCCTCGTTAAAGGGCCGTTGGTCGTCCATGCCGCATCCCTTGACCAGAACGCGAACACCGTTGCGAATCATCCACGATTTAGGGAGCTCGCCCTCGGACGTGTTATCAGGATTTTTAAGACCGATGCCTTCCAGCCAACCCGAACGCTCTTCGGGCGCCGATCGCTCAAATTCGTTCTCAAAGTAATTGATGTTTTGCCATTTGAGTTCGGCGCAATCGGCCGGCCGCAGCCAATAGCAATCCGAAAGCGATAGGCCCAGGCACTGAACCGGCACCTCAATGCCACTGGCAATTCCCAGTTCACGATAGCGCGAGACGAGTCCGGGGCGGACGTCAGGCACCGACCGATGGCTCCACCACACGTTGAGCTCCCGTTTATTCACCGTAGGAGAAGAACTCGAGCACGTGCCAAACGGCATCCTCTGCGCATCGAGCACCTCGGCGATTTCGAAGGGAAACTCACGTGTCGGATCAAATGAGACATGCGCGACCTCATGGTCGGCCGACATCAGCGTAAACTTGCGCCCCACATCGGCCGCAGGACGGCGTCCACGTTTGCGGACCTTTTGATAAGCGAGCGCAGAATCATACTCAACCATCTTCCGTCCGCCCACAATATCGCACGCGAGCGTTCCCGATGCGGCAAGTTGCGATATGCGGGCTTTCGTAACGCCCAACAGGCGGGCGGCATCACCCATAGATAAGTACTCAGATGTATTCATATGCCGCATCACCTCGTTAAGTAATTTACGCGTTTAGTTAACATATTACATACATCATAATACTAAACGACCTAAGGCGAAAAAAGGCCCGAGAAATCGGGCCTTAGCGATTGGTCAGCCGAGTCGCAAACTACTTCCCTAGCGCTGGACGTAGGCGCGGACGAGCTCATAGGTGTTGCGCACACCGTCGATGTGGCTGCGCTCGTAGTTGTGGCTCGCGTACACGCCGGGGCCGATCAGGCCATGGCGAATGTCGTAGCCGGCCGAGAGCGTGGCCTCGACGTCGGAGCCGTAGTGCGGGTACACGTCGATGGCGTAATCGAGCTCCAGCTCGCGCGCGATGTTGGACAGCGTGGTCACCAGGTCGTAGTTGTACGGACCGCCCGAATCCTTGGCGCAAATCGAAACCATGCGCTCGGTGCAACCCAGGTCGTCGCCCACGCAGCCCATGTCCACGCTGATCATCTCGCGCGTGTCGTCCGGCACAAAGGCACCGCCGTGGCCGACTTCCTCGTACACCGTAAAGAGCAGCGATACCTTGCGCGAAAGCGTCACCTCGCCGCCAGCAACGGCGCGGGCCAAACCCAGCAGAATCGACGCGGACAGCTTGTCGTCAAGGAAACGACTCTTGATGTAGCCGCTCTCCGTCACCGTGGTGCGCGGATCCATAGCGATGATGTCACCAGTCTGAATGCCCAGCTCAAGCACGTCGTCCTTGTTGTCGACATTCTCATCGAGCAGGATTTCCATGTTCTTCTCGATGGTCTTGACCGGCTCGTCGGCCACGTGCGCCGAAGGCTCGGTATTGAGGACTACACCCGTGTAGACATTGCCGTCGCGCGTGTAGACGGTGCAGTTCTCGCCATCGGCCGTAGACCACTGATGCCCGCCGAGCGTCGTGGGACGCAAGCGACCATTGTCCTTGATGGAGCGCACCATGGCGCCCAGGGTATCGACATGGCTCGCCAGTACGAGCGGCTCGCCCTCGCCGCCAAGCTCAACCAGCACGTTGCCCTTATTGGAACGCTCGGGCCCAAAGCCCATATCGCGCAACGTTTCCATCAGATAATCAGTCGCCGCACGGGTATAGCCCGTAGGCGAGGCAATAGAAGTCAGCGCCTTCAACTGGTCAGTAATATAGGAGAGCGTAGAATCCATCTTGGACACCAAAGTCACCCTTTCACATCGAATTAAACCCACAGCAACAATACCACCGCGAACCATCTTTTTACCTAGCGAGATGACCCATCGAGCTCCCCAGAACTGCGCCCGCCACGATAAGCAGATACAAGGCGCCATCCAACAATGCGCCCCTCACATCCCGCCTTTCCGGCACCCCGGCATCTGAGAAAAGAACGCAGGCGATCCCGGGCTTCCCTCCGGGCGCATTCCGCAGGACGTAAAAGACCCCGCCGCGCAACGCGCGCAGCGGGGCCTTTTACATGTCCGAGGACGCGCCCGGAGGGAAGCCCGGGACCGCCGACGGGAGTAATTTACTCAGCCGGGCAAATCTTCTTGAAGAGCTCGATGACGTCGTCGAGCGTCGCCTCGCGCGGGTTGCCCGGGAAGCAGGCGTCGGCCATGGCGTCCTTGGCCAAGACCTCGATCTCGTCGGCCTTCATGGCCTCGCAGACGTGCGGGATGTTCACATCGGCAGAGAGCTGCTTGACGGCGGCGATAGCGGCGTCGGCAGCCTCGTCGGTGCTCATACCCGTGGTGTCAACGCCCATGGCAACGGCAACCTTGGCCAGGCGCTCGGCGCAAACCGGCTTGTTGAACTCCATGGCGATCGGCAGCAGCATGGCGCAAGCGACGCCGTGCGGGGTGTCGTAGTGAGCGGACAGGGTGTGAGCCATGGCGTGGTCGATGCCCAGGCCAACGTTGGAGAAGCCCATGCCGGCGACATACTGGCCAAGAGCCATGCCCTCGCGGCCGGAGCCGGGCTGGCCGGACTTGGCCTCGGCGACGGAGTCGCGCAGGTTCTCGCTGATCAGCTTAATAGCCTCAAAGTGGAACATGTCGGAGAGCTCCCAAGCGCCCTTGGTAGTGTAGCCCTCGATGGCGTGGGTCAGAGCGTCCATGCCGGTGGAGGCGGTCAGGCCGGCGGGCATGGAAGCCATCATGTCGGGGTCGACGACGGCGACCTCGGGGGCGTCGTTGGTGTCGACGCACACGAACTTGCGGACCTTCTCGGGGTCGGTGATGACGTAGTTGATGGTCACCTCGGCAGCGGTACCGGCGGTCGTCGGCACGGCGATGGTGAACACGGCATGGTTCTTGGTGGGAGCAACGCCCTCGAGGCTGCGGACATCGGCGAACTCAGGGTTGTTGATGATGATGCCGATGGCCTTGGCGGTGTCCATGGAAGAGCCGCCACCGATGGTCACGATAGCGTCAGCCTCGGCGGCCTTGAAGGCCTCGACGCCGTCCTTGACGTTCTGGATGGTGGGGTTGGGCTTGATCTCGGAGTAGAGGCTCCAAGCGATGTCGGCGGCGTCGAGCTCGTCGGTCACCTTAGCGGTAACGCCAAACTTGACCAGGTCGGGATCAGAGCAGACGAAGATCTTCTTGTAGCCGCGACGCTGGAGCTCGCCGGGGATCTCCTTGATGGCGCCGGAACCATGATAAGAGATGGTATTGAGAACGAAACGATTAGCCATTGATAGCCTCCTATCGTGTGCGGGGCACCCATTACGCCCCGCGCTATGAGTCCCATCCTAACGCTTTTGAAACAAAAAACACGCGAGAACATCAAAAGTGTTAAAGCGTTTCAACATATGATGAAAAATAATGCGGCGAAGGGACAGCCCCTTTGCCGCATTCGGTTACTTTCGGCAGCCCTCTTTCCAAGCCTCGGCCGCAACCTTCCAGCGTAAGCGCAAGTCGCGCTCGCGGTCGATGAACATGATGGCAAACGCGACAAACAGCAGCAAGCTCGCCACGACGATGGCGTGCAGGCCCATGCGCTCAATGCACCAGTTGCCCAACACGGCGCCAAACACAAAGGTAAAGATCACGCCAAAGTACAGCAGGCCGTTTTCCAAAAAGCCGCGTCTGTGGGTGATGATGTAGTCGTCCACGTTTTGCAAGGCATTACGGAGGTTGCCGATACACATGGTCGTGGCGATGCCGTGACCGTGGATCTTGCGGAAGCTCTCGACCTGCATGCCGCAGGCAAACGAGGTGAGGCAGTTGGCGAGCAGGTTGTAACCGCCGCCCGGGATAAAGCTCACGCCCAGCAAGATAACGGCTTCAAAAAACACCGTCACCTGGCGCCAGTGAATCACACTGCCAAACCGCTCGTGAACCAGGTCGGCAAGCATAATGCCCACAGCAAACGACACCACGGGGAAGAAGTAGCGCCCCGCCAGTGCCCAGTTGCCTTCCGAGATGCTCACGCCCACGAGCAGGATGTTGCCCGTCTGCGCGTTGGCGAAAACATGATCGCGCCCAATGTACGAATACACATCCATAAAGCCACCGGCGAGCGCCAAGATGATGCCCAGCTCAATAGACTCCGATATCTGTTTGGCACGCTGCATCGTCGTGCATCCTCCTTGTTGACGACTCTCTCGTGCGTTGGCGGAAACATAGCCGCCGTTCATACTGTAACCCATTGACAACATGGCATGCGCGCGAGACGGGCTCCCCAACGCGCGGATACACAGTCTGGAAACAAACGGCACCCGCATCGATACGCCGATCCGCCAGCCCATGTACTCCACCAGTCTTTTTAGCCCCGTCCCAAAAAGACTGGTTACAATTACGTGCAGCATACAAACACCGGGAGGGATCGTGGCAAAAAAGCCTCAGCACGCTCAGAACAACCAGCGCAGTCAGCAGGGCAAACAGGGCCAGCAGCAAAAGCGCGGCGGTAAGGCGCAGGCCACGGTCGCCCGCACCAAGCATTCCCAAGCGACGCCCGCCCGCCCCTGGCGTCCGGGCCGCGATAAGTTCCTCCCCGTCAGTCGCGCCGACATGGATGCGCGCGGCTGGGACCAGTGCGACTTTGTCTACATCTGCGGTGACGCCTACGTGGACCATCCGAGCTTTGGCATGGCTATCATCAGCCGCGTCCTTGACGCGCACGGCTACAAGGTGGGTATCATCTGCCAGCCCGACTGGACCGACCCAGCCAGCATCACGGTGCTCGGCGAGCCTCGCCTGGGCTTTCTCGTCAGTGCCGGCAACATGGACTCCATGGTCAACCACTATTCGGTGACCAAGCACCGCCGCCACTCCGACGCCTACACCCCCGGCGGCGAGGAGGGGCGCCGTCCCAACCGAGCCGTCACGGTCTATGGCAACCTCATCCGCCAGACGTTCAAGGACGCTCCCATCATCATCGGCGGCATCGAGGCAAGCCTGCGCCGCCTGGCCCACTACGACTACTGGCAGGACAAGCTCAAGCGCTCGGTACTGCTCGACTCGGGCGCCGACATCCTCATCTACGGCATGGGCGAGCACGCGATTGTCGAGATCGCCGACGCGCTCGACGCGGGACTGCCCGTCGACCAGATCACCTATATCAACGGCACCGTCTACCGCACGGGTTCGCTCGACGAGGTCTACGACTACGACCTGCTGCCCAGCTGGGACGACCTTGCCGCCGACAAGCTCAACTACGCGCGCAGCTTTAACGTGCAGCAGCAGAATATGGACCCCATCACCGGTCATCGCCTGGTAGAGCCCTATCCCAACAGCGTCTATGTGGTGCAGAACCCGCCATCGGCAACACTCACCACCGACGAGATGGACGAGGTCGCCGAGCTCCCCTACGCCCGCGATTGGCATCCCGACTACGACGCGGCGGGCGGCGTACCGGCCTTTGCCGAGATCAAGTTTTCGATCAGCTCCAACCGCGGGTGCTTTGGCGAGTGCTCGTTTTGCGCGCTCACCTTCCACCAGGGCCGCGTGCTGCAGATGCGCAGCCACGATTCGATCATGCGCGAGGCCGAGCTGCTCACGCGCGATCCCGAGTTTAAGGGCTACATCAACGACGTGGGCGGACCGACGGCTAACTTTAGCCGCCCTGCCTGCGACAAACAGCTCAAGCATGGCGTGTGCAAGAACAAGCGCTGCCTGTGGCCGAGTGTGTGCAAGAACATGGTGGTCGACGAGAGCGGCTACACACAGTTGCTGCGCGATCTGCGCCAGCTGCCGGGCGTCAAGAAGGTCTTCGTCCGCAGCGGCATCCGCTTTGACTACACCATGGCCGACGCCTCGGACGAGTTTTTGCGCGAGCTGCTGGAGCACCATGTCTCGGGCCAGCTGCGCGTAGCGCCCGAGCATGTGAGCGACGCGGTGCTCTCCGTGATGGGCAAACCGAGCCGCGCCGTCTACGACGCGTTCTGCCGTAAATTTGAACGCCTGAACCGCGAATACGGACTCAAGCAGTACGTGGTGCCGTATCTGATCTCGAGCCACCCCGGCTCGACCATGAAGGAAGCTGTGGACCTTGCCGAGGCCGTGCGCGACATGGGCTACATGCCCGAGCAGGTGCAGGACTTCTACCCCACCCCGTCCACCATGTCGACCTGCATGTACTACACCGGCGTGGACCCACGCACCATGCAGCCGATCTACGTGGCACGCGACCCGCACGAGAAGGCCATGCAACGCGCGCTCATCCAGTATCGCAAGCCCGAGAACTACAAGCTGGTGCGCGAGGCGCTGGAAAAAGCCGGGCGTCGTGACCTGATCGGCTACACCAAACACTGTCTAATCCGCCCCGTGCCGCCGCGCCCGGGTGAGACGTCTGCTGGCGGTGGGCATGGCACCGGCAAGAAGGGCGGCAAGGCCCACGGTGGTGCTGGCAGCAAGGGGCCCAAGGGCAGCAAGGGGCACGGCGGCATGTCGCGCGCGCAAAACACTGCCGGGCGCAACCGTGCAGCTCAGGGGCGTCAGGGTGCCAACGGAGGCGGACGCCGCAACTAGGGCAGCGGTGCTGCCGCTATGCCCGTCTCGCATGCGTGGCGCAGTGAGCGCATCGTCTCCACGAGGATTATGCCGGCTATGGTGACCGTGATTATCACGTCGAGCGGTGTGTTCACAAACCACAACAGGCCCATCAGGTACGACCCGGCGTTAAAGGCAAAGTGCAGCAGGATCGTGTAGCGGAGCTTTCCGGTGGTAACGAGCACCCAACCAAAGATGAGGCCGGCGGCACCTGCATAGCAGCCCTGCACCCAGTTCATGTGCATAAAACCGAAGATCGCCGCCTGCAGCACAATCGCCGCGGCGATACCCCACGTGCTTGGTGCCGCCCAAGGCACTATGGCGCTGTCTTGCGCGCTCGCACGACGCCGGCGCTTCCAAAGTGGGCGGCACTGCGGGTTAAACGCTCGGAGCGAAAACTCAAAAATGATGCCGCGCACCAGCAACTCCTCGCAAAACGGAGCGCCGAGCACCGTGGTCAGGACGGCAAGAAGGTCGGTATCGCCCAAGCCTGTTTCCTCGACAAGTTCGCTGTAATCGGCCGCCGCCTCGGGCAACAGCGACAGCACAGCGTCGGTCACGTAGCCAACGACCACCTGCAGGGCAAGGCCGATCACGATAACGCAGGCGATGCGCCTCCATGCCTTGCCTGCTCCCCCGCCAAGCGGGCGCTCGCCCTGCCAGCGCGCCATAAACGAACGCGGCCACAGATAACGCCACCACAGCAGTGCCATCAAAAACGACGCCATTTGCGCGGCAGCCTGAAGCAATTGAATGTCGAGGTCGTCAATCGAAAAGCCCATGAACACCGATGCGACGCCAAGGGCGGAGAACAAAACGACGCTCAGGGCAATATCGGCAGCGACGACGCCAAAACAGGCAAGTGCCCAAACCAGCGCATTGAGCATGCCAACCTCCTCAAAACCCGGCACTTAGGGACGTTCCTTAACTGCCGGCAGAAAAGGAACGTCCCTAAGTGCCGGCAGTTTGGGACAGTCATTGTTGATGAGAATCGGGCGAAATGCCAAAGGCCCCGTTGGGCGAGATGTCGAACGGGAAGGTGCCGCAGCGATTGAACGCGGCGATAAACATGCGGATGGCGTTGGACGGCGTGGTGCCCACGAGCTGGGTTGCCGCCGCGAAGGCTGCCTTCTCCTCGGGCAAGACCTTCGCGACTACGGGGGTCATGTGTTCTGCCATGGCGCTTCCTTTTTGAAACGACGGTGGTGCGGATAGATGCGGGCCACGCGGCTGGGCGACGGGCTGTGAAGGCAACCCGATTGGCCCGCATCCGGAGTTTGTTTCTGCGGCGTTGGTATTACTTAGTATCCCTAAGTATTACCCCTCAGATAGAATACCACACCCGACCCCATGGGGACGGAGGAAAACGAATCATTTTGTTGCTGAGTTAGTATTTAGAGCGTGATGATATCCGAGATATCGAGGGCCTGAGCATCGGCGGTGTCGTGCGTGGCAAGCAGGAGCATGCGGCCGTCGAGCAAGTCGAGCACAGCGTCGGCCGTCACATCGCGCGCGGCGGCATCCAGGCCGGTAAAGGGCTCGTCAAGAATCACCGCGCCGCCCGGGCACAGCAGGGCTCGAGCGATCTCGACGCGACGGCGCTGACCGCCCGAAAGCTCGGCCACGCGAGCATGCACATCGACCCCCGGCACCAGCAAGCGCAACAGGGCCGCAGCACTCGAGGCGTCCACGCGTGCATCGGCGCACACCAGCACGTTATCCAGCGCCGAGGCGGACTCGACCAAGCGTGCATCCTGAAACACCATCGAGCACGGTGCGCACTCCCCTGCCGCAAGGGCAAGGAGCGTCGACTTACCCGCACCCGAGGCGCCCATCACACAGATACGCCCACCCGCGGGCACGTTGAGCACCAGTCCGTCGAGCGCCGGCGCCCAGGGCGCGCGATCGCCCACGGCAAGCGCAAGCTCCGCCGCAGCGCCATCGCCCGCAGCCCTCGCACGCCCGCGCAGCCCATGCCCATGCGCCCGCACGGCCGCACCCCACGCCACGGGCCCCGAAACCCGCAGCAGCCACACCAGCACGCGCTCACACGCCCACGAGGCGGCAACGACCAGCACGGTCCAAGCCAGCAGGTCGGCCGTCTCAATCAAAAGCTTCGCCTGATAGATGCGCTCACCCACGGTGCCCACCGCCATGCCGATCAGCTCGGCTGCCACACCGGCCTTCCAGCTCATGCCGATCACGGCACGCGCACACGAAAGCACAAACGGCAGGACTTCGCGCCAGGTGTGGGCGCAAAACAGTCGCCAGCCCCGCACGCCATGCAGACGAAACATCTGCTCCAGTGGCTTATCCACCTGCGACAAGCCTTCGACCAGTGAGAAATATACGCCCGGCAGCGCCATCAAAAAGACCGCCGCGATGCTCACACGTGCCGACCCCAGCCAAATGAGCAGCAGGACCACCACGCAGGCAACCGGCGTCGCCTTCACAAACGAAAGTGCCGGCGCCGCCAAGCGGGCAAACGCCCGCGACCGTACAGAAATCCCGGCCAACAAACCGCCGCATACCGCGGCAAGAGCCAGCCCGCCCAGAATCCGTACGCCCGAGCCCGCCAAAATCGCCCAGGTACCGACAGCGCATACCAGCCGCAACAACGCCGCCACGACAGCACCCGGCCCCGGCAAGATCAGCGGCTGCGCCACCAGCGCCGCCACCAGCATCCACGCGGCAAGCCAAAAGGCGGCGACGGCACCTGCTGCCGCCACCGCCTTCATACGCTCTGTCATTTGTCGAGCAAACGCGCGCACGGGCTACTCCATGTAGTAGAAATCGTCAGCCGGAAGTTTACCACCCACGGCACTCGCGTCCGCGTCGGACAGCACCTGCAGATACCCGCTAAGTGCCGCCTTCATATCCTTCCCCGTCTGGCACACGAGCATGCACCCGGGAATCGCCTTTTCGGCAATCGTGGCGTTATCCACGATGCCCGCATCGACCACGGCCTGGGCCCAGTCCGCCGGCGACGCGTTCACGGCCTCAACGCTCGCCGCGTGGCAGCTCAGGAATTCCGCCACGGCCTCGGGATGTTCCTCGGCAAACGTGCGGCGCACCACGGTCACACCCGTCAGCAAGCGCGAGCCCGTGTCTCCTGCCAGCTCGTCCCACACATCGGTCAGGCTCACCGGTGCCGACAGCTTGCCCTCGCTCTTGGCGATGGCAGCGGTCTTGAACGGCTCGGGCAGCACGCCCACGGCGGACGGGTCGGCAAGCAGGGCCGACAGCACCTCGGTGGGCTCGCTCTTAAACTCGAGCGTCACCTGTCTGGTCAGGCCCGCGCGCTCCAGCAGGTAGTTCATGACGTACTCCGGCGTGGTGCCTTTGCCCGTCATGTAGACGGTACGACCCGCCAGATCACCAAACGAAGTAACGTCCGCGTTACCCGTCACCACGTTCAGCACGCCCAGCGTGTTGATGTCGATGACCTGCACCGCGCCCTCGGTCTTGTTGTAGAGCACGCTCGCCACGTTGGCGGGCACCAGGGCAATGTCGACATCGCCCTGAATCATCTTGGGCACGATCTCG
This sequence comes from Collinsella sp., assembly GCA_052033095.1. GTDB lineage: Bacteria > Actinomycetota > Coriobacteriia > Coriobacteriales > Coriobacteriaceae > Collinsella. Next base: position 42,245 of record JBPGZF010000003.1, read on the forward strand.
TCGGCCGCGACGCTGATCGCAAAGTTGAACTCGTTATCCGTGGCACCGTCGGCCGCCTGGTCCATAAACTGCACCAGGCCAATCGAGGTCGGTCCCTTGAGCGAGGCGACGTGCACCTCGACCGGCTCCGCAGCAGCACCGGCGCCGTCCGTGGCAGCCGAGCCCGCGGCGGACCCGGCACCGACAGCCCCGCCGCCACAGCCCGCGAGCGCAAGCGACAACGCGCCCACGGCGAGCGCCGAGGCAAACCCCCGGCGCGTCATCTCAACATCAAACGCGCGCATCGTTAGCACTTCCCCTCGTTAGGCATCGACCAGGCGTGATGGTCGGTATGCAGCAACTCCTCGGCCAGCGGCGAGAGCGGCGCGCCCAAAAACTCGCTGTAGCACGCCTGAACATCGGGGTTCTCGTGCGAGAAGCGAATGTCCGCAGCGGCATCCAGGCCCCACAGCACCTGGCCGCGCTCGGCCGCCAGCTCGCAGCCGTCGTGAATGGGCTGACCGCCGCCACCGACGCAGCCGCCCGGGCACGCCATGACCTCGACGAAGTCATAGCTCGCACGGCCGTCGCGAATCGCATCGAGCAGGCGGGCAGCGTTGCCCAGCCCGTGCGCCACGGCGACGCGCACCTTGGTGCCATCGATATCGGCCACGGCCTCCTTCCAGCCATTCAGGCCACGCACGTCGGTAAAGAAATCCGCATCGGGGTTCTTGCCCGTCACCAGGTAATAGGCCGAGCGCACGGCAGCCTCCATCACGCCTCCCGTGGCGCCAAAGATCACGCCCGCGCCCGTGCCGAAGCCCAGCGGCGTATCGAGCGGCTCCTCGGTAAGCGTGTCGACGCTCACGTGGCTCGCGCGAATCATGCGTACCATCTCGCGCACCGTCAGCGCAACGTCCACATCGGGCGCGCCGCCCTCGCCCACCATGCTCGGCAGCGCACACTCGGCCTTCTTGGCCGTGCACGGCATCACGGACACCACGAACAGGCGCTCGGGCTCCACGCCCAACACCTTGGCGTAGTACGTCTTGGCAATGGCGCCGAACATCTGCTGCGGCGACTTGGACGTGGACAGGCTGTCGACAAACTCCGGATAGCCCGCCTTCACAAAGCGCACCCAGCCCGGGCAGCAACTCGTGAACATGGGCCAGCCGCGGCTGTCGCCCTCGCCCTTGGAGGCAGCGCCCAGGCGCTCGAGCAGCTCGGAGCCCTCCTCCATAATGGTGAGGTCGGCCGAGAAGTCGGTGTCGAACACGTACTCAAAGCCCACGCGGCGCAGCGCGCAAGCCAGGCGTTCGACGGTAGCCTCCTCGCGCGGAATGCCGAGCTCCTCGCCCCAGGCGCTACGCACGGCCGGCGCAATCTGCACCAGTACGATCTTGTCAGGATCGGCGAGAGCATCGAACACGGTCTCGGTATCGTCACGCTCGCGCAGGGCGCCCGTCGGGCAATGCGTGATGCACTGACCGCACGCGACGCAATCGGTCTTGCCGATCGGTGCACGCCCGCGGGTGCCCACGGCGGTATGCGTGGCGCGGTTGGTCAGGTCCCAAATCCCTAAGCCCTGCACGCTCTCGCACACCTTGATGCAGCGCATGCATTTGATGCACTTGTCGTTATCGCGGATGATGGGGAAATCGAAGTCCCAGCCCTCGCGCGCCAGGTGCTGCTCGTACGGCAGATAGAAAATGCCAAGGTCGTTGGCGATGGTCTGCAGGTTGCAGTTGCCGCTGCGCACACAGCTCGTACAGCGCGAGTCGTGCTGGGACAGCAGCAGTTGCACGTTGGTGCGACGGGCCTCGCGGGCCTTGGGACTGTTGGTATGGACCACCATGCCGTCGAGCACGTAGTTGTTGCAGGCGGCAACCAGCTGGTCGCAGCCCTCGACCTCGACCACGCACACACGGCAACCGCCGATCTCGTTCAGATCGCGCAGGTAGCACAGGGTGGGAATCTGGATGCCGACGGACTTGGCCGCATCCAGGATCGTGGTGTGCTCGGGCACCACGACCTCGCAATTATCGATCGTGAGCTTGACCATGTTGAGTGCTCCGCTTTCGGTGTTGTCGCTGACAGTGGTTTTGTTGGGCTCTACCATTCCAGGTTCCTCCCTCCGCGGAACGCGCCAAAGCCAAAGTGGTCGCAACGCAGGCAGCGGCTTGCCTCCTGGCGCGCCTCCTCCTCGGTAAGGCCCTGCTCGACCAGATTCCAATCGTGGATGCGCTCGCCGGCTTCGCGCTCGCCCAGCTCGCAGCGGCCGCACTCGTGCTTGCCCTTAAACTGCACGGTCGGCAGCTCAACGTCGAGCTTGATCTTGTGGTCAAAGCCCAGATAGCGGTCGATATTTGCCGAAGCAACGCGGCCGGCGTTGATGGCACGGATGACGGTGGCGGGGCCGGTCTGGCAGTCACCGCCGCTAAAGAGGCCATCGAAGTTAGGCACGGCGCCATCCGAATCGGTGACGACGCGACCCCACTTGCAGGCGATGCCCATGTCCTCAAACGGCTTGGAATCAATGTCCTGGCCAATGGCCACAAACACGCGCTCGCAGGGAATGACGCGCTCGGGCGTGGCGGCGGCACGCGGGGCCGGACGCCCACGACGGGGCTCGCCGATGATCTGCGGCTGCACGCGCAGGCCACTCACGCGACCTTCCTCGCCCGTCTCGATAGCGAGCGGGGCGGTCAACTCCAGTACCTCGCAGCCCTCGGCCTGGGCGCCGGCGATCTCGGCGTCCTGGGCCGTCATGTCGCAGATGCGACGGCGGTAGACGATGCTCACCTTTTCGGCACCGCAGCGCACGGCGGAGCGCGCCACGTCCATGGCCACGTTGCCGCCGCCGATGACGCACACGCGCTGGCCGCTCAGGTCGGGCAGCTCGTCGTCGCCGATGGCGCGCAGCATCTTGACGGCCGACTCCACGCCGAGCGCTTCCTCGCCCGGAAGGCCGAGCTTCTTATCGCTGTGGGCGCCAATGGCCAGGTAGACGGCATCGAACTCGTCGCGCAGGCGGGCAAGTTCCTCGCCGTTGACGGAGTGATCGAGCTCAACGTCGATGCCGGCGCTCAAGATCCAGTCGATCTCGGCCTGCAGGCGCTCGCGCGGCAGACGGTAGCTGGGAATGCCGTAGCGCAGCATGCCGCCCATGTGGTGACGCTGCTCAAAGATGGTCACCTTATGGCCCATCACGGCCAGGTAGTAGGCGCAGGAAAGGCCGGCCGGGCCGCCGCCGATCACGGCGACGCGCTTGCCGGTGTTGTCCACTACATGCGGCTTGTGGTCGTTGAGGTCACTGTGCTCGACGGCAAAACGCTTGAGGGCGAGGATGTTCATGGGGTCGTCGACCATGCCACGGCGGCAGTGCATCTCGCAGGGATGCTCGCACACCAGGCCGCAGACGAGCGGCAGCGGATTGTTCTTGCGGATGACCTTGACGGCGTCGGCATAGCGGCCGGCCTCGACCAGCGAAATGTACCCGGGAATGTCGACGTGCGCCGGGCAGCCCGAAACGCACGGGACGCGGGCCTCGCGGTCAAAGCCGCAGGAGTGCTCGCGGATGTGATGCTCAAAATCGTCGCGGAAGCCGCGAATGGCCGTGAGTGCCATGGCGCCAGCTTCGTAGCCGATGGCGCAGTCGCTCGAAAGGTAGATGGTGCGGGCGGTGCGCTCAATCAAGTTGAGCGTGGACTCGTCGGCGCGGCCCTCGAGCACAGCGGCGAGCAGGTCGCTCAGCGCGCTCAGGCCCACGCGGCAGGGCGTGCACTTGCCGCAGCTCTGGGTGGAGCACAGATTGACGAGCGCTGCCGTAAACTCAACGGGGCACGGGGCGAGCGAACTCACCGCCAGACGACGTCCGAGCGCATCGTGCAGGTCGTCCATGACGGCCTGAGCGTGGCTGCGTTCCATTACGTGCAGTCGAGCCATAAGATCCCCTCTCACATGGCAGCCCGGAGGCGAGGCCGGGCGAAGTTGCTACACGCACAACACTGACCTAAAAAGTTGTTAGGTCTCCACGCAGTTCGGCAGGCGGTATGAAATGTCACCCTCGGCGGTGAAATAGAACATTACCGCAGATAAATGCCATATTTGGTAAAACGCGTTACCAAATGACAATGCCCCGCCCACGCAATCACGTGGACGGGGCATTGCTCCAGGTATGCGGCCAGCGACCCTGTTGCTTTTACTTAAGCTCGGGCCAGTAACCCTTGTTGGCCTCGATCATGTCGTCGAGAACCTCCTTGGCGACCTTCATCGAAGGCACGGTCTTGTTCAGCGTAAAGGCCTTGAGCGCCTTCTCGTAAGAACCCTCGATCGTAGCCTCGACCACGAGCTTCTCGGAGTTCAGCTGCTGCATCATGAGGCCCTGCTGGAACAGAGGAATGTTGTCGCGGCTGATGACCTCGGGGCCATTCTTGCCAATGTAGGCAGGCAGCTCGACCATAGCGTCGTAGGGCATGTTGGGGATAGCGCCCTTGTTCTCGCAAATGACCAGGAAGCGCTGCTTGGTGTCGTTCTTCAGAGCGATAGCCAGATCGGCAATCCAGTCGCCGTGGCTGCCCGCATAGAACGTGCTCTCGTCGATCTCGCCCGTCTTCTCGTAGTGGTCGATGCCGTCGAAGAGGTTCTTCTCACGCGTCTCCTCAACCTCGTTAGCACGGGTGCGCTCGGGGTTGGAATGCTCGACGAACTCCTTCTGCTGCAGGTAGTAGTTCAGATACGTGTTGGGCAGGTACTCCGGGAAGCACTCCATGATCTCGTACTCGCCCTTCCAGACGTAGTACCAGCTGCCCTTGGTGTGGCGGTTCTGCTCGGGGTGCTCGTCAGTGGCCTCCTCGGGCTTCTTTGCCATGAGCGAGCCCATGCCCTTGAGGTAGGAGTCGGGCAGCAGAATCTCATGCTCCTTGATGTACTCGCGCAGCTGCGGGAGCACCTCCTCGCCCTTGTGGCGGATCGAGGTGAACCAACCAAAGTGGTTGAGGCCAAAGTAATCGTACTCGACATCCTTCTTGTCGATATCGAGTGCGGCGCAAACCACGTCGATGATCGCGATCGGCATGTCGCAGATGTTGATGATGCGAGCGTTGGGACGCAGCACGCGGCAGCCCTCGGACACGATGGCAGCAGGGTTGGAGTAGTTGAGAATCCAGTAGTCCTTCTTGGCGTACTTCTCAACGTCATCGATCAGCTCGACCATGGGGAAGATGGTGCGCATGCCGTAGGCAAGGCCGCCGCAGCCGCAGGTCTCCTGACCCACGCAACCGTGGCGCAGCGGAATCTTCTCGTCCTGCTCGCGCATGGCGTAGCCGCCCACGCGCATCTGGGCAAACACGAAGCTCGCGTCGGTAAAAGCCGTCTTCTTGTCGGTGGTCACCGTGAGCTTGATGTCCAGGCCGAGGTCCTCGTGCAAAATCCAGTCCACGAGCACGCCGATCTTGCGCTGGCGCTCCTCATTGATGTCGTACAGACGAATCTCGTCAACGTCGAGCTCGTCCTTGCGCAGGGCGATGGACTTGACGATGCCGGGGGTAAAGGTGGATCCGCCACCACACAGAGTAATGATCATTGTTTACTGCTCCTTCTCAATTGCGTTTTCGACCTTGTCGCGCATCTCGGCGACCTTCATGCCAAAGATGATCTGGATATTGTTGCCGTTGCGGTTGATGCCGCTGTTGGGCACGTGGTTGATGAGGTTCTCATCGATGAGGTCCGGGTTCTTAACGTTCACGCGAAGACGCGTAAAGCAGTTCTCGAGCTCCTCGATGTTGTCCTTGCCGCCAAGACCTGCGACCAGGTCGGCAATACCTGCATCGACGCCCTCTGCGGGAGCTGCGGCAACAGCGCCCTGCTTCACCGCGACAGACGCGGCGGCCTCGCCCTCGGCAACGGACTCGGCGAGCTCGGACTCCTCCTCGCGGCCAGGCGTGTGGAGGTTGAGCTTCTTAATAAGGAAGGTGAAGAGGAAGAAGTACAGAGCGGCGTTGACGACTCCAAGCACCAGCATAACCGGCCAGTTGGTCTTGTCGACACCGAGGACCAGGTTGGAAACCACGATGTTGATGATACCGCCTGCAGTCGAAGCGGGCACGGAGAGGACCTTGAGCAGAACCAGGAAGATGCCGGAAAGAACCGAGTGAACGACAAAGAGCACGGGAGCGGCAAAGACAAAGAGGAAGTCCATGGGCTCGGTGACACAGGAGAGCACGGCGGTGATGATCAGCGGGATGATAACGGCCTTGGTCTTATCCTTGTTCCCCTTGTAAGCGGTGAAGATAAAGGCGAGACCGATACCGATGTAGGGCCACAGGTTGTTGAAGGTGTAGCTGTTGAAGTAGGTGCTATCGGAGAAGGGCTGGCCCGTCATTGCCATCTCGGCGACACGGATGGGATAGGCGCCGGCGATAACCTGATCACCCAGCGTCAGGGTGCCACCCACATCGGAAAACTGGAACGGAGTGTAGATGAGGTGGTGCAGACCGGTGGGAACGAGCAGCTTGTTGAGCATGCCGTAGATAAACAGACCGATGTTGCCCGACTCCTTAATGATGCCGGCAACGGAGGAGATGGCGCCCTGAACCGGAGGCCAAACGATGCAGAAGCCAGCGCCCATGATCCAGGAGATGATGATCATGATCAGGAACGGAAAACGAACGCCCGAGAACATCGAAAGGGCAATGGGGAACTGCTTGTTCGAGTACTTGTTGAACACGGCACCGGTGATGCAACCAAGAATGATGCCGCCAAACACGCCGGTATCGAGCACCTGAATGCCCATAACGGTGCTCTGGCCGGTTCCGGTAAGGCCGAGCATGCCGCTCGCTTCGGCAAGAGAGCCGGTGGCGTTGAGCACGATGTTGTTAGCCTGCAGGAACAGGAAGAACGACATCAGGGCGATCAGCGAAGCGTGGCCCTTGTTCTTCTTTGCCATGGCGCCGGCGATGCCCACGCAGAACAGAATCGAGAGGTTGTTGATGATAAACATCAGCGACTGATAGACAACGGCGCCCACAAGCTGGAACGGACCGGAGCCCAGCACAGGGATCACGGCGCAGATGGTCTTGTTGGTCAGAATAATGCCCACGATGAGCAGAATGCCGGCAACCGAGAGATACATCATCGGCTGAACGATTGACTTCGCGAACACCTCCAACGGCGCTTTGAAATTGAACTTCTTTTTTGCGGTCATAGCGGTACTCCCCTTCCTTTTCCGCAAATTAAGACAGATGTGCCCTGGACAAGGCCATAAGCCCTGCCTTATATCAATCGATGTGTGGGCACGTTATGCCTAGAGACCAGGTTCTCCAAGCAGGTTAACAATGTGGTAAGCGAGATAACTCTTCTCGGCATTGGTAACGACAACGTTATAGGTAGACGACAAGTGGGCGGCTATGGCGTCCGCGCACGAGGATGCGCACGGGTACACCGTTTCATCGATTCGGAACAGCGCGTCACCATTGATTTGCCCGGCCGCAGGATCGAGCGCTCGCTGCGCGAAAAACTGCAGGTGACGAACGAAACGTTCGTAAGGCAGCGAGGTGTCATCGAGGGTCGTGGCATAGCGCTCGGAAACAATCGCGAGCACGTCGCGAACAAGCTGGACCGAGATGATGAGACGGTCGGAGCGTTGCGGCATGGTGGCGTTGACGATATGCAGCGTAATAAAACCCTGCTCTTCTTCGCTCATCTGGAAGCCCATATACTCCTTGACAATCTGCAGCGCACGGCCCGCAAGCGCATACTCCTTGCGATAGAACTGCTGGATCTCGAGCAGCAACGGATTCTCGCAGGAGACGCCCTTGCGCTCGCGCTCCAAAGCAAGGCTGATATGGTCTGCAAGAGCAATGAGAATCTTGTCGTTGACATCAACATTGAGCTCTCGACGGAGCATCTGAACAATGTCCTCGGCAATCACGAGGTTGACGGTGGGAATGGACTCCAAAAGATGTGCCAAGCGGTCAATCGTACGCGAATCCTGAGAAGTGCCCTCCTGCAGCGCATAGGTCTTTTCGACCGATGCTTCATCGATAGCGTCGCCGGCATGACGGCCAAAGCAGAGGCCTCGACCGATGACAATGAGCTCGGAGCCATCGTCCGAAGTGACCATTGCGACGTTATTGTTGAAAACTCGCTTGATAACCACGGTACCCACCAAAAGAATTTACTCGGAAAGCCAGACGACAGGCTCTTTAACAGCAACAGGGCCGGAAGCGTGCTCACGAAGAGTCGAGTTCTCCGAACGCTCGCATACAATAACGAAGACCGTGGGATCGAAGCCGGCGGCGCGGACCGCGTCAAAATCGACCTCAACGAGGGGCTGGCCCGCGTCGACATGGTCACCCTGGGCAACAAGCGCATGGAAGCCCTTGCCCTCAAGTTTAACAGTGTCGATTCCGATATGCAGCATCACCTGAGCAGAGCTGTCGTCGGACATGATGCCCAGTGCATGCTCGGTCGGGAACAGCGCCGCGACGGTACCGGAAACAGGAGCGCACACCGTTCCCTCTTGGGGAACCACGGCAACGCCATCGCCCACGGCACGGCTGCTAAAAGCGGGGTCATTGGTTTTTTCCAGATGAACAAGCTCGCCGGAAACGGGAGCGAGGATTTCGAACTCGGAAGATGCAGTCGCCTGCTTGTCCGAGCCGCCCATAAGGCGAGAAAAGAAACCCATGGTGGCATGTCCCTTCATAAATATAGCCCAACCAAAATCAAGCGAATGCGTCCATAGAGACACATCCGTTCAAAGACTTTGGTTAGGCCCACGTCCGAGGGACTCGGTAACCTTCCGCATTTCTTTTTACGGGAGCTATTGTAGACAAGCCCAAAGCCAGAATAATCATTATGACCGGTGAACGGTATTTATTCTCCGATAAACGGTATTTAAGCGGCACTTAGGGACGTTCCTTTTCTGCCGGCACCCAGGGGCGCTCCTCACTCTGGTGCATTGGGGACAGGTTTGTTTGCACCAGGTTGGTGCAGATTAACCTGGCCCCAATGCACCAATTTCGTATGCGCTAGACAAAGAGCTCGCATTCCTTCCGCACGACGCAAACCTTGCTCAGCATCTGAGAAACAGCGGATAGCTTGTTGGGATCAAGCTTACGAGCGCCTCGCGGGCATACGGCAATGCAGCGCATGCAGGAGATGCACGCCTCGCCAGCTGCTCGTTTGGGGTCACCCTTGTCGATAGCACAAACGGGGCACGCCGCGGCGCATGCACCGCAGGAGACGCAATCCTCTGTTGCCTCAGGTGCCATGCGGTGACCTCTGGCTTGTTTATAAGGACGATTGCCGGGAATAGAGGGCTCGGATGTATCCTCAGCCAACAGCTTTTGCTGAATTTGCTGCGCAAACTCTGCGAGCTGCGCCGCATCCTGCGCATCCGGACGACCGGCAGCAAACTGTCGCGCAATGGAATGTTCTGCAATGGCTGCAACTGCCGCGATTACCCGGAATCCCGCATGCTTCGCAACGTCCTCCAGCTCTACGAGCGTGTCCTCAAACGCGCGGTTTCCATAGACGCACACCAGAACGACCCGCGCTCCGTTGCCGTGAACCATGTTCAGTCGGTCGACCGCCACGGCAGGGACTCTGCCGGCATACGCTGGCACGGAGATAACAGCCACGTCGTCCTTCGTCATCGAGACCTCGTGGAAATCCAACCCGCTATCGGTCAGATCGACGGTAACGATCTTTTTGTCCAGCGCTCCAGCCACAAGGCCAGACACCTTCTGCGTTCCACCCGTCGGACTAAACACAATTTCGAATACGCTCATCTAGACACCCTCCCCCTACGCCTGGCAACGCGTCAAGCCGTTTTCACATCCAGCCAGAGTATACGGCACGTAGGGTCCCCGTTTTAATGCACCAAGCACCCCAATGCACCCACCCTACGCTGTCTGCCTCTTCGTTTTGTATAAATTACGGTACAGATTGTATATATTTACGGGATACCGCCGTGTTCTCCTGAGGTACCCCATCCTGGCCCGTGCAAAAAACGGAGTATTCTGCAACGTGACCGCGCCAGCACCGCCGCGGGCGGGCAAAACTGTAGGGCGCTGCGTCATTTAGGGTTCCGACATAGCGAGAATGACGTACCTTTGCTTCGAAAAACGGCGAAATCTAACTCAAAACGCTCATAGGGGGTATCTGAAGGCCACCGTTGGCAATACCGAATCGTATGCAGCCAGCTAGAGCTGCTGAATACTCCAAAAAATGCACGGCACACCCCATGGGACCCATTGCCGCATGGCAGGAAACAGGCCCACGGCATCCTCTAGATGCATTCCCGAGGAAATCACATTTGAACTAGCGATCGGATACGGCAAACAAAAAGGGCCCCGAGCGTAGTTGCTCAGGGCCCTTGGTTCACCTCGCTCTAGTGGGCGACGCGTATGTTACTTGCGCTTGCCGCCGCCGTCACCGGGACGACGGGAGCTGCCGCCGCGCTTGCCGCCACGGCTGTTGCCATAGCTGCCACGGTTATCGCGACCGCCGGCGCGGCCGCCGCGGGAGCCGGCCTGGTTGCCGCCACGCCCGCCACGATAGCCGCCACGACGCTCCTCGCGGGTATCGTCGTAGTTGCGCCAGTCATCGCGACGATCGCGGCTGGCACGCGGATCACGACGATCGCGCGACTCGTTAGAACGGCCAGCGCCGCTGCGGCCGCCATTGCCGCGAGCACCCTCGCGACGCTCGCCGCCGCGGCCACCGCGCTCTTCAAAGCACTTGCCGCCACGGGACTCACCGCCACGGGCACCTCGCTCACCGCGACCCTCGCCGCCACGGCGCTCATTGCGCCCGCCGCGCTCGCCATCGCGACCGGAACGACGACGGTCGCCCGCACCGCGTTTGCCGCCACGCGAACCGCGGCCCTCGTCCTCGCGCTCAACACGGCGACGACCTCCACGGTCCTCGTCCTCACGACGACGGCGGTGTGCCTCGCCCTGGAACTGCTTGGCACGGCGCTCGGCACGGTTGCCGCGCGGGCCCTGCTCAACAGCACCAGCGCGCTCCTCGGCAGCCACCTCGCGAGCCACGCTCTCCACAGCCTCGTCCACGCGAGCCTGAACGCCCTCGCGCACGCGGGTCTTGCCGCCGCGCTTAGGACGGCTCGGACGCTCGCCGTCGCCGCGACGCTCGTCACGACCGCGGTTGGAACGACCGGCCACATCACCGTAATCGTCGCCGTTGCGCTTGCCGTCGCGACGCGCCTGCTCAAGCTTCTTCTTGCTCTTGGACTTGCCGCGCTTGGTCTTCTTCTTCGCCTTAAAGGCCGCAGGGTCGCGCTCGGGGTCAACCGCGGGCGGATTAGGACCCACATTCAGGTCGCCGGCCTCGTAGATGTCGGCGGTCTTGTCCATGAGCTTCTCGATCTCGTAGAACTCGTCGACGTCCTGCTCGGTCACAAACGTGATGGCCCAGCCCAGCTCGCCGGCGCGGCCCGTACGGCCAATACGGTGGATGTAGTCGGTCGGCTCGGCCGGCACGTCAAAGTTCACGACGTAGCGCACATCGCTGATGTCGATGCCGCGGGCAAGCACGTCGGTCGCCACCAGCACGTCGACGGTGCCATCACGGAAGGCAGAAAGCGCGCGCTCGCGCTGGGCCTGGCTGCGGTTGCCGTGAATCGCGGCGGCCTTGATGCCCTTACGCTCCAGACGACGGCAGCAGCTGTCGGCGCGGTGCTTGGTGCGCATAAAGACGATAGTGCGCTCCGGGCCTTCCTTTTTGAGGAACTCGGGCAGCAGGTTGTTCTTGGCCTCGATGGACACCGGGAACACAAACTGGTCGACAGTGTCGGCGGTCGACGTGGCAGGCGCGATCTCCACGCGGGCCGGGTCGCTCACCAGGTCGGTGATCTCGCCCACGGCCTCCTCGTCGAGCGTCGCCGAGAACAGCAGCGTCTGGCGCTCGGCCGGCGTCTCGCGCACAATGCGTCGGACGGCGGGCAAAAAGCCCATGTCGAGCATGCGATCGGCCTCATCGAGCACCAGCACCTTGACCTCGTCCAGGTGGCAGGCACCCTGCTCGATCAGATCGACCAGACGGCCCGGCGTGGCGACCAGGATGTCGCAACCGTACTTGAGGGCAGCGGTCTGGGGCTTGTAGCTCACGCCGCCCACGACGGTCACGGCAACATGGCCGGTGACGTCGGCGATTTTGCTCGCGACCTCGTCGATCTGCTGGGCAAGCTCGCGCGTAGGGGTGATGACGAGCATCACGGGGCCACGGCCGTTGCCCTCGGGCTTCTTGGCACCGCGACGGCGGTTGCGGCCGCCGCGCTCACGCACGGGTTTGGGCGGAGCAATGTGCTCCAGGTTGTTCATGGTCGGCAGCAAGAAGGCGGCCGTCTTGCCGGTGCCGGTCTGAGCGGCGGCAAGCAGGTCGCGGCCTTCGAGCACCACAGGAATCGAACCGGCCTGCACGGGCGTCGGCGCCGTGTAGCCCAGGTTCTCGATAGCACGAAGCATCTCGTCGGAAAGCCCCAGCTCGTCAAAGGCGGGCAGGCTCTCGGTAGCGGACTCGACGGCCTGGGCAGCATTGGCCTCATCGGCGGCATCGAAGGCAGCCTGGGTCATGGCCTCGCGGGTCTCGTCCAGAATCTCGGCGTCGGTGACGTCAGATACAGAATTACGCATATGTTGTTGTTCCTTATCTGCACGCGCGATGGACGCGGCATGCGGCCGCGCGGGCGTGCTTGGTAGTGCGCTAATACATACAAAAACGGGTGCGCACAGAGAGGACGTTGCTCAGCACGCTGGCGATCGCTTTGGCAGCTCTATCACGCGCCGTCCAGACGCAGCAGCTCTAAGCGATGGAGCAGATTCGCCGCCGGTTAGTATACCCGTACTCCGTATGCCCCCACGTAAACCACAGATGACGAGGCGGGTCTGGGCCGATTGTCTCAATCTGTAACATCTACAGGGCAAATCTTCCTCTACGTGTTACAGATCGAGACAAACGGTCGACACGGTTCACAAACGTCTCAATCTGTAACAGTTACGGAGCAAAATCGGTCCCAATTGTTATAGATCAAGACAGAGGGGGATTTCCGTCCAGTCCAAACCAAATCTCTCGGTCTTCCTGCAATTTCGAACATGTGGCCTATAATGTTGCTTTGGTTACGCTACATATTGCGCAGCCATTTAATACGTCGCCCACCGGGGGCCATTAATTCCTATCGCCTTATTGGCTAGGAAGCAATCAAAGGAGGTATCCGTGGCAGCAGAGACACCTTGCTCGGTCCTCTATAACGATATTCGCTCGTTCGGCGGTCTTAGACATCTCGAGATCGCCCGAATGCTCATCAATGGAAACTCTTATCTCGGCAGTACCCTGCTCGAGAAATGCTCTTCCAACCGCTCGTATCTCACCCGTTACATCGTCCATCGCGAGCCTGACCAGTGCGCGCCCGCCATCTACAGCGACTTTGCCGTCACCACGCTCAATCTTTCCGCGGCAATCTGCAGCAAGCTCGGCGGCGGCGAGTCCGCCTATCAGGCAATCGCCGAGCACTATCGCGGCCCGGCCGCCAACGAAATGATGTCGGCTCTCGCCAGCTACAAGCTGGACAGCCGCCTATATGCAAATGCCCTCAATCACATCGACAACTTTGACGGCAATGCCGTGCGCGAGAAGAGTACGCTTTACCTTATGCTCTTTGTGGCAACGGGGGCGCTCGCTGACCCCATCCAAGGCGTGGCCACCGTCGAGCGCTTTTGCGACAGCAAGACAGGCGGGCACTTTGGCACCACCGAAACTACCGTCGGACGTGGCTTTATGAGCAGCCTGGAGCAGCCGCGCACTGTCGCCCCCAACCTCGGTCTGCTCAGAACCCATGCCGACAACTGCGCCGACATGCAAATCCATCCCCTCACGCGCGATCCGCGCGGCACGGTAATTGGGTCCTTGCCCAAAACCTCGCCCAGCATCACCGATGTAGGCGCTGATGCATCGCGCGAGCATCTCCGCATTTGGCTCGAAGGCGGACGCTGGTACGCCCAGGGCCTTGGGTCGACCAACGGCACAGTGCTCGAATCGGGCGCGGGCGACGGCGATATTGTGATTGAGCCGCCGCGCGACCAACGCGAGCCCGGCAAGATCTATCCCCCGGTTGAAATCGAAAACAGCGACAGGCTCCATCTGGGTCTCTACACGACATTCCTTGTCATTGTGGACTAGCGCGGACGGCGATCGAAAGACGGTCGCCGTCCGTCTTTCGTCTTCTACCTTCTGCGTCGTAAACGACAATACTCAGCGGTATACGTGGGCAGTGTGGCTATCATGGTACTTTACCGATATCCACACTGCCCACGTATACGCGCAGCAACCCATGCTAGACAAAGGAACGCCATGGATACTACCGATAGCGCCTATGGCGACAAACTCATCCGTCTCGACACGTTCGATACCGCCGTGGCGGTCGACCCCAGCGCCGAGGACGACGCCAAGCGTCGATTTATGACGCTTATTCTCCAGACGGCCCACCGCGACAACGGCAACATCGGGCACGTGCTGCGCGCGACCAACACGAGCGGCGAGGTCTTTGCCGTCAAGCTACTCAAGGACAACGCCATCCTTTCCGGCCAAGCCCCCGACCGCTCCGCCGAGCAATCGGCAGCGCACCTGGCCAACACCGCCGCGCTATTCGAGGAGTACCGTCATCTGTGTACCGTCTCGCACCTGCGCGGATTTCCGCGCGTCTATGGCTACGGCTCGTGCGAGGATGACCCGCTCATCCTCATGGAGTGGGTCGAGGGCACCTCGCTCAAGCAGGCGCTGCCCCTGCTTCCGCACGACGCCTCGGGCGGGCTGACCACCCAGATGGTCGCCGCCGTCGGAAACGCCGTGCTTCGTGCGCTCTTGATGACCCAAGGCCTCGTGAATCCGGTCATCCATCGCGACCTGTCGCCTGCCAATATCATGTTCCGCACCACCAGCCGAACGCTCGAGCAGCAGATTGCCGATTGCTCCTTTGACCCCTGCCTCATCGACATGGGCTCCGCGACCATGGCTCTCGGCGACGACACGATCACCCGGCGCGCCGACATCTGGCGCTTTGCCACGCCCGCATACGCCGCGCCCGAGATGCTCACGCAGGACATCGAAGGCATCGCGGCCCTTCGCCGTTCGCCGGCAATCGACGTCTATGCGCTTTCGAGCATTCTGTACCAGCTCTACAGCGGTCGTAAGCCGTTCGATGTTGAGTCGACGGGTGCCGCGGCGACCGGCTCGTTCTACCTCATAAAGACCAAGACCAAACCGGCGCCGCTCGAGCCGCGCTGCGAGGGCGACAAAGCGCTTGTCCAGATCATCATGAAAGGCATCTCGGTCGAACAGGGTGATCGCCCTACCGAGCAGCAGATGCTCGAGGTGCTCTCGACATACCTCCCCGCTGCAGAATCTGAGGACCGCGAGGGTGCAGGAGACGAGGCCGCAATTGATATCGATTCTGGCACGCACCTTAAGGTCGACGTCGCCGGCGAGCGCGCGAGAGAGATCCTGGAGCAGGCCCGGCACGATGCCATGACCCGCCGCCGCTTTATTATCGGTGGCGTCGTTGCAGCCGTTGCGGGGCTCTGCGTTATCGGGGCGGCAACCCATGGCTTTGGCATCCCCGACTACCTGGACGGCATCCGCGGTTCACTTGACGACTACACCTGGGATCAGCTGCAGGAGATTTCGCTCAAGATTAAGGCCGCCGAGACCCGTAGCGAGGCACGCGAGATTGCAAAGCGCTACCACCTGCTCGACGTTGATGGGCATATCCCCTATCCGTGCACCAAGCGTGTGAAGCTCGCCAACGGGCTGGAGGTCGGCGCTCAGCTTGTGGGCATCCGCCACGACGAACTTCTGGACGGGACGGGCAAGGCCGGGCTGACGTTTATGTTCGATGCGGGTATTGCCGAGCGCGATGCTGCGACTGAACCGCCGAGCGCCGGCTGGGCAGATTGCGAGCTGCGAGAGTGGCTCGACGGCGACGCCCTTAAGCTGCTGCCCAACGAGTTGCGCGCGCTCATCAAGTCTGTCAAAAAGATCTCGAATAACGTTGGCGCCGCCAACAGTGCGTCGTGCCTGAGCGAGCTGCCCGCAACCCTTTGGCTGCCCGCCATGGTCGAGCTGTGCGGTACGCAACCGCCCGATTCGTTTGCCGAGGGCTTTCACTACCTGGCCGACATCTATAACGGCGAGGGCAAGGAGTACCAACTCTTCCGCGAGCTCAAGGTAAGTCCGTATACCACGAACGAGACGTTGGTTCGCCAGTGGAAGGGCAAGGACACCTGTTGGTGGGAACGAACGGCGAGTCCCGACACATCGGAGAGCGAAGGCACACTCTATATGAATCGCGTGGGACACGACGGCGACGTCTTTACGTACGCAACGCCTGCGGAAAAGCCAAACAAGCTAACCTGTGTGATCCCCGGGTTCTGCATCTAGGCGGCGGGCGTCTTGCCGTGACGGGACCCCTCCCCGTCAATTGTCTCGATCTGTAACACTAACTCGGCAGATACAGGTCTAGATGTTACAGATCGAGACAAACCCCAACCCCGCGAGACAACATCTCAATCCGTAACAGTAAGGGGTCAAAAACCTCTCTAGATGTTACAGATTGAGACATTAGACTGGCTACGGTCCGCCGAACTGGCTGTCACCTCGACCAATAACAGAATGCCATACATTTTCATCTCCACTAGACACCCCCAGGGGGTATGGGTGTATAGTATCGGCAGGTTAACAATTCCAACACCGAACCACAGAAAGGAGAAGCCATGGCTCAAGATAAATTCGATGTGGGTGGCATGACATGCGCCGCCTGTCAGGCGCACGTGGACCGCGCCGTGAGCAAGCTCGACGGCGTCCAAAGCGTCGCGGTCAATCTGCTCGCCGGCTCTATGCTGGTGGACTACGACCCCGCGCAGGTCTCCCCCGACGATATCTGCACCGCCGTCGACCGCGCGGGCTACTCGGCCTCGCCCGTCGATGTGGGCACCGGTGCCGCCGGCTCAAACGGCAGTGCGCAAGCCAGGTCCGGCGCCGCCCATATGGAGTCGCCTACCAAAAAGCTGGAGGCCGCCGCCTCCGCCATGCGCACCCGCCTCATCGTCTCGATCGTATTCCTCATCCCACTGTTCTACATAGGCATGGGGCACATGCTTGGCTGGCCGCTACCCGGCATTTTCACCGACCATACCCACAGCATGACGCTCGCGCTCACCGAGCTCGTCCTGCTCATCCCCATCGTCTACATCAACGACGCGTACTTTATCAACGGGTTTAAATCGCTCGCGCACGGCGCGCCCACCATGGACGCCCTTATTGCCGTAGGCGCCACCGCTTCCATCGCCTGGTCGCTCTACGCCATGTTCATCATGGCCGACCAGCTAGCCGCGGGTCAGGTCCACGAGGCCATGATGACAGGCATGGACAACCTGTATTTTGAGAGCGCCGGCACCATCCTGTCGCTCGTCACCGTGGGCAAATACCTCGAGACACGCAGCAAATCCAAGACCGGCGGCGCCATCGAGGCGCTCATTGACCTGGCGCCCAAGACCGCGACCGTCGTGGTCGAGGACGGTACCGAGGCCACCGTCGACGTCGACAGTATCCTTCCCGGCCAGGTCCTGCGCGTGCGTCCCGGCGAGTCCATCCCCGTCGACGGCGTGGTGCTCGAGGGCAGCTCGGCCGTGGACGAAAGTGCGCTGACCGGCGAGTCCATCCCCGTGGAGAAGACCGCCGGCGACACTGTCAACGCGGCCACCGTCAACCGCACGGGCTCGTTTACCTTCCGCGCCACGCGTGTGGGCGCCGACACGTCGCTCGCCAAGATTATCCAGCTCGTCGAGGACGCCAACGCTACCAAGGCGCCCATCGCCCGCATGGCCGACAAGGTCGCCGGCGTGTTCGTGCCCGTGGTGTTCGCAATCTCTGCCGTAACTTTTGTGGCATGGATGGTTTTGACCGGAAGCGTCAACGAAGCGCTCACCTCCGCCGTCGCCGTGCTGGTGATCAGCTGCCCGTGCGCGCTGGGTCTGGCCACACCCGTCGCCATTATGGTCGGCACCGGCAAGGGCGCCGAGATGGGCATTCTGTTCAAGAGCGCCGAGGCGCTGGAGAATCTGCGCAGCGTGGGCACCGTGGTGCTCGACAAGACGGGCACCGTCACCCGCGGCAAGCCTGCCGTGACCGATATCGTGGTAGCCACGCGCGCTGACGGCTCGCCCGCCATGAGCGAAAAGGCGCTGCTCAAGCTGGCCGCCGCGCTGGAGCGCTCGAGCGAGCACCCGCTGGCCGAGGCGATTATGGCCGAGTGCGAAGCGCGCGGAATTGTCGCGCGCATGGTCGAGGACTTTGCCGCCGTGCCCGGACGAGGCGTTATGGCACGCGAGGGGCAGAATGTCATCGCAGCCGGCAACGTGCGCCTGATGGACGAGTTGGGCGTTACCGTGCCCGCGGGTCTTGCCGAGCAATATGCCGCCGAAGGCAAGACGCCGCTGTTCTTTGCCAAGAACGGCGAGCTTGTCGGCACCATCGCCGTGGCTGACGAGGTCAAAGAAACGAGTGCCGAGGCCATCGCCGCGCTCCGCAAGCTCGGCGTCGACGTGCGCATGCTCACCGGCGACAACCGCGTGACGGCCGAGGCCATCGCCCGCCGCGTGGGGCTGAGCAGCGAACAGGTCATCGCCGACGTCCTCCCCGCCGACAAGGAGCGCCACGTGCGCGAACTGCAGGATGCGGGCAGCAAGGTCGCCATGGTGGGCGACGGCATCAACGACTCCCCCGCCCTGGCGCGCGCCGACGTGGGCCTTGCTATCGGCACCGGCGCCGACATCGCCAAGGAGGGCGCCGACGTGGTACTCATGCGCAGCGACCTCATGGACGTTGCGCGCGCCATCGAGCTTTCGCGCGCCACGATCCGCAACATCAAGCAGGACCTGTTCTGGGCGCTGTTCTACAACGGCATCGGCATTCCGCTGGCGGCAGGCGTGTTCTTCTCCCTCACCGGTTGGCAGCTCTCGCCGATGTTCGGCGCCGCGGCCATGAGCCTGTCGAGCGTATGCGTCGTAAGCAATGCTCTGCGCCTACGAACCTTTAAGCCCAAGACGGCGCACTGATGCACCCGACCTTGCCCCTCAAACCGTCGCTCGCGTACCCAAGTACGCTTCGCTCCTCTTTCGGGGCAATCTCGGGCACCTCAGCGCACCTTTAAGATGACGCTGTTCACGACTAAACTGTCAGATAATCTCAATCGATAAGGAGTACACCCATGCGATACACAATCAAGACTTCCGGCCTCATGTGCGGCCACTGCGACGCCACCGTCGAGACGGCGTTGCTCAACGTTGCCGGCGTGACCGACGCCGACGCCGATCACGAGACCCAGACCGTCCAGGTTGAGTGCGCCGACACCGTGACCGCCGAGCAGCTCGCTGCCGCCGTCGAGGGCGCCGGCGAGAAGTTCCACGCCCTGTCCGTGACCGCCGCGTAGCAGCTACCAGAAGCATTCGACCCCATCGACCAGAAACGAGGACCCGCCATGATGGCAGACCACAAATCGGTGACCCGCATGCTCAAGACGGCACGCGGCCAGATCGACGGCATCTTGCGGATGGTCGATGAGGACCGCTACTGCGTCGATATTTCCACGCAGCTCATGGCAACGCAGGCGCTCATTGCGCGCATCAACGCCGATGTGCTCAAGGCGCATATCGAGGGCTGCGTGACTTCGGCAATCGAATCGGGCGACGAAGACCTCAAAGCCGCCAAGCTCGCCGAGATCGAACGCGTCGTCGACAAGCTCTCCAAGTAATTGGGGCATTGGGGACGGACTGCTTTGCACCTTCTTGGTGCATCGGGGACAGGTATGTTTGCACCACCTTGGTGCAGATTGACCTGTCCCCCTTGCTCTAAATCGGGTATAAAGGCGTGCAGCATATCGAACGAAAGGCAATTTGCATGAATGACTTTATGAAGGGCCGCAATGGTGCCGATGAACTCACCATCGTGATGGGTTTTGCCGGCATTGTCATCGCGATGATCGGATCGATAGCCCACATCCAGTGGCTCAGCTGGATTGCCATCGCCGTAATCGTGATTGGCGTGCTGCGCGGCCTGTCCAAAAACATCGATGCGCGTCGCAAGGAAAACGCTGCCTTTGTCGCCGCGACCGCGAACGTCCCCGGCTTGGGCAAGTTTGTCGCCAGCTTGGGCGGCGGCGCTGCAGCGGCCAGCACCTCGCGCGCGGCTGGAACGAGCAAGGAAGACTTTGAGCGCGCCAAGCGCACGGCCAAGAAGATGTGGAAGGGACGCAAGACCACGGCATACCTCAAGTGCCCCAACTGCGGCCAGATGCTCTCCGTCCCCAAGGGCAAAGGCAAGATCCGCGTCACCTGCCCCAAGTGCCACGCCAAGATGGAAACCCGCTCCTAGCGCCCGCACGCGGGACAAATTAATCAGGTTTGTTTGTCCCAAATCTTAAGTATTTGTTCGATAAAAAAGCCGAGGCCTCGTGTTGAGACCTCGGCTTTTTGCATGCGGCAACGGAGCTGCCCCTTTGTCACATCTACGCCACACCGTCGCGGGCCAGCTCCTCAGCCAGCGCTTCGGCAGGCATGGCCATAATCGCGTCGAGCTCGGCGTCCACCTCGGGAATACGCTTCACCTTGAGCTTGCGTACCAGATCACCGCGACACATCACATGCGTCGGCTCACGCAGAGCGCACAGGTCATCGAGCGGATTCTTGCGCGTCACCAGGATATCGGCGGCCTTGCCGCACTCGATCGTACCGGTCTCGCCGCCCAGCCCCAGCAGCTCGGCGTTGACTTGCGTAGCCGTATGCAGCGCGAAGGCGTTGCTCACACCGACATACTTGGCAAAATAGGCAACCTCACGCCACATGTCGTACTGCGTCACGAACGGGCAGCTTGAGTCCGTGCCCAGGCCCACCTTAATGCCAGCTTCCAGTGCGGCACGGGCGCTCTCGATGATGCCCGAGCACACGATGTCGCCGTTCTTCTTTTGTGTATCGGTCGAATGGGTCTTTTCCGGGTCGAGCAATACAAACGGCAGCGCCGGGCTGATCGTGCAGGTCACGCTCGGCGCGCGTCCCTCGAGCTGTGTGCCCGCGGCGCCGCGATACAGCTCCAGGATCTCGGGCGTCATCGGGGCACCGTGCTCGATCGTGTCGACCCCGGCCTCAAGCGCGGCCTTCACGCCCTCGGTGCTCTCGACATGAGCCATAACCGGCAGACCCACCTCGTGCGCCGCCTTGCACGCCGCCGCGGCAACCTCCACCGGCATACGCAGCACGCCCGGCTCGCCCACCTCGGTCGCATCGAACACACCGCCCGTTACGAACAGCTTAATGACATCGGCACCGCGCGCATACAGATCGCGCACCTGCTCGGCTGCCTCGACGGGGCTGTTGGCCACCTGGGCGAACAAGCCCGCGCCATGGCCGCCCGGCACCGTGACGCCCGTTCCCGGCGCTACCAGGCGCGGACCCTGATACTTGCCGGCGTCGATAGCGTCGCGCACGGCAATGTCGGCAAACAACGGGTCGCCCGCGCCGCGCACCGTGGTCACGCCGCTTGCCAGCTGCTGCTGGGCACTGCCCTTGAGGATGCGGCGGACGATGGCACGGCCCACGGGATTATCGAGTTTCTTCATCAGCGCTCCCGCATCGCCGGCCGAGACAGGCTTGCCCGAACCGCACAGGTGCACGTGCATATTGATGAGACCGGGCATGAGATACGCACCACCCAGGTCGATAACCTCGGCACCTGCAGGCGCCTGTGCCACAGCACTCGGCCCCATCCAGGTGATGACGCCGCGCTCAACAGTCACGGCCATATCGGGTTGCGGCTCCATATGTTCCGAACCATCCAGAATGGTCGCATTGATAAACAACGTAGAACGATCGGCAGATGCCATATCGAGCTCCTCCCTCACGATTAACTTGAACATTTGTCCATTATCACCTAGTCCCGCTGGATTGCTGCAGACGCATCGGTTAACGGAAGGAAGAGAGGATGTGGGGGACGGAATACGTTGCAGTCCCATCCCAGCGGCACTAGGAAAATCTCTCGATCTATAACAGGTACAGGGTTATTGGGCCCCCTGATGTTACAGATCGAGACATTCGGTCAACGTTTCACCGGCTTGTCTCGATCTGTAACAATTACGAGCTCAAACGACCTCTAAACGTTACAGATCGAGACAAAACCTCTCAGCGCCCATACCACTGGCATCTCCACTCCTCAGCCAATTCAACCTGCCGAGGAATACCCGCCAGCCTCATTTTCTCGACTAGCTTCCCCGGGCCTTTGAGTTCGTTAAACGTAAACCGAAGCACCTTATGCCCGAGCATTGTCAGATGAGATTCCCGCTGACGCTCTGCCACGAATGGGTCAACCGACTCCCGACCCTCGCCGCTCTGCAAGGTGTACTTCCCCTTTCCGTCGAGCTCGCCGATGACACACGTCCCGTCCTCGAGCCGCCAAAAATAGTCGACGCGAAACACCTGGCTCGGATCGAGCGGGTCGCGAAACTCCACCTGCAGCTCCGGAACCGGAAAGCCGTACGCAATAAAGAATGCTCGGAACCGAGACTCGCCGCCGTTTTCAGACAGCCCGTCCGCATACGACGCAATCACCTGTGCCCTGCGATACCCTCGCCTGCCCTCGCAATTGGCGCGGAGGCGCTCGCACAAATCCCCACGTGATACGCCTTTCGCCCACAGTGCAGAATCGGCAATCGCCAACCCGTAGGAGAACGGCGCACGCAGTAGGCAATCCTCCACCGTGCGCCAAAACGACGTCACCCGCACGCCATCAACATGCTCGAGTGCGCCCGCCATCTGCGGACGCAACAACCTGCACCCGCCGCTCAACGCCACCGAACAACCCGTCTTAACAAGAAAACGCGACCCAAGCAGATCATTCGGCACCTCCAGACCCCACAAAAGCGCCGCGTCATAGCCCCAAAACGCCCAATCGGGATGAAACTCTGCAAGCCCTTTGATGGTACGCAGCGTTCGCTCCGCCGGCGTCAGCACACCCCAATCATGTTGAAAGCAGAACAAATACGGCTCGGGTTCCGCGATATCGTCGGTTCCAACATGACGCCGCAGCCACATGAGCTCGGCATTGTCATGCGTTGCGAGCAGCGCACCTTGCTCGGTCGCCTCCGTGAGTCGCGCGAGCATCCTATTCCGCGCCAACGTGTTGCGAGTCGTATGCTTGTGCTTGAAAACGGTATTAGACACTTCCATCACCACCACATCGGACAAATGGACCATCGTCACCGTTGCCTCCGCCGACAAACGTTTCGACCTGTAACAGGAAGACCGATTTTTGGACTATAGATGTTACAGATTGAGACATTCCCCCCAGCCAGGTGCCAAACGTCTCGACCTGTAACAGGAAGACGTTCTCCAGGCCCCTAAGCGTTACAGATTTAGACAAACCAGCGGTGCCCAAGCGTTCGTCTCGATCTGTAACAGATAGACTGGTTTTTGTCCCCAAACGTTACAGATTGAGACAAAAAGGCAAAAGGCAGGGCAGGCGACAACTACCCATCCCCTACTCCCACTCCTGTTCGTAGATGTTGAGCGATTTTACGTACCGCCCCTGGGCGCCCATGATGTCGCGGACCAGACGCAAGAAGAAGCAGATGCACGAGGTGTCAAAGCCGTCCTGCAGGTCCTCGGGATGCACCGCACCCGGCCCGTCGACCGCCGTGTCGTTCAGGCGCGCGATGTCATACAGGTAGAGCTGTCCCGCCGTAAGCCAGACATCGTCGACGCAGGCGAGGCGCACCGCAATCGCGCCGTCGTTCCAATGCTCCTTCTGCACGATATGCGGGTCGTAGACATCAAAGCGATGATCGGTGCGCGTGTCCTTCAGCACGACCATGCCGGACGCAGGATTCTTGTCCAAAATGCCAAAGCGCGAGAAATACTGCGTGTCGCGTACCTGCTCGAGCCGCTTGAGCGAGGCAGGCGAAAGCGATGCCGGCGGCTCGTCAACATATAGCTCGAGCAGCGTTTTGCCATGGCGATAGGGGCGCTCAAAGAGCAGCCAATCGGTAAACGCCATGTTGTAGGCCATGATTTCGTTTTGAGAAGGCCCCTCGCAATAGCTGAGCCACGGGTCGACAATGACCTCGAACTGTTCGCGCGCCGGCTCCAGGAATTGAAACTTCCGCAGCATCCAAAAATGGGCCATGCCGGCAATATCGTTGCCGACGGCTTCGGCTAGCTCTGCTCGGTCAAAAGCGTGGTCAGTCATGGCATCCTCCTCAAACTGATGGACCTCAATTTGAGCTTACGAGGAAGGTGGGCAGCCACGACCAGCGCGGGCAAAATAGGCCTCCGACTGCAAACCAGATGCTGACCAAACACTTGACGAAAAGCTTGATCGAAAATGCGCACCGCAACAAAACCGCAGGTAGACATAGACGGCCAACCCGCCCTTTTGAGCCAGATGCCCGCAGCCACCACAGAAACAACAGGTGACCACAGCCCGAAAAGTCGACAAATGAACATCCGTACGTCGACAAACGAGCAAACTGCTCGCAAAGAGTGTCCCCAACGACTAGACAAAAAAATGGCTAGTCATTGGGGACGTTCTTAAATGACTACTTTACAGCTCCAGCGCCTCGGCGACTTCGGCTGCGCAGGCCAGGGCATCGGCCATGGCACTCACCACGAGCGAGCTGCCGTTGCGGGCATCACCCGCCACATACACCGGCGCGGCATCCGCGGCGACACCCTCCGTGCGAGCCGCGAGATGCGAGCCCTCAGCAGCCATCACCGGCAGCGGACGACCAGCGGTGGCAACAGGCACGCTCACCGCATCGAACACGCCGTGCTCCGGACCCGTAAAGCCGCAGGCGATGAGCACCAGCTGCGCCGGCACCTCGTGCTCGGAGCCCGCGATGCGCTCGGGCTTTCCCGCCGACCAGTCCAGATCGACCACGCGCAAGCCCGCGGCCGCGCCCTTCTTGTCCAGCAGCACCTCGAGTGTATCCACGGCCCAGGTACGCATCTCGCCACCCATTGCAGCGATAGCCTCCTGCTGGCCGTAATCGGTCTTCTTAACGTTGGGCCACTGCGGCCAGGGGTTGCCTGCCGCGCGCTTATCGGGCGCAGCCGGCAAGAACTCAAACTGGCGCACGCTGCGCGCGCCCTGACGCACCGCGGTACCCACGCAGTCGTTGCCGGTATCGCCACCGCCAATGACCACGACGTCCAGGCCGCGCGCGTCAATAGCAGGCTCACCGCCATCGAGCACCGAGACGGTCGAAGCCGTCAGGTAGTCCACGGCATACACCACGCCCGGGGCATCAATGTTCGCAGCCGAAAGCCCACGCGGAGCACGGGCGCCGACTGCCACCACGACGGCGTCAAAGTCGTCGAGCCTGGCGGTAACCTTGGGATCGCTCACGTCGGCGCCCGGCTCGAACACAATACCCAGCTCGCGCATGAGCGCCACGCGACGCTCGACCACAGACTTCTCGAGCTTCATGTTGGGAATGCCGTACATGAGCAGACCGCCCGGGCGGTCGTCGCGCTCAAACACCGTCACGCGGGCACCGCGACGCGCAAGCTCCCATGCTGCCACCAGGCCAGCCGGGCCGGAACCAACCACGGCGACCGAGGGCGCGTCCTCCCCTGTCGGCTCAAAGCGACGTGGGCCGCCGTTTGCCCACTCATGGTCGCTGATCGCACGCTCGTTATCGTGAATCGTCGTGGGTTGGCCGTCGACCGAGCCCAGGTTGCACGCGGCCTCGCACAGCGCCGGGCACACGCGGCTCGTGAACTCAGGCATGGGCGAGGTGAGCGACAGGCGCTCGGCAGCCTCATCCCAGCGGCCGCGGTACACCAGCTCGTTCCACTCGGGAATCAGGTTGTGCAGCGGGCAGCCACTCGGGCGTGCCTTGCCAAAGCTCGCGCCCATCTGACAAAACGCCACACCGCACATCATGCAGCGGCTCGCCTGGGCACGGCGCGCATCGTCGTCGAGCTCCACGTACAGCGGATCGAAATCGCGGCTGCACTCCTCCACGGGGCGCAGCCCATGGGTCACGCGATCGATATCAAGAAAAGCACCGGGCTTACCCATGGCACTTACGCCTCCTTCTTGGTCGAAGCAACAGAGCTGGCAGCCACAGACGCAGCGCCAGCAGCACCGCCCGCCACATCAAAGCGATCGACATCCGCGGCGCTCGCGCGACCGGTCACAATGTCAAACGCCAGCTCCTCGGCCTGCGCATGTGTCTTGCCGGCAGCCTCGCTCGCAGCGACAATCGCCAGCACACGCTCGTACTCGGTCGGAATGACCTTCACAAAGTGCTTGCTCATCGTCTCAAAGCTGTAGAGCAGCTTGATGCCGCGCGGGCTCTGCGTCGCGTCCACGTGCTCCTGGATGAGCTCGCGAATCTGCGCCAGCTCGCCGGCAGTCGGGGCCTTGAGCTCAACGCTCTCGTGGTTCACGCGGGCATCGAGCGTGCCGTACTGGTCAAAGACATAAGCCACGCCACCCGTCATGCCGGCAGCAAAGTTCTGCCCGACCTCGCCCAGGATGAGCGCCAGGCCACCCGTCATGTACTCGCAACCGTGGTTGCCGCAACCCTCGACCACCACGGTGGCACCGGAGTTGCGTACGCCAAAGCGCTGGCCGGCCAGGCCGTTGATGAAGCCACGGCCGCTCGTGGCGCCAAAGAACGCAACGTTGCCCACGATGATGTTTTCGTCGAACTTATAGGTCGCATGCGGGTTGGGGCGCACCGACACCTCGCCGCCCGAAAGGCCCTTGCCAAAGTAGTCGTTGGCGTCGCCGCACACGTTGAGCGTAATGCCGCGCGGCAGGAAGGCGCCAAAGCTCTGACCGGCCGATCCATCGCAATCGATGGTGATGGAGCCGGCGGGCAGGCCCTCGGGATGCGCCTTGGTCACCGCGTTGCCCAAGATGGTGCCCACGCAGCGGTTGACGTTGGCGATATCGGCGCGGAAGCGAATCGGGCGCAGGTGCGCGCGAGCGTCGGCCGTGTAAGGCACAAACAACGTGGAGTCGAGCGTCTTGTCGAGCTCACTGTCCGCGGCCATCTGCGGCAGGAAGTGGCGACCGTCGGCGCCCGGAATATGGGCACCGAACTCGCAGGTCGCGCTCGCCAGCACGGGTGACAGATCGAGCAGGTTGGCCTTGCGGTTGCCCGGGACCTCGATCTGGCGTAAACACTCGGGATGGCCGACCATCTCGTCGATGGTGCGGAAGCCCAGGCTCGCCATGACCTCGCGCAGCTGCTCGGCTACAAAGAGCATAAAGTGCTCAACGTGCTCGGGCTTGCCGCGGAAGCCGCGACGCAGGCGGCAGTTTTGCGTGGCGATGCCGGCCGGGCAGGTGTCCTGCTGGCAGTCACGCTGCATGAGGCAGCCCATGGAGATGAGCGGCATGGTCGCAAAGCCAAACTCCTCGGCGCCCAGCAAGCAGGCGACGGCAACGTCGGTGCCGTCCATGAGCTTGCCGTCGGCCTCGAGCACCACGCGTGAGCGCAGGCCGTTTTGCAGCAGCGTCTGCTGGGCCTCGGCAAGGCCAAGCTCCAGCGGCAGACCCGCATGCCAGATAGAGTCGCGCGCAGCGGCACCTGAGCCACCATTGTGGCCGCTGATCAAGATCTTGTCGGCAGCGCCCTTGGCCACACCGGTGGCGATGGTGCCGACGCCGGCCTCGCTGACCAGCTTGACCGACACGCGTGCGCCAGGGTTGGCGTTCTTAAGGTCAAAGATGAGCTCGGCCAGGTCTTCGATGGAGTAGATGTCGTGATGCGGCGGAGGCGAGATCAGGCCGATGCCGGGCGTGGACTGACGGACCTCGGCAATCCAGGGGTAGACCTTCTTGCCGGGCAGGTGGCCACCCTCGCCGGGCTTGGCGCCCTGGGCCATCTTGATCTGAATCTCGAAGGCGCTGCACAGGTAGCGGCTCGTCACGCCAAAGCGTGCACTTGCCACCTGCTTGATCGCGGAGTTCTTGGAATCACCGTTAGCCAGCGGGGTCTCGCGACGCGGATCCTCACCGCCCTCGCCGGAGTTGGAACGGCCGTGCAGGCGGTTCATGGCGATGGCCATGCACTCGTGTGCTTCCTTGCTGATGGAGCCGTACGACATGGCGCCGGTGTTAAAGCGGCGGACGATGTTGAGCGCGGGCTCGACCTCGTCGAGCGAAACCGGCGTGCGGCCGCTGGCATCAAAGTCGAGCAAGTCGCGCAGACGCACGGCACGGCCGGCGCGGTGCAGGCGGGCGCTGTACTCCTTAAAGGTGTCGTAGCTGTCCTCACGGCAGGCGGTCTGCAGCAGGTAGACGGCCTGGGGGTCGATGAGGTGTTCCTCGCCGCCGAGCGGGCGCCACTTGGTCAGGCCCAGCGTGGGCAGCTGATCGGGAGCCGGGCTCTTAAGGATAGCGAGCGCGGCGTCGTAGCGCTCGTTTTGCTCGCGTTCAACGTCCTCGACACCCATACCGCCCACACGGCTCACCGTGCCGGCAAAGTACGCGTTGACGAACTCCGGCGTAAAGCCCACGGCTTCGAAGATCTGCGCCGAATGGTAGCTCTGCACCGTGGAGATGCCCATCTTGGACATGATGGAGACGATGCCCGCCGTCGCGGCCTTGTTGTAGTTGGCGATGCCCTGCTCGGCCGTCACGTCCAGGTCGCCGTGTGCCGCCAGATCGCGGATGCACGCATGTGCGTTGTACGGATAGATGCCGCTCGCGGAGTAGCCCACCAGTGCCGCAAAGTCGTGCGGAGACACGGCGTCGCCGCTCTCCACCACGATGTCGGCAAAGGTACGCACGCCGGCGCGGATCAGGTGGTTATGCACGCAGCCCACAGCGAGCAGCGACGGCACGGGCACCTCGCCCGCAGCGGCACGATCGCTCAACACCACGATGTTCACGCCATCGCGGACCGCAGCCTCAACGTCCTCTGCAAGCTGCTTGAGCGCAGCTTGCAGCGCGCCCTCGCCGGCATCGCGGCGGTAGACGGCACGGAAACGGCGGGTCTTAAAGCCCACGCGGTCGATGGCGCAGATGCGGTCAAACTCTTCCTCGCTCAGCAGCGGACGCTCCAAGCGCACCAGCTGGCAGGCTGTACGGGAGTCCTCGAGCAGGTTGCCGTGGTTGCCCAGGTAGAGCGTGGTCGAAGTGACCATATGCTCGCGAAGGGCGTCGATGGGCGGGTTCGTGACCTGAGCGAACAGCTGATAGAAGTAGTCAAAGAACGAACGCGTCTTCTTGGACAGGCAGGCCAGCGGTGCGTCGATGCCCATCGAGGCGAGCGGGGCCTTGCCCTGCTGGGCCATGGGACGCACGACCTCGTCGACGTCATCCCAGTGGTAGCCGAGCTTGGCCATACGCACGGCGGCGGGCACCTCGGCGTCCTCGGCGGACGCGGGCGCGGCGGGCTCATCGAGCGCGTCGACGGTCAGCGTCTCCTCGGCAATCCAATCACGGTAGGGCTTTTCCTTGGCGTAACGGGCGCGCAGCTCGTCATTGTAGATGACGCGCCCGCGGGCAAAGTCGACCTCGAGCATCTGGCCCGGTCCCAAGCAGCCGCTCGTCAGGATGTTCTCGGGGCTCACCTCGATGGTGCCCACCTCGCTTGCCAGCATAAAGCGACCGTCGCGCGTCACGTAGTAACGAGCGGGGCGCAGGCCGTTGCGATCGAGGGCGGCGCCCAGCGTGCGACCGTCGGTAAAGGCGATGGCCGCCGGGCCGTCCCACGGCTCCATGAGCATGGACTGGTAGGCGTCGTAGGCGCGGCGCTCCTCGCTCAGGCTATCGTTGTGGTCCCACGGCTCGGGCAGCAGCATGGACGCGGCACGCGTGAGCGGGCGACCGTTCATGACCAAAAACTCAAGCACGTTGTCCAAAATCGCCGAGTCGGAACCCTCGCGGTTGATGATGGGCATCACGCGCTCAAGATCGTGCTGTAACACGGGGCTGTACAGGTTGGGTTCGCGGGCGCGAATCCAGTTGACGTTGCCCTTAAGGGTGTTGATCTCGCCGTTGTGGATGATAAAGCGGTTGGGATGCGCGCGCTCCCAGCTGGGCGTGGTGTTGGTGGAGTAGCGCGAGTGGACGAGCGCCACCGCCGTCTTGACGGCGGCGTCGTTGAGGTCGATGAAGAAGCGGCGCATCTGTGTGGCGACCAGCATGCCCTTGTACACGATGGTGCGCGAGCTCATGGAGCACACATAGAAGATCTTGTCGCGCAGGGCAAACTCGGCGTCGGCCTTCTTCTCGATGGTGCGGCGGCACACGTACAGGCGGCGCTCGAAGGCGTCGCCGGCGGGCGTGTCGTCCGGACGGCCCAGGAATGCCTGCAGGATGGTGGGCATGCAGGCACGCGCCGTCTCGCCCAGGTCGTGCGGGTCGACCGGCACCTCGCGCCAAAAGAGCAGCGGCACGCCGGCCTCGGCGCAGCCCTCCTCAAACACGCGGCGGGCATCCTCTACGCCTTTGTCGTCCTGCGGGAAGAACAGCATGGCCACGCCATAGTCGCCCTCTGCCGGCAGAATCTGGCCGCACTTTTGAGCCTCTTTACGGAAAAAGTGATGCGGAACCTGGAACAGGATGCCGGCGCCGTCGCCGGTGTTCTTCTCGAGTCCCGTGCCGCCGCGGTGCTCCAAGTTGACCAGAATGGACAGTGCGTCGTCCAGAATCTGGTGATGGCGCTCACCGTTGATATCGGCAAGCGCGCCGATGCCACATGCATCATGGTCGAATTCGGGGCGATAAAGGCCCTGCTGCTGAGCGGAATCTGCCTGCATCGCGATCCTCCCCTAGATATTTAGACAGTCAGTTGAATAGGCATAGTAGGAGCATCGCCGGCCCGTTGTGTTTCCCGCCCGTTTCGAAACAATCGCGTAACGCACGCCCTACGAGTGGACACCGCCGACCTCAAGGGCGACAACATAGGCCCCAAGTTCGGCCTGCAAACTCACCTCTTCAAACATCTCAATCTGTAACAGTAAGACCCAATTTCGACGACTAACTGTTACAGATTGAGATGTTTTCGAGAGACATTTCGGCAGCCCCCCTTCATCATCCTATTCAAATACAACAATTTTGTTAGTCTTGGTTAACTTTTAAGCTTAAAACGGGTATCCTTTGCGGCGTCAAGCAAACGGCACGCACACCGTGCCAGATCAAGGAGGCCCCTATGGCGCACCGAGCAGACCGACAGACAATGCAACTTGTCCTTATCCGTCACGGAGAATCCGAGTGGAACAAACTCAACCTGTTCACCGGCTGGACCGACGTAGAACTCACCGACACGGGCCGCGAAGAAGCCGCAGCAGGCGGTCGAGCCCTCAAAGAAGCGGGCTTCGACTTCGACGTCTGCTACACCTCGCGTCTCAAGCGCGCAATTCACACCCTCGACATCGTGCTCGGCCAAATGGATCGCGAGTGGTTGCCCGTCATCAAATCCTGGAAGCTCAACGAGCGCCACTACGGAGCGTTGCAGGGTCTCAACAAGGCCGATGCCGCAGCGGAGCACGGCGACGAGCAGGTGCTCATCTGGCGCCGCTCCTTCGATGTCTGCCCGCCGGCACTCGAGCCGGACGACGCGCGCGATCCCCACACCCAGGAGCAATACCGTGATGTCGCGCCCGATCAGCTGCCCTATACCGAGTGCCTCAAGGACACGATCGCCCGCGCCTGGCCTTATTTCGAAGACGAGATTCGCCCCCAGATGCTCGCCGGCAAGCGCGTACTCATCGCCGCACACGGCAACTCCCTGCGCTCACTCGTCATGAAGCTCGAGCACCTCACGCCCGAGGAGATCCTCAAGGTCAACATCCCCACCGGCGTGCCGCTCGTCTACACCTTCGACACCGATTTCAACGTCCTCGACAAGCGCTACATCGGCGACCCGGCGACCATCGCCGCCAAGATCGACGCCGTGGCCAATCAGGGCAAAGCGCACAAGTAGCCCCAACCCAAATCCGACGCGTGGCGCCGCACGACCCAGATGCGACGTCACGCCGCCCATACGCAGGAGCTCACCATGCTCAACCATCTCAAACAACACTTTGGTTCCCGACGCACCGGTGGTCACGGAGGCCTAGACATTGCGCGGCATATCGGCCCCGGGCTGCTCGTGACCGTCGGCTTTATCGACCCGGGCAACTGGGCCTCCAATATGGCCGCGGGCTCGCAGTTTGGCTACGCGCTGCTGTGGATCGTCACGCTGTCCACGATTATGCTCATTGTGCTGCAGCACAACGCGGCACACCTGGGTATCGCCACGGGCGCCTGTCTTGCCGAGGCCACGACACGTTACCTCCCCCGCTTCGTTGGGCGCGCGGTGCTCGGCAGTGCCTATCTCGCGACCATCGCCACCGCCATGGCCGAAGTCCTGGGTGGTGCGATTGCCCTTCAAATGCTCTTTGGGCTGCCCGTGCGTGCGGGCTGCGTCATCGTGGCGGCAGTATCGATGGCGATGCTCATGACGAACTCCTACAAGCATGCCGAACGCTGGATCATCGCCTTCGTAGGCGTGGTAGGACTCTCGTTTTTGGCCGAGCTTGCGCTGGTCAAGGTCGACTGGCCGCAAGTCGCCACAAGTTGGATCACACCCAGTATGCCCGCCGGCTCGGCCGCGATTATCGTAAGTGTCCTAGGCGCGGTCGTTATGCCCCACAACCTCTTTCTGCACTCCGAGGTCATCCAATCCATGCACTTCGAAGGCCAAGGCGAGCAGGTTATCGAAGAACGTCTGCGCTACGAGCTCTTCGACACGCTCTTTTCGATGGGCGTGGGCTGGGCAATCAACTCGGCCATGGTCATCCTGGCCGCAACGACCTTCTTTGCGCACGGCATGGTCGTAGACGACCTCGCCGTCGCAGCGGCCACGCTCTCCCCCATTCTAGGCCCGGCAAGCTCGACCATCTTTGCCGTGGCACTGCTGTTTGCGGGCCTCTCGAGTAGTGTGACGGCGGGCATGGCGGCGGGCACCATCACCGCGGGCATGTTCGACGAGGAATACGACATCCACGACCGACATTCCTCGATCGGGGTGGCGGCCTGTTTCGTCGGCGCAGTGACGGCGTGCCTGGTCGTCCCAAATCCTTTTGAAGGTCTCATCTGGAGTCAGGCGCTGCTGTCGCTTCAGCTGCCGATTACGGTCTTTGTGCTCATACGGCTCACCAGCTCACGCCGCGTCATGGGCAAATATGCCAATTCACGCCCGCTCAACGCGCTGCTTGTAGGATTGGTGTCGTCGTAACGGCACTCGACGCCGTGCTGTTGACCGGGATGTAATGGGGCGGGGCTCCTACCCAGACAAACGTCTCGATCTGTAACAGAAAGACCCGCTTTTGATGTCTAGATGTTACAGATCGAGATCATTCCGAGGGACAGCTCCGTTTGTCTCAATCTGTAACAAGTGGACCCAATTTCCACCGTTAGATGTTACAGATTGAGACAAAAGGTCGGCCGGACTCACAACAGACAGGATCGGCCAACAGCAACCGTGATCCCTTGGGGGCGGAGAAAAAGGGTCCCGGCCGGGATATCCGACCGGGACCCTTGGACAGAGCTATATGTTGCCGTGAGCCGCGTGCCGACGAGCTACTCCTCGACGAGCTCAAACTGATCGGGACCGACGCCGCACACCGGGCACACATAATCCTCGGGCAGCTCGGGCGTATCGACCTCAACCTCGTAACCGCAAACGACGCACACGAACTTATACGTCTTCTTCTCCTCAGCCATGATGTTCTCCTCTCGAACGCGACTGGTGATGTACTTCGCTTATCAGTATAGATTCTCAATAATATAATGCAAGTATTTTTAAAACATTTCTAGCCTTGATACGAGGACGCCTTCGGAGGCGTCTTGCCCTTCAGGACCTTATGGTAGTAATCGTAGGTGAGCGGCGTCTCGTCGCTCAGGCGCTCGGCATCCCCGACCTCGCCGATAAACAGTAGATGCGTACCCACATCCACAGTGTCGATCAAACGGCAGCTAAACAGGGCCGTCGCGTGCTCGGGCACATAGGGCATGCCCAGAGCCGTCTCGCGGGTCTCGTATTTGGCAAACTTGTCATAATCGCTGCTGGTGCGGAACCCAAAGTTACCGATGTAGAGCATGTCGGCGGTCTGATCGATCACGGTCAGTGCGAACGCTTTGGCCGATGCGATGACGCCCGAGGTGACGTTGTCCTTGTTCACGGCAACCGAAATGCGCGACGGCATGGACGTCACCTGCACCGCAGTGTTGATGACGCAGCCGGCACGCAGCCCGTCTGCCGCGGCGCTCACCACGTACAGACCGCTCGGCATGGTAAAGAACGCAGTTTTGTCCATAACAATCACTCCCCTAACCCGGGTTGGAACCTCATGGATGTATGTACCCACAAAAAAGGCAGCGCCCATAACGGACGCCGCCTTTGAAACATATGTGTCAGAACAGTAAGAAAGATGAGACGCCCGCAGTTGCGGTGA
Organism: Collinsella sp.; assembly: GCA_052033095.1. Taxonomy (GTDB): domain Bacteria; phylum Actinomycetota; class Coriobacteriia; order Coriobacteriales; family Coriobacteriaceae; genus Collinsella. Next base: position 76,753 of record JBPGZF010000003.1, read on the forward strand.
AATAGGGACTGAATAGCCCCCTCAAACAGGCAAACCAGTCCGTATTCCACCGCAACTTATGAAGGACGGTCAGCGGTTGCGTTCCTTGAGGGCGCGGTCGATCTCGCGTTGGACATCACGCTTGGCCATGTCCTCGCGCTTGTCGTAGAGCTTCTTGCCGCGGCCCAGGCCCAGCAGCAGTTTTACGCGACCGTCGGTATTAAAGTAGAGCTCCAACGGAACCAGCGCATAACCACGGTTGCGAAGTTTGCCGTCAAGAAAGTCGATCTCCTTGCGGTGCAGCAGCAGACGGCGCCGACGGTCGGGATCGCGATTCCACACGCCACCATGGCTATAAGGGTGGATATGCAGGCCGACGAGCCAGCACTCACCGCCACGAATCAATGCAAAGGTATCGGTGATCTGGCAGGCGCGCTCGCGAATCGACTTGACCTCGGTGCCGCTCAGCTCAATACCGCACTCAAACGTCTCATCGATAAAGTACTCGTGATGTGCCGAGCGATTCTTGGAAATGAGCTTGCGCTCGCGCTTACTGGGCATCGCCGGCCTCCTTGGCGCCATTGGCGTTTGAGCCCGCAGCCTCGCGCTTTGCCCTGCGCTCGGCATTAAGCTCGGCATCGCTCTCGCGCACCAGCTTGATAATCGCCGCGCATGCCTCCTCGCCCACCAGGTCGCGGGCACGGACCGTCAGACGCGTAGCCTCCTGCTTGTCGCCGTCGCTTGCAGCATCGGTCGCGCACATGATCAGGCAGATGGCGATCTCGGCCGAAGGCGAGGTCGGCACGCCCTGCAGGGCGAGCTCACCCATCACATGGTCGTCACTCTCGTCCGCGGCATCCGGATAGGTGGTATGGATCTTGTTGAGCAGGCGCGTCGTATGCGCATCATTGGGCGCCAGGCGCAGCGCCAGACGCGCGCAGCCCACGGCAGCCGAAATGTTCTCGGTCTCGGGCTCCAAGAAGTACTGACCCAAGTTGGTGTAGGCGCGTGCGGCGCACTTACCGTCGCTCGCGCGCTCCAGCACCGAGAACGAGAGCGATGCCCACTCCTGCTTGTCCTCAAGCGCGCGGAACAGCTCGGCCAAGTCCAAGCGATAGTTGCAGTTCATGGGATCCCAACGCACGGCCTGCATCAGGGCATTCCGAGCACTCACATAATCCTGCTGGCGAATGTAGGCAAACGCCATGTCGGAGTACAGGCGGTCAAAGGGAACCTCGACCTGCACCAGCTCGCGCGGATCCTTCTCCACACGGCGATAGGCCAGGAGCTCAAACTTGCTGTCGAAGCTAAAGTACTGGCGCTTCTCCTCCGTCTTGCACTCAGCGTCGATATACTCCTCGGCGAGCTCCACCAGACGCTCAAGCAGCGGCGTCGCCGTAGCCAGGTCGCCCTGCGCCAGATAGTTCTCGGCATACGTGATGTCTTCCAAGCTGATAGACAGGTCCATGACAACTCCTCGGTCCGGGCGGCAGACTCAACGCGCGCCTTAAATATCGGTCAATACACAAAACCCGGGTCTCTTACGAGGCCCGGGCGTTCAATTTTGGTAGCCCGTACCAGATTCGAACTGGTGATCTCCGCCTTGAGAGGGCGGCGTCCTAAACCGCTAGACGAACGGGCCATATGTAGCAAATGCAATGGCTGGGATGGAGGGAGTCGAACCCCCATTGACGGAACCAGAATCCGCTGTCCTGCCATTAGACGACATCCCAATGACTGCATCGCTGCGCTCGGCTGTGCCTTTGCGCAAGAAAGAAATATACGGGAAGTCCGGCCGTGACGCAAGCCCCAATTTTGACTTTTTTGAAATTCAGTCAAATACGGCCAACACGTGAAGGACCTGTGAAGCGCCAGCGACACGTACGGCGCCAAAGCCCGTAAAACATCCCGCATCTACCGCTGGTAGATTACAACAATGCAGCACTCACGGCTGATGGCACAATCGAACCGTCATCATTGCACGGATATCGAGGCGCCATGGACGAAGAGCTTGATTACCTATGGGAGACCCTGGGCCTCGAGATCACTGCTGACCTTTGGCCCGAACGGGACAAAATCCATCCCACTCTGCGCCCCGCCATCACGGTGATGCAGGCAAAATACCGCCGTGCATCCTTTTTGATCATGCGGATGTCATGGCACGCGGGACTCCCCGACCTTAAGCGAATCCAGGCAAGCCTCGTCGAGCTGTCCGGTATGCCGACCGTCATATCCGAGGCGCACCTGGAGCAGCGCCAGCGCGAGCGACTGCAACAGCAGCGGATCCCCTTTATCTGCCCCGGCGTTCAGGCATATCTGCCCTTTATGGACGAGGAGTACTGGAGCGGCAAGCCCAACAAGCACGTAAAGGTCTACGATCCGCACGAATGGGCACAGCTCGAGGATTGAGCCGAGCGAGCCCGCCGATGGAAAACACGTCCCACCCTGAGCACTCAAAACGGGTCGCACTTTCCGCAGCCGCTACAGCAGCGCCTCAGTCCAAGCCGCTTCCTTAAAGCCGGGGATCGCAAAGTCGTCACCCACCAGCAGCGGGCGCTTAACCAGCATGCCGTCGGTCGCCAGCAGCTCGTAGCACTGCTGATCCGTCATGCCTGCGTCCAGGCGCGCCTTCAGGCCCAGCTCTCGATATTTCATGCCCGACGAGTTAAAGAAGCGTCGCACCGGCAGTCCCGAACGAGCAATCCAGGTCGCAAGCTCATCAGCCGTGGGATTGTCCAAAACGATATCGCGGTCGATATTCTCTACCCCGTGTTCGTCCAGCCATGCCTTGGCCTTCTTACAGGTCGAGCACTTGGGATATTCAACAAACAGTACGGTCATGGAAATCCTCCGAATATAGATCGGCCAACGCAGGCACACGCCACACGAGGCGCCTTCGCATGATGGGCCAATTGTAGCCCACGGGTCACACGCTAAACGAACCGTACCCCGAATCCGCGTTTGATGAACGGCAGCAGCTCCATTGCCTCGGGCGTGATATGGCCCGCAACGTTCATGCGCTCGTCACCGGGAAGATCGACCCGCGCAATCTCAAGCTCGCCTTCGTAGCGCCCATAGCCGCTATTGCTCACAGCGATCGACCCCGTCTTTCGTGACAGGCCGGCACCGGCATCCATCGGCACGGAATCCGGCTTAAGCGTCGTACGCGACTCCTGAGACCTAAAGATGAGGGTGCTCGAATCGGGTCGGTCGTGATGAATCTGCCCACGTACATAGGCATAACCGGGCTCAAGCTCGCATTGCAGGTCCACGTATCCGGCGGAAACATGAGCAAACTGCGTCCAGCCCGCATCGGAAAGATCGGGGTCGCCGACCAACACAATGTCGCAATCGGCGCCATGTGCAAGCTCAAGCATATTGAGAGCAACCTTTGACGCGCGACCGCGCTGCGCCTCGACCGTCGGCAGTCCCTCGAATACCGGCCCGCGAACGTTGGCATCACCCGGCACAAAAGCCATGATTTCGAATCCAAGCGCCGCAAGACGAAGATTCACCCGAGCAATGTCCTCCAGAGCTAAACCGGTATAAGGCTTGGGGTAAAAATTGTGGCAGGCGGCAAAACGAGTCACATCGGCACCGGCCTCACGCCACGATGCGATTTCATCAGAACTCACCGTCGATGCATTGACCACTATGCGAAATACACCGGACAGCTCCGCGACCCGTTGGGCGCTAAAGCCATAGTCCAAACGAAGGTATTCCAACCCCAGATCGCGCAGGTCCTCGATGCGCTCAAGCCCGAGCAAATCGCACGTGCGAGGCCCCACATCGGCAATGAGCGCAATGCCGCGGGCGGAAAGCAGCGACAGCACATGACGGACCTTATCGGCATACGCCGCTCCCCCATCCTCGGGAATATGCAGCGAGGTGAACGCATAGCGCGCACCCGCCGCGGCACCGTGTTCAATCGTCCGCTCAATATCCTGCAGAGGGTTGGAAAGATAAATCGAAATACCCGTTTTCACGCTTCACCACTCCTTTAAAAAAGGCCGGCGGAGCAGTTAGCCCCACCGGCACAACCATAGCATCAAGAAATCTGCCGCGCGCTGCGAGCCCTGAGCAACACGGCTCGCGATATCAAACTATTCGCCAAAGAACTCGTTGATCTTCTGCTCGTCGACGCCAAAGAACCACGTCAGGACAAAGCCGGCGGCATAGGCAAGCAGCATAGCGGCAACGTAGCCGAGCTGCTGGCCAGGAACGACGATCAGCAGGCCAAACAAACCGGAAACGCCCTGAGAAACCGTGCCGATGTGAAGCAGCGCCGCGAGCGCGCCGCCAAATCCGGCACCCAGGCAGGCCGTCACAAACGGACGAACGAGCGGCAGCGTAACGGCATACATCAGAGGCTCGCCCACACCCAGGATTCCAACGGGAATGGACTCTGCGACGTACTTCTTGAGCTTGGCGTTCTTGGTCTTAAAGTACAGCGCCAAACCGGCACCGACCTGGCCGCCGCCAGCCATCATAAGGATGGGAAGCAGGTAATTGATACCCTTGGTAGCGCCGTCGGGATCGTTGAGCATAGCGTGGATCGGCGTGAGCGCCTGATGCAGGCCGACGGAAACCAGCGGCAAGAAGCCTGCCGACAGGATATAGCCGCCCAGGACGCCCAGCTTCTCGAAGATAAAGGTCAAAACGCTAAAGATGGCAGTCGTCAGCCATGCGCCAACCGGCTGGATGACGAGCATCAGAGCAAAGGCGCCGATGATGAGTACCAGCAGCGGGGACAAAAACGTGTCGAGTGCGTTGGGCATAACCTTGCGAATCTGACGCTCCATCCAGGCAAAAAATGCGCCAGCGATAAGAGCCGCGATCATGCCGCCCGCCGCGGGGTTGTACTGCACATTGGTGAGCGGCAGCAGAATGGCAGTGGCAGGATCAGCCGCGCCAGGCGCAAGCAGGGGCATGGCACTGTTGGCGATACACATCATGCCGGCGATGCCGCCCAGCGCAGCGGAGCCGCCAAACTCACGTGCCGCGTTATAGCCCACCAAGATGGGCAGATAGGCAAACAGGGCCCAGCCCATGGAACGAATGCCCTGGTACCACCACTCGCCTGCAAGCGCGCCTGCCGTCGAGACGTTAATGACGTTGCAGATACCGTTGATGAGGCCAGCCGCAATGATGCCGGGAAGCAGGGCGACGAAGACATTGGAAATCTTCTTGAGGAAGGCCTGAACCGGCTTGGACTCGTACTTGGCCTTCTGCGCGGCCTTGTTTGTGGCCGCAGCGTCGACCACGCTCTCGTCAGCAACGCCTTTCGCAAGGCCGGTGAGCTTGGAGAACTCCTCGAGCACCTTATTAACCTTGCCCGGACCCAGCACGATCTGCATCGTGTCGTCCTCGACCAGGCCCATCACGCCGTCGAGTGCCTTAATGCCCTCCGTGTCGACGTTGCCCGTGTCTTTGACGGTCACGCGCAGGCGCGTCATGCACGCCGCGTTTGCCAGCACGTTGTCTTTACCGCCCAAAAGGTCCAGCAGCTTTTGAGCCAGCTCTTTGTTCGTCATAACTCCTCCTTGTATTGGGTATCTCGTCTGGATGTCATATCAGCTCACACCGCGCACCTATTGGGCATCGGCATTGCTCTTCTCATGGCCACTCACCGCAGCACGGACATGGCCTCTCGCTCGCTCAAGAGCTACCGCAGCCTGCTCGGCATCGCAGCCCAGCAGTACCGAGACAATAGCGGTTTTTACGTGGCCGCCGGCATCTGCAAGCGCCTGAATAGCGCGCTCGCGCGTGCAGCCGGTCGCCTCCATCACGATGTTCTGGCCGCGCACCACCAACTTCTCGTTCGTCTGCTGCACATCGACCATCAGGTTTTGGTATACCTTGCCGATCTTGACCATGGCACCGGTCGAAATCATGTTGAGAATGAGCTTTTGAACCGTTCCCGCCTTGAGCCTCGTTGAGCCGGTCAACACCTCGGGACCGGGCACGGGTTCAATGGCAAGATCTGCGCTCTCCCCGATCTTCGACCCTTGGTTGCAGGCAATTGCAATGGTCTTGCACCCAGTTGCCTTGGCGTACACAAGGCCGCCCACCACATAGGGAGTACGACCGCTTGCCGCCAGGCCAACGACAAGATCCTTGTCCGAGAGTCCACGCTCCCGCAGGTCGCTCGCGCCAAGCTCCTCGCTGTCTTCGGCACCTTCGACAGCCTTGATAAACGCCGTCTCGCCTCCGGCAATGAGCCCGACAATCAGATCGGGTGACACGCCAAACGTGGGCGGACACTCCGAAGCGTCGAGTACACCCAGACGACCGCTGGTGCCTGCGCCCATGTAAAAGACGCGCCCGCCGCGCTCGAGTGCCTCAGCAGCCCAGTCGATTGCTGTGGCAACCTGGGGCAACACCTTCGTGACCGACTGGACGGCACGAAGATCCTCATCATTCATCGTCGTGACGATTTGCAGCGATGTCATCGTATCGAGGTCCATTGAACTTTGATTACGCTGTTCGGTCGTGAATTTTGTTAAATCGAGCATTTCATTCACCTCATCTTTCCTGTTTCTCGATGTAGTTTTGCTTAATGACATGCGTCGCCCGTTCGTAGTCGCTGGCAACGTAAGCAGCGTACAGGGCATCGACAACCATAAGCTGGGCCATACGCGAAGCCATGGCACCGCTGCGGACCAAGGGTTCACTCGCAGCGACGCCGAGCACGGCATCGGCCACGGTGGCAAGCTTGGATGATCCATCTACTTTGGTAACGGCCACAACGGGACAGTTGTGACGTTGAGCCTCGGCGGTGCAGTCCAGCACCTCTTGCGTCAAGCCCGAGTAGCTAAAGGCGATTGCCATATCGCCCTCATGCATGTTCTTGGCACACAAGAGCTGATCATGCCAGTCGTCGTACAGATGGCACTCCTTGTCGACACGCATGAGCTTTTGCGCCAGATCGTGCGCGACCAAACGAGAGGCACCGATACCGAACAGATTGACCGCACGTGCCCGCTTAAGATAGGCCGCACATCGCTCCAAGACGGTGTAATCGAGCGTTCGCGCCGTCGCTTCGATCGTGCGCACGTTGCTTTTCATCACCTTCCCCACGATACGTTCGACGCTGTCATCCATGGAGATGTCCTCGAGGGCAACGTCTTTCTTGTCACCCAAGAGCGCCAGCTCGGCAATCAGTTCGCGCTGGAACTCCTTGTAGCCCGCAAAACCCAAGCGCTTGCAAAAGCGCAAAATGCTCGAGGGCGAGGAGAACGTGGCATCGGCAAGACCGCGGACGGACAGCCCGACCACCTCGTGCGGATGAGCGCTTACATATGCGATGACATTGCGTTCCGCCGGGCTCGCGCTGAGCTCACGCTCGCGAAGCCGCAAAAGCAATCCGTTTGCCATCTCAAACACCTCCGTTGAGAAGAATTAAAGACCAACGAATGATTCGTACCGGATACAAACAGCTTTTACGGTACATTGTGCCGCATCGTGGCGCACAAAGGGCGAGCGTTCTACCGCTCGCCCCTCAAATCCGACCGCTCGGAAATACGCGCGACACAAAATAATTCAACAAGGTCGCATTATCAGAAACGGGTTTGTTACCGGCTAGCGCCTCGCATGGGCGCCGATCGGCCGAGTCGCATAGCGCACCAACGCCGCTGCCAGCAATACCAACAGCATGGCGGTGACATAGCCCGCAGCATCGAATCCTAAATCGATAACGTCGAAATGCCTGCCAGGAACAAAGATCTTATGTACCTGATCGCCAACGGAGCAGACGGCGCAAAAGAGCAACACGGGCACGCAACGGGAGCATACGCTCCACGGACGCCTGGAAAAGCAAACCACGACCACCGAGGCGAACAATCCGACGAAGAAAAACTCTACGGTATGGGCAACGCGACGGACGTTCGTGCCCACCCACATGCGAATGGAAGCAAGTCGGCCAGACCGGACATTCGAAGCAGCCGAATCGGTGCCCCCGGTCATCCCGTTCTCGGTCTGAGCTTCACCCGCGACATCGGCAGCCTGTACGCCCGTAGCCTGACCCTCCACCACACGCGCGGTGGACTCGCTCAGCAACGACGTCTCCACCGCATTTTGCTCCGTCAGCACCCAGATGCCCGCCAGCGTTGCAGCGAACAGAACGATCGCGGTCCATCCGATTATTTGTTTTACGCGCGCCAAGGGCCTACCTCCTTTTTTGAATATCAGCGAGTGTAGCCCCAAATGACATCGCCATCGTATCAAAATTTGAATCGCAACAGGAAGCGACAAAGCGACGCAAACCCCTACCCCGCCTCGCGCATCCAGCGATCAAACGTCCCCACGCACACGCCCAGGCACTTTGCTGCCTGGCTGCGGGTAATATCACCCGCCTCATAGCTATCCCGTACCAGATCAAACTGAGGAGGGCACGGCTTGCGAGGTCGACCGAAACGGACCCCTCGCGCCCGCGCCGCTGCAATTCCCTCCGCTTGGCGCCGATGGATATTCTCGCGCTCCACCTGCGCCACGTAGCTCAGCAGTTGCAGCACAATATCGGCAATCAGGGCATTAGTCACATCCGGCGTGCCGCTTGCCCTGGCGCGCGTGTCAAGCAATGGCATGTCCAACACCACAATGGCAACCCCGAGCTCCTTGGTAATGCGACGCCATTCCTCAAGAATCTCGGAGTAATTACGACCAAGTCGGTCGATAGAAAGCACCACCAGCACGTCCCCGTCTCCCAGGACGTGCAGCAGCTCGCGATAGCGCGGTCGATCGAAGTCCTTGCCGCTCGCATGGTCGGCATAAATATTCGCCGAGCCCACGCCATAGGCGCCCAGCGCATCCAGCTGCCGATTAAGATTCTGATCGCGCGAACTCACCCGCGCATAACCATACACCGTCGCCATCTCATCCCCGCTTTCTTGTAAACCTGCCAAAAAGGGACAGGTTTATTTTGGTAGGTTTTACCTCTCAAATAGCAGGTAAGCGGGCGGCCGAGCAGACGGCAAGGTAGCCATGATCCAAATGCGGAGGGCGGCCCCGAAAGACCGCCCTCCGCTCTCCCGCCATGAGTCGAGATTTGGCTAATGGATAAGCTTAAAGTCCAAGTGCCCACGCGTGGTATTGACGCGCGAGACCTCGATAATCACGCGCTGGCCCAGTTCATAGCGAGTCCCCGTGTCGGCACCTGTGAGCGTGAGCGCATCCTCGTCGAACTCGAACCACTCGTTGCCCAGGCTCTTGATCGAAACCAAGCCTTCGACCTGCGTCAGGTCCAAGCGCACAAAGAGGCCCATGCTGCTAACCCACGAGACGGTTCCGGCATAGCGCTCGCCCAGACGGTCCTCATAGTACTGGGCAATCTTGATCTTTTGCGTCGCATGGCTGGCGGCATCTGCCGCGCGCTCGGCATCGCTGCATGCGCGGCAGATCTGCGGCAGAATGCGCGGCAGCGACTCGCGCCCCTTGCCGATCAGCCGCGGCGTACGGACCAAGGCGTCCTTGCCGCCGAGCTGCTCATAGGCCAACTGCAGTTTGAGCACGCGGTGCACCACCAGATCGGGGTAGCGACGGATGGGACTCGTAAAGTGGCAGTAGCACGGCGCGGCGAGCGCAAAGTGGCCCTCGTTGCGCGGCTTGTACAGCGCGCGCTGCATGCTGCGCAGAAGCAGCGTGTTGACGAGCGGTGCGTTTGCCGTACCGGCGGCAGCATCAACTGCAGCCTGCAGCTCATCGGGACTCCCCAGGGCAATACCGGCAGCACGGCGATCGTCGATGATGCCCAGCTGCGCCAGCGCAACGGCGGCACCGTGCAGGCTATCGGGGCTCGGATCCTCATGCACGCGATAGCAGGCCTCGATATCACGGTCTGCCAGCCACTCTGCAACGCACTCGTTGGCGAGCAGCATGGCTTCCTCGATAAGCGACGTGGCACACGAACGCTCGCGCGCCACAATCTGCACGGGCACTCCGTCCTCATCCAATAGAGCGCGAATCTCGGCCGTGTCAAAATCGACTGAGCCGCGGACGCGACGGATACGACGGCGAAGTTCGGCGAGTTCGTTGGCGGCGACAAGGAAATTGCCGAGGTCGACGTTGCAGCCGCGGGCGGCCTTCTCGCACGCAAGACCGCGCTCAAGCGCCTCCTCGCGCGAGGCCTCAGCAGCCGCAACATCCTCGGCCGCACCCTCCAGCACCCCATACTCCACCGCGCCGGCACGCACCAGCAGCGCCTCGGCGCCGTCATAGTCCATACGCACACGCGAGCGAATCACGCTGGGGTACGGATCGTAATGCCGCACGCGACCCTGCGCATCGAGCTCAATGTCAACGGTAAACGCAAGACGGTCCTCGTCAGGGCGAAGCGAACACAGGTCACAGGACAGGCGTTCGGGCAGCATGGGAAGCACGCGATCGGCCAGATACACCGATGTCGTACGATGGCGAGCCTCAAGATCGATATGCCCGTCCCAAGCCACATAGTGAGAAACGTCAGCGATATGCACACCCAGCTTGTAGCCACCCTCGGGCGTGCGCTCAAGCGAAATGGCATCGTCAAAGTCGCGCGCGTCGACCGGGTCGATCGTGATGACAAAGCGGTCGCGCAGATCGCGGCGGAGCGGGTCCTTAAGCGCCGCGGACACATCGAGCGAAAGTCCCTCGGCCTCGTCCAGCGCGGCCTCGGGATAGCTATCGGTATAGCCGTAACGCGCCATCACGTATTGAACCCCCAAATCGGGCGCGTCATCTCCGCCAATGCGGCGTTCGATCGTCACGGTGCCCGATTCCAGGCGCGTCGGGTAGGTCAAAATGCGCGCGACAACGGCATCACCCGGGTGGACGCCCAGACGATCCGCCGAGGTATCCTCGGGCAGAATGAAGAAGTCGGCCTTCAGGCGCGAATCGAGCGGCTCGATCACACCGAGCGGACCAGCGGTCTGGTACGTACCCACCACGCTTATGGCTGCGCGCTCAACCACGCCCTCGATCACGGCGCGCCGCTCACCGTGCGGGCTGTTCTTAATGCTCACGGCAACGGTATCGCCATCCATGATCTCGCGCTTACCGCGGCCCATAACCTTGTAGTCGCCGCTCTCGGTTATGACATAGGCGCCATGCTCATGGAGCTGCACGCGCCCGGTCAGGCTCGGACGGCGTTCGCTGCGCACCGGCCCACGCTTATTGCGGGCACCGCGCTTATGCTTGTTATTGCGCCCCATGGCGCCTCCTTGCTATCGATGACGAACTCCAAAGAGTCTACCCAAATGATTCGCTTTCCTGCCGTTCCCTTGGGATCAAAAAACGGGCCGCCCCATAAGAGACGACCCGTTGGAAGGGATGAATTCCAGGCATGCCTACACGCGCAGGTAGCGGCGCATGGCTATGGCAGAACCAAAGAGACCGATAATCACACCGACCAGAATCAGCGCAGCATAGGTCACCAGGTAGTACTGCATCGGCAGGGCAAACGACATCCAGCCGATGCTCTCCTGCAAACGCGGAATCATCAGATTGCGCAGCAGCTCCAGAACGCCGATGGAAAGCAGCGAGCCCAAAATGGCCTGCAGTACGCCCTCGGTGATAAACGGGCCGCGAATGAAGCCGTTGCTGGCGCCGACCAGACGCATAATCGCAATCTCACGACGACGCGCCGTGATGGACAGGCGAATCGTGTTGTTGATGAAGATGAATGCGATAAAGGTCAGAAGGCCAACGAGCACCACGGCGGCGATGCGGATGTAGTTGGTCACCTGGAACAGGCGGCTCACTTCCTCCTGGCCGTACAGCACGCTCGCGTTGACGTCGCCGTCATCCGCGATCTTCTGGAAGTCGGCGTTCTTCTTGAGCTTCTGGGCCGTGCTCTCGACCTTGGACGGATCGTCCATCTCAATTGCAAACGAAGCCGGCAGCGGGTTCTGGCCATCGAGCGCGCTCATGGTGGCGTCGGCGTTGCCCGACATCTTGCTCGTATACTCGGCCAGCGCGTCGTCCTTGTCCTTATAGGTAACGGACTTGACGTTATTCCACGTCTTGAGCTCGGCCTCAAAAGCCTGAACATCGGCCTGATCGGCGTCATCACTAATGAACGCGTTGATGACAACCTGATCCTCGACGGTGCCGATCACGGAGTTCAGCATCGCGGAGCCCATGATGAACAGGCCGATGATAAACAACGAAAGGAAGATCGTGATGACGGCGCCGAGCGAGGTAGTCCAGTTACGGAAGAAGTGACTGATTGCCTCTTTGAAGGAGTAGCCCACGTTAGTTGGTGCCATAGTTGCCGTAACCTCCCCTCTCCTGGTCGCGGATAACGTGGCCGCCCTCGAGGGCGATCACGCGACGGTGCATGCTATCGACCATCTCGCGGTCGTGCGTGGCGACGATCACGGTGGTGCCGGTGCGGTTAATACGCTCGAGCAGCTTCATGATGCCCAGCGAGATCGCCGGGTCGAGGTTACCCGTGGGCTCGTCGCAGATCAGCAGCGGCGGACGGTTGACCATAGCGCGGGCGACGGCGACGCGCTGCTGCTCGCCACCGGAAAGCTGGTCGGGCAGCGAATCCATCTGATCGGCCAGACCGACCAGACGCAGCACCTCCGGCACCTGGCTGCGAATGACGCCCTTGGGCTTGCCGATGCACTGCAGGGCAAACGCCACGTTTTCGTAGGCGGTCTTTTGCGGCAGAAGCTTAAAGTCCTGGAACACGGCGCCAATCTAGCGGCGCAGGAACGGAACCTTGCGGTTCTTGATCTTCATGAGGTCCTGACCGGCAACCAAGATGCGGCCGCTCGTCGGCTTGACGTCGCGGTTGAGCGTCGACAGCAGCGTGGTCTTACCCGAGCCGGAATGACCGACCAGGAAGACGAACTCGCCCGGATAGATCTCGATGTTGATGTCGTCGAGTGCAGGCTTGTTGGGCTGTGCCGGATAGATCTTGGTGACATGCTCCATAAGGATGACAGGCTCGACACCGGCCTGCTTGGCCATCTTCTTGCGGCTGGCTTGCGGATCGATGGGCGCAAACACCGACGTAAAATCGGGGTTGTTGAGCGCGTTATCGAGGCTTGCGACCTCGGCGGCCTGATCGCTCTCGACCACCGGGGCAGCAGGCTGCGTGGGATCGGGAATAGCGGCAAAGAGACCGGACTGCGCAGGCTGAGGAACCGGCGTCGCAGGGGCCATGGGGTCGGGAATGCCGGCCATGGTAGGCTGCGGCGCGGCGGCGCCAGCCTGAGGCTGCTCCACGCGAGCGGTCACAGCCTGAACGGGTTCAAAACCCGCCGTGCCGGAAAGCGCGACATCGCTGGTGGGATTGTAGGCAAAGGGATCGGATGCCGGCTGTGCCTGATCTGCCGGCTGAGTGGGGGCCTGAGCAACAGGCTGGCCCTCTGAATCCGGAGTGGCGAAACGACTGCCCTGGACGCCTGTCTGCGTCTTGGGGGCATCATCGCCCGCACCGGAGGTACGGAAGTGGTTACCCACTGGTGCTCCTTATCGTCGTGCGTTTAAACTACATGAGCGCTTTGTATTTTAGCAGCATTAGCTTTGCTGCACATAAGAAGCATGGCGGGGTTTGGGTCTCACCGGCCGGGCGCAGGGTTACCTCCCAAATCGTCCTCGCGCATGGCCGGCATTTGTCCTGCTCCTGCGGAGCTGCGGACAAACGCCGGCCTGCGCTGCGGAAAGATTTGGGAGGTAACCCTGCGCCCGGCCTGCGGCTACTATGGGGCCGACGCACCAACTTGAGATGCTGCGCATACAAAGTTGGAAGGGTCTGAATTGCACTTTGTTGGGATGGGCCCGTTTCCCCATGGGAACTTTGCTTGGCAGGACTCTAATTTAAATTCAGCATAAACAGGGGCGCCCTCTTTGAGGACGCCCCTGTTCTGGCTTGTTTGCGGTTGTCGACGCGATACTTTGCCTCGTCTTGCCTTATGCCAAGAACTCCTTGGTGGTCGCCACGATGTTGGCGGCGTCCAGGCCATACTTGTGCAAGAGCTCGGCGCCCGGGCCGGACTCGCCAAAGGTGTCGTTGACGCCGATCTTCTTGAGCGGTGTCGGGCACTGCTCGCACAGGACGTCGGCAACGGCGCTGCCCAGACCACCGATCACAGAGTGCTCCTCGACGGTCACGACGTGGCCGGTCTTGGTGGCGCTCTTGACGATCAGGTCGGCGTCGATGGGCTTGATGGTGTGCATGTTGATGACCTCGGCATCGATGCCCTCGGCAGCAAGCTGCTCGGCGGCCTCGAGAGCCTCGCCGACCATCAGGCCGCAGGCGATGATGGTCACATCGGCGCCCTCGCGCATGACAATGCCCTTACCCAACTCGAACTTATAGGTCTCGGGGTCGTTGATAACCGGCGAGGCCAAACGGGCAAAGCGCATGTACACCGGACCGTCGCACTCGTAGGCGGCGCGCGTCACGGCGCGGGCCTCGACGTCGTCGGCAGGAACGATCACGGTCATGCCGGGGATGACGCGCATCAGGGCGATATCCTCGCAGCACTGGTGTGTGGCACCGTCCTCGCCCACCGAGATACCGGCGTGCGTGGCACCGATCTTAACGTTGAGGTGCGGGTAGCCGATGGAGTTACGGACCTGCTCAAAGGCGCGGCCGGCGGCGAACATGGCAAAGGTGCTCGCGAAGGCAACGCGACCGGTGGTTGCGATACCGGCGGCAACACCCATCAGGTTGCTCTCGGCGATACCCACATCGAAGAAACGATCAGGGCAGGCGGCCTTAAACTTACCGGTCTGCGTGGCGGCGGCCAGGTCGGCGTCGAGGACCACAAAGTCATCGTGCTCGTTGGCGAGCTCGACGAGGGCCTCGCCGTAGCTTACGCGCGTGGCGATTTTCTTGACGTCTGCCATCCTAGAGCTCCTCTCCGGCGGCCGTGAGCTCTGCCATGGCCTGCTCAAACTGTTCATCGTTGGGGGCCTTGCCGTGCCAACCAACCTGGTTCTCCATAAAGGACACGCCCTTGCCCTTCAGGGTCTCGGCGATAATGGCGGTCGGCTGGCCCTTGGTAGCGCGAGCCTCGGCAAAGGCGGCGCGGATCTGATCGAAATCGTTGCCGTCGGCAAGCTCCACCACGTGGAACTTAAAGGCGCGGAACTTGTCGGCGAGCGGCATGGGGTCGTTGACTTCCTCGACGGGACCGTCGATCTGCAGGCCGTTGTGGTCGACGATCACACAGAGGTTGTCGAGCTGCTGGTTGCCGGCAAACATGGCGGCCTCCCAGACCTGGCCCTCCTCGCTCTCGCCATCGCCCAGCAGGGCGTACGTGCGATAAGTATCGCCCCAGTGCTTGGCGGCAACGGCCATGCCCACGGCGGCGGAGATGCCCTGGCCGAGCGAACCGGTGGACATGTCAACGCCCGGAGTGTCGTTCATGTTGGGATGACCCTGCAGGTGGCTGCCGATGTGGCGCAGCGTCTCAAGATCCTCCTTGGGGAAGAACCCACGCTCGGCGAGCACAGCGTACAGACCAGGTGCACAGTGGCCCTTGGAAAGCACAAAGCGATCGCGGTCGGCCTTGCGGGGATGGGCCGGGTCGACGTTCATTTCCTCAAAGTACAGATAGGTCATGATGTCGGCAGCGCCGAGCGAACCGCCCGGATGGCCGGACTTGGCAGCGTGCACGCCGGTGACGATGCCCTTCCTTACCTCGTTGGCAACCTTTTTGAGCTCTTCGTCGCTCATTGTGCCTTCCTTTCATCCTCATTAGACAAAATGCGCACGGCACCGAAGGTAATCCCAACACAGCCGCAATGCACGTACGTCATTCATTATGCTGGAAACTGATGGCTTTACCAGAGTTTTTATCATTATTTGAACAATTTAGCAGGCAGAACCGCTGATGAAACGGTTTATCAATGTGAACGTCTTTTGGATGGGACGCGGTCGGCCCTACGCGCTAATGTCCTTGAATCCCTCGCCGAAAGCTTCCGTAACGTCGGCGACCGTCACAATGGCGTGAGGATCGCGCTCGCGCACGATCGTCTTGAGGGTATTGAGCTCTCGACGGTTCACGATGACCATGATCACCGGCTTCTCGGCACCCGAATACATGCCAGTCGCCTTAAACTTGGTACAACCACGACCCAGGCCATACATGATATCGGCAGCGATATCAGGGAACTTGTCCGAGATGATGAGTACCATACGGCGTTTGTTGCCACCATCGACCACGGCATCGATCACGTAGCCGCTAATGACCATCGAAAGGCCTGCATATAGTGCATTTTCGATTGAAAAGACCGGAGCCGACAGCGCGCATACGGCAACATCGATCGCCATGACGGTCGAGCCCACGGGCAGCGAGGTATTACGCGAGATGATTTGGCCAATCGTGTCCGAGCCGCCGGTGTTGGCGCCGGCGCGCAGCACCATGCCGTAACCGAAGCCTGTAATAATGCCGCCCCACATGGCAGGGAGCATCAGGTCTGCATCCGCCAGAGGTGCTACAAACGGGGCGAACAGATCGGTAAAGAAGCCCAGCAGCACAAAGCCCGTCGCGGTCTGCACCACGTAGAACATGCCGCCCTCGCGCATAACGACCAGCAACAGCAAGGCGTTCATCACGATCGTCTGAATACCAACGGGAAGCGATATGCCGCGCGATGCGCCGACCGCCTGGATAATGGTGGCAAGGCCCGTAACACCACCGGCAGCAAGGCCGTTGGGAATCAAAAACAGGTCGGTCGCAATAGCGGCCAGAGCGCACCCCAACATAATCTGGGGCAGGTCGTGAAAGAAGTTCATCGATAGAATGCGCTTGATGTCCAGACGATATGCCATGCTACCTCCCTCAAAAAAGCGCACCCAAACGGATGCGCTTCGAACTTCTTGCTGTATTCGATTCTACCGATTCGCCGAACAAAAACCACCCCTGCGCAGGGTTTGCTTTGGATACAAAACCACCCTGCTCGGAGGGTTTTATCCATTTCCACATAAACCGGGCGGTTTATGCAGATGGGATCTCTGCGTCAGCGTTGCCAGTGGCCCAGCGATGGTAGCCAATAACAAACGGGTCCAAGTCGCCATCGTCAAGAACTGCCTCGACGTTGCTGGTCTCAACGCCCGTGCGTAGGTCCTTAACCATCTGATACGGGTAGAGCACGTAGCTGCGGATCTGGTTGCCAAAACCAATCGTGGTTTTGGGTCCGCGAATCTCATCGAGCGCCTCGGCGCGCTTCTCGAGCTCAATCTCGTACAGGCGAGCCTTGAGGATCTGCATGCACGCGGCCTTGTTCTGGATCTGGCTGCGCTCGTTTTGGCAGGTGACCACAATGCCGCTGGGGAAATGCGTCACGCGCACGGCGGAGTCGGTGGTGTTAACGCCCTGACCGCCCGGGCCGCTCGCGTGGTACACGTCCACGCGGATGTCATCGGGACTGATTTCGATGTCGATATCATCGGGTAGCACGGGGATGACCTCGACGCCGGCAAACGTGGTCTGGCGGCGCTTCTTGTCGTCGGTGGGGCTAATGCGAACCAAGCGGTGGACGCCGGCCTCGGCGCGCAGCATGCCAAATGCGTCCTTGCCCTCGACGGTAAAGGTCGCGCGGTCGATGCCGATGACCTCAGCAGCGGGGCAATCGTTGATGGTAACCTTCCAGCCGCGGCGCTGGCAGTACTTCATGTACATCTTAAAGAGCATGAAGGTCCAGTCCTGCGCCTCCAGGCCACCCTGTCCGGGCTTGATGGTCACAATCGCGTCGCCGTGATCGAACTCGCCGGTAAACCAGCTCGAGAGCTCGAGCTCGTCGATGGCGCGGGCCAGGCGCTCCGCCGTCGCGGCAGCCTCCTCGCGCAGCGCGGCGGCATCGGGGTCATCGCCCATCTCGTCGGCAAGCTCCAACGCCGCGCGGGCATCAGATAGCTCACCGCGCGCGGTATCCACGGCAGCGATATCCTCCTTGGCGCGGGCAATCTCTTCCATGGTGGCGCGGGCAGCATCGGCGTCATCCCAAAAGCCGGGAGCCACGCTTTCGGCCTCGAGCTCGGTCACGCGCGTGCGCTTCTCGTCCAAATGGAGATACGACTCGACCTCGCCGAGCCGGTCCGCAAACGCGTCCAGCTCGGCGGGCGTTACCTCTAAAGCCTCAGCCATTAACGATTCCTGCCGTGGCAGTACTTAAACTTCTTGCCGCTACCGCAGGGGCACGGGTCGTTGCGGCCCACGTTGACGTACGGATCGTCGCTCTCGGACTTGCGATAGGTGGTCACCTTGCCACCGTTGTTGACGGCAGCCGGACCACCCTGGACAGCCGTGCGGGCCTGCACCTGCGCCTGCTTGCGCAGCACCGAGTCGCCGTTGTCACCATCGACCTCGGCAGGACCGGAGAAGTGCGCACCCTCGAGCGCGGGCTCCTCCTTGTGCTCCACGGCACGCGGGGCAGCCTTGATCTCGATGCGCAGAACCGTGCGCAGGTAATCCTCGTACATGGTGTCGACGAGGATCTGGAACGCGCCGTAGGCCTCGGTCTTGTACTCGACCAGCGGGTCGCGCTGGCCAAAGCCGCGCAGGCCGATGCCGGTCTTGAGATAGTCCATCTCCTGCAGGTAGTTCATCCAGCGGGTATCGATGACGCGCAGCATGACCTGGGTGTTGAGCTCGCGCATCAGGTCCTCGCCCAAGCGCTCGGCCTTCATGTTGTAGCACTTCTCTACGTAAGCCAGGACATCGGCAGCCAGAGCCTCATAATCCTCGTCGGGGAACTTCGGCGTATCGATGTGGCCGGTGAGCTCCACGACCCACTTGCGCAGGCCCTCCAGGTCGCGCTCGCCCTCGTGGCTGTCCTTGGTGCAGAACTCCTGCACGCAGCGGTACACGGTATCGTGCATGACCTCGGTGATGTGGTCGGTCAGGTCCTTGCCGTCCAGAATCTTATTGCGCTCAGCATAGATGACCTGGCGCTGCTTGTTCATGACGTCGTCGTACTCAAGGACGCTCTTGCGCATGGAGAAGTTGATGCTCTCGACCTTGTGCTGGGCGCTCTCGACGGCCTTGGAGATGATCTTGTGCTGGATGGGCATGTCGTCGCCCATGTCGGCCGTGACCATCATCTTGGAGACGCGGTCCATCTTGTCGCCGCCGAACAGGCGCATGAGGTCGTCCTCGAGCGACAGGTAGAACTGGGTCTCGCCCGGATCGCCCTGACGGCCGGAGCGGCCGCGCAGCTGGTTGTCGATACGACGGGACTCGTGGCGCTCGGTGCCGATAACGGTCAGGCCGCCGGCGGCAAGCACGCGCTCGCGCTCGGCCTTGCAGGTCTCCTTGGCCTCGGCGTTAAACTGCTCAAGCTGCTCGGGCGTCACGTCCTCCATGGTCAGGCCCTCGTACTCAAGGCGCTCGCGCACCAGCTCGTCGGGGTTGCCGCCCAACAGGATGTCGGTACCACGACCGGCCATGTTGGTAGCGATGGTCACGGCGCCGTAGCGTCCGGCCTGGGCAACGATATGAGCCTCGCGCTCATGGTGCTTGGCGTTGAGGACCTCGTGCGCGATGCCGCGCTTGGTAAGGGCGGCCGACAGCTTCTCGGAGCTCTCGATGGAGACGGTGCCCACCAGGACCGGCTGGCCCTTGGCGTGACGCTGCTCGACATCGTCGGCGACGGCGTTGTACTTGGCCTGAATGGTACGGTACACCAAGTCCTCGTGATCAACACGCTGAACGGGTTTGTTGGAGGGGATGACCTCGACGGGCAGCTTGTAGATCTCGCGGAACTCGGCATCCTCGGTGAGTGCCGTACCGGTCATGCCGGAGAGCTTGTCATACAGACGGAAGTAGTTCTGCAAGGTGATAGTGGCCAGCGTCTGGTTCTCCTCGCGTACGAGCACGCCCTCTTTGGCCTCGATGGCCTGGTGCAGGCCCTCGGAGTAACGGCGGCCTTCCATAATGCGGCCGGTGAACTCGTCGACGATCTTGACCTCGCCGTTGGTGACCACATACTGCTTGTCGCGGTGGAACATGTACTGGGCCTTCAGCGCCTGCTGCAGGTGGTTGACCAGCTGGCCGGAGAGATCGGCATAGATGTCATCGATACCCAGGCGGCGCTCGATCTTCTTAAGACCGCGCTCGGTGGCAGCGATGGTGTGCTTGGCCTCGTCCATGACGTAGTCGCCCGTGGGTTCAACGTCCTCGGTGGCGGTAAGCATGTCGTGCGACACGTCCTCGCCGCGCTCAAGGCCACGCACGGCACGCGCGAAGTCCTTGTAGGTACTGGCGGACTTGGTGCCAGCGCCCGAGATGATCAGCGGGGTGCGAGCCTCATCGATCAGGATGGAGTCAACCTCGTCGACGATGGCGTAGTTGTGGCCGCGCTGCACGCGCTGCTCGGGACGGGTAACCATGTTGTCGCGCAGGTAATCAAAGCCGAACTCGGAGTTGGTGCCGTAGGTGACGTCGGCCTGGTAGGCCGGGCGCTTGAGCTCGAGCGGCATGTTGTTCTGGAGCAGACCGACGGTCATGCCCAGGTACTTATAGATGCGGCCCATCCACTCGGAGTCGCGCTTGGCAAGGTAATCATTGACAGTAACGACGTGCACGCCCTTGCCGGCAATAGCGTTGAGATAGCCAGCCAACGTGGAGACGAGGGTCTTACCTTCGCCGGTCTTCATCTCGGCGATGTGGCCCTCGTGCAGTGCCATGGCGCCAATGAGCTGCACGTCAAAGTGGCGCATACCCATGGTGCGCTTGGAAGCCTCACGCACGGTGGCAAAGGCCTCGGGGAGCATGTCGTCAAGCGACTCGCCGTTGGCGTAACGCTCGCGGAACTTATCGGTCTGGCCGCGGAGTTCCTCCTCGGTCATCTTCTCAAACTGGGGCTCAAGACCGTTGATCTGGTCGACGATCTTGTAGTAGCGCTTAAGGTCCTTATCGGATCCAAAGGACAGCAGCTTTGACATGAATCCCATGTGGTTTTCCTTTTTGGCCATCGCCCACGCCGTGCAGCTGCGGGCGAGTTAAACACAGATGATTGTACTTTAGCCAAACAAGGCGCGGCCTATACGGTCGACCTCGACCGCCACGTAATAACTATGACCAACCTGCCACAATGGGACAGGTTTATTTTGAACTGCATCCCATTTCTTGGACTTTGAAATTAAGGTTCGAGAAAAGGGAGGCATCGGAAATGCCCCGCAGGAAGAAGGCAAGATACGGTCGCGAGATGAGGGCACGCGCCGCCGACCTGTTCGAGGCCGGCCTCGGCTTCGAACTCGCGGCCAAGAAGCTCGACGTTCCCGCCCCGGCGGTGAGAAAATGGCTCTACGCGTACCGGGCAACCGGGAGGAAGGGGCTGATCGGGATGGGCGAGAGCCGCAGGACCTACGACATGGAGACCAAGCTCGCCGTCGCGAGGGCCGTCGTGGAC